>JBBRLM010000038.1:0-69505 GCA_038231335.1 Mycobacteriales bacterium
CAAGCTGACCGACAAGGCCGCCATCCCGAAGACCTCGATGCACCTGGCCATCCAGCTCGACCAGGGTCCGAAGACGGACTGGATCGCCGCCCCGGACGCCACCACGCCGGCCGCCGGCATCAACCTCGACGTCGACTACGTCCGGGTGTACGCCCCCGCCACGCCTCCGGCCGTGCCACCGGCGTAGAACTCCGCGCGTGGAGCTGACCCCGCAGGCGCTGGCCGTCGCGCTGGGCGTGCCGCCCCCCACCGACGAGCAGGCCGCGGTCATCTCGGCCCCCGCCCGCCCGACCCTGGTCGTCGCGGGGGCGGGGGCGGGCAAGACCGAGACGATGGCGGCGCGCGTCGTCTGGCTGGTGGCCACCGGCGAGGTGCTGCCCGAGCAGGTCCTGGGCCTGACGTTCACCCGCAAGGCCGCGCAGCAGCTCGGGGCGCGGGTGCGGTCGCGGCTGCGACGCCTCGCCGGTTCGCGGCTGCTCGACGAGCTCGACCCGAGCGGTGAGCGCCGGGCCGCGGTGCTCGCGGGCGAGCCGACGGTGGCCACCTACCACGCCTACGCGGGCCGGCTGGTCGGTGAGCATGCCCTGCGGCTGCCCGCCGAGCCCGCGGCGCGGCTGCTGGGCGAGACCGCGTCCTGGCAGCTGGCGCACCGCGTCGTCACCAGTTGGGCCGAGGACCTCGACGTCGACCTCATGCCGGCCACGGTCACCGAGCGCCTGCTGTCGCTGGCCGGGGAGCTGGGCGAACACCTCGTCGACCCGTCGGCCGTGCGCCGGCATGCCGAGCTGTTCACCGACCTGCTCGAGGGCGCCCCCCGCGGCAAGGGCCAGCGTGCCGAGCCGTCGCAGACCTACAAGAAGTGGATCCAGAGCCAGCACACACGCGTGGCCCTGCTGCCGCTGGTGGAGGCGTTCACCGCCCGCAAACGGGCCGAGCGGGCCGTCGACTTCTCCGACCAGCTCGCCGTCGCCGCGCAGGTCGCGGCCGCCCACCCGGAGGTGGGAGAGGCCGAACGGGCCACCTACCGGGCCGTGCTGCTCGACGAGTACCAGGACACCGGCTACGCCCAGCGGGTGCTGCTGCGGGCCCTGTTCGGCACGGTGCCGGGCGAGCCCGTGCGCGGCGACGGGCCGGCGGTCACGGCGGTCGGCGACCCCTGCCAGTCGATCTACGGCTGGCGTGGCGCGAGCGCGGGCAACCTGACGCGCTTCCGCACCGACTTCCCGGCCGGGGAGGGGGAACCGGCAGACCAGTACGGCCTCCTGACGAGCTTCCGCAACCCCGAGGAGGTCCTGGACCTCGCGAACGCCGCCTCAGCCCCCCTCCGCGCGGCCCCGCCCCCCTCCCCTCGGGATGGGTCCGGCCCTGAATTCGTCAGCGTCGGCGAGCTGCGGCCCGGGCCGGGCGTCACACCGGGGGTCGTGCGCGTTGCGCTGCATCCCGACGTCGCGTCCGAGCTCTCCTGGATGGCGGACGCGATCGCTACGCAGTGGACGGGTGCGGACGAGCCTCCGTCGTCGGCCGTGCTGGTGCGCCGCCGCGTCGACATGGACCCGATCGCGGCCGAACTGCGGGCGCGCGGGCTGCCGGTCGAGGTCGTCGGGCTGGGTGGGTTGCTCGACACCCCGGAGGTCCGCGACCTGGTCAGCGCCCTGCGACTGGTGGCCGATCCGCTCGCGGGGCCTGCGGCCGTCCGGCTGCTCACCGGGGCGCGCTGGCGGCTCGGGGTCTCCGACCTGGCCGCCCTGTGGGCGCGGGCCCGCGAGCTGGTGCCCGACCTCCCGTCCCGGCGGGGACCACTGACCCCGGCCGAGCTGGCGCTGGGTGCACTGCCCGGAGAGCACGCCGAGCAGGCCGGGCTCGTCGACGCCCTCGACGACCCCGGGGAGCCGGAGCGCTACTCGCCGGCCGGGTTCGAACGGATCGGACGGCTGGCCCGCGAGCTGGGGTGGCTCCGCTCCCGCGGTGGCGCACCGCTCACCGACCTCGTCGCCGACGCCGAGCGCGTCCTGCTGCTCGACGCCGAGACCGCGGCCCGGCCCGGGCCGGTGGGCCGGGCCCACCTCGACGCATTCGCCGACGTCGTGGCCGATTTCGCCTCGGGGGCGGAGGTCTCGACGCTGCCCGCGCTGCTGGACTACCTGGAGACCGCCGAGAAGGCCGAGGACGGGTTCAGCCCGGGCGAGGTCGAGGTCACGCCCGACCGCGTGCAGGTGCTCACCGTCCACGCGGCGAAGGGCCTGGAGTGGGAGGTGGTGGCCGTGCCGCACCTCGTCCACCAGGTGTTCCCGGGCCGCAAGATCGGCGGCACCTGGCTGACGAGTCCGGCAGAGCTGCCCGTCGCGCTGCGGGGCGACGCCGCGGACCTGCCCGACATCCAGCTCCCGGCGGAGGGGGATCGCAAGCAGCTGGAGACCGTGGTCAAGGCCCACTCCGAGGCGCTCGACGAGCGGCGGCTCACCGAAGAGCGCCGGCTGTTCTATGTCGCTCTGACCCGGTCCGAGCGGGTGCTGCTGCTCTCCGGCCACCGCTGGGGCGCGTCGGGGGACAAGCCTCGTGAGCCGTCGGAGTTCCTGGTGGAGGCGGCGCAGGTCCACCCGGCGGAAGTCTGGGCGGAGGAGCCCGGGGACGGCGAGGTCAACCCGGCCACGCTCGACACGCCCGTCGGCGTCTGGCCGGCCGATCCGCTGGGTCCCCGCTCGGCCGACGTCCACGCGGGCGCCGACCTCGTCCGTGCCGCGCAGCGCGACCGTGGGTTGCCCGGCGAGGACGAGCCCCCCGACGAGCTCGATCCCGAGGGCTGGGCCGCCGACGTCGACGTGCTGCTGGCCGAGCGCGCCGCGGCCCGGGCCCGGCCCACCGTCGCGTTGCCGGCACAGCTGTCGGTGGTGCAGCTCGTCGAGCTGGCCGACGACCCGGCGGCGCTGGCGGCGCGCCTGCGCCGGCCGCTGCCCCTGCCGCCCAATCCGCATGCCCGCCGGGGCACCGCGTTCCACGCCTGGCTGGAGCAGCGCTTCGGCGCCGCGCAGCTACTGGACCTCGACGAGCTGCCCGGCGCGGCCGACGAGGGCGCCGCCTCCAACGACGCGCTGGAGGAGCTGCAGGAGGCCTTCCTCGCCTCCGCGTGGGCGGAGCGGCGGCCCGTCGAGATGGAGGTGCCGTTCGAGACCGTCGTCGCCGGGGTCGGGGTGCGTGGACGGATGGACGCCGTGTTCGCCGAGCCCGACGGCACGTGGACGGTGGTGGACTGGAAGACCGGCACCCTTCCCGCCGACGCCCGCCTCCCGGCGCTGTCGGTGCAGCTCGCGGCCTACCGGCTGGCCTGGGCCGCGCTGGCCGGTTGCGATCCCGGGCAGGTGCGGGCGGCGTTCCATTTCGTCCGCCAGAACGTGACGCTCAGCCCGACCGACCTCCTCGACGCCGACGGCCTCCGCGCCCTCCTGACCTCGGTCCCCGCCGGTTAGAGCAGGTCAAGCAGCTTGGTCGTGGTGTTCCAGTTCCGCGCGGTGACGGTCACGCCGAGGTGCTTCTCCGCGTAGGCCGCCACCGGCGGCGCCTGCAGCAGCCCGTCCGGGCACCACTGGTAGATCACCCGGTCGCCGAGCCGGGCCCACTGCGGGTCCAGCGCCACCGGGTCGTGCTCGGCGAGCAGCGCGGGATCGGGTGCGGCGCTCAGTACGTGCGCGAACATCCGGGAGCCGTTGTCGGCGACCTCGGCGACGGATGGCCGTCGACGATCGCCCGCAGCCGCCCGCCGGTCAGCACCAGGCAGCGGACGTCCATGGCGAAGCGGTCGGCGATGGCGGAGTGGATCCTCGCGGCGTGCTCGTCGGGATCGCCGTCCGCACCGGTGACGACGGCGTTGCCGCTGTTCAGCAGCGTGCGCACGTCGGTGTGGCCGATGTCGGTGAGCATCGCCCGCAGGTCGGCCATGGCGATCCGCTTGGCCTTGCCGACGTTGATGCCGCGCAGGAGCACGACATAGCGGGTGGTCATCGGGGCGCGTTCTTGCGCACCTTCAGCGCCCACAGCACCAGCGGGATCTGCAACGGCAGCCGGCCGTAGGCGATGGCCTGCTCGCGCGCCGAGCGGTCCGACCAGTCGACGGCCATCTTGATGTTCGCCGGCAGCACAGCGACGAACAGCGCCGCCGCAGCCAGCCCGCCGAGCCTGCGGGTCCGTGGCACGGCCACCAGCGCGGCCACACCGAGCTCGGCCACACCCGAGGCCAGCGTCCAGAAGCGGGCCGTGCCGGGAAGCTGCGTCGGCACCATCACGTCGTAGAACGCGGGGCTGACGACGTGTGTCACGCTCGCGGCACCGAGCAGTGCACTCATCGCGATCGCCGCGCGCTGGCGGGGGACTGTCATGCCGATGATCGTCGCACGGCTACCCTCCGCGGGTGCGGACAGAGCGTCGTAGGCCGATCGCCGACCCGACGCTCGTCGGGCCGGTCCGGATGCCGGACTCCACCGTCACCCCCATCGTCTCCCTGCTGCGCCGCCTCGCCATCGCGCTCGGCGCACTGGCCGCCACCGCGTTCATCGTCTACTTCGGACGCGCCGGGTACCTCGACAACAACAGCGACACCCCGATCAGCCTGGGCGACGCGTTCTACTACGCCACGGTGTCGGTCTCCACCACCGGCTACGGCGACATCGTGCCGGTCAGCCCCACGGCGCGGTGGATCACCACGATCATCGTGACGCCGCTGCGGCTGATCTTCCTCATCACCTTCGTCGGCACCACCGTCGAGTTGCTCACCGAGCGGTCACGGCAGTCGTTCCGCATCCAGCGCTGGAGGTCCCGCGTGCGCGACCACACCGTCGTCGTCGGCTACGGCACGAAGGGCCGCGCTGCCGTCGAGACCCTGCTCGGCGACGGGGCGGACCCTGCGAACATCGTCGTCGTCGACACCGACCGCGCCCAGCTCGACGCCGCGTCCGCGCTCGGGCTGGTGACGGTGACGGGCAACGCCACGCGCTCGTCGGTCCTGCGCATCGCGGGGGTCCCGGATGCCAAGGCGATCGTGGTGGCCACCAACCGCGACGACACCGCGGTGCTGGTGACGCTCACCGCCCGTGAGATGGCTCCCGACATCCGCATCGTCGCGTCCGTGCGGGAGTCGGAGAACGTCCACCTGCTGCGCCAGTCGGGCGCAACGTCGGTCGTGGTCTCGGCGGAGACGGCGGGCCGCCTGCTCGGCGCGGCCACCATCACCCCGAGCGTCGTCGAGGTGATCGAGGACCTGCTCACCCCCGACGCCGGCTTCGCCATCAGCGAGCGGGAGATCGAGGACTCCGAGATCGGCGGCTCACCCCGCCACCTCGCCGACATCGTGCTGGGCGTGGTCCGCGGCGAGACACTGCACCGGGTCGACGCCTCCGCCGTCGACGCCCTCGAACGCGGCGACCGCCTCCTCTACGTCCGCAAGGCGAGCCAGCCCGACGAGAACTGACCCCCAAACACACCGCGAGTTGACCATCTCGGCACGTGGTGTTGGCCGATCGGGCACGGCGGTGACGCGGTCTTGATCGCGGCCGGCCGCATGTTTCGGCACCCGTCACGGCCGCGACGTGCGATGCGCTGCGATCATGACGACGCTGCCCCGAGCATGATCGGTGCCGGTCGCACCTCACTGCCGCGCGCGCGGCAGTGAGGCGTACAGGCGATCACGATCATCAGATGGGCGGTCCGACGAGTCAGCTCGCGGGTGATGGGTGCTGTAGGAGGGCACGGACGACCGACGTGGCGGCACCGCGCAGCGCCGCGTCGGCGCCGAGGGCCGAGCAGCGGATGTCGACGGGCGGGCTGGTCAGCACGCGCGTTCCCAGCTCCGCCGCCACCGCGTCGCGCAGGGGAGCGCCGAGCCGCGCGTACAACCCGCCGAGGACGACGGCCGGCACGTCGAGCAGGTTGACGGCCCCGGCCAGCGCGACGCCGAGCGCTCGGCCCGCCGCGGCGACGGCGGCCGCGGGGCCGGGTTCGTGCTGTCGGGCCGCCAGATCGTCGACGTCCGTGGCGCCGGCCGCCGCAAGCAGTGCCTCCTGCCCGGCCGCCTGTTCGAGGCAGCCGCGGCCGCCACAGCTGCACGACGGCCCGTCGGGATCGACGACGACGTGTCCCAGCTCGCCCGCCCGCCCACCGGCCCCACGGAACAGCTCGCCGCCGAGCACGATCGCGCCGCCGACGCCGATCTCGCCGGACACGTAGAGCACGTCCGGAGGGCCGTCGCGGCACCACAGCTCGGCGAGCGCGGCGAGATCGGCCTCGTTGCCGGTATCCACCGGGAGCCCGTCGAGCAGCCCCGACAGTCGGCTCCCGACGGGCACGTCGATCCATCGGGGCAGGTTGGGAGCCCTTTGCAGCTCGCCGTCCGGCCCGACCACGCCCGGCAGCGCGACGGTCGCGCCGACGACGGTCAGGCGGGCGTCGGCGATCATCTCGCGGGCCAGCGCAGCAACCCGTTCGAGCCCGACGGCGGGGGTCTGATCGCGATGGTCGGACGCCACGGTGCGGACCGCCCGCACAGCCCCGGTGAGATCGACGACGCAGGCGCCGACGTGGTCGACCCCGATCTCGGCGCCCAGCCCCGCAGGCCCGGACCGGTTGAGCTGCAACGGGTTCGCCGGCCGTCCGGTGCCGCCGCGGGCGGCGGCCAGCTCGGTGACGAGCCCGCTCTCGAGCAGCTCCTCCACCAGCGATGACACGGTGCCGCGGGTGAGCCCCGTCCGCCCCGCGACGGCGGCCCGTGACACAGGCTCCCCCTCTGCCACCTCGCGCAGCACGAGCGCGAGGTTGTGCCGCCGCACCCCCGCCGCACCCATCGGCCGAGTTCCCTCCCGCGAGTTCCTCACCCCACGGCGCGAGTTCTCCGTCTCACCGACTGAGTTCGCCATCTCGCGGCTCATCTGGAACGACCAACGGGACGATCGGGCGAACTCGGCCCGCAGATCGGCGAACTCACGCGGTGGGGTGGCGAACTCGCCGGGCCGTACGGCGAACTCGCCGGGCCGTACGGCGAACTCGCCGCGCGGGATGGCGAACTTGCGGGCTGATACGGCGAACTCGGCGTGTGGGATCGGTCAACTCGCGGGTGGGTGCGGGTCACAGCTGGGGGACCGTCAGGTCGCGGGCCTGGGCGTAGCGGGCGCGGACGTCCGGGGTCGGGTCTGCGTGGAACACCTCCGTGTCCGCCGCCGCCCACTCCGGCGGGGCGTCCGCGCCCGCCAGCACCCACGCCGCCTGGCGGGCCGCACCGTCGGCCACGTACTCGCCGGGGGTGGGCCGCAGCACCGGCCGGCCCAGGACGGCGGGCGCGATCCGCGCCACCGCGTCCGACCGCGCGCCGCCGCCGATCAGGAACACCCGCTGCACCGGAACCCCGGCCGCCACCAGCGCGTCCACGGCGTCGGCGAGGCCGCACAGCAGTCCCTCCACGGCCGCGCGCGCCAGGTGCTCCGGCGTCGAGGTGCCGAGTGTCAGGCCGTGCAGGGCACCCGTGGAGTCCGGCTTGTTCGGCGTCCGCTCGCCCTCCAGGTAGGGGACGAGCACGAGCCCGCCCGCGCCCGGGGCCACCGAGAGCGCCAGCCGCGAGAGCCCGTCGTGGTCCACGCCGAGCAGAGCCGTCGCCGCGTCGAGCACCCGCGCGGCGTTGAGCGTGCACACCAGCGGCAGGTGCTCCCCGCTCGCCGACGCGAAGCCCGCGATGATGCCGGAGGCGTCGGCGGTCGGCGTGGGGCTGACCGCCGAGACGACACCGGACGTACCCAGCGAGATCACCACGTCGCCGGAGCGGGCTCCCAGCCCGAACGCGGCGCCCGCGTTGTCGCCGGTGCCGGGGCCCAGCAGCACCCCGTCGGGGGTCCGGCCGGCCTCCTCGGACGGCCCGAGCACCCGCGGCAGCAGCACGTCGTCACGTCCCAGGCCGAGCCGGAGCAGGTCACGGCGGTACTCGCCCGTGGTCCCGAAGTACCCGGTGCCGGATGCGTCGCCGCGGTCGGTGACCAGGTCGTCCAGGTCACCGGTGCCGCGCAGCTTCCAGGTCAGCCAGTCGTGCGGAAGACACACAGCCGCTGTCCGTGCGGCGTTCGCGGGCTCGTGGGTGGCCAGCCAGCGCAGCTTCGTGACGGTGAACGAGGCGACGGGCAGGCTGCCGATCGCGTCGGCCCACTCCTGCGCCCCGAACTCCTCGACGAGGTCGGCGGCTGCTCCCGCGGAGCGCGTGTCGTTCCACAGCAGCGCCGGGCGCACGACCTCGCCGTCGAGGCCCAGGCACACCATTCCGTGCTGCTGCCCGGCGACGGCGATCGCCTCCACCCCGTCGAGCCCGCCGGCGTCCTTCACGGCCGCCTGCAGCGCGTCCCACCAGGCGGCGGGATCGACCTCGGTACCGCTCGGGTGTTTCGCCCCGCCCTCCCGGACGAGGGCGCCCGAGGCGGCGTCCCGGATGACGACCTTGCACGACTGCGTCGACGAGTCGACCCCCGCGACCAGTGTCATCGGGCACCCATCAGGTGCTCCATCGCCAGCTGGTTGAGCCTGCCGAAGCCGTAGCCGCGCTCGCCGGCCTTGTCGGCGTCGTAGTCCTCGAAGGCGGAGCGGTCGGCCACGAGGTCGGCCAGGGTCTCGCCGTCGGCGAGGGTCGGCTTGGACAGCTCCGCGACGCCGGCGGTGGCCAGCGCCTCGATCACCTCGGGGTCGGCCCGGAACGCTGCCGCGCGCTCCTTGAGGAGCAGGTAGACGCGCATGTTCGCCGCCGCGGAGTCCCACACGCCGGTGACGTCCTCGGTGCGCAGCGGCTTGTAGTCGAAGTGGCGCGGCCCGTCGTAGGACGGGCCGCCGCCCGGCGCACCGTGCTCGATGAGGTCGACGAGCGAGAACGCGTTGATCAGGTCGCCGTGGCCGAAGATCAGGTCCTGGTCGTACTTGATGCCGCGCTGGCCGTTGAGGTCGAGGTGGAACAGCTTGCCCGCCCACAGCGCCTGCGCGATGCCCGCGGAGTAGTTGAGCCCGGCCATCTGCTCGTGGCCGACCTCGGGGTTCACGCCCACGATGTCGCCGTGCTCCAGCCCGGCGATGAAGGCGAGCGCGTGGCCCAGGGTGGGCAGGAGGATGTCGCCGCGGGGTTCGTTGGGCTTGGGCTCGATCGCGAAGCGGATGCCGTAGCCCTGCTCCTTGACGTACGCGGCGAGGGTGTCGATGCCCTCGCGGTAGCGGTCGAGTGCAGCCTGGATGTCCTTGGCCGAGTCGACCTCGGCGCCCTCGCGGCCGCCCCAGAAGACGTAGGTCGACGCACCCAGCTCGGCGGCGAGGTCGATGTTGCGCACGATCTTGCGCAGCGCGAAGCGGCGGACGCCCCGGTCGTTGCTGGTGAACGCCCCGTCCTTGAACACGGGGTGGGTGAACGTGTTGGTCGTCATCATCGGCACGACGAGGCCGGTCTCGTCCAGCGCGGCGCGGAAGCGGGTGATCAGCCGCGTGCGTTCCTCGGGCGACGAGCCGAACGGGATCAGGTCGTCGTCGTGGAACGTGACGCCCCACGCGCCGAGGTCCGAGAGCCGGTGCACCGACTCGACGGGGTCCAGGACGGGCCGGGTCGCGACGCCGAACGGGTCGGCGGCGGGCCAGCCGACCGTCCAGAGACCGAAGCTGAAGTGGTCGTCGCGAGTTGGCTGCACCATGGGAACCCCTTTGTTCAGGCATCGAACTAATGAGCACACGGTAGCGTGCCGGACGTGCGTCTGGCTACGTGGACCGTGAACTCCGCCCTCTCCCGACTGCCCCGGCTGCTGCCCTGGCTCGACGAGCGCGCGCCCGACGTCGTCTGCCTGCAGGAGACGAAGCTGTCCGACGAGGCGTTCGCCGAGACCTTCGACGAGCCGCTGCGCGAGCGCGGCTACGAGGTAGCCCACGTGGGCGAGGGCCGGTGGAACGGGGTGGCGCTGCTGTCGCGCGTCGGCCTCGACGACGTGGCGCGGTCGCTCCCCGGTGTGCCGTCGTTCGGTGACGCCGTCGAGGCCCGCGCCGTCACGGCGACGTGCGGCGGCCTGCGCGTCACCTCGGTGTACGTGCCGAACGGCCGCACCCCCGACGACCCGCACTACGCCTACAAGCTGGAGTGGCTGGCCGCGCTCGCGGCGAGCGTCACGGACCCGGCCACCACGGTGATCGCGGGCGACATGAACATCGCCCCCGCCGACGACGACGTGTGGGACCTGACTCAGTTCGTCGACTCCACCCACGTCACGCCGGAGGAGCGCAAGGCCCTCGCCGCGATCCAGGACACCGGTCTGCACGACGTGGTGCGTGACCGCTGGCCGTCCGAGCGCATCTACAGCTACTGGGACTACCGCGCCGGCCGCTTCCACCAGGACAAGGGCATGCGCATCGACCTGGTGCTCGCCGGCTCCGACCCGGCCGGCCGGGTGCGGGCCGCGTGGATCGACCGGCAGGCGCGCAAAGGCAAGGGCCCGTCCGACCACGCGCCGGTGATGGTGGACCTCGACACGGCCCCCGACGGCGACATCGGCCCGGTGGTCCCGCCACCCTCGGCCCGCAAGGCCTGACGGTCGGCGCAGCGCGCATCGGACGGGCTGCAGGAGCTGCGATGTGCGGGTCGCGCAGCATGCGGGGACGGTGGATGTCGGCGCAGTCGGCCGTGATCGCCGCAAGTGGTCAGAGGCGGCCACATCTGGCGTCGTGCGCCCGCTTCTGGTGATCATGGGTCGCCCGAACGACGGCCGGGGTCGTTCCCTCGTCGTGAGGAAGTCGGGTAGCCGGGCCACACCACGGCATCTGGACTCCTTCTGCCGAGGATTTGACCCGCGAGCCACTGCCCGGCCGGCCCGATGGAGAACTTCGCTGACCTGCGCGGAACGGCCCCAGGATCCTGGACCGCCTGGGATAGTGATCGACATGTCGGGGGGACAGCAGGACCGCACGCCGCCGGGGCCGCCAGCGGGGCCGTGGCCCACACCCGCCCCCGCACCATGGAACAGCGGGCACCCGCCGGTGGCGCCTCCGTGGCTCCCACCTGCGCCGTGGCCCCCGCCCTTGCCGAAGGCACGGCCGGGGCTGCGGATCGCCGGGGCGATCGCGCTCGGCCTGGCCGGCGTGATCGTGCTCGTCGCGACGTTCGTGCCCGAGGCGCGGTACACGTCCATGTCGAAGTACGCCGGTACCAGGACGACCACGTACGGCGAGTGGACCACCACCGCGACACCGCCCTCCGGGGTGGAGGCGGGATTCCCCGTCGCCGCGGCGCAGCTCACCGTGGCCGCCGTGCTGCTCCTGCTCTGCCTCCGCGACGAGGTGGCCCGACGTCCTGCGACGTGGGGGCCTCGTGGCAATCTGGGGAGGTGAGCACCAGCGCGCCCGTCGAGACCGATGACGTCACCGCCGTCCGTGACGCTGCCCTGCGCGCCGCCGCCGCCGCGCCGGGGGTGCGGGCCGCGGGTGGGGAGGCGATCGACGCCGCCCTGCGCACCGCCGCCGTCCTGCTTCGCGAGCGCACCGGCCGTCTGCTGGCCGCCAACGCCGACGACGTCGATGCCGCCGAGCAGAACGGCATGGCCGCCGGGCTGCTCGACCGCCTGCGCCTGACCGTCGAACGCGTGACGGACATGGCCGACCAGCTCGACGTGCTCGCCGACACGCCCGAGCCGCCGCTGCAACGCGAGGTCCGCACGCTGGCCACCGGTGAGCGGGTGTTCGAGCGCCGCGTACCCGTCGGCGTGATCGGGGCGGTGTTCGAGGCCCGCCCCAACGTCACGGTGGACGTGGCGTCGCAGGTGCTCAAGGCCCGGTCGGCCGCGGTGCTGCGCACGGGATCGGCCGCGCTGGGCTCCGCGCGGGCCCTCATCGACCTGATCATCGCCCCTTCGCTGCGGGAGAACGGTGTCCCCGAGGAGGCGGTCCAGCTCGTGCCGACCCCGGGCCATGCCGGCGCCGAGGCGCTCGTCGGCCTGCCCGATCTCGTCCCGCTCGTCGTCGTCCGGGGTAGTGGGGACGTCACCCGCAAGCTGTCGGCGATCGGCGCCGCGGCCGGCACGCGTGTGCTCGCCCACGCCGACGGCGGCGGCGTCCTCTACCTCGACGCGAGCGCGACCGAGGCCGAGACCGAGCGGCTGGTCACCGAGGGCACCGACCGGCTCGGCGTCTGCAACCGGCTCAACCTGCTCCTCATCGACGCGCCCGCGTACGACCGGCTCTGGCCCGTGGCGGAGAAGGCTCTGCGAGCCCGCGCGATCACGCCGAGCCTGGCGCCGCACAGCCATCCGCTCGGCCACGAGTGGGCGCTCGACCCCGGCGCCGAGGCCCACGTCACCGTCACCACCGTCGACGGCCCGGTGGACGCCGCACTCACCGCCGCTCGCGAGACCTCCGGCCTCGCCGCCACCGTCTGCGCATCCGAGGAGAAGGCCGCAACAGCGTTCATCGACGCCTACACCGGTACCGGTGTCTTCTGGAACGCGACCACCCGCCTGCTCGACGGCTACAAGCTGCTCGGCCTGCCCGAGACCGGTATCAACGTCGACCACACGCCGGGCCCGCGCGGCCCGGTGACCTACCTCGACCTGAGCCTCCGTCAGTTCGTCGTGCTCCCCGGCTGACGCATCGTTCCTGGCCGGTGACGGCCTCCTGCGCCACCGGTGCGCCAACCTCATGGTCCGCGGTCCTCCCCGGGACCCGCTCACGACACCCGGTGCGGTCCCGTTCGAGGGGGACGACCCTGCGGGCGTACTCATGAAGGCACCGGGCTGCACCCCCGTCATGTTGATGTGGAACGGGCTCGACAGCACTGGGGGGCGCCATACGTCGGCCATCTCCGCACGCGGGACGACCGGGGCATCGTGCAGCGCCGCCGCGGGCAGCGCGAGGGCGTGCACCTCGGCGATGTGGTCGAGAAGATCACAGTGCCGTTCCTCGCGTCCATCGCCGACCGGGTCAGCGACACGTTCGACGATCTCGGATCACCCGCCGACCGCTGAGCGGCTAGATTCGGGCCCGTGCCTGTCGAACTACATCGGGCGACGCTGGCCAACGGCCTGCGCGTCCTGATCGTCCCGGATCCCGCAACGCCCGTCGTCGGGGTCGCCGTGCACGTCGACGTCGGCTTCCGCTCCGAGCCGGAGGGGCGCACGGGCTTCGCGCACCTCTTCGAGCACCTGATGTTCCAGGGCAGCGAGAGCCTGGAGAAGCTCGCGCACTTCCGGCACGTCCAGAGCTCGGGCGGGGTCTTCAACGGCTCCACCCACCAGGACTACACGGACTACTTCGAGATCCTCCCGGCCGCCGCGCTCGAGCGCGCGCTGTTCCTGGAGGCCGACCGGCTGCGCGCGCCCACCCTGAGCGTGGAGAACCTGCGCAACCAGGTGGACGTCGTCAAGGAGGAGATCCGGCTCAACGTCCTGAACCGGCCCTACGGTGGCTTCCCCTGGATCCTGCTGCCGCCGGTGCTCTACGACACCTTCCCCAACGCGCACAACGGCTACGGCGACTTCTCCGAGCTGGAGCAGGCCTCGCTGGAGGACGCCGCGTCGTTCTTCGACACGTTCTACGCCCCCGGCAACGCACAGGTCACCGTGGCCGGCTACCTCGACGTCGACGAGACGTTGAAGCTGGTGGAGAAGCACTTCGGCGACATCCCGGCCCGGCCCACGCCGGTCCGGCCGTCGTTCGCGGAGCCGATTCCCGGTGCCGAGCGCCGCCAGTCGGTGAAGGACGCGCACGCCCCGATGCCCGCGCTGGCCATCGGTTACCGCCTGCCCGATCCGGCCACGGACCTGGACGGCTACCTCGGCCACGCACTGCTGGGCTCCGTGCTCGGCGACGGCGAGGCCGCCCGCCTGGAGCGCGGCCTCGCGCAGACCGGGCTGGTCACCGACATCTCCGCCGGGGCCGGGCTGATGGGGCCCCTCGACGCCCGCGACCCCGACACGTTCACGATCACCGCGGTGCACCCGGCCGACGTCGACGCGGACCGCGTGCTCGCCGCCGTCGACGAGGAGCTGGACAAGCTCGCCGCCACCGGACCCACCGCCGACGAGCTCGCCCGCCAAGTGGCCCGCTGGTCGGCGGGGCTGCACCAGGAGAACGACCGGGTCATGTACCGGATGCTGGGTCTCGGCGCCCGCGAGCTGCTCTACGGTCGCGCCGAGATCGGGGTCGAGCTGCCGGAACGCCTCGCTGCCGTCACGCCCGAGCAGGTGCAGGCCGCGGCGGCCACCCTGCGCGGCGCCGGGCGCGGCGTCCTCCTGGTGGAGCCGTCATGAGCGGCTCCGCCGCCCGTGCGCGCATAACGCTGTTCCCGCAACTATTTCCGCGCACGACTCCTGGAGGACCTCGATGACCCGCACCGCGGAGGAGATCGGCCGTACCGAGGCCGGGCCGCGGGAGCTGCCGCCGCTCGGCCCCACCCGCGACGTGCCGCTTCCCGACGTCGAGGACCGCACGCTGCCCAACGGCATGCGCGTGCTCGCCGCCCACCGGCCCGGCGTGCCGATGGTGGAGCTGCGGCTGCGTGTGCCGTTCGCGGGGGAGGCGCCCGAGCATCCCGCCGTCGCGGAGCTGCTGTCGGTCACCCTGCTCACCGGCACGCCCACCCGCGACCGCGTGGGCATCGACGACGAGCTCGCGGCGGTCGGCGCCGACCTCGGCGTGAGCGTCGACCCGGAACGACTGATGATCTCCGGCTCCGGTCTGTCCGACGGCCTGACCGACGTGCTGGGCGTGCTCGCCGACGTCCTCACGGCGGCCACCCACCCCGACGAGGAGGTGGCCCGCGAGCGTGAGCGGCTCGTCGAGCGGATCTCCGTGGCGCGCTCGCAACCGCGCACGATCGCGCGGGAGGCGCTGCAGCGCAAGCGTTTCGGTGACCACCCGATCACCCGCGAGATGCCGACGGGGGAGGCCGTCGCCGCCGTCACCGCCGACCAGGTCCGAGCGCTGCAGTCCGTGGCCCTCGTGCCCCGCGGCTCGATCCTGACGCTCGTGGGCGACATCGACACCGGCGCCGCGATCGCCGAGGTGGAGAAGCAGCTCGCAGGCTGGACGTCCGAGCACGCCGCAGCCGAGATGGAGCCTCCGCCGCCGGTGCCTGCGGGCGACCTGGAGCTCGTGCACCGGCCCGGGTCGGTGCAGTCACAGCTGCGGCTCACCGCATCCGCCGTCCGACGGGACCACCCGGACTACGCCGCGTTCCAGCTGGCCAACCTGGTGTTCGGCGGCTACTTCTCCTCGCGCTGGATGGAGAACATCCGCGAGGACAAGGGCTACACCTACGGCGCCCACTCCGGCGTCGAGTTCATCCCCGGCGGTGCGCTGCTCGGGGTGGAAACCGACGTGGCCAGCGACGTCACCGCGGCCGCGCTGCTGGAGACCCGCTACGAGCTCGGCCGGCTCACCGCGGTGCCGCCCACCGCCGACGAGGTCGCCGCCGCGCGCGCCTACTCGATCGGCTCGCTGCTCATCTCGCTCGACAACCAGGGCGGGCTCGCCTCCACGATCACCGCGATGGCCGCCGACGGGCTGGACATCGGATGGGTGCGGGCCCACCCCGCGCGACTGGAGGCGGTCACCGTCGAGCAGGTGGCTGCGGCCGCGCTGAAGTACTTCGCGCCCACCGCGTTCACCGGGGTGGTCGTCGGCGACGCCGACGTCATCGGCGCGGGTGTGCGAGCGCTGGGGGGTATCGCATGACCGACTTCCAGCTGCTCGTCCCCCCGATGCTCTCGCGCGCGGCGGTCTTCCGCGACGAGACGCTGCGCACCGACCTGCCCCGTCAGGAGGCGGGCTGGCCGGGCGCGCGGCTCGTCGTCGTCGACGACCAGGGCCGTACGCCCGTGGACTGGGACACCCCCACCGGGAGCTTCGACTCCGGCGACGCCGCCAGTTGGGACGTCGCGAAGGGCGCCGGGGCCACCCTGAAGACGCGTGCCACGACGGGCGCGACTCCCACCGAGGGCGCGGTCCTGCTGGGCGAGAGCGAGGGCGTCGCCTACTGGGCGATCCGGGGCCGGCCCGACCTGGTGGCCGGCGACGACCCGTCGGAGTGGGCTGACCTGCGCATGACGGGCACCGCGCTGGATGCGCTGGGCGCCGGCCTGTTCACCACCGCCGTGTCCGTCCTGAACTGGCACGACGCCGCGCAGTTCTGCGCCCGCGACGGCTCACCCACCCGCGTCGCCAACGCCGGGTGGCACCGCCACTGCGAGGCGAACGGACACGAGGAGTACCCCCGCACCGACCCGGCCGTGATCTGCCTGGTGCATGACGGGGGCGACCGGATCCTGCTGGCCCGCCAGCCGTCGTGGCCGGAGGGCCGGTTCACGGTGCTCGCGGGCTTCGTCGAGGGCGGCGAGTCGCTGGAGGCGTGCGTGGAGCGGGAGATCCACGAGGAGGTGGGCGTCCACGTCACCGACATCCGCTACCTCGGCAGCCAGGCGTGGCCGTTCCCGCGCAGCCTGATGGTGGCCTTCCACGCGGTGGCCGACCCGGAAGCCCCGCTCGTCCCCGCGGACGGCGAGATCGCCGAGGCGATGTGGGTGACGCGCACGGAGCTCTGCGCCGCCCTCGACCGCGGCGACTGGGGCGGCCGGGCCGAGCCGGGGGAGCGCTTGCTCCTCCTTCCCGGCAAGGTCAGCATTGCCCGCTCGATGGTGGAGAGCTGGGCCTCGCTCGAGTGAGCGTGTACGAGCGGTGACCACGAGCTCTGCACGGTCGGTTCAGGCGACCAGCTCGACCTGGACGTCGCGGAGGCTCGGGTTCGTCTTCGTGGTCCCGTCTGCGAACTTGATCACCGGGACCGTCTGGTTGCCGCCGTTCACGCTCTCCACGAACTTCGCCGCGTCGGAGCTGCGCTCGATGTCGATCTCGTCGTAGGAGATGCCCGCCTGATCGAGCTGGAGCTTGAGACGGCGGCAGAAGCCGCACCACGTGGTCGAGTACATCGTCACCTGAGCCATGCCCAGGTCAACGGCCTCGACCCGAACTGTCTTCCCGGGATGTCAGGATGGGCCTGTGACGTTGCTCGAAGCCCCCGAATCAGGTCTCGACGACGAGCAGCTCGCCGCGGTCACCGCCCCCCGCGGCCCGGTGTGCGTCCTGGCCGGCGCGGGCACGGGCAAGACCCGCACCATCACCCGCCGCATCGGCCACCTCGTGCGCACCGGCCACGTCGCCCCGGGGCAGGTCCTCGCCGTCACGTTCACCGCGCGGGCGGCGGGGGAGATGCGCACCCGCCTGCGCACGCTGGGCGTCGCAGGGGTGCAGGCGCGCACGTTCCACGCCGCGTCGCTGCGCCAGCTGCGCTATTTCTGGCCGCGTGTGGTGGGTGGCGACCAGTGGCAGTTGCTGGAGGGCAAGCTCCGCATCGTCGGGCAGGCGGCCGCCCGGCTCAAGGCCGGCACCGACGCCGCGTCGCTGCGCGACTTCGCCGGCGAGATCGAGTGGGCCAAGGCCACGCTCGTCACGCCCGAGCAGTACCCGGCCACCGTCGCCCGCCTGCACCGCGACACCCCGGGCCCGGCCGAGCAGGTCGCCGCGGTCTACACCGGGTACGAGGCGCTGAAGAACCGCGCCGAGATGCTCGACTTCGACGATCTGCTGCTGCACGTCGCCGGGGCGCTGGAGCAGAACGTGGGCGTGGCCGAGGAGTTCCGCGACCGCTACCGCTGCTTCGTCGTGGACGAGTACCAGGACGTCACGCCGCTGCAGCAACGCGTGCTCGACGCCTGGCTCGGCGAGCGCGACGACCTCACGGTGGTGGGCGACGCCAACCAGACGATCTACACGTTCGCCGGGGCCAGCCCGCGCCACCTGCTGGAGTTCCCACGCCGCTTCCCCGAGGCCACGGTCGTGCGGCTGCAGCGCGACTACCGCTCGACCCCGCAGGTGGTGGCCGCGGCCAACACCCTGATCGGCGCGGCCCGCGGGCGGGTGGCCGGCACGCGGCTGCAGCTCGTCGGCCAGCTCCCCCCGGGCCCGGAGCCCGAGTTCACCGAGCACGACGACGAGCCCGCCGAGGCCGCCGCCGTCGCCAAGAAGATCAAGCAGATGGTCGCCGACGGCACGCCGGCCGCCGAGATCGCGGTGCTGTTCCGGATCAACGCGCAGTCCGAGGTGTACGAGCAGGCGCTCACCGACGTCGGGGTGCCGTACCAGGTGCGCGGTGGCGAGAGGTTCTTCGCGCGGCCCGAGGTGCGCCGGGCCATGACGATGATCCGCACCAACAGCCAGGTCCCGGGGCCGCTCGTGGACGTCGTGCGCAAGGTGCTGCTGATGGTCGGTCTCACGCCCGAGCCGCCCGGCGGCGCGCAGCAGCGGGCCCAGTGGGAGTCACTGCTCGCCATCGTCGAGCTGGCCGAGGAGCTGCTCGCCGTCGAGCCCGAGGCCGACATGCGCCGGTTCGCCCAGGAACTCGAGACGCGCGCCGATGCCGCCCACCCGCCCACCGTCCAGGGCGTCACCCTGGCGTCGTTGCATGCGGCCAAGGGCCTCGAGTGGGACGTCGTGTTCCTCGTCGGGCTGGTCGACGGCACCCTGCCCATCCAGCACGCCGACGGCGACGAGGACGCCATCGAGGAGGAGCGCAGGCTGCTCTACGTCGGCATCACCCGCGCCCGGCGCCGCGTGCTGCTGTCGTGGGCGCTGTCGCGACAGCCCGGCGGAGCCCGCCGTCGCCGTCGCAGCCGGTTCCTCTACGGGCTGATCCCGGAGCAGCACCCGGCCTCGCGCGTGGCGAATCCGACCGAACGTGGCGGGGCCAAGCCGCGCTGCCGGATCTGCGGATCGCCGCTCATCGGCATGGACGCGATGAAGATGCGACGGTGCTCCGACTGCCCGTCCGATGTGGACACCGAGCTGCTCGACAGGCTGCGCGAGTGGCGCAGCGGCGAGGCCCGTGACCAGCAGGTTCCCGCCTACGTCGTCTTCACCGACGCCACGCTCACGGCCATCGCCGAGCACCGTCCCGCCGACCGGGCCGCACTCGTCGGCATCCCCGGCATCGGGGCACGCAAACTCGACCGGTACGGCTCGGCGGTGCTCTCGTTGATCACCGACGCAGATTGATGCTCGAACTTTCGTGAAAATGGGTTGTGCACCCTGAAGGGGTGTCCCTAACCTCACATCTCGACGGACTCACCGGCCCGTTCTTCGCCACGACCAGACCTCCGAAGGGGGTGCCCCTGATGATCACAACGACGAACCTCACCGTCGGAGCCGTCTACGGCGCCCGCCTGCGCGTCGAGTCCGCGGCGCCCATGCACGCATGGAACCAGCAGCGACCGGTGTTCGTCAGCTTCACCAAGATCGATAACCACACAGGTGTGTCCGCACGGAAGCGTCGCCTCCTATAGGCGACCAGCTACCGGCCCAGATCGAAGGCCGCGGACCCCCTCACCGGGATCCGCGGCCTTTTTTGTTTGTCCAGCACTGTTGTTGGTCCTGCCTGAACACATCTCTCAGGAGGTAGTCGTGTTAGTCCGATCAGTTCCGTTGGACGGCGGAGCGATCTGTCCCGACCAGTTCGGTGGCGAATCAGCCGCCGGCCTGGGGTCCCTGCTCGACGTCGCACCCGACGCCGGCCTGGATCTGCCCTGTCGCTCCGGCGACGCCGACCAGTGGTTCGCCGAGGCTCCAGCCGAGCTGGAGCAGGCCAAGGCGCTGTGCGAGCAGTGCCCGATCCGGGCCGAGTGCCTGGAGGGTGCACTGCGTCGGGCCGAGCCGTGGGGAGTCTGGGGTGGAGAGATCTTCGAGCGTGGGGTGGTCATCCCACGCAAGAGGCCTCGTGGCCGCCCGAGCAAGGCCGACCTGGCCCGCGACCGCGCCTACTCCGCGGCCGTCTCGGCCTGAACCACCCGTGGGCTCCGCGAGAGCCCTCCGACCACCAAGGAGATCCGATGACCTACCTCATGCCCCTCGAGACGCCGGTTGCCCCGAGCACGGCCGCTCCGAATCCCGTAGTCCGCGACCGCGAAGGAACGCTGATGTTGCTCCACGAAGCACTGGCCAGATCCCGACAGCACGAGGCCGAACAGGCCGCACGTGACCACGCCCTCGCCCGCAGCGTGACCGCGGGCCGCCGGTGGGCCCGACTCGCCCGGTTCGCCTCGCGGCGCGCCGAGCGGGCTCGAGCCCAGTCCGCGGCAGTGCGGCTCGTCTGATCCGATGACGGGCACCTCGCTCTGAGGGCCCTCGTTCGGGGGGCGCTGCACAGAAACGACGACGCCCCGGTCTCTCCATGACCGGGGCGTCGTCGGCGTCTGCTCAGGTGGCGCTGTCGGCGTCCTCGGCGTCGAAGATCCACGGCTGCCAGTGGTGGACGATGCCGCGGAGGGGGACGTCCACGTCGAGCTGGCAGAGCACCGCCAGGGTGCCCATCGTCACGCGGTGGATGAGCAGGTACTGCGGCGGGAGGTTGAGCTCGCGCCCGGTGTTGAACTGCGGGCTGCGCAGATCGCCGACGCGCTCCGCCTGACTCTGCAACCAGCGCCGGTTGAACCGGAAACTCTCCTCGCGCAGCGGTTCGGTGAACGGCGACAGGTAGGCCTCCGCCTCCGCGGCGCCGAGTTTCGATCCGGCGCGCACGAAGCCCTCGTTGCGCAGCAGTTCCAGGAGGTCGTCGGACCGGTTCGCCAGCGCGAGCCGGACCATGACCGACAAGGGCTCGGGCAGCCCGTGGGGCAGGCGGGCCACCGCCCCGAAGTCGATGACCATGAGTCGGCCGTCGTCGAGGACCTGGAAGTTGCCGGGATGCGGATCGGCGTGCAGGAGACCGACCCGCGTCGGCGAGGAGTAGAGGAACTCGGCGAGCAGCGCTGCCACGGCGTCGCGTTCGGCCTGGTCGCCGTGGGAGATGACGTCCGACAGCTTCCGGCCGGTGACCCACTCGGACACCATGGCCTTGGGGGCCGACGCCACCACCCGGGGGACCTTGACGTGCTCGTCGCCCTCGAACGCGGCGGCGAAGACGCGCTGGTTCTCGGCCTCGTCGCGGTAGTCGAGCTCCTCCTCCATGCGATCGCGCAGCTCCGCGATCAGCGGCTTGATCTCCAGCCCCGGCATGAGGGGCTGCATGACCCGGCTCATCCGCGACAACTGCCGCAGATCGGACCGCAGAGCCTCCTCGGCGCCCGGGTACTGCACCTTGACGGCGACGTCGCGGCCGTCGCGCCACACCGCCCGGTGGACCTGGCCGATGCTCGCGGCCGCGGCCGGGGTCTCGTCGAACTCCTGGAAGCGGGACCGCCAGCCCCGCCCGAACTGTTCGGCCAGCATCCGGTGCACGTCCGCCGGCGGCATCGGCGGTGCGGCCGACTGCAGCTTCACCAGCGACTCGCGGAACGGTGCCGCGTACTCGTCGGGGATGGCGGCCTCGAACACGCTCAGGGCCTGGCCGAACTTCATGGCCCCGCCCTTGAGCTCGCCCAGTACCTCGAACAGCTGCTCGGCGCTCTTCGCCATCAGTTGCGCGGAGATCTGCTCACCGTCGCCGCCCGCCAGCCTGCGGCCCCAACCACCGACGGCCCGACCGGCCACCCCGAGAGGGAGGCTGGCGAGCTTCGCGGTGCGGGCGGCTGTGCGTCGGGGGATATCAGTCACGACGGCTCCTCGCTGGCGCTCGTCGCCGTCGCGCCTGGCAGTGCTGCGCCGGATGGTGACCTCGCAAGCTCGCTCACGCTTTTATTGTGTCCCCATCCGCCTCCATCGCGCTCGTCGCGCGGCCGTGGGGAGGCCCACCCGGGACGGATGCCGCCCGACAGTGGCACGCCGGATCGGGTGACCACTCCCTCCGACGCAGGGTGCCCGCCGTGACGTCCAGCTCCAGGGTGGCGTCGAGCGCGGGCGGGCCCGGGCCGACGCCATCGAGTGCGGCCAGCGCCTGGGCCGTGGCCAGGCCGGCGGTGGCGGCGACGCACGACGGATCCGCCCGCCCGCAGGTGCCCACCAACTGTGCCGCCGCGAGCGGCCACTCGCGGTCCTGGGCGGTGCGCTGCAGATCGATGCAGCTCAGGCAGGTGGAACGCCCGGGCAGCACGAGCGGCCCGACCACACCGATGCCGTCACGGAGCCGCACCTGCAGGTGGGCGACGCTGTCGGCGTGCAGGGCGGTGAGGCCCACGGGCTGCGGGATCTCGTCGGCCAGCACGACGAGATCAGGCACCAGTCGCATCGGGGGCGGGACGGTGCCGGCCCCCGGGACGAGCCGCGCCACCGCGGTCCGGGTGGCCCGGAGCCGGTCGGCCCCCCGGTCGGCGTCGAGGTAACCGGTGCCGAGATCGTCGGTGCGGACCTGGCCGCCGGTGTCGGTGTGGACCGTGCCGACGCCGGCCAGCACGAGCCCGGCGACGATCCCGACCGCGAGCGGCCCGCGTCCGACGACCACGGCGGTGCTGCCGGCCCGTCGCTGCTCCCGGCGGGTGCCGGTGGCCGCATCCATCAGGGCACCGGCCGCGAAGAGCTCGTGCAGCAGGTTCTCGGCGTCCTCCCGATCTGCCCCGCGCTCGACCGCCCGCGCCACCAGCAGGTGGCCGGCCGAGGGGACGTGCAGCTCGTCGAGCATCTCGGCGAGCGGCGGGGGAAGTCCTGCGACCGCGACGGCCACGGCGGGATCGAGACCGACCAGTCGGCCGTCGGGCCCGAGCGGGAGCACGGTGCGGTGGGGCGCGAGCCGGACGACGGCGGGGAGCGGGGCAGGAGGCACGGGCCGATCGTGCACGGGTACGGCCGACGGTGCGTCGGGTTGTCCACAGCGCCGTCTACCTGTGGACAACCGGCATCCGTCGGGTCGGCCGGGACCGCTGACGGGTCGCTGGGGACTAAGCTGGACGGATGGCGCAGCCCTCGGTCGTCGAGGTCCGACGCAGTGATCGCCGCCGGCGCATGGTCAGCGCCCGGCGCGAGGGCGACACTGTGATCGTCTTCATCCCCGGCTGGATGAGCGAGTCGGAGGAACGTCGCTGGGTCGACGAGATGGTCAGCAGGCTCGAACGCAGTGAGGCCCGCCGCCGTTCACCCGCCCGCACCGGCGACGACGCGCTGCACACGCGCAGCATGGAGCTCTCGCGTCGTTACCTGGAGGGCCGGGCCGAACCCACCACGGTGCGGTGGGTGCCACCGATGCGCACGCGCTGGGCGTCGTGCACGCCCGCCGACGGCACCATCCGCATCAGCGAACGGCTCCGGGAGGTGCCGGGCTGGGTGGTGGACTACGTGCTCGTGCACGAGCTCACCCACCTGCTCGAACCGGGCCACGACGCCAAGTTCTGGGCCTGGGTGCACCACTACCCGCGCACGGAGCGGGCCATGGGTTACCTCGAAGGACTCTCGGCGGCGGCCGGCCTCGGTCTCGTCGGGTTGGACGGTGACGAACCCGACGAGACCGAGGCCGAGTCGGCCTAGTCCTTCTTCTCGTCCGGGTCCTCGGGTGCGCTCTCGTTCGCCAGCTTCTCCAGCTCGGCGATCGGGTCGCTGACGTCGTCGCGGGCGACGAAGGCGGCGGGATCGTCGAGGTCGTCGGCCGTCGGGATGAGGTCGGGGTGGGCCCACAGGGCGTCGCGGCCCGCGATGCCGCGCTGCTCACCGAGCAGGCGCCACAGCTCGGCGGCGTCACGCAGCCGCCGCGGCCGCAGCTCCAGGCCCACCACGGTGGCGAAGGTCTGCTCGGCCGGCCCGCCGGACGCGCGACGACGGCGCAGCGTCTCCCGCATCGCCTCGGCTCCGGGGAGGCGGTCACCGATGGCCTCGGCCACCACGGCGTCCACCCAGCCCTCGATGAGCGCCAGCATGGTCTCGAGCCGGGCGAGGGCGGCCTTCTGCTCCGGGGTGGTCTCCGGATCGAACATGCCGCCCTGCATCGCCTCTTCGATGGCTGCGGGGTTGGACGGGTCGATGCCGCGGGCGAGCTCCTCGATGCGCGAGGTGTCGACGCGGATGCCCTGCGCGTACTGTTCGACGGCGCCGAGCAGGCGCTCCTTGAGCCAGCCGACGTGCGCGAACAGCCGCTGGTGGGCAGCCTCGCGGGCGGCCAGGAAGATCAGTACCTCACTGGCGGGACGGTTGAGGTCCTTCGTGAACTTCTCGACGTTCTCCGGCAGCAGCGCGGCGACGCGGTCGGGGCCGACGGGGATACCGATCTCGGTGGAGGTGAGTACCTCGGCGGCCAGCTGCGCGAGGCCCTGGCCGAGCTGGCTGCCGAACGCGAGCCCGCCCATCTGGCCGAGCATCGCCATCATCGGACCGGCGGCCTCGCGGGCCTCGGCGGGCAGGCCCTCGACCCACGCACTGGAGACGCGCTGCGCGACGGGATCGCACAGCCGCTTCCACGTGCGCATGCTCGCGTCCACCCACTCGGTGGCCGACCATGCCTTGTGCTCCGTGGCGCCGGCCGGGAAGTCGGTGGCGGCGTCGAGCCAGAGCTCCGCCAGCTTCAGCGCGTCGCTGACGCCGGCGCGCTGCGCCCCGGTGAGCGAGGAGGTCTTCGCGGCGAGGTGCTGGTGGGCGAGCTGCGCGGCCAGGTCGTAGTTGACCGGCCCACCGCCGGTGTTCTGCGCCTGGCTCAGCATCTGCCCGAGCTGCGTGAGCATCTGGCCGAGCTGGCTGACGTCGAAGCCGCCGGCGCCGCCCATGCCCGGCATCCCGGGCAAACCGGGGAAGCCGCCAGGGGGCATACCGGGCAGGTTGCCGAAACCGAACGGGTCCTGTGGATCCTCGCCCGGACGCTCCGGCTTGTTGTCGTCGTCACGGTCGCGGTCAGCGGGCCCGAACCCGAACGGGGTGTCGCTCATGTCCACACGGTACGCGTGACGCGGACGGTCAGGTGTGCAGCGATGCCATGTAGATGCTGAGGATGCGTCGCTGCACGAGCCGGGTGACCGGTGCGCCGAGCCGGGGGTACCAGGCCGCGGTCCGGGAGGACGCGCTGATGGTGGACCACGTTCCGGCCGCGGTGCGGTCGAGCACGAACGCCTCCTCACCGACGAGCCGCTCGCGTTCGTGCAGGTGGTCCCAGCCCACGGGCAGCGGCGAGGACACCGAGGCGCCGGCCTCGGGGTAGGCGGGTTCGATCACGGCACCACCGTACGAGGACCCCACCGGCCCTCCGCATAAGGTCGCGGAGTGAATCACCGCACGTGGACGGTCGTCTCCGCCGGGCTGCTGGCCCTGGCGCTCGGAGTGCTCGGGGCGACGTTGCCGGTGCCGCTCGTGGCGCTCGGCCCCGGCCCGACGTTCAACACGCTGGGCGAGGTCGACGGCACCATGGTCGTGGCCGTCAAGGGCCTGCCGACCTACCCGACGGCGGGCAACCTGAACATGACGACCGTGTCGGTGACCGACCGGCTCACGCTGTTCAACGCGATCGGATTCTGGGCGGCGCGTGACCACCAGGTGGTGCCGCGCGACACGGTGTTCCCGCCGGACAAGAGCGACGAGCAGGTCCAGCAGGAGAACACCGACCAGTTCGCCTCGTCGGAGGCGAACGCCGAGGTGGCGGCGCTGACGGACCTCAAGCTGCCCACCCGGGTGGTCGTCTCGGCCCTGACCCCCGGCTCGCCCGCCACCGGCCGTCTGGAGCCGGGCGACGAGATCGTCACCGTCGCGGGCAAACCGGTCTCGAACCCGGCGCAGGTGTCCGATGCGCTGACGGGCACGACGCCCGGCCAGTCGGTGGTGATCGCCTACAAGCGCGGCGGGAAGCAGGAGGACGCCACCGTCGTGCTGGGCTCGAACCCGAGCCTGCCCCAGGGGTTCCTCGGCGTGCGCCCCGGCATCGAGCCGGTGGGCGGCGACATCACGATCAGCCTGGGCGACATCGGCGGGCCGTCGGCCGGCCTGATGTTCACCCTCGCCGTGATCGACAAGCTGACGCCCGGTGAGCTCAACGGCGGGCGGTTCGTCGCCGGCACCGGCACGATCGACCCCGACGGGACGGTCGGCCCCATCGGCGGCATCCCGTTCAAGATGATGGCGGCGAGAGCGGCCGGAGCCACCACCTTCCTGGTGCCGGCGGCCAACTGCGTGGAGGCCGCGGCCAACGATCCCGACGGCCTGTCGCTCGTCCGCGTCGGCACGCTGGGCGACGCGCTGACGGCGCTGGATGCGCTGAGAGCGAACAAGCCGGTCACAGGCTGCTGAGAATCGCCCGAAATGCACATTCGAGGCCCGAACGGGAACCCCACACGCCGTCCGTAGAGTTGTGTCAGAAGTAACCCGAAGACTGGAGCGTGCCCTGTGGCCATGCGGCCCCCGGTGGGATCCCCGACGTTGACCCGCCGTACCCGGATCCTGCTGATCGTGGCGGGGATCCTCGTGCTGCTGCTGCTCGGTGGCTCCCGCCTCCTCAATCTCTACGTCGACTGGCTCTGGTTCGGTGAGGTCGGCTTCCGCAGCGTCTTCAGCACCAAGCTGTTCACCAACATCCTGCTGTTCCTGATCGGTGGGCTGCTGATCGGCGGGCTGGCGGCGCTGTCCATGTGGATCGCCTACCGGTCCCGTCCGGTGTTCGTGCCGGTCACCGGCCCCGAGGACCCGATCGCGCGGTACCGCACGCTGATCATCCAGCGGGTGCGGCTGTTCGCCATCGGCATCCCGGTGGTCATCGGGCTCATCGCGGGCTTCGCCTCGCAGGCCACCGGCAACTGGCAGCTGGTGCAGCTGTTCCTGAACTCCACCCCGTTCGGCACCACCGACCCGGTGTTCAACATCGACATCAGCTTCTACACGTTCCAGCTGCCGTTCTACCGGTTCCTGCTGGACTGGCTGTTCGTCGCGGTCGCCATCGGTTTCGTGGTCGCGCTCATCACCCACTACATCTTCGGCGGCATCCGGCTCTCGGGCCGCGCGGGCCAGGTCTCGGGCGCCGCCCGGGCCCAGCTCGCCGTCCTCGCGGGCGTGTTCGTGCTGCTCAAGGCCGTCGCCTACTTCTTCGACCGCTACGAGCTGCTGTTCTCGCAGCGCAGCGACATCTTCGACGGCGCCACCTACACCGATCTCAACGCGGTGATGCCGGCCAAGCTGATCCTGCTGTTCATCTCGATCATCTGTGCGGCGGCGTTCTTCGCCGCGGTGTTCCGCCGCAACCTGCAGCTCCCCGCCATCGCCACCGTGCTGCTGGTGCTCTCCAGCGTGCTCATCGGCGCGGCCTGGCCGCAGGTGCTGCAGCAGTTCGTGGTGGCCCCCAACGCCAACGTGCGCGAGGCGCTGCCGATCCAGAACAACATCAAGGCCACCCGCGACGCGTTCGGCCTCGGGCCGGACAAGGTCACCGAGGTGCCGTTCAGCGGCACGTCCTCGGCCACCCCGCAGGCGGTCCGCAACGACACGGCCACGGTGTCCAACATCCGCCTGCTCGATCCCGCGAAGCTCTCCGACACGTTCAACCAGCTCCAGCAGGGCAAGGCGTTCTACGGCTTCCCGTCGAAGCTCGACATCGACCGCTACTCCACCACCGTGAGCGGTGCTGCCAAGACGCAGGACTACATCGTCGCAGCGCGGGAGCTCAACCCGTCCGGGCTGACGGGCACCCAGACCAGCTGGATCAACCGCCACCTCACCTACACGCACGGCAACGGCCTGGTGGTGGCACCGGCCAACCAGGTCAACGCCACGCTCGAGGACACCGGCGGCCAGAGCGGCCTTCCGGTGTTCACCTCCATCGACGTGTCCACCGACCAGTCCAAGATCCCCGCGAGCCTGCGGATCGCCCAGCCCCGCGTGTACTACGGCGAGGGGCTCGACTCCGACGGCACCGGTTACTCGATCGTGGGAGCCCCGCAGGGTGCCACGCCGCGCGAGTACGACACCGACACCTCGAACTACACCTACACCGGCAAGGGCGGGGTGTCGCTGGCGAGCTTCGTCAACCGGGCCGCTTTCTCCCTGCTCTACGGCGAGCGCAACATCCTGTTCAACAGCTCGATCAACGCCGACTCCAAGATCATGTACGTGCGTGACCCCGCCAAGCGCGTGCAGGCAGTGGCACCGTGGCTGACCACCGATTCCGATCCGTACCCGGCCGTGGTCGGCGGCAAGCTGACGTGGATCGTCGACGGTTACACGACGCTGGCGAACTACCCGTACGCACAGTCGATGTCGCTCGGGCAGGCCACCGCCGACGCCCAGCAGGGCCTGACCACGCGCCAGCCCGACCAGCAGGTCAGCTACCTGCGCAACTCGGTGAAGGCCACCGTCGACGCCTACGACGGCACCGTCACGCTCTACGCCTTCGACCAGAGCGACCCCGTGCTGAAGACCTGGATGAAGGCTTTCCCGGACACGGTGCAGCCCACGTCGGCGATCAGTGACGACCTCCGCGCGCACTTCCGTTACCCGGAGGACCAGTTCAAGGTCCAGCGCGAGCTGCTCACGAAGTACCACGTGGACGACCCGAACGAGTTCTACGGCGGATCGTCGTTCTGGGCCGTGCCCTCGGACCCGACGGCGGCTCCCGGCAGCGGGAGTGATGCGGCGCAACCGCCGTACTACGTGCTGGCCGGCCAACCCGGCGCCGAGGGGGCGTCCACCCCGTCGTTCCAGATCACGAGCGCCCTCGTGTTCAACAACAGACAGATCATGTCGGCGTACGTCTCCGCGAGTTCCGATCCGGCCACCTACGGCAAGATCACGGTGCTGCAGCTACCCACCACGCCGCAGACCAGAGGCCCGCAACAGGTGCAGACGGCCTTCGTCGGTGCGCCACAGGTGAGCTCCGACATCAGCCTGCTGTCCCGTGGAGGGCAGAGTTCGATCCAGTACGGCAACCTGCTCACGCTGCCCGTGGCGGGCGGGTTGCTGTTCGTCGAACCGATCTACATCGAACGGGCGGGCCAGGACACGTCCTACCCCCAGCTGGCGAAGGTGCTGGTGTCGTTCGGTGACAAGATCGGCTACGGGGCGAGCCTTCCGGACGCGCTCAACCAGCTGTTCGGGACGGGGGCCGGTGACACGGCCACCGGAAGCACTCCCGGCGGCACCAGTCCGCCGGCCACGGGCGGCACGACGAAGCCCCCCACGGGCACGAACGCGGCGGCCGTCGCCGCCGCGGCGGCGATCCAGTCGGCCCTGACGCAGCTGCAGACGGCGCAGAAGGCTGGTGACTTCACGGCCCAGGGGCAGGCACTCGCGGCCCTGGACGCTGCAGCCAAGCAGTTCCAAGCGGCTCAGGGGACCACGCCCGGAGGCTGATGCCGGCACGACTGCCGCCCCACGGATGCACGATTCCGCGGGGCGGCAGTCGTTTCCGGGCTCCTACCTGCGTGACGCGGAGGGGTACCCCCCGGTGCGGGAGTGTTTCGGGCGCGTGTACTGTCGCAGACACAACAGAACAGCACGACAACAGAACAACAGCGGCGCGGGGTGGAGCAGCTCGGTAGCTCGCTGGGCTCATAACCCAGAGGTCGTAGGTTCGAATCCTACCCCCGCTACTCGTCGAGAAGGCCCCCAGGAAGTCCTGGGGGCCTTCTCGCATCTAGGCGCAGCAGGCCGCTTCGGTGGTTGCGTCCTCGCGCATCGGTGTGCCGCACTCGCAACCGCCGGACGCGGTCGGCGTGATGCCCACGGGGTGGATCGAGGTGGCCTCCGGCGCGTCGGCCTTCACGGTGTAGACCTCCCACGGCTCGGAGCCTGGCCCGTGCACCCACACCTTGTCCTGGACCGCGTAGCAGCACGTGGTGTCGTTCTCCTCCTGCGTGAACAGCCCGAGTGACGACAGGCGGGCCGTCGCGTCATGGACGGCCTCGGTGCTCTCGACCTCCACGCCCAGGTGGTCCATGACGGTCGGCTGGTCGGCCGCTCCCTCGATCAGGACCAGCTTGAGAGGTGGCTCGGTCACGGCGAAGTTCGCGTAGCCGGGGCAGCGCTTGGCCGGCCCGACCCCGAACAGCGACGAGTAGAAGGCGATCGACGACTCCAGGTCCGACACCCGCAGGGCCAGCTGCACACGGGACATGACCATCACTCCTCTTGTTTCGACATCCGTCTACACGACCTTGTGTGCTGGATCGACGTCTGTCAAGGTAGATGAATGTCGAATCAAGAACAGACGGGCTGCTGCCCGCCGCTGGCGCGGGAGCCGTTGTCGCCTGTTCAGGCCGCCGAGCTGTCGAAGGTGTTCAAGGCGCTGGGCGATCCCGTGCGTCTGCGGTTGGCGTCGCTGATCGCCTCCCACGAGGGCGGGGAGGCGTGCGTCTGCGATCTCACCGACGCGTTCGACCTGAGCGGGCCGACGATCTCCCACCACCTCAAGGTGCTGCGCGAGGCCGGCCTGATCACCGGCGAGCGCCGGGGCACCTGGGTGTACTACCGGATCCGGCCCGACGCGCTGCGCCGCCTGTCCGCGGTGCTGGTGCTGGACGACGCGGGCGTGTCGGCATGACCACGCGTGAAGTCGGGGTCGTGACGAAGCTGTCCACGCTGGACCGCTTCCTCCCGGTGTGGATCGTTGCGGCGATGCTCGTCGGCCTGCTGGCCGGGCGCCTGATCCCCGGCCTGGGTGCAGCGCTGGATGCGATCTCCGTCGACGGCGTCTCGCTCCCGATCGCCCTCGGACTGCTGGTCATGATGTATCCGGTGTTGGCCAGGGTCCACTACGACCGCCTCTACACCGTCGCCGGGGACCGCCGCCTGCTGGTGTCGTCGCTGGTCCTGAACTGGGTCCTCGGCCCGGCTCTGATGTTCACGCTGGCCTGGCTGCTGTTGCCGGACCTGCCCGGGTACCGCACCGGGCTGATCATCGTGGGGTTGGCCCGCTGCATCGCCATGGTCATCATCTGGAACGACCTGGCGTGCGGGGACCGCGAGGCCGCCGCGGTGCTGGTGGCCGTCAACTCGGTGTTGCAGGTGATCGCGTTCGCGGCGCTGGGCTGGTTCTACCTCGATGTCCTGCCCGGGTGGCTCGGGCTGCCGCAGACCGACCTGAGCGTCTCGCCGTGGCAGATCGCCGTCTCGGTGCTGATCTTCCTCGGCGTTCCCCTCGTTGCCGGTTTCCTGACCCGCCGCTGCGGCGAGAAGGCCAGGGGCCGCCACTGGTACGAGGCGAAGTTCCTCCCGGTCATCGGGCCGTTCGCACTGTACGGGCTGCTGTTCACGATCATCGTGCTGTTCGCGCTGCAGGGTGACGCCATCACCTCCCGCCCCCTCGACGTGGCGCGGATCGCGCTACCGCTGCTGGTCTACTTCGCGATCATGTGGGCCGGTTCCTACGCGTTCGGCCGGGCGATCGGGCTGTCCTACGAGCGCACCACGACTCTCGCTTTCACCGCGGCGGGCAACAACTTCGAGCTCGCCATCGCCGTCGCGATCGCCACCTTCGGGGTGACGTCCGGGCAGGCGCTCGCGGGGGTGGTCGGACCACTGATCGAGGTGCCTGTACTCGTCGCGCTGGTCTACGTCTCGCTCGCCCTGCGCCGCCGGTGGGCCGCCTGATGATTCCCGAGGTCCTGTTCGTGTGCGTGCACAACGCCGGCCGCTCCCAGATGGCCGCCGCGCTGCTGCACCACCACGCCGCCGGGTCGGTCCGCGTCACCTCCGCCGGTTCCGAACCGGCCGACCAGGTCAACCCCGCCGTTCGCGAGGTCATGGCAGAGATCGGCATCGACCTCTCCCGCGAGTTCCCCGAGAAGCTCACCACCGACGCGGTCGCGGCCGCCGACGTGGTGATCACCATGGGGTGCGGCGATGCCTGCCCGGTGTTCCCCGGCAAGCGCTACCTGGACTGGCAGCTCACCGACCCGGCAGGGAGATCGGCGGAGGAGATCCGGCCGATCCGTGACGAGATCGACGCCCACGTCCGGACGCTGCTGACCGAGCTGTCCTCTTCCCACTTCAACGTATAGCGCACAGGGGGGCTTGCCACAAGACCCCGGTCGTGCTCCAGAATCCTCGGCCGTAGGCAGGAACTGGGGGAATTCATGTTTGACGTGATCGTGGTCGGCGGCGGGCCGACCGGCCTCATGCTGGCCGCTGAGCTGCGGCTGCACGACGTACAGGTGCTCGTGCTGGAGAGGGACGAGGAGCCGACCAGGGTCGTCCGCTCGCTCGGCATGCACGCGCGCAGCATCGAGGTGCTGGACCAGCGCGGTCTGCTGGAGCGGTTCCTCGCGCTCGGCCAGCAGCATCCGGTCGGCGGCTTCTTCGCCGGCATCACCAAGTCCTCACCCGAGCGGCTGGACACGGCGCATCCGTACGTCCTGGGCATCCCGCAGCCCGTCACCGACCGCCTGCTGACCGAGCACGCGGTCGAGGCCGGCGTCGAGATCCGGCGGGGATGCGAGCTCGTCGGGCTGGGTCAGGACGACGACGGCGTGACCGCGGAACTGGCCGACGGCACTCAGCTGCGTGCGCACTACCTCGTCGGCAGCGACGGCGGCCGCAGCACCGTGCGCAAGGTGCTGGGGGTCGGCTTCCCCGGTGAGCCCACCAGGATGGAGACGCTGCTGGGCGAGATGGAGGTGGGTGTGCCGCTGGAGACGGTGCTCGAGGTGGTGACGGAAGTGCGCAAGACCCGGCAGTGGTTCGGCGTCGGGCCGATGGGGGGCGACGGGCTGTTCCGCGTCGTCGTTCCCGCGGAGGGGGTGACCGAGGACCGCATCCCGCCGACCCTCGAGGAGGTCAAGCGGCAGCTGCGCGCCGTCGCGGGCACCGACTTCGGCGTGCACTCACCACGTTGGCTGTCGCGGTTCGGCGACGCCACCCGGCAGGCGGACCGCTATCGGGTCGGCCGCGTGCTGCTGGCCGGCGACGCGGCGCACGTCCATCCGCCGGCCGGTGGGCAGGGGCTCAACCTCGGCATCCAGGACGCGTTCAACCTGGGCTGGAAGCTGGCCGCCGAGGTGAACGGCTGGGCGCCGGAGGGGCTGCTGGACAGCTATCACAGCGAACGGCACCCGGTGGCCGCCGCCGTGCTGAGCAACGTTCGCGCGCAGACCGAGCTGATGTCGCCCGAGCCGGGCCCTCAGGCGGTGCGTCGGCTGCTGGCGGAACTGATGGACTTCGACGACGTGAACCGGTTCCTGACCGAGAAGATCATCGCGATCAGTGTCCGCTACGACATGGGCGACGGGCACGAGCTGCTCGGAAGGCGGCTGCGGGACATCGGGCTGAAGCAGGGGCGCCTCTACGGACGGATGCACCGCGGTCGCGGGTTGCTGCTCGACCAGACCGGCCGCCTGTCGGTGGCGGGCTGGGCGGACCGCGTCGACCACGTCGTCGACGTCAGCGAGGAGCTGGACGTGCCCGTGGTGCTGCTGCGGCCGGACGGCCACATCGCTTGGGTCGGCGACGACCAGGCCGACCTGCTCGACCACCTCCCGAGGTGGTTCGGAGCGTGAGCCACGAGGACGAACTGGGCTCCGAGCGGAGCTACATCGCCGGGCTCTACGCGCGGCTCGACGCCGAACGCGCCCGGGTGCAGCGCGAGCACGATGCGGCGTTGCGCGGGCACGGCGCGACCGCGGTGGAACGCGACGTCGAGGTGCGCGCGGCGGCCAAGCAGGTGAAGCGACTTCACGTGGCGGACAACGGGCTGTGCTTCGGCCGGTTGGACGCCGTCGCGGGCGACCGTTGCTACATCGGCCGGATCGGCATCTTCGACGGGCAGAACGACTACGAGCCCCTGTTGCTCGACTGGCGGGCACCGGCGTCGCGGGCGTTCTACACCGCAACCGCCGCGACCCCGGAGGGCATCCGTCGGCGGCGTCAGTTCCACTCGCGCGGGCGACACGTCGTCGACCTCACCGATGAGGTCTTCGACGGTGCGGGGGGTGGCGAGGGCGGGGACGCGGCTTTGCTCGCCGCCGTCAACGCGCCGCGCGGTGCGGGGATGCGCGACATCGTCGCGACGATCCAGGCGGAGCAGGACGAGATCATCCGCCTCGACAACCCGGGTGTGCTGGTGATCGAGGGCGGCCCGGGCACCGGTAAGACCGTGGTGGCCCTGCACCGTGTCGCCTACCTGCTCTACACGCAGCGGGAGCGGATCGAGCGCAACGGCGTGCTCGTCGTCGGGCCCAATCCTGCCTTCCTGGACCACATCAGCCGCGTCCTGCCGTCGCTGGGGGAGTCCGACGTGGTGTTCGTGACCACCGGCGACCTCGTGCCCGGCCTGCACGTCACGGCCGAGGACGCCCCGGACGCCGCTCGGCTCAAGGGTTCGTCGTCGATCCTCGGCGTGCTCGCGGCGGCCGTCGCCGACCGGCAGCGGCTGCCGGCGAGCCCACTCCCGATCGCACTGGGCGACACGACGGTGCGGATCGACGCCGAGACCGCGGAGTGGGCGCGGGAGGAGGCGCGCGCGAGCGGGCTGCCGCACAACGAGGCCCGCGCGGTGTTCGCCGAGATCGTCACGTACGTGCTCACGGAGCGGGCGGCGGCCCGGATCGGCCGGGGCTGGCTGACGCGCAGGGACCGCGACGCGTGGGAGGACCTGCGGTCGGACCTGGGCAAACAGCTCGCGGAGGACGAGGTGTTCACCGGTGCGCTCGACGCGCTCTGGCCGATCCTGACGCCGGAGGCGCTGCTGGCGTCCCTGTACACCTCCGGCGCGGTCCCGGCGTTGGCGCGCGCCGACGGCGAGGCGTGGACGGTGTCGGACGTGCCGCTGCTCGACGAGCTGGTCGACCTGCTCGGCCGGGACATCGTGGCCGACAAGGCGGCTGACGAGGCCGCCGAGCGGGAACGCCGGGCCGAGCAGGAGTACGCCGAGGGAACGATGGACGTCCTGGCCCTGGACTACGAGGAGCTGGACGAGGACATCGGTGTGCGCGTCGCGGACCTCACCGTCGGCGAGCTCCTGGCGGACCGGTTCGCCGAGCTGGACACCCGCGAGCTCGTCGAACGCGCCGCCGCGGACCGCGACTGGACCTACCGGCACGTCGTGGTCGACGAGGCCCAGGAGCTGTCGGAGATGGAGTGGCGGGTGCTGATGCGGCGCTGCCCGAGCCGGTCGTTCACGGTGGTCGGGGACCTCGCCCAGCGCCGGTCGCCGGCCGGCGCGACCTCGTGGGCCACGATGCTGGAGCCCTACGTGCCGGGCCGCTGGGTGTACCGGTCGCTGACGGTGAACTACCGCACCCCGGCGGAGATCATGGCCGTCGCCGCCGCGCTGCTCGCCGAGTTCGCACCCGGGGTGCGGCCGCCGGACTCGGTCCGTGCCTGCGGCGTGCCGCCGTGGTCGCGGCAGGTCACCCGGGACGAGCTGCCCGCCGCCATCGACGAGTTCGTGCGGGACGAGGCCGGCCGTGCGGGCACCAGCGTCGTGATCGGGCCGCCCGGGGTACCGGGCGCAATGGTGCCCACGGAGACCAAGGGCCTGGAGTTCGACGCCGTCCTGGTCGTGGAGCCGGACCGGATCCTCGCCGACGGCCCGGCGGGAGCCGCCGACCTCTACGTCGCCCTCACCCGTGCCACCCAGCGCCTCGGCGTCCTGCACGTGGGCCCGCTGCCACCGGCACTCGCCGGACTCGTGGCGACGTCAGGTCCACTCGTGCGCGAGCAGCCCGAGGACGACCATGTCGGCGAACTCGCCGTACACCCAGGCGGACCGGCGCAGCGTGCCCTCCACGGAGAATCCCACCCGGGTGGCCGCCGCGAGCATGGCGGCGTTGTCGGCGAGGGTCTCGATCTGTAGCCGCTGCAGGCCACGGACCGTGAATCCGTACCCGCACAGCACCCGGACGACATCGGTGGCCAGCCCCCGCCCGTGGAACGCGGGGCGCAGGGAGATCCCCAGGTGGGCCGATCTGTTGTGCAGGTCGATGCTCCACAGCATCGCCTCGCCCGCCAGATGGTCCGACGCGAGCTCGTCCACCGCGAAGTAGGCCGACCTGTCCGACGGCGTGGCCCCGGCGGCCGGCGACTCCTCCGCATCGGCCGGGATCGGCCGCCAGGGACGGCCGTCGGCCCGGGAACGGGTCAGCACGTCCTCGTAGAGATCGGCCTGGAGAACCGGGATGTCGGTGTCTTTCCGGGTCCGCAACCGGACCTTCTCTCCTGTGAGCACGAGGTCACCGTTGCATGCTGGGCAAACGGGTAACGGAAGGTCATCGCACAGTTACTCCTTTCGCCTGTTGGTGGGGGGGGCATCCACGGCGGAGGATGGATGCCCCCTCCGTCAGGAACGGCTCCATGAACATCCGCCAGCTCACCGGCTACATCGCTCATGCGCTGCTCGGCCTCTACTGGCTGTGGGTCGTGTCGAGCACCGCGCCCCAGATGCGTCGCAACACGCGGGACCGCGCACTCCGCCTCCGGATACTCCTGATCAAGACCGCGGCCGTCGTGCTCACCTCGCTGGTCGTCGGGGTCATCCACTTCTGGGCGACGCAGTGGTGGCAGGTCATCGCGGCGGTCGGCGCGGCGATCGTGCTGGCCGTCGTGCTGCGGAAGGCCTACCGGCGGCTCGTGGCCGCGCCCCGGCACCGGGCCACGCTCGCGCAGCGGACGCGCAAGGCGTGGCGGCGCGACGATCACGACGTGCCGCGCCGCTCCCACTCCGTCGAGGCGGCGCGCAGCACCGCCTCGTAGCGGTCGAGCACCTCGCCCGTGCCGGGCAGGTGGTGGGCGATCGACACGGCGGCCACCACGCTGCCGTTCGCGTGGACGGGTACGGCGACCGTGCGGACGTCGGGCAGGACGGGCCCGCTGGGTCCCCGCTCCAGACCCGCGGCACGGATCCGCGCCGCCGTGCGCAGGGCGGCGAGGGCGCCCTCCTCGTCGGCTCCGAACGTGGCGGCCAGCCACTCGCGGCGCTCGGGCGCGGTCATGTGCGCCATGAGGACCCGGCCGGCGGCCGTGTCCGTCAACGGAGAGCGCAGCCGCCGGGCCAGCGCGTAGTCGAACGGCTCGTCGGTGCCCGCCCAGTCGACGTAGACGGCGTCGTGGCCCACCCGGATCGCGAGCAGAACGGGCGCATCGGCGGCGGCGTGGAGCCGTTCCAGATCGGCGTGCCGCACGTGCTGAGCGGGCGGGTCGCCGCTGCGCACCGCCAGGACGTGCACGGCCGGTCCGAGGCGGTAGCGCAGCTCGACCTCGCTGAGGTAACCGGTGGCCACCAGGCCGTTGACCAGCTTCTGGATGGACGAGACGGGGGCGTCGAGGCGCACGGCGAGCGCGCTGAGCGTCAGACCGTCGTGGGCTCCGGTGACGGTCTCGAGGATCTCGGCGACCCGGTCGACCGTCCGGTGGTGCGGCCTGTGCAGCTTATCCATTTGGGTATCACCATCTCACATTGCGTAAGACCGTTAGCGTACCTAACGTAGACGGCATGGACGGACCGTTGCAGGGCATTCGCGTGATCGACCTGGCCACCGTGGTGATGGGCCCGTACGCGACCCAGATCCTCGGCGACCTCGGAGCCGACGTGATCAAGGTCGAGCCGCCGTCGGGCGACCGGACCCGGCGCATCTTCCCGCAGCGCCACGAGACCATGAGCGCGCTGACGATGGCGGTCAACCGCAACAAGCGCAGCGTGGCCCTGGACCTCAAGACCGACGAGGGCCGTCGCGACTTCCTCGCGCTGGTGCGCACCGCCGACGTGGTGGTCACCAACATGCGCCCTGGCGCGCTGCGGCGCCTCGGTCTCGACCACGAGGCACTGGCGACGGAGAACCCGCGGCTCGTCTACTGCACCGCGCAGGGCTTCCGCAGCGACTCGGAACTCGCCGACCGGGCCGCCTACGACGAGATCATCCAGGCCAGCTCCGGGCTGACCGACCTCATGCGCCGCTCGACCGGCCGCCCGGACTACGTGCCGACGATCCTCGCCGACAAGGTCTGCGCGCTGACGATCGCCTACTCCGTGCTCGCCGCGGTGGTGCACCAGCAGCGGACGGGGGAAGGGCAGCACATCGAGGTGCCGATGGCCGACACGATGCTCGCGTTCAATCTGGTGGAGCACCTCAACGGCCTGACGTTCGACCCGCCGGAGGGGCCCGTCGGCTTCCCCCGGTCGGTCGCGGCCGGGCACCGCGCCGTCCGCACGTCCGACGGCTGGGCGTGCATCCTGCCCTACAACGAGCGCGACATCCGGGCCTTCTTCACCGCCGCGGGCCGTCCCGATCTGGCCGATGACGAGCGGTTCGCCACCCCGGCTGCCCGCGCCGCGCACCACGGCGACCTCTACGAGCTGATCGAGGAGCTGGCCGGCACGCGGACGACGGCCGAGTGGGAGACGCTGTGCGCGGAGCACTCGATCCCCATGGCGCCGGTGCTCGACCTGGCCGACGCCCCCGACGACCCGTACGTCGTCGAGGGTGGGGTGCTCGAGACCGTCGAGCACCCCACCGAGGGTCGCTACCGCTCGATCGGTATCCCGGTGCGGTTCTCGGGTACCCCGGGTTCGATCCGCCGGCACGCCCCGAACATCGGTGAACACACCGACGAGGTGCTGGCCGAGCTGAAGGAGAGCTTCTGATGCACGAGGCCGTCACCACCAGCGACTTCTACGACTTCGAGCACCTGCTCGGCCGGGAGGAGCGAACGTTCCTCGAGGGTGTCCGCGAGTTCCTCGACGCCGAGGTCCGGCCGCTCGTCAACGACGCGTGGGAGGCTGCGGAGTTCCCGTTCCAGCTGGTGCCGAAGTTCGCCGAGGCGGGCCTGGTCGGGCTGGCCTACGGGGAGAAGCAGGCGTCGAAGCTGCTCACCGGCTTCGTCGGGATGGAGCTCTCGCGCGTCGACCCGTCGATGTCCACGTTCCTGGGCGTCCACAACGGGCTCGCGATGGGCAGCGTGGCCGAGCTGGGCTCCGAGGAGCAGCGCGAGCGCTGGCTCCCGGCCATGACCACGTTGGACAAGATCGGCGCGTTCGGGCTGACCGAGCCGCACGGCGGTTCCGACGTCGCCCGCGGCCTGGAGACCACCGCCCGCCGTGACGGCGACGAGTGGGTGCTCGACGGCGCCAAGCGCTGGATCGGCAACGGCACGTTCGCCGACCTCGTGATCATCTTCGCCAAGGACGTCGAGGACGAGCAGGTCAAGGCGTTCGTCGTCGAGAAGGACACGCCTGGCTTCACCGCCACGAAGATCCAGGGCAAGTTCGCGCTGCGCACCGTCCAGAACGCCGACATCGTGCTCGCGGGCTGCCGGGTACCCGAGGCGAACCGGCTGCAGCGCTGCGAGTCGTTCCACGACGTCAACCGGGTGCTGCAGGCCACCCGCGGCGGTGTCGCCTGGAACGCGGTGGGCGCCCAGCGCGGCGCGTACGAGGCGGCGCTGGCCTATGCGGGGGAGCGGGAGCAGTTCGGGCGGCCGATCGCGGGGTTCCAGCTGATCCAGGACCTGCTGGCCCGGATGCTGGGCAACATCACGGCGTCCATGGCGATGGCGGTGCGCGTGGCGCAGCTGCAGGACGCCGGCGAATGCCGCGACGACCAGGCCGCGCTGGCCAAGTCGTTCTGCACGAGCCGGGCGCGCGAGACCGTCGCGTGGGCGCGCGAGCTGATGGGCGGCAACGGGATCCTGCTGGAGAACGACGCCGTGCGGTTCTTCGCCGACGTCGAGGCGCTCTACTCCTACGAGGGCACCCGCGAGATCAACACGCTGGTGGTGGGGCGCGCGATCACCGGGGTCGGGGCGTTCGTCTGACGGTGGTCAGGGCGGATGCGGCCACGGCCAGCGCCACGCCGATCAGCGCGTCGAGGACGACGGCGGCCAGGTCCGTCGGCACCGTCCCGATGGTCTTCACGGCGGTGCCGACGGGGGGCAGCCACGGCGTCACCCCCGTGATCACCACGACGGTGACGGCGGCCAGCAGTGACCAGCCCACGCGCTCGATCACGGGCCGGGCGCACAGCAGCCCGACGGCGGTGCCTGCCGTTGCCGTGGCCAGGTGGGCGAGCCCGCCGCCGAGCAGCTCGGCGGGTGGGTACGGGTAGACGTGGGTGACGAGCGGGATCACGGGACGAACGGCGGACACCGCGGCCAGCACGACGTCGGCCAGCAGGCACGCGGCCAGCACCCCACGTGCGACGACCGCGGGCCCGCCGGCCGCGGCGACCGTCACGAGTCGTGCCACCGGGTCCTCGCTGTTGGCCGTGGTGCTCGCGAGCCATGCACTCACGGGGTAGAGGACCAGCGCGGATGCCGGCCAGCCGGCGGGTGGGGGCCCGGGGTCGCCGCCGAACAGCACGCCCAGCGTCGCGAGGTAGACGAACACGGGGAGGATGAACCGCTGCGAGCGCAGCAGGTCGGCCAGGATGTAGCGGGCCACGATCACGGTTGCACCGCCAGCACTCCACAGCCCCGTGCGAGCGCCCATGCCAGCAGCGCGTCCCGCTCCTCCACCGGCACACGGACGATGACCCGGTCGCCGTCCACCGACGTGTCGGTGGGCAGGTGGGGGAGCAGTGGCTCGGCGCCCCGCAGGGTGATCGTGACCGTCGGTCGCGGTGGCCGGGCGGGCACCAGCCGGCCGTCGACCAGCGCGAGCACCCGGGCCCCGGGCAGGTACGCGGCGGTGCCCGTGTGGTCGGTGACCAGGACGGCGGCGTCGGCGGCGTCGGTGACGCGGCTGGTCAGAGTGGCGGCCGCCGCCATGTCGAGCCCCGACCACGGCTCGTCGAGCACGAGCAGCGCGGCCCGGCTGCACAGCGCCTGGGCCAGCGCCACCTTCTGCGCGTTTCCCTTGGACAGCCGCACCATGGGCACGTCCAGGCCGCCGGTGAAGCCCAGGTCCTCCAGCAGCGCCGGCGCGTCGGACAGCTCGGCCCGGTGTATCGCGGCCAGGTGACGCAGGTAGCTGCGGGCGGGCATCCGCAGCTGGGACGGGAAGCGGTCGGGCACGTAGCCGACGTGGCGGGGGCGGCCGGTCACCCGTCCCGCCGTGGGCGCCGCGCAGCCCGCCACCACGCGGAGCAGGGTGGACTTGCCCGAGCCGTTGGCGCCGAGCACGACGACCGGACGACCCGGGGTGACGCGCAGGTCCAGGTCGTGCAGCACGGGGGCGGCGCGGCCGAAGCGCACCTCCACTCCGGACAGCTCGACGTCCACGTCAGCTCCGCCGACACGTGAGACGCCAGCTGGTGACCGCGCAGGCCGGGAGCCCGAACACGAACCCCCGCATCTGGCTGCGCCGTTCACGCCCGTCCTGCGCGGCGTCCAGCACTGCCCGTACCTCGGCTTGCCACGGGGCCCGTTCGGTGGCGGGGAGCAGGCTCGCGGCGATCGGGACCCAGCTCCGCAGCACCGCGATGCCCACGAGCACAAGCACCGCCAGGACCGTGAGCAGTACCAGCTCGGCGCCCGGCAGGAAGCAGGACGCGGCCACGAGCGCAGCCACCCCGCCCGCCCGCCGTGCCCAGGGGCCCGGCCTCGCGACCGCTGTCACGACGCCGCGTTCGGCCGTCGGCCGAGCAGCCGGGAGAGGTCGGCACGCCGGGTGGCCGTGGCGTCCAGCGCGTGCACGGCCCGACTCCGACCCTCGACGGTGAGCCGGTGGTAGCGCCGCGCCGGACGCCCACCGACCTCCGCGACGGCCTGGTCCTCCCAGCGGCTGACGACCCACCCGGCCGCAGCCAGCCGCTGCAGGATCGGGTAGATCGTGCCGGCGGCCAGCCCGCTGATCCGGCTGAGCTCGAACCCCCAGAGCTCGTCGTCGCTCGCGAGCAGGGCGGCGAGCACAGCCTCGGTCTGCACGGTCATCCGCGGCGAACGCGTCATAGAAAGAAGTCTATAGAGGGTGGCGTCGGGTCGACCCGGCGGGAGCGTCATCATGAGTCGTGCCGAAGCCACCCATCCTGGACACCCCGATCACCGAGGACCCCATCCGGTTGGGGCAGTTCCTCAAGCTGGCCGGGCTCGCCGAACACGGCGCCCACGCCAAGGCCCTGCTCGAGGCCGGTGAGGTGGAGCTGAACGGGCGGGTCGAGACCCGCCGGGGAGCGCAGCTGCGCTCGGGCGACGTCGTCTCGGTGGGCGGGCTGCGCGCCCGACCGGTGGACGCCTGACGGGCGGATCTACCGGCCGACGGCCGCGACGACCTGGTCCTCGATCCGCCCGGCCATGGTCGTGGCGTAGGACTGAGTGAGGTGGTTGTTGTCCAGGTACACCAACACGTTGCCGATGATCGGAGGGCACGCGGTGGTGGTGCAGATGGCGTCGGCGGTGTCGAGGAACGTGACGCCGGCGGGCACATCCGGGACCTTCTCGTACGGCGGCACCGGGGCGTAGATGTCGTCGCGGTCGAACGTGCACTGCGGCGAGGTGATGCCGTTCTGCTGGATGCAGTCGGGCATCGAGAAGGTGAAGCGCGGGTTGTCGCGAACCGCCAGCACCGGGATGCCCAGGTCGGTGACGCGCTTCCACTGGGCGGGGAAGCCGGCCGGGGTGCGCTCGGTGAGGCCGGGCATGACGTCGAGTGAGGCGAGGGTGACCACGGCGTCGGGCTTGAGGTCGGCGATCTCGTCGACGGCCGCGTTGTTCCACTCGACGCATCCGGGCTGGTTCGGGTCGGTCTCCGACGCCGTCGAGAACGGGCAGGCGCCGCGCAGGAGCGAGATCAGCTGCCAGTGGTACTTCTCCGCGATCGGGCGCAGGGCCGCCCCGAACTGCTGGATGTGGGAGTCGCCGACGATGACGACCTTCTTCGTCGGGTCCTGCACCGGCTGGATGCACACGTTCGACGTGGGGAACGTCTGCATGGGCGAGCAGTTCCAGTCGGTCTCGTCGTCCCAGTCGTCGAGCACCGACACCGCGGTGGGCAGCAGCGGGGCACTCTTCACCGAGCCGGTGGCCAGCGCCATCGCGCCGGGATGCTGCGCGTCGCCGACCACACCGCTGGGCGCCGCGCGCGCCATCGCCTCCGCCTGCCAGCCGCCGGCGGCCAGCAGGACGGCCGCGGCGCACACCGCCGCGAGCTTGACTCCGCCGCGCACACCGAAGCCGCGGTCGATGAGCGGCCTCTCGACGAAGTGGTGGGTGAGCACCGACAGGACCACCGCGATCGCGATGATCACGAGCCCGCCGCGCAGCCCGACGGCGTTCTGGTCGCGAGCCGACAGATAGAGCATCAGCGCGGGCCAGTGCCAGAGGTAGAGCGTGAAGCTCAGGTCGCCGAGGTAGCGGGCGCCGCGGCTCGCGAGGAGCCGGTCGGCGGCGAACCGCGAGCGGGTGTGACCAGCGATCAGGATGAGCACCGCGCAGCCGGTGGGCCACAGCGCCGCGTAGCCGGGGAAGACGTTGACGCCCTCGATTGCCAGCCCGCACGCGACCAGCGCGACGACCCCGACCCAGCCCATCGCGATCCGCACCCACATGGGCAACACGATGCGGTCGATCCAGAGGGCCAGCAACGCACCGAGTGCGAACTCCCAGGCCCTCGTCAGTGAGTGGAAGTAGGCCAGCGGCTGGTCGGTGATCGTCAGCGAGATCGAGTAGGCCAGGGAGGCGATGAACACGACCGCGGACGTGATGGTCAGGCGGGTGTGGAGCGTGGCGACGATGCCGCGCGAGGCCAGGGCCACCAGCGCGATCACGATCGGCCAGAACAGGAACACCTGGCCCTGGATCGACAGCGACCAGAAGTGCTGCACGACGCTGGTGGTGTTGCTGCGTGCCGAGTAGTCCACGGAGTCGGCGGCGAGCTGCCAGTTCTCCAGGAACAGCACCGACGCGACGACCTCGCGGACGGTCTGGTGCCAGCGTCCCTCCGGCAGGATCAGGAAGCCCGCGACCATCGTGGCCACCAGCACCACGGCCATCGACGGCAGCAGGCGCACCAGCGTGCGGCTCCAGCGCTGCGGGAGGCTGAGCTTCCCCCGTGCGGCGGCCCGGTAGAGCTGGCCGGTGAGCAGGAACCCCGTGACGATCAGGAAGACGTCGACGCCGCCGGACACCCGGTCGAACCACACGTGATAGCAGACGACCAGGGTGACGGCGAGGGCGCGCAGTCCCTGGAGCTCGGGCCGGTAGGCGCTGGTGGTGGCCGGTGCGACACCGGCGGGAGGAGCGGGGCGGGTGGTGGTCACGGGCGTCCCCCGGGCCCTCGTCCGTCGAAGCGGGGAGAGGGCCGGGGCGGGCACATATCAGTAACCGACGTATCCGCCGTTGCTGTTGGACCGGCCGCCGGCCTCGACGGTGTCGAGGCCATAGTTGGCAATCATATAGTTGATGCCCGCGGTGAGGTTCGCCACCGGGTCGGTGATGGAACGGTTCGCCAACGCCGGTGCCACGTAGTGCCGGAACGTCACCGGAATCGTCTGCATCAGGCCCTGCGACGGCGTGCCGCGGCGGGCGTTCGCGTCCCAGTTGTTGGTGGCGCGCGGGTTGCCGCCCGACTCGGCCATCACGATCTTCCTGACGCTGGGGGCGAGGGACTGCGGCAGGTCGAGGATGTTCAGGGCCTCGGCGATCCAGCCGTCGAGCCCGCCCTGGGCCACGATGCCGTCGATGCGGGCCTGTTCGGCCTGCTTCGCCTGCTCGTCGGAGAGCTGCTTCGCGAGCTGGGCGGCGAGATCGGACCCCTTGCCCAGTGCGGCGAGGTGGTCGTCCGCAGCGGTGAAGCCGGAGGCGGTGTAGGACACCGGTGCCAGCGTGCCGATCGCGTGCACGTTGCTCGGGATCGTCATCGTGCTGGCGGCGAGCGTGGCGGACATCGACGTCTCGTCGGCCGACGCCGAGGTGGTGGTGCCGTCACCGGGGGTGGGTACGAGCGCGGTGAACGTGCCGGTGGCGACGGCGCCGACGGCGGCCGCGGAGGCCACCACGGTGGTGCGCAGGGACGGGCCGGTCGGGGCCGGGCCCGGGGCTACCAGGTGCCGCGCCGGAACCAGTTCGGTGTTCCGGTGCGCACGCCGACCACGGGGGGAACGGTGTCCAGCCAAGAAACTGCCCTTTCAGCGTGGGGGAGCGACCTCACGCGAGGGCGGACCGGCTCGCCGATGGTGCAGGGGGGCCGGTTGAGCCGGGTGGGGAGTCCCGGCTCGGTTGCGCTCGTGATCGGATCGTGACGCTGGCGCAGACCTTACGAGAGAGCGTTACAGCGAGACAAGGCGAACCAGTGCCTGTCGGCGCACCTCGGCGTCCGTTCGTCTCTCGAACCGTCGTCGGGGGACGGCTCAGTGGCCTCGTTCAACGGTCACGGAGTGCGACCAGCGGCGGTGCGGACGGGAAGCAGCAGGCAGGAGTCCCCGAACTCGTGCCATCGGTAACCCCGCTCGACGGCGGCGACGTACGCCCTCCCGACGAGCCGCGCTCCCGCGACCGACTCGAGCAGCAGCAGGTGCGACGCCTGCGGCTCGTGCCATCCCGTGACGAGACCGTCGACGACGCGGGCCGGACGGTCCGGGCCGAGCACGAGGTCGGTCCACCCGGCGCCGGCGTGCACGGTCCCGCCGGGGTCCGCCACGGTTTCCAGGGCCCGGGTCACGGTCGTCCCGACCGCCACGATCCGGCCGCCCGCGGCGCGGGTGGCGTTCACGGCCACGGCCGTCGCGGCCGGAACGCGGTAGCGCTCGGGCAGCGGCACCTCGCCCTCCTCCAGTGAGGACACTCCCGTGTGGAGGACCAGCCGCGCGATCCCGACGCCCCGGAGGCGGAGGCCGTCCAGGACGGCGGGGGTGAACGGGCGGCCGGCGCTGGGGGACTCGGCGCTCGCGAACTCGCCGGTGGGCTCGGCGAACACCGTGCGGTACTCGGCGAGCGGCGGGTGTCCGCGCAGATGGGCATAGCGGATGGGACGACCGACCGCCGCGAGCCACGTCCGGACGTCGCCCTCCACCGCGATGCGGGCCTCCCAGATCCGGCTGCCGGTGATCAGCTCGACGTCCACCCCGTGTGGGAGGTGGACGACCTCGCCCGCCCGTCCGTCCCGCACACGCCGGCCGTCCGGGGTGCGGAGCTCGACGAGGAACGTGCCGGCTCGGGGGGTGGGACCGGAGACGTGCAGCACCACCGGGCGTCCGTCGGCGCGGTGGCCGTCCACGGCAGCCGGCTCGGTGTCGGACGTGTTGACCACCAGTAGGTCGCCGGGTTCCAGCGCGGCCGGCAGGTCGGTGAAGCGGGCGTGCTGCAGGGGGCGGCGGCTGCGGGCCACCAGCAGCCGCACCCCGTCGCGGGTGGGCGGTGGGGCGTCGGCCTCGAGCTCGGGCGGCAGTGTGAACGTCGTGACGGCTCTGCCGAGCGCTCCGCGGCCGGTGGCGTGCTTCCGGCCGCGGCCGGGATGCCGGCCGGCGGGGATCACAGCCCCACCAGCAGGTCGGCGGCGCGGTGGCGGCCGCTCGCCGGCCGGTCGTCGAGCAGGCGCAGGAAGGCCGGGACGACGGTGATCGGTTCGGGCCGGTCGGAGATGTCCTCGCCGGGGAAGGCACGCTGGTGCATGGCGGTGCGCATGTCGCCCGGATCGAACGCGTGCACGCGCAGGTGCGGCTCCTCGACGGCGAGTACCGCGGCCATCTGATCGAGCGCGGCCTTCGCGAGGCCGTAGCCGCCCCACCCCTCGTAGGCCTCGACGGCGGCATCGGAGCTCAACGTCACGACGGTGGGTGCCGCGGCCGCGCGCAGCAGGGGCAGGGCCAGCTGGGTCAGGGCCAGCGGGGCCAGGACAGTGGTCTCCAGCACCGCGCGCAGGGTGTCGAGCGGGTAGCGCTCCAGCCGCGGTAGCGGCGACGGGCCGAGCTCGCCCGCGTTGTGGACGAGCAGGTCGAGCCGTCCGCGCGTGGCCCACACGAGCTGCTCGCGGAAGGCGGGGTCCGTGACGTCCCCGGGCAGGGCGGTGACGCCGGCGAGCCCCGACGTGGCCGCGTGCAGGCGGTCGGCGTTGCGGGCGCAGGCGATCACGGTGGTCCCGCGGGCGGCGAGGGCGGCGGTGAGGGTCAGGCCGAACCCCTGGCCGGCGCCGGTGACGATGGCGGTGTCGTTGGTCATGGCGGTACCGTGCAAGTTGAAGTCAGGTTGAGGTCAAGGGGGATATGTGGACGCGAAGGACCTGCTCACGATCGGGGAGGTGGCCCATCGCAGTGGGTTTCCGCCGTCGGCACTGCGGTACTACGAGCGGGAGGGCCTGCTGCGCACCGCGCGCACCTCGGGGGGCCAGCGCCGCTACGAGCGCTCGGTGCTGAGGCGGCTGGCGTTCATCCGCGCCGCCCGCACCATCGGTGTGGGCCTCGACGAGGTGCGCGAGGGCCTCGACCAGCTTCCCGACGGCCGCACGCCGACGAAGGCCGACTGGACCCGCCTGTCGCGCTCGTGGCGGGGCCGGCTCGACGAGCAGATCGAGGCCCTCGTGGCGCTGCGCGACGGCCTGGACTCCTGCATCGGCTGCGGCTGCCTGAGCCTGCAACGCTGCCGCCTCTACAACCCCGCAGACCGGGTAGCGGAGTCCGGATCAGGAGCGCAACTCCTCCCGAGACTGCTGAGGCGTACGCCCGCCCAGGGCATGTGATGGGGGTTGTCCACATCGGGTGCCGGCCATCCACAGATCCGGGTTCGGGGTGTCGGCGCGTCCGTTCCTTCGCTTCGCTGGGAGCCATGCCTCGTCGAACTCACTCGCTGTGGCCCGAGCAGGTCGCCGCTCTCCGCGACTCCACGGTCGTCCGCGTCGCCGATCTCGTGGAGCTCGGGCTGCACCGGGCCACGATCGCCCACCGTTGCCGCCCGGGCGGGCCGTGGCAGTCGCTCGTCCCCGGCGTCGTGCTGCTGCACAACGGCCCACGGTCACGGGACGACCGGCGCCACGGTGCGCTCCTGCGCTGACGGAGCTGGAGAACACCTTGCGACGATAGTGCCGTTGGTCGTAATCGGTTACGAGCTGAGGAGGCGCGGGCGGGCGGACCAGCGGGCCGGGAGGGTGCGGTCCACCCACGCGTGCAGCTCCTCCACCGGGGGCCGCGTGCTGATCGCGCTCTGCTCGTGCTCGGCCAGGAACGCGGTGATGCGCTCCTCCCAGCCGACGCCGAGGCAGGGCACGCCGGTGGAGACCGCGAAGATCAGGGCGTGCAGGCGCAGGCCGAAGAGCGCGTCGGCCTCGCCGACCACGGCCTTGGCCAGTGCCGGCGGGAGCTGGGGACCGAGTACCGGCACCGTGCGGCCCAGGCGCTCGCCGAGCTCGTTGATCAGCACCTCGTCGCGACGGGCGAGCCCGAGGCCGTAGTCGGCGTGGGTGCTGATGGCCAGGCCGGCCACGGCGCCACCGCGCTCGATCCAGCGCTTCGCGAGCGTGGCGGCGGCCTCCTGGAGGGCGTCGACGAGGATCGGGTTGGGTAGTGCCTTCGGTGCCACGATCAACAGCGGCACGGCCGGGTCGACGCCGGCGGAGGCCAGCGCTCGGCGGGCGTCGGCGGGCGGGGCCGGAGCGAGCCCCATGGCCAGGTCACCCACGACTGGAGCAACGATGGCGTCACCGAGGGTAGCGGCCGATGTCTCGTCGCGGACGGAGATGCGGCCGGGCTTGCGCACCGAGCGACGCAGCAGGTCGAGCACGCGGTCCGGGGTGCCCGGGTAGACGCCGATCGCGAGGTAGGTGATATCACGGCCCCGCGCCGTGGCGGCCCAGATGATCGCCGGCAGCGCCTTGACCAGAGGGGACGCGCCGGTGCCGAACAGACCACCGCCGACCACGGCGATGCCGTCGCACCAGTGCAGGGCCTTGGTGAAACCGAGGCCGTCCATCGGGACGGCGGGTATGCGGTGCAGGGCCTCGACCATCCGCGGGTTGCGCGAGACGACCTTGACCTCGGTGTCGCCGGGCAGTTCCTGCAGTGTGCGGGCCAGCATGGCCTCGTCACCGGTGTTGCCGTTGCCGAAGTTGCCGATCACCAGCACCCGGGTGGTGCGTCCGCCCTGGCGTGCGGCGTGCCGACGGCCGAGGTCGGCGAGCTGCTGGCGGATCAAGCTGGTGCGGGGGTCCGTCATGGAGTTCCTCGGGTTGGGAGGGGCGCCACTCTCTGTCACCAGCGACCGCGGCGTCACATCGCTCCGCAATCGCTGTCACTCGTTCGCCGCAGCCTACGGGGTGGCCTCGCGGAGCCCGACGGCACGTTCCCCGAACCGGCGACATGCCCCGTGCCGTCCTTGACAACCGGGGTGGCGATGTCGACGACTGTGATGTCAACGACGGCGATCAGCCGAGGCGTTCGGCCCTCAGCGCTGACCGCCGGATCTTGCCCGTGTCGTCCCGCAGCGGGTGGCCGAACCGCTCGAACGTGGACGGCACCTTGTTACCCGTGAGCCGGGCCCGGATGTGGGAGCGCAGGTCCTCGTCGGGCACGTCCGCATCGAGCTGGACGATCGCGTGCACGCGCGCCCCGAGATCGTCGTCGGGCAGGCCGATCACACACGACGACAGCACGTGCGGGTGCTCCGACAACGCCGCCTCGACCTCCGCGGGGTACACGTTCGACCCGCCGACGAGGATCAGGTCGGCCCGCCGGTCGGCCAGGTACACGTAGCCGTCCGCGTCGATGTGACCCATGTCGCCGATGGACTCCCACCCGTCGCGGGAGCGGGCCTCCGCGCCGACGTAGCGGTAGGGCGTGGCGTCGGGAGGCGGGCGCATCCAGATCTCGCCGATCTCGCCGGGTGGCAGCGGGTGGCCGTCGTCGTCGAGGACACGCATCTCACCCGACGTCGGGCGACCCACCGATCCCGGCCGCTCCAGCCACTCCACCCCGTCGATCATGCAGACGGCCTGCGACTCCGTGCCCGCGTACAGCTCCACGATGCGTTCCGGCCCGAGCCAGTCGATCCAGGCGCGCTTGACCGGCTCCGGGCACGGCGCGCCGACGTGCAGCACCGTGCGGACACTGGACAGGTCCGCCGCCTCGCGCACCTCGGCGGGCAGCCTCAGGATGCGGCCCATCAGCGTCGGCACGGCGTAGAACCAGGCGACGCGGTGGCGTGCGACGGCGTCGAGCACGCGCGCCCCGTCGAAGTGGTCGAGCACGAGGAGCGTGCAGCCGCGCAGCAGCGCGATCAACGAGAACATGAACGGCGCGTTGTGGTAGAGCGGCGCCGTCACGGCGAAGACGTCGCCCGGCCCGCCGATGCGCAGGCGTTCGGCCCGGCCGGTCACGGACGAGAGCCAGCCCGCGTTGCCCGCCACGATGATCTTCGGACGTCCGGTGCTGCCGCCCGACGTCGGGGCCTTCCAGCTCGGCGGCACGACAGGGGGCAGGGGATCGGTGGAGAGCGTCTCGTCGGGGGCCCAGCCGGCGGGCAGCCACGGTCGGCCCACCGCCTCGGTGCCCACCACCAGCGACGAGTCGGCGAGCTCGACGATCGCCGCGAGCTCGGCGGGCGGCAGCTTCGCCGACACCGGCTGCGGGATCGCGCCGAGCTTCCACGCCGCGACGACCGCGACGTAGAACGCGGCCCCGTTGGGCAGGCCGATCGTGACCATCGAGCCCTGGGTGACCCCGAGCGCGGCGAACTGCCGGGCGGCGCGGCTGGAGGCCGCGGCGAGTTCGGCGCGGGTGACCGTGCGGTCGGCGCAGATCAGGGCGACGGCGTCCGGATCCAGCTCGGCCAGCATGTCGATGCCTGTGCCGACGGGCACATCTTCGTCAGCGGATTGCACGCCCACCCGTCCTAGGATCGCTGTGTGATCTACGAGATTCGTGAGTACACCACGGTGCCCGGCCGCATGCCCGCCCTCGTCAAGCGCTTCAAGGACGACACACTGCCGATCTTCGCCCGGTTGGGGATGGAGGTCACCTTCATGTCCCTCACCCAACTCGGCGGCGACTCGTCCAACGAGCTCGTCTACGTCATGAAGTTCGACTCCTACGACGACATGGCCACCAGGTGGGCCGCGTTCCAGGCCGACCCTGAGTGGCGCGCGGCCCGCAAGGCCAGCGAGGCCGACGGCCCGATCGTCGCGAAGATCAGCCGCCGCGTGCTGAACCCCGGGCCGTTCGCATGATGGGCGGTGCGTGGACCGCTCGCCGTTGTGAACGCGGCGGACATGCGATGGCCGGGGGTACCGGTGGCCTGGATTGAGCTCGAGGGCGTCGACAACGTCCGGGACGTCGGTGGCCTGCCCCTGCGCGGCGGCGGCACGACGCGTTCCGGCGTGCTGCTGCGCAGCGGGTCGCTGCACCACGTCACGTCCGAGGACGTGCAGCACCTCGTGGACGAGTTCGGACTGGCACTGGTGCTGGACCTGCGCACCCCGACCGAGATCGACCGTGACGGCCCCACCGCCGTCGCCGCGGCGGGCGTCGAGACCGTGGCGCTGAACTTCATCGGCCAGAGCCGCGACTACCTGCCCGAGATCGACGACGACACCGATCCGATGCTGCGCAACTATCTCGGCTACCTCGCCGACCACCCCGGGAACGTCGTGACGGCGGTGCGCCGCCTGGCCGCGGCCGACGCCGGCCCGGCGCTCGTGCACTGCGCCGCGGGCAAGGACCGTACCGGCACGCTCGTGGCTCTGGTGCTCGACGCCGTCGGGGTGGAGCGCGACGCGGTGGTGGCCGACTACGCCCTGTCGTCCGAGCAGATCGAGGCGATGTTCCGGCGTTGGACCGAAGCGCAGGGCGCACCGATGCCGACGGCGGAGGAGCTCGCACCCCACCACCCGCGGGCCGAGGTGATGGGGGCGGTGCTGGACCGCCTCGACGCCGAGCACGGCGGAGCGGCCGGCTGGCTGAGGGAGAACGGCCTGACGGACGACGAGCTGGCGACCCTCCGGGCCAGGTTCACCGGCTGACCGTCAGGGGAGCTCGTCGATCGCCACCGCCGAGTCGAGCTTGCGGAGGGTGCCAGGGTCCCCAGTGACGGCCGGCCAGCCGCGGCGCTGCGCGCTCGCCGCCACCTGTCCTGTCGCGATGTCGTCGCCCCCCGACGCCGCCATCAGCAGCCCGGATTCCTGCGCGGACGCCGGGCTCAGGTCGTCGATCACGGTGTTGGGCAGGTCCAGCAGTACCTGCAGGGCGGCGTGGTGCTCGGGCTCCAGCAGGGCCCAGGCGCGGCCCAGCGCGGCGCTGGGCACCGCCAGCACGATGTTCTCCTCGACCGCGGCCCACACCAGTGCCCGCATGTAGACGGGGCGGCCGACCGCGAATGCGGCGAGTGCGGTGCTGTCGAGTACCCGGCCGCGGGCCACCGCGTCGCGCGCTTCGGCCACGAGGTCGGCCGCGGCCGGCAGGCTCACCGTCACGCGCGCCGTACGCATTTGCCGAGCGTACCTGCTGGTCACGCACGGTCAGACGGGTGATGGGAGGCGCAGGTTACCCGCCGGTATGCCAAAGTGGGGGCATGGACCTGACGTACACCGCAGCCGAGGAGGAGTTCCGCAGCGAGTTGCGGTCCTGGCTGCAGGCCAACATCCCCGACGAGTGGCGAGCCCCGAACTTCTGGGAGTCCCTCGACGACGACGAGAGCTTCCGCCTGCGTCGCGACTGGGAGCGCGACAAGGCGCTCGCCGGGTTCGCCGGCATCCAGTGGCCCACCGAGTTCGGCGGCCGCGGCGGCACCCCCGGCATGAAGGCGATCTACGACGTCGAGATGGTGCTGGCGAACGCGCCCCGCTCTGTCAACCCGCTGGGCCTGACGTTCCTCGCGCCCACCGTCATGGCGATCGGCACCGAGCAGCAGAAGAAGGACATCATCGGCCCGCTGCTGCGCAGCGAGGTGATCTGGTGCCAGGGCTTCTCCGAGCCCGGGGCGGGGTCCGACCTCGCGGCGCTGAGCACAAAGGGCGTCCGCGACGGCGACGACTTCGTGGTCAACGGCCAGAAGGTGTGGACCACCAACGCCGTCCACGGCGACAAGATCTTCACGATGGTGCGCACCACGCCCGGCAGCGAGAAGCACCGCGGCATCTCGATGCTGCTCATCGACATGCACCAGGACGGCGTCGACGCCCGCCCGCTCAAGCAGATGAGCGGCGCCAGCGAGTTCGGTGAGGTCTTCTTCGACGACGCGCGCGTGCCCGCCACCGACGTCCTCGGCGCGGTGGACGACGGCTGGCGCACGGCGATGTTGCTGCTGAGCTTCGAGCGCGGCGCGTCCGGTATCTCGCAGTACACCGAGTTCCGCCGCCAGTACGACGAGGTCGTGTCGGTGGCCAAGAAGCTCGGCCGCGAGAAGGACCCGGTGATCCGCGGCAAGCTCGCCCGCGTGCTCACCGACCTCGAGTGCCTGCGTCTGCACGCAATGCACGTGCAGACCGAGGTGGAGCTGGGCCACGACCTCGGCTTCGAGGCGTCGATGACCAAGCTGATCTGGTCGGAGCCGTCGCAGGACCTCTGGGAGGTCTTCGACGACATCCTCGGCGAGGACGCCACCCTGTCCGAGCTCGACGGCGAGGACATCACCGCGCTGCACGCGCAGGCCATGTGGTCGCGGTCCGTCACGATCTGGGGCGGGTCCTCGCAGGTCCAGCGCAACGTCACCGCCGAGCGCGTGCTCGGCCTTCCCCGATAGGAGGTTCACCATGTTCTTCGCACTCACCGACGACCAGCGCGAGTTCGACGGCGCGGTCCGTTCCTACCTGTCGGAGCGCTTCGACCTCGCCGCGGTCCGCGAGGTCTTCGAAGACACCGCCGGCGACGGCCACCCCGCGTCGCTGTGGAAGGCCGCGGCCGAGCAGGGCTGGCTCGCCGTCACCGTTCCGGAGGAGCAGGAAGGTCTGGGTCTCGGCCTCGTCGAGGCGCAGGTCATCGCCCGCGCGCTCGGCGCCGGTGCGGCCCCAGGGCCGTGGCGCGGCACCGTCCTCGCCGCCGAGGCCATCCGTCTCGCGGGCTCCGACGACCAGCAGGCCGCCTGGCTGCCCAAGCTCGCGGCGGGCGACGCCGTCGGCGCGTTCACGCTGCGCGGCACGGCCCCCGGCACGCTGACCGCCGTCGAGTACGGCGGCGTGGCCGACGTGGTCGTGGCCCGCTCCGGCGACGGGCTGGTGCTGGTCACCGGGGCCACGGCCACCCCGCAGGGCTCCTACGACGGCACCACCCGGCTCGCGTCGGTGGACGCCGGTGCGGGCGAGGCGCTCCCGGGCGCCACGGCCGAGGTGATCGCGGAGTTGGAGGCGCGGGCCACGGTGCTTGTCGCCGCCGATCTCGCCGGCATCGCGCGCGAGGCCATCTCCCGCACGGTGGCCTACGACAAGGAGCGCTCCCAGTTCGGGGTGCCCGTCGGCTCGTTCCAGGCGATCAAGCACGCGCTGGCCGACCTGCACGTGGCCGTGACCCTGGCCGAGCACGCGGTGCTCTACGCGTCGTACGCGGTGGACGCGAAGCTCGACGGAGCCGACCTGGCCGTCGCGGTGGCGAAGGCGAAGGCGAGCGACGCGGCCGTCGCGGCCACCGCCGCGATGATCCAGTACCACGGCGGTATCGGCTACACCTGGGAGCACGAGGCGCACTTCTTCTACAAGCGCGCCAAGCGGCTGGCCGGGCAGTACGGCGACGCCGACGCCCAGCGCGAGAAGATCGCTGCGCTGACGATCTAGCGGCGGCTCCGCCGCCCCGTGCGCGGATATCGGTGCCGGAGCACCGATATCCGCGCACGACCCCCGGTAGCCTCGGCCCTCGTGGACTCCGCCGAGATCGTGGGCCTGCTGGCCGAGCCCGACCGGCTGGCCGTCTTCTCCGCGCTGGTGCTGGGCGCGCGCACGACGTCCGAGGTGGCGGAAGCGACCGGCCGTGGCACCCGCGATGTGGGGAAGGTCCTCCAGAAGCTCCAAGGACGCGGCGCGTTCAGCCTCGCCCGCGACCCCGGTCGGCGACGTGATCGACCGCTTCGTCCGCGACGGCCGGCTGCACTCGATGCCCGCGCAGGGCCCCAAGCGCCGGCTGGTGCTGGAGTACGTCGGGGAGTACTGGCGGGCAGGCGGCTGGGTCGACGTACTCGATGCGTTACCGGAGAGGGTCGGCGGAGAGAGTTGATCACCCGATCGGGGGAAGGCGGGCCACTCTGGACAACACAGGGCCACTGTGGATCCTGCGAAACGACCGTTCGGGTGGCACGGTAGGGCCATGCCGCCCGCACGTGCCACTCCCGTCAACGCCACCGCCGCCGCGCTCCTCGGGCTCCTGCACGCCGGACCCATGACCGGCGGGCAGCTCGTGGCCGCGGCGGGCGAGCGGTTCGGGTCGTTCTTCGCCGTCACCCGCAGCCAGGTCTACCGGGAGCTGCCCACGCTCGCGGACGCCGGGCTGCTCAAGCTCGGGAAGGTCGGGGCGCGGGCGTCGCAGCAGTACGCCATCACCGCCGCGGGCCGTCGGTCGTTCAAGGCCTGGCTCGCGGCCGACGGGGGCGTCGACGCGGTCCGCAGCCCTCTCGTGCTGCGGATGCTGCATGCCGAGACGCTGACGGCCAAGCAGCGCGCCCAGCTGGTGGGGGCCAGCCGCGAGGCCTACGCCGAGCGGCTCGTCGCGGCGAGGGCGGCGGCCCGGGGCGAGGCCGACCCGTACAGGAAGGCGGTGGGCGACTTCGTCGTCGCGCACCTGCGGGCGATGCTCAAGCTGCTGGACGCGATCCCGGCTGACTAGTACCTGCCGAGTGCTCCTCGGCCGGCGCCGCGCCGGGGATCGGGGTCGTGGTGTTGGTGGGCGCCCAACGTCACCGCGTACCCTGGACTGTTGTGAACCCCGACGCCGCGGCCGACCTGAAAGAGCTCACCACCACCCTGGAGAGCATCGAGGCGGTCACCGACCTGCCCAAGCTGCGCGCCGAGATCGAGGACCTCTCCGGTCAGGCCGGCCAGCCCGACCTCTGGGACGACGCCGAGGCCGCGCAGAAGGTCACCAGCCGACTGGCGCACGCCACCGGTGACCTGCGCCGGCTCGAGGAGCTCCGCCGCCGGCTCGAGGATCTGCCGGTGCTCTACGAGCTGGCGGAGGACGAGGGCGACGAGGGTGCGATCGCCGACGCCGACGCCGAGCGCGCCAAGCTCCGCACCGACATCTCCTCGCTGGAGGTGCGCACGCTGCTGTCGGGCGAGTACGACCAGCGCGAGGCCCTGGTGACCATCCGGTCCGAGGCCGGTGGCATCGACGCGGCCGACTTCGCCGAGATGCTGCTGCGCATGTACCTGCGCTGGGCCGAGCGCCACGGCTACCCCACCGACGTCTACGACACCTCCTACGCGGAGGAGGCCGGCATCAAGTCGGCCACGTTCGCCGTCCACGCGCCCTACGCCTACGGCACGCTCTCGGTCGAGCAGGGCACCCACCGGCTCGTGCGGATCTCGCCGTTCGACAACCAGGCCCGTCGTCAGACCTCGTTCGCGGGCGTCGAGGTGGCGCCGGTCGTCGAGACCACCGACCACGTGGACATCGACGAGAAGGAACTGCGCGTCGACGTCTACCGCTCCTCGGGCCCGGGTGGTCAGGGCGTCAACACGACGGACTCCGCGGTGCGGCTGACACACCTGCCCACCGGCATCGTCGTGTCGTGCCAGAACGAGCGCAGCCAGATCCAGAACAAGGCCTCGGCGATGGTGGTGCTCGCGGCCAAGCTCCTGGCCCGCCGTCAGCAGGAGGAGCGGGCGTTGATGGACTCGCTCAAGGACACGGGCTCGTCGTGGGGCAACCAGATGCGCTCCTACGTGCTGCACCCGTACCAGATGGTGAAGGACCTGCGCACCGAGTACGAGGTGGGAAACCCGTCCGCGGTGCTCGACGGCGACATCGACGGCTTCATCGAGGCGGGCATCCGCTGGCGACGTAATACGGCAGCCGAGGGCTGACCAGCCGAGCGGTAGCGGCCCGTCGCCGAAGGGGCGGGTCGGATAACGGTCCGATCGCGCCGCGGCGGTAGCGTCACCCACCGTGATCCGCCTCGAACGCGTCACCAAGCTCTACAAGACCTCGACGCGCCCCGCGCTGGACCGGGTCTCGGTGAACGTCGACAAGGGAGAGTTCGTCTTCCTCATCGGCCCGTCCGGATCCGGGAAGTCGACATTCCTGCGTCTGCTGCTGCGCGAGGACGTGCCCACCCGCGGCAACATCTTCGTCTCCGACCTCAACGTGGCCAAGCTGCCACGACGTCGGGTGCCCCGGCTGCGCCAGCGCATCGGCTGCGTGTTCCAGGACTTCCGACTGCTGCCGAACAAGACCGTCGGCGGCAACGTCGCGTTCGCGCTCGAAGTGATCGGCAAGCAGCCGTCCACGATCAAGAAGGTCGTGCCCGAGGTGCTCGACCTGGTCGGCCTGCAGGGCAAGGCCGACCGGCTGCCGCACGAGCTGTCCGGCGGTGAGCAGCAGCGCGTGGCCATCGCGCGGGCGTTCGTGAACCGGCCGCTCGTGCTGCTGGCCGACGAGCCCACGGGCAACCTCGACCCCGACACCAGCCAGGACATCATGCTGCTGCTGGAGCGGATCAACCGCACGGGCACCACCGTCGTCATGGCCACGCACGACCACTCCATCGTCGACTCGATGCGCCGTCGGGTCGTCGAACTGGACCTGGGGCAGGTCGTGCGCGACGAATCCCGCGGGGTGTACGGGGTCGGCCGGTGAGATCCGACTTCGTCGTACGCGAGGTCCTCACCGGGCTGCGCCGCAACGTCACGATGACCATCGCGATGGTGCTCACCACGGCCATCTCGCTCGGCCTGGTGGGCACCGGGCTGCTGGCTGTGCGCACCATCGACCGCACCGAGCAGCTCTACAGCGACCGTGTCGAGATCCAGGTGGCGCTCACGTCGGACGTCTCCGCGGCCGACCAGGACTGCAGCCAGCCGGTCTGCGCGAGCCTGAAGACCATCCTGCAGAACTCGCCGCTCGTGGCGTCGGTCACGTACGAGAACCAGCAGGCGGCCTACGAGCGCTACAAGCAGCTGTTCGCGGGCCAGTCGCTGGCCGACGTGGTGCGCCCGCAGTCGCTGCCCGCCACGCTGCGCGTCAAGCTGGCCGACCAGACGGCCGGCGCGGCGGCGGTCAAGGATGCCATGACCGGCAAGGTCGGCGTCCGCAACATCATCGACCAGCGCGACGTCGTGGCCAAGCTCTTCGACTTCCTCGGCGGCGTCCGGAACGTGACGTTCGCGCTCGCGCTGGTGCAGGCCGTGGCGGCGCTGCTGCTGATCTCCAACACGGTGCAGGTCTCGGCGTTCACCCGCCGCACGGAGGTGGGCGTCATGCGGCTGGTCGGGGCCACGCGCTGGTACACGCAGCTGCCGTTCCTCATCGAGGCCGTGGTCACCGGCGTCATCGGCGCCCTGATCGCCGCGGGTGGACTGCTGGCCGGGAAGTTCCTGTTCATCGACTCGCTGTTGAGCGGCATCGTGTCCAACGGCGTGGTGCCGCCGATCCAGGTCGCCGACATCCTCTGGGTCTCCCCGTTCCTGCTGATGATCGGCGCGGGCATCGCCGCGGTCACCGGTTACGTGACGCTGCGTCTGTACGTCCGCCTGTAACCCGTCGAGCCTCCGGCACCTGCCCGCGTACTCTGGACAGGTGGTGAAGGAGACGGGGCGCAAGGTCATCGCGCAGAACCGGAAGGCGCGGCACAACTACACGGTGCTCGACACGTACGAGGCCGGCATCGCGCTGATGGGCACCGAGGTGAAGAGCCTCCGGCTGGGTCGGGCGTCGCTCGTCGACGCGTTCGCCACCGTCGACGACGGCGAGGTCTGGCTCCGCAGCCTGCACATCGCCGAGTACACGCAGGGCAGCTGGACCAACCACGAGCCGCGCCGCACCCGCAAGCTGCTGCTGCACCGCGGCGAGATCGAGCGGTTGATCGGCAAGATCCGCGAGGGCGGGCTCACGCTCGTCCCGCTGTCGCTGTACTTCAACGAGGGCAAGGTCAAGTGCGAGCTCGCCCTCGCCAAGGGCAAGAAGGACTACGACAAGCGCACCGACCTGGCCAAGCGCGACGCCGACCGTGAGATCCAGAGGGCGTACGGCCGGGCGGCCAAGGGGCGCGCAAGGGAGATGAGGTGACGCTCCCCGCCCCGCCCGTGAGCGACGACGACGTCCCACGGTTCCTCGCCGACCTCGGCGTGCCCGGCATCGTCGACGTCCACGTGCACTTCCTGCCCGAGCGGGTGCTGGCCAAGGTCTGGGCCTACTTCGACAACGCCGAGACGCACTACGGTCGCGCCTGGCCGATCCACTACCGCACCCCCGAGGCCGAACGGGTAGCCACGCTGAAGAAGCTGGGGGTGCTGGCCTTCGCGCCGCTGGTCTACCCGCACAAGCCCGGCATGGGCCGCTGGCTCACCGAGTGGGTCACCGCGTTCGCGGCGCGTACGCCCGACGCGGTCCCGACGGCCACTCTCTACCCCGAGCCCGACGTCGCCGACTATCTGGGTGCCGCGGTGGAGGCCGGCGCGCGTGCGGTGAAGGTGCACGTGCAGGTGGGTGGCTTCGACCCGCGCGACCCGCTGCTGCGCCCCGCGTGGGGATTGCTGGCCGACGCCGGCGTGCCGGCCATCGCCCACTGCGGCAACGGGCCGATCCCCGGTTCGCACACCGGCCTCGACGTGTTCGGCGAGGTGCTCGCGGAGCATCCGAGCCTGCCGGTGGTGCTGGCCCACGCCGGCATGCCCGACTTCGACGGGGCGCTGGACCTGGTGCGCCGCTACGACAACGTGTACATCGACACGACGATGGTCGGCACTCCGTACAGCCTGCAGATGGCGCCGCTGCCCGGTGACTGGGCGGCGCAGCTCGCGGACGTGGCCGAGCACGTGGTGTTCGGCTCCGACTTCCCCAACATCCCCTACGCCTACGTCGAGCAGGTGCGGGCCGTGGCCGGCTGGGCCGCGGCCGACGACCGGTTGGGTGCGGGCTTCCTGCGCTCGGTGCTGCACGACGCGCCCGCCCGCCTGCTGCAGCGGCTCTGACGATTCTCTGGGCGGAATGATCCGGCTTGCCCGCGGCGTTATGCTGTCCGGACGCCTGCACGGTGCGGGCCCATGGGGGTGAACGGTTTCGACTCTGGACGTCGATCAAGGGGAAGCGTGTCGAGGAAGGCGACGATGAGCTCGTTAACCACCCGTCGCAAAACAATAAGTGCCGCTAATAAGCAGCACGCGCGTTCTGATTTCGCCCTCGCGGCCTGATCTGATCGTGCTGTCGGCCCGGGGGCGTCCCCGCTCCGGTCGCCGGCATCAGCTAGGGGACTCACCTGTTCGCCCGGTCACGGGGTGGGCAGGGACAGCAAACAGTGACTGGGATCGTCACACCGTCTCGTCCGCATGAACGGTGGATCCGAGTAGAGGCGTAGCGGACTGCACACGGAGAAGCCCTTGTGAAGCGACAGAGGACCCGGGTTCGATTCCCGGCACCTCCACCGCGGCAACGTCCAGGTCGTCGACCTGGGCGTTGCTTGTTTCCCGGTCAGTCGGCCGGCACGGCTCCGATGTGGCGTTGCAACTCCAGCGCGGCCGCGACGGCGGCGGCTCCCAGATCCGGCAGGCTCGACAGCGGCACCATGCGTTCCGGGCCCCACAGGTCGATCGCAGCGATGGGCCGGTTGTTCAGCGTCACCACGGCCGACGAGCCGTTCGAGAACGTGACGTCCTCGCCCCGGCACACCGCGTACCCCTGGGCCCGGATCCCGGCCAGCTCCTTCTGCAGCTCGTCGAAGTCGGTGATCGTGGTCTCCGTCATGTACTCCAGGGTCGGACCGAGCATCCCGCGGGCCTCGGCCGGGGAGAGCGCCGCCAGCACGGCCTTGCCCGGTGACGATCCGTGCAGCGACATGGACCGGCCCTTCCAGTTGGGGGAGGAGAACCGGGTGCTGTCGACCTGGTCGATGTAGACGAGGCCGAAGCGCTCGACGTAGGCGAGCGAGGCGGTGACGCCGTGCTCCTCGGCCAGCCGGTTGAGGATGGGGCGGCCCAGCCGGGCGAGCGAGTCCACGGCGTGCGAGCTTGTCAGCTCCAGGGCGCCGAAGGCCAGACGGTATCCGTTGAGCGGTTCGGCGCGTTCGACCAGCCCGTGGGTCTGGAGGGTCCACAGGAGCCGCCAGGCCGTCGGCCGTTCGATCCCGCACGACTCGGCCAGCACGGCAAGTGGTACCGGTGCGTCGGACTTCGCGAGGGCGCGCAGCAGGGCGACGGCGCGGTCGACCGACTGCACCGTCTTGCTCCGCGATGGTCCGCGTTCGGTCACTTTCGCCCACCCGTCGTTGACTGCGGCCGGAGCGGGCTCCTACCCTCCGGGAGTCCGCATCATGCGGGCAAGTTGTCCGCATCGTGCGAAGGATACGCCATGACTGTGCCCTCGAGCGAGCCTCCGCCCACCGGAACATGCTATGCCTCGCCCCTGCGGGGGGTCCGCGTCGTGGACTTCGGGCAGTGGATCGCCGGTCCGGCCGCGGCCATGTTGCTGGCCGACGCCGGTGCGGACGTCGTGCACGTCGATCCGCCGGAGGGCCCCCGCCGCACCGGGTACGCCGACCGGAACCTCAACCGGGGCAAGAGCCGCGTCCGGCTGGACCTGCACGACCCCGCCGACCTGGCCGAGGCCCGGCGGTTGGTCGCCGGTGCCGACGTGGTCGTCGAGAACTTCCACCCGGGCACGATGGCGGCCTTCGGCCTGGACCACGACTCGCTCCGGGCGACCCATCCCGGGCTGGTGTACCTGTCGCTGCCCGGGTTCGCCTCCACCGACCCCGAGCACCAGGACGTGGCGGCCTACGAGGGAATCATCGCCGCCGCCGTGGGCGAGTTCGCAGACATGGGCGTCAACCGGGTCCTGATGGGGATCGAGGCCTCCTACTCGCCGCTGCCGCTGGGCTCGACCTACGCGGCGGTGTTCGGAGCGATGGCCGTGACGCTCGCCCTGCGCGCGCGCCTGCGGCACGGCGTGGGCGACCTCATCGAGGTCCCGATCGCCTCCAGCCTGCTGGAGGCGCTGTCGTACAACTCGATGGAGGTGGTGGACCTCCCGCCCCGCTACCTGTCGCGACGTGAGCGGGAGATCGTGCGCCGGCGCGAGGAGGGCATCCCGATGGATCTCTCGTACGCCGAGGTCCAGGAGCTGCTCGACCCCTTCTACCGCACCTACCGGTGTGCCGACGGGCGGCCGTTCTACATCGTCGCGGTCTCGCACCGCGGGCACGTGCGCCACCTGCTGGAACGGCTCGGTATCTGGGACGACGCCGTGGCGGCGGGCCTGCCGGTCTTCGATCCCTACCTGTCCACCGAGGACTGGCCCGACGGGGCCGACTGCACCGTCCTGGGCCATCCGCTCTCGGTCTCCTGGTCGGCGTGGATCTCGGCGCGGATCGCCGCGGCGCTGGCCGCCGAGCCGCTCGCACACTGGGAGGAGCGGTTTGCGGAGTGGGGGATCCCCGCCGCCGGGCAGCGCACCTCCGGAGAGTGGATGACCGAGGAGCACCCGCTCGCCGCAGGTCTCCTCGTCGAGACCGACGACCCCGGCACCGGCCCCACCCGGCGGATCGGGCCCGCAGCGTGGTTGACCGACACCGGCGCCGCGGTCCCACCGGTCCCGCGCGACACCGCCCCGCTCGACCCTGCGGCAGGCTGGCTGGACGACGTGACCGTGGTCGACCTGACCAACGTGATCGCCGGTCCGACCATGGGCTCGACGATGGCCCGCTTCGGTGCCCGGGTGGTCAAGGTGGACCCGCCGCGGCCCACCTTCGACCCGTGGAACACCGTGCTGTGCGGCCTGCACTCCAACCGCGGCAAGGAGAGCCTCCTGCTCGACGCGCGCAGCCCCGACGGGAAGGCGGCACTGCACCGGCTGTTGGCCACCGCCGACGTGGTCACCGTCAACGCCACCTCGCGCCAGCTGGCCTCGCTGGGCCTCTCACCCGCCGAGCTCGCCGGCATCGCCCCGAACGCCGTGCTCGCCCATCTCGACGCGTGGGGAGGGCCCCGACCCGGCCCCTGGAGCGACCGGACCGGCTACGACGACCTCGTCCAGGCCACGACGGGGGTCATGACCCGGTTCGGCGGTGGCCTCGACACCCCGGAGGAGCACGCACACTTCGGCACCATCGACGTGCTCGGCGGCCTCTGCGGCGTGCTGTCGATCGCCCTCGCGCTGTACACCCGCGACGCCACCGGCCGGGTGCTGACGGCCCGCACGTCGCTCGCGGCCGCGGGGCAGCTGTTGCAGGCCCCCTTCCTCTACGACCACGCCCACCGCGGACCGTGGGACGAGCCGTCCGGCCGGGCGGCGCTGGGGGAGGGCCCCGGCCACCGGTTCTACCGGGCGTCCGACCGGTGGATGTTCGTGGTGGTGCCGGGCCGCGGCCGCGACGAGAACCTGGCCCACCTGATCGGCGGCGATCCCACCGACCTGGACGACGCGCAGCTCACCAAGGCCCTCGGCGAGGCGTTCGCCGTCCGTTCCGTCGAGGACTGGCGTCGCGAGCTGGGGCCGCGGGGTGTCTCGGTGCAGCCCCTGAGCACGTTGGCCGACCTCCGTGAGGCGCACACCCACGACGACGCCGAGCCGTGGTCGGACTCCAGCTTCCGGTTCACCCGGATCGCCGACCACCCCTCCGGCCATGCGGTGACGCTCGTCGGCCCGGGGGCCGTCCGGCCCCGGCACGCGGCCGTCACCGTGCCGCACGACGCCCGGAAGTACGGTCGGGACACCCGCCGGGTGCTCGCGGAGCTCGGCTACGCGCCCGCCGAGATCGACGCGCTCTTCCACTCGGGCGCCGTGAGCGAGTCCTGGAGCGAGCGGTACCTGCCCCGATGACGAGAGGGACCACCGTGGACAGCGTGATGACGGTGACCGGGCCGGTCGCGGCCGGGGAGCTGGGCGTGGTGCTCCCGCACGAGCACGTCTTCGACGAGCTGCTGCGGGAGTACCGCGCCGACGGGCTGCTCAACGACGCCGCGCTGGCCGTGCAGGAGCTCGGCCACTACGCGGCGGCAGGCGGGGGCACGCTGGTCGAGCTGACGACCCAGGAGATCGGCCGCGACCCCGCCGGCCTGGCCCGGGTGTCGGCGGCCAGCGGCGTCCGGATCGTCATGGGGTGCGGGCACTACCGCGATCCCTACCTCGACCGGGACCGGTTCGACCGCTGCGACGCCGACGAGCTGGCCGCAGCCATGATCGACGAGGTCCGCCACGGCGTCCGGGACACCGGTGTCCGCCCGGGCGTCATCGGCGAGATCGGCAGCGACCGCTGGTACATCTCCGCCGCCGAGGAGCGGTCCTTCCGGGCCGCGGCCCGCACCCACCTCGAGACGGGCCTGACGATCTCGACCCACGCCGCCCGGTGGCCCGTCGGCCGCGCCCAGCTGGCCCTGCTCGAGGCGGAGGGCGTGGACCCGCGCCGGGTCGTCATCGGTCACTGCGACGGCGTCGAGGGCCCGGACTACCACCTGGAGCTGGCCCGGCGGGGCTGCTTCGTGCAGTTCGACGGGTTCGGCACCGAGACGGAGTTCGACATGGCCCGCGGGCTGGGCCACCTGATGCGGCTGCGCGCCGAGGGCCTGCTCGGGCAGGTCCTGGTCTCCCACGACGTGTTCCTGCGCTCGCAGCTCAAGGCGCGCGGTGGTCCCGGTTACGACTACATCCTGGTGACGCTGGTGCCGCGACTCCGCGAGCTCGGTCTCGACGAGGCCGAGCTGCGGCAGCTGCTCGTCGACAACCCGCGGGCCGCCCTCACCGGCGAGCGGAGCTAGCTCGCCTCCTCGACACGGTGGGTGGCCGCCTCCAGCGACGGGGTGTTGCTCACCAGCTGCCGGGTGTAGTCCTGCTGCGGGTGCGCGAGCACGTCCGCGGTCTCGCCCAGCTCGACGATCCGGCCCTGCTGCATCACGGCCACCCGCTGCGCGACGGACCGGACCAGCGGCAGGTTGTGGGTGACGAACAGCATCGACAACCCGAGCTCACGCTGGAGCCGGCCCAGCAGTTCGACGATGGCGGCCTGCACGCTGACGTCGAGAGCCGAGGTCACCTCGTCGCAGACCAGCACCGATGGCCGGCAGGCGAGCGCGCGGGCGATGGCGACGCGCTGGCGCTCGCCCCCGGAGAGCTGGTCGGGGAACCGGCCGGCGTAGGACGCCGACAGTGACACCTGATCCAGCGTCTCCGCGACGAGCCGGTCGGCGGCGGCACCCTGCGCGATCCCGAAGATCTCCATCGGCTGCCGGATCGTCTGGCCGATGGTCCGGCGCGGGTTCAGCGAGCCGTACGGGTTCTGGAAGATGTACTGGATCTCGCGGCGGCAGCGGTCGGTCCTGGACCGGGCCGAGTGCTGCAGCTCCTCCTCGCCGAGCCGGATCGTGCCGGTCCAGCCGTGATGGAGCCCGGCCACGGCCCGCGCCGTCGTCGTCTTGCCCGATCCGGACTCGCCGACCAGCGCGAGGCACTCGTCCTGCTCGAGCCGCAGCGTGATGTCGTGCAGCACCTGGGTGCGGCCGTAGGAGGCGTCGACGTGCTCCAGCGTGAGAGCCGGCGGGCGCTGGCCGTGCCGGGGCACGACCACGGTGTCCCCGGCGGCGATCGTGGGCTGCGCGAGCACGACGTCGGTGCGCAGGCACCGGGCCGCGTGCCCCGGACCGAGCGGTGTCATCGGTGGCATCGCCGACGCGCACGCCTCCTCGCTCAGGTCGCAGCGCGGGGCGAAGCTGCACCCCTGCGGCCGGGCTCCCGGCGAGGGGGCGTGCCCGGAGATGCCCACCAGGCTGCGGCCACCCGTGAGCCGGGGAATCGCGCCGATGAGCCGCCGGGTGTACGGGTGGCCGGAGCCCTCGAACAGCTGCTCCGCCGTGCCGATCTCGACGATCCGCCCGGCGTACATCACCGCCACCCGGTCGGCCAGCGCGGCCACGACCGCGAGGTCGTGGCTCACGTAGAGGGCGGCCACCCCGTGGATGCCGGCGAGCTCGCGCACCGTCGAGAGCACGGTGGCCTGGGTGGTGACGTCCAGACCCGTAGTCGGTTCGTCGAGGACGATCAGGCGGGGCCGGTTGGCGAAGGCCATCGCCAGCCCGATCCGTTGCTGCTGGCCGCCGGACAGCTCGTGGGGGTAGCGGCGCAGGTAGGCCGGGTCGTCGGGCAGCGCCACTTCGCGCATCATCTCGGCGACGCGCCGGTCGTTGTCGGCGCGCGAGGCCGAGCCGTGCGCCTCGAGGACCTCGCGCAGCTGGACGCCGACGCGCAACGCGGGGTTGAGCGAGCTGGCGGGGTCCTGCGGGACGTAGGAGATCACCGATCCGCGCAGCCGCCGCAGGCCGTTCCCGTCGGTCCGGCGGAGGTCGTCGTCGCCCACCCGCACGACGCCACCGGACAGGGTCAGCCCGCGCCGGGCGTGGCCGAGCAGGGCGAGCCCCACCGTCGTCTTGCCGGAGCCGGACTCGCCGACGACGCCCAGGATCTCGCCCGGTGCGATGGAGAAGGAGACGTCGGAGACGACGGGGATCGTGGTCCCGGTCAGGGAGATCTCGAGATCCGCCACCGACACCGTGGCCCCCGTCGTCCCGGCCGTCGTGTCGGTCGCCGTCACCTCGCCGGCGCTCACTGCTCGCTCCGGCCGCGGTCGATACCCGCGGCCGTGCGGGCGATGCCGTCACCCACGAGGCCGCTGCCCATCGTCAGCAGGGCGATGGCGAGGATCGGGGCGAGTGCGGCCCAGGGCTGCACCGCGAGGGCGATCTGGTTCTGCTGGATCATGGTTCCCCAGTTGGCGCCGTTGGGATCGGTGCTCAGGCCCAGGAAGGCCAGGGCCGCGATCACCCCGATCGAGTAGGTGAGGCGCAGGCTCGCCTCCACCATCAGCGGTCCGAGCACATTGGGCAGCAGCTCGCCGGCGAGGATCCGCGTCCGTGACAGCCCCATCGCCTCGGTGCACGCCACGAAGTCGCGCTCCACGACGGACTGGGCGGCCCCGCGGACCACCCGGGCGACCCGCGGGGCCGTCGTGAGGGCGATGGCCGCGATCAGCACCCATGTCTGCGGCCCCACCAGGGTGACGGCCACCAGTGCCAACATGATCTGCGGGAAGGCCATGATGACGTCCATGGCGCGCATCAGCACGTCGTCCCACGCGTTGCGGGAGTACGCGGCCAGCAGGCCGATCACCGTGCCCACCACCAGACCGATCCCCGACGACACGACGGCCATCACCAGGATCTCGAAGCCACCGTTGAGGAACCGGCTCAGCACGTCCTGCCCGAGGTAGTCCGTACCCAGCAGCAGCCCCCCACCGGGTGAGCTGAACGGGGCCGCGACGAAGTCGTTCGGTCCGTGCGGCGACACGAGCGGCCCCAGCATCGCGATCACGACGAGCAGCAGCACGAGCCCGGCCCCGATCCGGGTGCGCCACAGGCGCATCGAGCGCCGCAGCAGCGATGCCGACCGCGCCGGCAGCACCGGGGCGCCGGTCGCCACCTCGATCGCGGCGCTCACAGCCGGCTCCTGAGACGGGGGGTGACCAGGATGGTCAGCACGTCGGCCGCGAGGTTCAGGGCGACGTAGAACGCGGCGATCAGCATGGCCAGGGCCTGTACGACCGCGATGTCGTGGTTGAGCACAGCGTCCTGCAGCGCGCTCCCGATGCCGCGGTAGTTGAAGACGTACTCGATGACGATCACCCCTCCGGCGAGGTAGGCGAGGTTGATGGCGATCACCTGCAGGACCGGCCCCAGCGCGTTGGGCAGCGCGTGCCGGAGGAGCACGGTGCGCTCGTCGAGGCCCTTGAGCCGGGCCATCTCGACGTAGTCGCTCTCCAGCACCTCCACCATCGACGCCCGCATGATCCGCGCAACGTAGGGCGCGACCGCGAGGACGAGCGTGAGTGTGGGCAGCACCAGGATGACCGGTTGCGCCAGCGGACTGGCTCCCGGAGCCACCTGGCTCACCGCGGGCAGCCAGTGGAGGACGGTGGTGGAGAACAGGATGACCAGCAGGACGGCGACGACGAACTCCGGCAGCGCGGCCAGCACGAGCAGGATCGCGGAGCTGACGGTGTCGACGAGCTTCTCCCGGCGCAGCGCGGTGTAGGCGCCGAGCGCGATCGACAGGGGGATCGAGACGACGGCGGAGCACACCACCAGTACCCCGGAGTTCGCCAGCCGCGGGCCGAGCAGCTCGCTCACCGGCTGCCGCGCCGAGTACGACATGCCGAGGTCCCCGTGCAGCAGACCGGTCAGCCACTGCCAGTACTGGGCGAACACCGGCTGGTCGAGGTTGAGTTGGGCCCGCAGGGCGGCCAGGCGCTCCGGCGTGGCACTGCGGCCCAGGATCGCCCGGGCCGGGTCGCCGAGGGCCTGGGTGGCGCCGAAGACCACGATCGAGACGACGAGCAGTACCAGCACGCCGAGCAGGACCCGGCGCACGACGAACCCGGCGATGCCGCCGCCGAACAGGGTTCGCGTCATGGCGTCACGCGAACCACGCCGTGCGGAAGCCATGGGCGTAGGAGTCCAGGTTCTGGTTGGCCCGGCTCGGCTTCAGCCCCACGACATTCGACGCGTAGCCGTCGAGGTGGTCGTTGAAGAACGGGATGATGTAGCCGCCCTCGTCGTACTCCATCTGCTGCATCTTCTGTTCGATCCCGATGCGCGTGGCGTCGTCGGTGGTGGCGAGTGCCTGCTTGTAGAGCGACTCGAAGTCCGAGCCGGTCCCGGACTTCGGCGGCCAGTGCGTTTCGTTCTCCGACGAGCTCGGCAGCGACGCGCGCTGCACCTGGGGGAGATAGTTGCGGGTGCCCCAGTAGTCGACGGAGAAGGCCAGCTTGAGGTAGGCGTCGCCGTAGTAGTTGGGATCGTTGCGGACGGTGATGTTCACCCCGGCGGCCTGGGCCTGCTGGGCGAACACGGTGGCGAGCTCCACCATGCCGGCGGCGCCGTTGGTGGTGTGCAGGTCCACCGCCAGCCCTTCCTTGCCGGCCGCCTTGAGCAGCGTCCTGGCCTGCTCGATGTCCTGCTTGCGCTGCGGGAAGTCCTTGGCGTAACCCTCGTCGAACGGCGCGTACAGGTCGTTGGCGACCCGGCCGTAGCCTGAGAGGACCTGCTGCACGATCGCGTCGCGGTCGACGATCAGCCGCATCGCCTGACGCACGCGGGGGTCGTCGAAGGGGGGCATGTCCACGGCCATGCAGATGGGCACCCAGCCCCCGGTCTCGGACTGCAGGATCTTGATCCCGGCGGCTTCGAGGATCTTCACCTGAGCGGCCGGCACGTCGGTCATCGCGTCGATCTGCCCGCCGCGGAGGGCGTTGATCTGCGCGGTAGCGTCGTCGTAGTCGATGATCGTGACCTGATCGAAGTAGGGCTGCCCGGTACGCCAGTAGTTCGGGTGCCGGTCGCTGACGCTCTGCTCTCCCGGGGTGAAGCTCGACAGCTTGTAGGGGCCGGTGCCGATCTGCGGGCTCGGATATCCCTTGTAGCCGACCGGCACGATCGTGAACGTGTAGCTCGCCAGCGTCTGCGGCACCGTCGAGTCGGGCGCCTTCATCGGCAACCGGACGGTGTAGGCGTCCAGCTTCTTCACGTTGGCGATGTCCATCGTGGCGGTGGCGCCGAAGTCGGTCAGCCCGTTGGAGCAATAGTCAAGACCTGTGGATGAAGATTTTTTAGGCAGCGTCGGGTTGAGGGTGTTCGGCGGGTCGTTCGACGAGCTTGCCGCCCTCGAACACCGCGCCGGCACGGACGAGCGCGACCAGGTGCGGGGCGTTGACC
>JBBRLM010000039.1:0-68047 GCA_038231335.1 Mycobacteriales bacterium
AGCAGGTGGAGATCTGGCCCGACCTGCCCCGCTCGACGGTGGGGAAGGTGCTCAAGACCGAGATCAAGGAGCAGTTGCGAGCCCACCCGGCACGGTGACTCCGTGCCGGGGGCTGCTCCCGCGCGTTCCTAGGAACGGACGAGCCGGGCGATGGCGTCGGAGGCCTCGCGGACCTTCTCCTCGGCCTCCGGCCCACCGGCCTGCGCCGCCTGCACCACGCAGGTGGCGAGGTGCTCGTCGAGCAACTCCAGGGAGAACGACTGCAGCGCCTTGGTGGCCGCGGACACCTGGGTCAGGATGTCGATGCAGTACTTGTCCTCCTCGACCATCCGCTGCAGGCCCCTGACCTGGCCCTCGATCCTGCGGAGCCGCTTGAGGTACGCGTCCTTGTCGCCGCTGTAACTCGCCATCGCCACGCCCCTCGCCGGTGTTCTACTCCTGTTGACGGTACGGACCGCGGCGAACGCCGTCCATCGGGCAGGGGCGCCGTCACGCGGTTACCGTGGGTGATGCGCGTCCGTCAGGGTGCCCCCTGGGAACGCGCGCCGGCGGTCGTCATGCGGATTCCCCTCCCCAAGGACGGCCGCCGGCCCGCATCCGGACCTACGTCAACCGGACCACGTTCGGTTCAGACCAGGAACCTGTAGGCGGTGGTGCCGGGCGCCACCAGCTGGATCGTCAGCGGGCTCGCCTCCATCCGCTTCCACAGCGGGTCGTAGGCGTCCCGGACGGTGAGCTCGACGCCCACCAGCGCGGCGCCCGTCTCGCGGTTGTCCCGCTTGACGTACTCGAACAGCACGATGTCGTCGTCCGGGCCCAGCACCTCGTCGAGGAAGCGGCGCAGCGCGCCGGGCTCCTGCGGGAACTCCACGAGGAAGTAGTGCTTGAGCCCCCGGTGCACCAGCGAGCGCTCCACCACCTCGCCGTAGCGGCTGACGTCGTTGTTGCCGCCCGAGAGCAGGCAGACCACCGTCTCGCCCGCCACCGCCAGGCCGTCGAGGGCGGCCGTCGCGAGCGCGCCCGCGGGCTCGGCGATGATGCCGTCGGTCTGGTAGAGGTCGAGCATCTCGGTGCAGACGCGGCCCTCGTCCACCGTCATCAGCTCGGCGCCGCACGCCTGGACCAGCGGGAACGTCACGTCGCCGACGCGACGCACGGCGGCGCCGTCGACGAACGTGTCGAGCTCGGGCAGCACCACCGGGCCACCCGCTGCCATCGCCGCCGCCATGCCGGCCGCACCGGCGGGCTCGACGCCGACGATGCGCACCTGCGGGTGGCGCGCGGCCAGCCAGCTGCCCACGCCGGCGAGCAACCCGCCGCCGCCCACCGGCAGCACGACGACGTCGGGGACCCGGCCCAGCTGCTCGACGATCTCCACCCCGACGGTGCCCTGCCCGGCGATCGTGCGCTCGTCGTCGAAGGCGGGGACGACGGTGGCGCCGGTGCGCAGCGCGTGCTCGGCGGCCGCGGCGGCCGCCTCGTCGTAGGTGTCGCCCGCGACCACCAGCTCCACGGCGTCGCCGCCCAGCGCCCGGATGCGCTCGCGCTTCTGCCGGGGCGTGGTGCTCGGGACGTGCACGCGCCCGCGGATGCCCAGCTCACGGCACGCGTACGCGACGCCCTGCCCGTGGTTGCCGGCGCTCGCGCAGACGGCCCCGGCGGCGCGCCCGGCCGCGTCGAGGCCGGCGAGGAGGTTGTAGGCACCGCGCAGCTTGTAGGAGCGCCCGACCTGCAGGTCCTCGCGCTTGAGCCACACGTCCGCCCGGGTCGCATCGGACAGTCGGACGTTGCGTTGCAGAGGGGTGGTGACGGCGACCCCGGCGAGACGAGCGGCGGCGGAGGAGACGAGGTCGGCGATCACGAGGTGATCCTCCCCCGCCCGGCCCCGGACCCCCGCCCCGCCCCACTCCGACGAAAGGCACTCTCGTCGGAACCTGTCCGACCAACGTGCCGCTCGTCGGAGACGGATCAGTGGATGTGGGTCTGCCAGTCCGCAGGGACCCGGCCGGCCGGGCCCGGCACCGGTTGGTCCTCAGGGTGGTGGCCGGGCGCCGCGAGTGCCGGGCCGTCCAGGGCGTCGTTGCGCGCGTAGTCCCAGAACCAGTCCTCGCCCGGCTCGAAGCTCTGCACGACCGGATGGCCGGAGGCGGCGAAGTGGGCGGTGGCGTGCTGGGCGGGGGAGGAGTCGCAGCAGCCGACGTGGCCGCACTGCGCGCAGCGGCGCAGGTGCACCCACCATCCGCCGGCCGCGTCGCACTCGACGCACCCCGGGCCGCTGGGCGCCACGCCCGGATCGATCCCCGGCTCAGGTGAGGAGCTCACGGGCCACGTCCTTCCACATCGGCAGGTGCGGGTCAGTATGGGGGTCGCGGTGCTCCAGCGCGTAGGTCAGTCCGACGCCGCGCATGCTCGTGAACAGCAGATCCCGTACGTGCAGGTAGCGCGGGTGCGACACCAGGTCCGGTCCGTAGAAGCGCGCCATCCCGGCCCGTACGGCCGCCAGGATCTCGCGTTCCTCGGGGAGCACGGCGTCGCGCAGCTCGTGGTTGGTGCGGGCGGCCGTCCACAGCTCGACGGCGGCCCAGAAGTGCGGCTCGGAGAACGTCTCCCACATCAGCTCGACGGCGCGGTCGAGGCGCTCGGCGGGCGTGAGGTGGTCGCCCAGCTCGTCCACGCGCACCCCCGTGTCGCGCAACCGCTCGGTGGCCAGGTGCCGCGACGCCGCGACCAGCAGCTCGTCGCGGGAGGGGAAGTGGTGCAGCAACCGCCCGCGCGAGACGCCCGCCCGGGCCTGGATGCGCAGGGTGGTGGCGCCCGCGTACCCCGACTCGACGAGGCAGGCCACGGCGGCGTCGAGGATGCGCGCGCGGCTGGTGGCCGTGCGCTCCTCGCGCCGGCCCAGCGGCCGTGGATCGGGGGTGCTCACCCGGTCAGCCTAGCCCGCCGTCCCCCCGAACAGTCACCGTTGACCGCTTCCCGCCCCGCGAGTTGACGATATGAGCACGCCTTGTGTGCCGATCGAGCACGCCGGACCGTGTCGGATCGGCACATGCGGCGTGCCGGATCGGTCAACTCGCCGGGTTGGGTGGGGCGCTCGTGGTGCCGATGCGCAGGCTCACCGGGAACACCACGCCGGGCGGGTGCTCGCCGGCCACCAGCGCGATGGCGGCCTGCGCGGCGGCGCGGCCCTTCTCCTCCGTCGGTTGCACGACCGTGGTGAGACGGGTGGCGCCGAGCCAGTGCAGGTCGGCGCCGTCGAAGCCGGCCACGGACACGTCGCCGGGCACGTCCAGGCCCAGGTCGGCGGCCGCCCGCAGGACCCCGGCGGCCAGCACGTCGCTCTGGGCGATGACGGCCGTGGGGCGCCGGTGTGCCGGCACGTCCAGCAGGACGCGGCCCGCCGCGGCACCCTCGGCGACGGCGTTGCTGGCGGTCTCGTAGATCGGCACCGGGCCGAAGACGTCCTCGACGCCCTCCATGCGGTGCCGGACGTCGCGGTAGTGGGCGCGGGCGCGGCGGGCGGCGGTCACGGGGCCGCGGGTGCCGTCGAGGCGCAGCGGCATGGCGACGGCCTCGACGCGCCGGTGGCCGAGGGTGTGCAGGTGTCGGGCGAGGTCGGCGGTGCCCCCGCGGTCGTCGATGTCGACGAGCGCGACGCCCTCGGCCACCGGGCCCTCCACCGCCACGACCGGCACGCCGCGCGCGCGCAACGCCTCCAGGGCCGGGTCGTCCTCCAGCCCGCAGGTGGCGAAGATCGCGGCGTCGAGCGGGATGCGGGTGATCTGCTCGATCGACGGGCGGCCGGTGTCGCCGGCGAGCAGCAGCAGCCCGAGGCCGTGGGCGCCCAGGACCTCGGTGATGCCGTCGAGGAGCTGGATGGCGACCGGATCGCGGAACGCGTAGAGCAGTCGCTCGCCCACCACGGCGCCGATCACGCCGCTGCGCCCGCGCCGCAGGGAGGCGGCGATCGGGTCGGGACCGGCGTAGCCGAGCTCGGCGGCGGCTGTCAGGACCCGCTCGCGGGTGGCGACGGTGACGCGCGGGCTGCCCGAGAACGCCAGTGACGCGGTGGACGGGGACACGCCTGCGAGGGCCGCGACGGAGGCGAGCGTCGGGCGTCCGGACATCGTGCGACGGTAGCGGCCGGGTTGAGCTGGCCGGGATCGACCCGTATCGTCGTCTATCGAATCGATTCGATCGGAGTTCCAGCGTGACCACAACCCGGGCCCGGCCCGCCCCCGAGCTCTCCCGCGCCCGCACGGCCGTCGTCGTCGCGTTCGCCGTGAACGGGCTGGCCTTCGCCTCGTTCATCTCGCGCACGCCGGCGATCAGGGACGCGCTGGGACTGTCGTCGGCGCAGCTCGGGCTGCTCCTGCTGTGCCTGTCGGGCGGCTCCATCGCGGGGCTGCCCCTGTCGGGGCCGATCGTGCACCGGCTCGGGCCCGGCCGGACCGTACTGGCGGGGGCCCTGTCGGTGGCTCTCGGGCTGGCGCTGCTGGTGGTCGGCCTGGTCACCGGGGTGGTCTTCCCGGCGGCGCTCGGGCTGGTGTTCACGGGGCTGGGCAGCGGGATCTGGGACGTCGCGATGAACGTCGAGGGTGCGGACGTCGAGCGGCGCCTCGGTCGCTCCCTGATGCCCCGGCTGCACGCCGCGTTCAGCCTCGGGACGGTCACCGGCGCCGGGCTGGGCGCGCTCTCGGCGGCCACCGGTGTGCCGCTGGCCGTGCAGGTCATCGTGATCGCGGCGCTGGTCCCCGTGATCGTGACGGTGTCATCGCGGCGGTTCCTCCCGCACGTCGCCGTGCCCGTCGAGGCGCGGTCGGCCGGATCCGGAACGCTGGCCGCGTGGCGTGAGCCGCGCACGCTGCTGGTCGGCCTCATGGTGCTCGGGTTCGCGTTCACCGAGGGCTCCGCCAACGACTGGCTCGCCGTCGCGTTCGTCGACGGCTACCGCACCGACCAGACGCTCGGAGCGATCGGTTACGGGTTCTTCGTCGTCGCGATGACCTTCGGGCGGATGTTCGGCGGAGCGGCATTGGAGCGCTTCGGGCGCGTGGCGATCCTGCGGGCGATGGCGGCTCTCGGGGTGGCCGGACTGCTGCTCGTACTGCTCGGCGGCTCCACGTCCGTCGCGCTCGGGGGAGCTCTACTGTGGGGGATCGGTGCGTCGCTGGGCTTCCCGGTGGGCATGAGCGCCGCCGCCGACGACCCCGCGCGTGCCGCGGCCCGCGTGTCGGTCGTGAGCTCGATCGGCTACACGGCGTTCCTCGCGGGGCCGCCGCTGATCGGGCTGCTCGCCGAGCACACGGGCATCCTGCACGCTCTTCTCGTGGTGCTCGGGGCGCTCGTGCTGGGCCTGCTGGCGTCCGGGGCGGCGCGGCCGATGGCGTCGAGGCACGTGGAGGACTGACCGCCCAGGTTACGGGCTGTTTTCCGGGCCCTCCGCGGGCTTGACAGAGCCCCGTCGGTGCAGCGACGCTGTTGCGCGTTGTGCACGCCGTTCCGCACTGCGCTCCCGGAGACCGACATGATCCACGTCTGCGCCCTCGCCGACATGCCCCGCGGCAGTGCCCGCCGCCTGCCGCTCAGCCCGCCCGTGTCGGTGTTCCACACCGACGACGGCGAGCTCTACGCCATCGACGACACCTGCACCCACCAGGACGCCTCGCTTGCCGACGGGTGGCTCGAGGGGTGCGAAGTGGAGTGCCCGCTGCACGCGGCCATCTTCGACCTGCGCACCGGTGAGCCCGACGGCCTGCTGGCGCGCGTGCCCGTCCGCACGCACACGGTCGTGCTGGAGGGGGATGCGGTGTACGTGCTGCTGGCCGACGCCGCCGCCCTCGAAGCCGCCTCGTGACGCTCGCCGAGCCTCCCCTCGCTCAGCCGAGTCTCGTCCGAACGCCCCCAGGCTCTGCGTACACCGACGCGTCCATTTTCGCGCGTGAGCAGGAGCGGATCTTCGAGGCCACCTGGACCTGCGTCGCGCTCGCCGCCGACCTCACCGGCCCCGGCGCGTTCCGCACGGTGACGGTCGGGCGCGAGAGCGTGGTGCTCGTCCGCGGCCGCGACGGCGTGGTGCGCGGATTCCTCAACGTCTGCCGGCACCGTGGTGCGCGGGTGTGTGCAGAGCCCGAAGGACAGCTGCGCCGCAACCTGCAGTGCTCCTACCACGCGTGGACCTACGACTTCACCGGCAGGCTCATCGCCGCCCCCAACCTGACGTCGATGCCCGACGTCGACCGCGTCGAGTACGGGCTGCACCCCGTCCACCTGCGGGAATGGCTCGGCTACGTCTGGATCTGCCTGGCTGACGAACCCCCGTCGTTCGAGGACGACGTGCTCGGCGAGATCGTGACGCGCCTCGGCGACGTCGCATCCATCGAGCACTACGACGTGGCGCACCTGACGCTGGGCCGCCGCATCACCTACGACGTGGCGGCCAACTGGAAGCTGATCGTCGAGAACTTCATGGAGTGCTACCACTGCGCCACGATCCACCCGGAGCTGACGGAGGTGCTGCCGGAGTTCGCCGACGGCTACGCGGCGCAGTACTGGGTGGGTCACGGCGCGGAGTTCGCGCCCGGGGCACAGGGCTTCACGGTGGACGGCCGCGCCGGCGCCGACCGGCTCCCGGGGGTCACGGCGGAGCAGGACCGCCGCTACTACGCGATCACGATCAAGCCCCAGGTGTTCGTCAACCTGGTGCCCGACCACGTGATCGTGCACCGCATGACCCCCCTGGCCCCCGACCGCACGGTGGTGGCGTGCGACTGGCTCTTCGCCGAAGGCGTGACGGGGATCGATGCGAGCGTGGAGCTCTTCCACCGGGTCAATCAGCAGGACTTCGAGGCGTGCGAGCGAACCCAGCCGGGAATGTCCAGCCGGGCGTACCGCGAGGGCGGAGTGCTCGTCCCGAGCGAACACCACATCGCGACGTTCCACACCTGGGTCGCGGAGCGGTTGAACGGCACGTGATTTCTGTTCGGGCCGGCTGGAACAGCAATCAGGTACCGCTCGACCGCTGACGTGCTCGGGTGAGCTGCGTGATGATCTTGCGGGGCTCGCCGTACACCTCGTATTTCGTGTAGCGGTAGCTGCGCCACTTGTCGTCGACCAGGCGCGTGTAGCGGCCCACGTCCCGCAGGACCCGCTCCGTGCTCGCGTGCACCTCGCCCTCGTACTCGATGGCGATCTTCAACTCGGGCCACGCCATGTCCAGCCACACCGCGGTGCGGGCCTCTACGTCCTGGACGACCCACTGCAGCTCGGGGCGGGGGAGCCCCGCGCCGATGATGATCATGCGAAGCCGGGACTCCATGGGCGACCCCGACCACCGCGTGGCCTGGGTGAGGACGTCCGGGATCCGGTCACGCCACGCAGGCCGCGGTGGCGAGCGGAGAGGTGCAGGATCATGTCGGGATGGAACCGGCGGCGGTCGGCCAGCGCGTCGACGGCCACCACCCCCTCGACCAGGTCGAGCCGCCGGGCGAGGTCGAAGGCCGTGCGCAGGGGCGTGGTGACCCACAGTCCGTCGACGAGCTGGATCTCGTCAGGGGCGAGGCGGTCGCGGTGGACGAGCAGGCCGGGCTGCTCCCGTTGCCGCCCGGAGACCGTGACTTCGGCGGGCGCACCCTTCGGACCGCACGGGGCACCGTGCAGTTCCGCCGCCGAGTACCCCGACACCACACCCCGCCCGGCCACCAGCAGTCCAGCGCCTCGGGAGCGCAGCTTCAGCGGCGGCTCCTCCTCGGACGCCGGTGCGTAGATGTCGGCGAACAACCTCTGGAGCCGGGGCCCGCGCAACCGCGACCACGTGATGAGCCCGGCGGCGACCGCGGCCGACCCGCGGAACACCTCGGGCCACCCCGGAACGACGTCCACGGTGGAGGAGCGTGCCCGATGATCACCGCCGGCGTGGCCGTTTCGAAGAAGTCGCGGTCGAACGGCACTCCATGGGTCTCCGGGGCCCGTCGAACAGCAATGACGGTTCGTTCACTCGCCGAACCAGCCCATCTTCCTGCTGATCTCCGCCGCTCCCGCCTTCAGCGGTTCGATCAGCGTCGCGAGGCGCTCCTCCGTCAGGCGGTAACTCGGGCCGCTCACGCTCAGGGCCGCGATCACCTCGCCGGCGCGGTCCAGGACCGGGGCGGCCACCGCGTTCAGTCCCACCTCGTACTCCTCGACGGCCACGGCGTGCCCGTCCCCGCGGACCCGGGCGAGCTCCTCGTCGAGGGTCGCCGCGCTGGTCACGGTGTCGGCGGTGAGCCTCGTCATCCCGGACGCCGCGAGCAGGTTCGCGCGGTGCTCCGCCGGCAGGTGGGCCAGCAGCACCTTCCCGCTCGACGTGCAGTGCAGCGGCGTGAGGCGGCCGATCCAGTTGTGGGTGGCGACGGTGGACGGGCCGCGGGCCTGGTCGACGTTCACCGCCCAGTGCTCCTGCAGCACCGCGACGTTGATCGTCTCGCCCATCTCCTCGGCGAGGCGGTGGCAGATCGCGCGCCCCTGCTGGGTGACGTCGAGCCGGTCGGAGACGGCGCCGGCGAGGGGGATGAGGCCGAAGCCGAGGCGGTACTTGCCGCGGTCGGCCGCCTGCTCCACGAGCCCGCGGCCCTCCAGCGCGCCGAGCAGCCGGAAAGCGGTGGACTTGTGCACGTCGATCTCCGAGGCGACCTCGCTGACCCCCGCCTCACCGCGCCGCGCGAGGATCTCGAGCACGCTGATAGCCCGATCGACGGATTGGACGCCACCGTCTCGACCAGCCGTGTTGCTCATAGCGAAACTATTAGCATCAATCGGCCCCCAATGCTTGACGTGGGGTCGAATCCGAGCACGATCATCACGTGGCCGACCTCTATATCGACGGAATGTGGACAGCGGGCTCCGCCGGCACCGCCGAGGTGATCAACCCTTTCGACGCGAGCGTCGCCGCGGTGGTGGACCAGGCGGGCGCCGACGACGTCGACCGTGCGGTGGCGGCGGCGCGCACCGCCTTCGACACCGGACCGTGGCGCACCACCCCGGCGCCGGAGCGGGGCGCGATCCTGCGTCGGATCTCGGAGCTGCTCGTACGCGACAAGGAGTCGATCGCCCACACCGAGACCCTCGACACCGGCAAGACGCTCAAGGAGAGCCGTATCGACGTCGACGACGTCACCGCGGTTTTCCGCTACTACGCCGACCTCGCCGACAAGGACGCAGGCCGCATCGTCGACACGGGCATGGACAACGTCCTGAGCCGCGTGGTGCACGAGCCCGTCGGCGTCTGCGCGCTGATCACGCCGTGGAACTACCCGCTGCTGCAGCTGTCGTGGAAGGTCGCGCCCGCGCTGGCCGCCGGCAACACGATGGTGATCAAGCCCAGCGAGGTCACGCCGCTCACCAGCATCGAGCTGGTGCGGCTGTGCGCGGAGGCGGGCGTGCCGCCGGGCGTGGTCAACATCGTCCTCGGCGACGGCCGGTCGGTCGGCGCCCCGCTCACCGAGCACACGGGAGTGGACATGGTCAGCTTCACCGGCGGCCTGGCCACCGGGCAGGCGATCATCCGCGCGTCCGCGGCCACCGTGAAGCGCGTGGCCGTGGAGCTCGGCGGCAAGAACCCCAACATCATGTTCGCCGACACCCCGCTCGACCTCGCCGCCGACTGGGCCATGACCGCGGTGTTCCTGCACTCCGGGCAGGTCTGCTCGGCCGGCGCGCGGCTGATCGTCGAGGAGTCGATGCACGACGAGCTCGTCGCGGAGATCGCCCGGCGCGCCGCGCTGATCCGGCTGGGCAACGGCCTCGACGACGCGAGCGAGGTGGGCCCGCTCGTCTCCGCCGCGCACCGCGCGAAGATCGAGGACTTCGTCGCGTCGGCGCAGGCCGAGGGCGCCACGGTGGTGCTCGGCGGGAAGCGGCCGGAGGATCCGGAACTCCAGAAGGGCTACTTCTACGGCCCGACGATCCTCACCGGCGTCCGCCGCGACATGCGCGTGATCCGCGAGGAGACGTTCGGCCCGATCATGACGGTCGAGACGTTCCGCACCGAGGCGGAGGCGGTCGAGCTCGGCAACGACACCGAGTACGGCCTCGCCGGTGCGGTCTGGACGCCCGACATGGCGAAGGCGCACCGTGTGGCCGGGGCGCTGCGGCACGGCACGGTGTGGATCAACGACTACCACCCGTACGTCCCCGCGGCGGAGTGGGGCGGGATGAAGCGGTCGGGCAACGGGCGCGAGCTCGGACCGACGGGGCTGGCCGAATACCAGGAGCACAAGCACATCTGGCACAACACCGACCCCGCGCCGTCGCGGTGGTTCTCTGGAGAGGAGCGCCCGTGAGTACCACTGAGAACAGGTCCACCGACGACGGGATGGCCGAGTTCGGCTACAACCAGTCGTTGGAACGCAGCATCGGGAAGTTCGCCAGCTTCGCGGCCGGCGTCAGCTACATCTCGATCCTGACCGGCACGTTCCAGCTGTTCTACTTCGGCTTTCTGAACGGCGGCCCCACCTACTGGTGGTCCTGGCCCATGGTCTTCGTCGGGCAGCTGATGGTGGCGCTGTGCTTCGCCGAGCTGGCGGGCCGGTACCCGGTGGCGGGGTCGGTCTACAACTGGAGCAAGCGCCTGGCCGGGCCCACCGTGAGCTGGCTCGCGGGCTGGATGATGTTCACCGCATCGGTCGTGACGCTCGCCGCGGTGGTGCTCGCCTACCAGGTGACGCTGCCGCAGATCTGGAGCGGCTTCCAGCTCGTCGGCGACGGCACGGGAGCCAGCTTCGGCATCAGCGCCGTGATCTGGGGCGCGATCCTCGTCGTGTTCACGACGGTGGTGAACGCGTTCGGCGTCAAGCTGATGGCCCGGATCAACAGCACCGGGGTGTTCATCGAGCTGGTCGCCGCGATCCTGCTGGTGATCATCCTCGCGATCCACATCGTGAACCCGCCCAGCGTCATCGTCGACACCACCGGCTACACCTCGGGCCCGGGCGGGTACGCGGGCGCCTTCCTCATCGCCGCCATCGCGTCGGCCTACGTCATGTACGGCTTCGACACGGCCAGCTCGCTCGGCGAGGAGACGGTCGACCCGCGTCGCACCGGCCCCACCGCGATCCTCCGCGCGGTGATCGCGTCGTTCGTCATCGGCGGGCTGATCCTGCTCTTCGGCATCCTCGCCGCGCCCAACCTGACCGACCCCGCACTGGGCCAGGCCTCGGGCGGGCTGCAGCTGATCGTGCTGCAGGCGCTCGGCGGTCCGCTGGGCAAGGTGTTCCTGGTCTGCATCGTCATCGCCATCACGGTCTGCGCGCTCGCCGTGCACACCGCCGGCATCCGGCTGATGTTCGCGATGGCCCGCGACAACGCACTTCCGGCGGGCGCGACGCTGGCGAAGATCGATCCGAAGCGCAAGACGCCGGTGGTGCCGGCGGTGGTCATCGGTGTGGTGGCGGTGCTGATCCTCGCGGTCAACATCGGCACCCCGGAGATCTTCACAGCGGTCACGAGCGTGGCTGTGATCATGATCTACGTGGCCTACCTGCTGGTCACGGTCCCGATGCTGCTGAAGCGGTTCAAGGGTGAGTGGCCGGGCCCGGATGCCCCGAAGGGATACTTCTCCCTCGGGAAGCTCGGGATGCCGGTGAACATCATCGCCGTGCTGTGGGGCGCCGCGATGGCGATCAACCTGGCCTGGCCGCGGGTCGAGGTCTACGGCGAGGGGCCGCTGCGGTTCATCGCGTTCATCTTCATCGGCGCGATCATCGTGATCGGGCTGGCCTGGTTCCTGCTGCGCGGCCGCCACCACCTCGGCACGCTGCCCGAGCACGTCCGGCAGAACCTGGAGGAGGCACCGTGACGCGGCTCCGCCGCCCGTGCGCGAGTATCGCTGCCATGACGGTGATTTCCGCGCACGACCTGATCCGGAGGCCGGCATGAGCTCGTTCGACTACGTCGTCGTCGGCGGGGGGTCGTCGGGCTGCGCGCTCGCCGCCCGGCTGTCCGAGGACCCCGCTGTCACCGTCTGCCTGCTGGAGGCCGGCCCGTCCGATGTGGACGACCCTGCGATCCTGCGCCTCGAGGACTGGATGGGGCTGCTCGACTCCGGCTACGACTGGGACTACCTCGTCGAGCCCCAGGCGCACGGCAACTCCTTCCTGCGCCACGCGCGGGCCAAGGTGCTGGGCGGCTGCTCGTCGCACAACTCGTGCATCGCGTTCTGGACGCCGCGCGAGGACCTCGACGAGTGGGCGGCGAACGGCTGCACCGGCTGGAGCGCCGACGAGTGCTGGCCGCTGATCCAGCGGCTGGAGACCAACGACGGGGAGTGGGACGGCCACGGCCGCTCCGGCCCGGTCAACCTGCGCCAGATCCCGCCCGACGACCCGTGCGGCGTGGCGGTGCTGCAGGCGGCCGCCGCCGTGGGCCTGCCCACCGTCCGCTTCAACGAGGGCCACACCGTCACCGACGGCGCCGGGTTCTTCCAGATCAACGCGTCCGCCGACAACACGCGCATGTCGTCGTCGCACGCGTACCTGCACCCGATCATGGGGAAGCGGCCGAATCTGGAGATCCGGACGGGCGCGTGGGCGTCTCGCGTCCTGTTCGACGGGAAGAAGGCCACCGGCGTCGAGTACCAGCAGGACATCGGGCCCGGCCGCCAGACCGTCGACGCCCGCCGCGAGGTGATCCTCTCCACCGGCGCCGTCGACACGCCCAAGCTGCTGATGCTGTCCGGGATAGGCCCGTCCGCGCACCTGCGCGAGATGGGCCTCGACGTGCTGGTGGACTCACCCGGCGTCGGCGCCAACCTCGACGACCACGTCGAGGGCCTGGTGATGTGGGAGGCCGGCAAGCCGATGGTCACGACCTCCACGCAGTGGTGGGAGATCGGGCTGTTCACACGCACCCCGGAAGCGGCCGCAGCGGGGCTGGACCGGCCCGACCTGATGATGCACTACGGCTCGGTGCCGTTCGACCTCAACACGGTGCGCTGGGGCTACCCGACCACCGACAACGGCTTCTGCCTGACGCCCAACGTGACGCGCGGACGCTCGCGGGGCACCGTGCGGCTGCGGTCGCTCGACTTCCGGGACCGGGCGAAGGTGGATCCGCGCTACTTCACCGACCCCGAGGGCCACGACATGGCCGTCATGCTGCACGGCGTGAAGCTCGCGCGGCGGATCGCGGAGCAGCCGGCGCTCAAGGAGTGGATCACCCGGGAGCTGACGCCGGGGCCGGATGCGGTGACCGACGACGACCTCGCCGACTACATCACCAAGACCCACAACACCGTCTACCACCCGGCCTGCACGGCGAAGATGGGGCCGGACTCCGACCCGATGGCCGTGGTCGATCCCCAGCTGCGCGTGCGGGGCGTGGAGGGGCTGCGGATCGCCGACGCGTCGATCCTGCCGTTCCTGCCGGCGATCAACCCGAACATCACCTGCATGATGATCGGGGAGAAGGCCTCGGACCTGCTCAGGAGCGGCTGACGTCCAGTACCGGCACGCCGGTCGTGGTGCCGACCACGACCGTGGAATCTACTGGTACGAGACGAAGACAGGCGGCGTCGGCGGGATCGGCACCGTCTGCGCGGGCGTGAACGTCGGTTCGTCCTCGTCGATGAAGTTCTTCCAGCCCCAGCGGATGTCCTTCGGCGCGGCCACGTGCAGGGCGTTCCAGGTGGCGGTCTTCTCCGACGGCGTGCCGAAACCGTCGGAGTGGATCACCACCGACAGCTCGTCGCGGGAGGTGTCGAGCCGCGCCCGGTCCTTGATCATCGTGAGCCGGAACTGGTGCAGCATCAGGAGTTTCTGCGGCAGCGCCTTCTCGCGGGTGAGGTCGGCCAGCCACGTGACCACGCGGTTCACTTCGTCCACCCCGACCGACCCGATCTGGACGCGGTGCACCTCGGTGGGGCCCAGCCGCCACTCGGGGTCCAGCGCCAGCCCGACGTTCGGCTCGGCCAGCAGGTCGGCGTAGCGCTTCGCCTGGCTGAGGAAGTCGGCGCGGCCGGGCTGCAGGTCGAGCACGACGTAGACGCCGGCGGCCTTCGCGGCGTCCACCCACGGGCGGATGGCGGCGGGGGAGAGCTCGGAGGAGTAGTCGCCGTCGGCGCCCGGGGTGGCGCTGGCCACCGTCGTGATCAACTCGAACGTCGGGACGACGGGCTCCTTCACCAGCGGCTGGTACTGCGCGGCGAGCTGCTTGGCCCGGGCCACCGACGCCGGGAGGTCCTGCTCGCCGAGCACGCCCAGCGCGGCGCTGCCGGGGGTGCCGTAGAGCGCCACCATGCGCCGTCCGGGGAACAGCACCTGGCCGCCACCGGGCAGCTGCTGGCCGGCCACGGCCACGGCGAGCCGGGCTGCGAACACCGCGGGCGAGCCGAAGCCGGTGCCCAGCGCGAGCAGCGACCGCGTGTCCGGCGCGGGCGAGTTGCGGGGGTCGGCGCGCGGGACCGTCGCCGTGCGGGCGCCCGACGCGGTCGCGGTGGCCAGCGCGGCGGCCCGCACCGGCGCCCCGTCGGTGAGGACCAGCACGTGCGGGCGCGGGGGCAGGGCGGCGACGGCGGGCAGGGCGGCCGCGTCCGTGACCGCGGCCGGGCGGCCCGGGGTAGCGGCCCACTGCGCCGCGCCCGGTCCTACAGTGAGCACCGTGCGGGTGCCGAGGCGGGCGAGCTCGGCCGCCACCCCCGCGGGATCGCCTTCCCGGGGCGTGAGCAGCAGAGGCGCGCCCGCCCGGATCGCCGCCTCCTGCGCGGCCGCGTCACCGACGTCGGCCAGCACCGCCACGGGTGCCGTCGTGAACAGCGCCGCGCTGGCGCCCACTGCGAGCTTCGCGGGATCGTCGGTGCCGAGCACGGTGGGCCTTGCCGGGGCCGTGACCCGGGCGGATGCCGGGGGATCGGGTGGGGGAGTGGGTGCCGGTGCACTGCACCCGCCCACCACCAGGATCGTCGCCAGAACCGCCGTCGTCCCCCGTTGCCACCGCATCGCCACCCACCGTAGGTGTCGGGAAGGATGGGCCCGTGGGCGGTGTGTCGGAGTTCCTGAGGGCGCATCCACCGTTCGACGCACTCGGCGACGACGAGCTCGCCGCCCTCGCAGCGGTGGCGGAGCCGGAGCAGCACGTGTCCGGAGCCGTGGTCCTCGCACCCGGGGAGGGCCCACCGGAGCACGTCCGCATCGTCGTGGGCGGCCTCGTCGAGCTGGTGCTGGGCTCGCGGGTGCTCGACCTGCTCGGGCCCGGCGAGCTGTTCGGTCACGCGGCGATGCTGGCGGGGCTGCCGCTGGGGTTCACGGCCGTCGCGCACGGGGCCACCCGGTGTCTGCGGCTGCCCGCCGACGCCGTCCGCCCGCTGCTGGGACGGCCGGAGGGGCTGCGCTACGTCGCCCGGTCGCTGCTGGCGTCGACGCTGCTGGCTCCGAGCCCGCACGTCGGCCCGGACCCGACCCAGCGCGCGGTGGGCGAGTTGCTGCGCGCCCCGCTGTGCACTGCGACGCCGGACACCCCGATCCGCGAGGCCGCCCAGAGCATGACCGCCTGCGGGGCGTCGGCGGTGGTGGTGCCGCTGGGGCCGGGCCGTATCGGGATCCTGACCGACCGGGACCTGCGCGCGGTGATCGCGGACGGCACGGACATCTCCGCCCCGGTCCGCGACGCGATGAGCGCCCCCGCCTGGACCGCCGCGGCCGACCGCCTCGGTGGTGAGGTACTGCTCGACATGCTCGACCGCGGCATCCGACACGCTCCCGTGCTCGCCCCGACGGGTGAGGTGCTCGGCGTGCTCGAGGATGTCGACGTCGTCGCGGCCACCACGCGTGGCAGCTTCGGGCTGCGGGCGGCGATCGCGCGCGCCGGCTCGGTGGCCGACGTGGTCCGTGCCGCCGCCGAGCTGACGCCCACGGTGATCGCCCTGCACGACGCCCGCGTCGCGGCGGCGGACGTCGCCGGGATCACCGCCGTGGTGGCCGACGCCGTCACCCGCCGTCTCGCCGAGCTCGCCGTCGCCGAGCTGGGGCCGCCGCCCCGGCCGCTGACGTGGCTCGCGCTCGGCAGCCTGGCCCGCCGCGAGGCCGTGCCGTCGTCCGATGTGGACAGCGCACTGGTCTGGGTCGGCCCCGAGGGTGACGCCGAGGCCGCGGACTACGCCCGCACGTTCGCCGAGCGGGTGCTGTCGGGTCTCGCCGCCGCCGGCTACCGGGCCGACACCAACGGCGCCGTGGCCACCAACCCGCTGTTCCGCCGCTCCTACGAGGCATGGGCCGCGGCCGCGCGGAGCTGGCTGCACGACCCGTTGCAGGAGAAGGCGCCGATCCTCGTCTCGCTGGTGGTGGACGCGCGTCCGGTGTGGGGGATCCGGTCGAGCCTGCCCGTGCCCGACGTCTTCCGCGACGCACGGCGCCATCCCGAGCTGCTGCGGCTGCTCGCCCGCTACGCGCTGGCCCACCGGCCGCCGACCGGCTTTCTGCGCGACTTCGTCGTGGAGCACTCGGGGCACCGCCGCGGCACGCTGGACCTGAAACGTGGCGGCCTGGTCCCGATCGTCGATCTCGCGCGCTGGGCCGGCATGGCGGCCGGCGTGACCAGTGCGTCCACCCCGGCCCGGCTGCGGGCGGCTGCCGGCGACGGCGTGCTCGACGCGACCGCTGCGGCCACGCTGGAGGAGGCATTCCACCTCGTCCTGCGGCTGCGGCTCGACCACCAGGTGGAGCAGTTGCGCGCGGGCCGGGAACCCGACGACCTGGTGCGCCCCAGCGACCTCTCACCCGTCACGAGGGCGTCGCTGCGCGAGGCGTTCCGGGCGGTGGCGGCGGTACAGCGCCGGATCACCGGCGAACTGGACATCGGCGTCCGCTGACCTACCCCGCGAGTTCGCCATCTCGCGGGCCGAGTGTGCCGATCGTGCGCAGCGAGACGGCGAACTCATGCGGCCAGATGGCGAACCCACGGTCAGGGGCGGGGCGGGGTGTCCGCTGCGGCCAGCTCCTCGGCCACCTGGCACGGGCTCGCAGCGGGCAGGTCGGCACGCATGGCGAGGCGCTGCAGGAGGTCGCGGAGCACCGTGCGCTCGTCTGCGTCGAGGGGATCGAGCAGGTGCTCCTCGGCGGAGCGGAAGCGGCGTTCGAGATCGCACAGCAGGGTCTGCCCGGCCTCGGTGAGCACGACGCGGCGGGCGCGCCGGTCGGCGGGATCGGGGCGCCGCTCGATGAGGCCGGCGCCCTCCAGGTCGTCGAGGAGGTAGGTCATGACCGTGCGGTCGACGCCGAGCTTCTGCGCGAGCGCGAGCTGGCTGCTGGGCTCGCCCCGGCCGGCGACCGCCAGCACCTGGTAGCCGCGGGGGCCGCCGGGCAGGCCGCCGACCACCTCCTGGGCGGTGCGCAGGTGGGCGCGCATGACCTGGCCCAGCGCCCAGCCGAGGTCGGTCTCGACGCCGGTGGGTGTGGTCACCATCCCAGCGTACCCGCGGAATGCGACCTGGCATACGATCTGTTGACACGATCGTCTGTTTCACAGAACATCTAGGAAACCGCACACCCCGCAAGGAGAGCCCGATGACCCTCTTCCGTCTCGACAGCAGCATCCGCACCGAGGGCTCGGTGAGCCGTCAGGTCGCCGACACCCTGGTGTCCTCCTGGCTCGGGAAGCACCCGGGCGACACCGTCGTCCACCGCGATCTGGTCGCGTCGCCGCTCCCGGCCGGCGTGTGGCCTGTGGCCGCCACGGCGGGCTACACCCCCGAGAACCAGCGCAGCGAGCAGCAGCGGACGGCCAAGGCCCTCGCCGCGACGCTGGCCGACGAGCTCATCGGCGCCGACGCCGCCGTGGTCGGTGCGCCGCTCTACAACTTCGGCCTCTCCCAGCACCTCAAGGCCTGGATCGACCTGATCATCACCGACCCGCGGTTCGCACCGGGCACGTCGCCGCTGGCCGGACGCCCCCTGACGCTCGTGGTGGCCCGTGGCGGCGGCTACGGCGCAGGCACCCCGCGCGCGGGCTGGGACCACGCCACCCCGTACCTGCTCCAGATCTTCCGCGACGTCTTCGGCGCCGACGTGACGCTGGTCGAGGCGGAGCTGACGCTGGCCGAGGTCAACCCGGCGATGGCCGACCTGCGCGACCTGGCCGCCACCAACCTCGCGAACGCCCACGAGAAGGCTGCTGCGACCGGCCGGGCGCACGCGGACCTCGTCGCGACGGCAGCGTGACCCACGGCGGTGATCACGGGCGGATGGTCGTCACCGGTGATCCACTGGCGACCATCTGCCCGTGATCAGCGCGAGGATCAGCGCGGGATCGGGGCGTTCCAGCGGCGCCACAGCGCCAGCACCCGCACCGCCGCCACCAGCACCGCACCCGTCAGGGCGACCGGGGCCTGCGGCAGGCCCAGCCGGTCGCCCGCCACCACCACGACCGCGCCACCGGCGGCCGCGATCGCGTAGATGTCGCGGCGCAGCACCGTCGGGATCTCGTTGAGCAGCACGTCGCGCAGCACCCCGCCGCCGACACCCGTGATCACGCCGACCAAGGCGGCGGTGATCGCGGGCGCGTCCGTGGACAGCGCGACCGTCGTCCCGGTGGTCACGAACAGCGCGAGGCCGAGCGCGTCGGCGAGCTGGACGCCCCGGCGCAACCGGGCGACGGCCGGGTGCCAGCGGAACACCAGCAGCGCCACCACGGCGGGAACCAGCAGGTAGGGCCACTGGCGCAGGGTGCTCGGCGGCGTGATGCCGAGCAGCAGGTCGCGCACGATGCCCCCACCCAGCGCGGTGACGGCGGCGAGCACCACCACCCCGAACACGTCGAGGCGCGCGTGCACCGCCGCGAGCGCCCCGGACGCGGCGAAGACGGCGACCCCGATGAGGTCCAGCACCGCGAGCATCCGTCCATCCTTCTCCGTCCATCGTGCGGGGATGCTCCCGGGATGGTGGGGTCGGGGTCATGTTGCACTCGCGCCGAAGCGGTGGCCTCAACCACTACGACATCTCCGTCGACGGCGCGCCCCTGACCAGGTGGAGCAGGCGGATGTGGCGCAAGGGCGGTGCGTTCGAGCTCGACGGCAGGCAGTTCGACGTGGGCAGCAACCTCTGGGGCAGCACCTTCGGGATGGCCACGGCCGACGGTGCCGAGGTGGCCAAGGCCGACCGGGTCGGGCGGCGGAGCTGGACCATCCAGGCCGGCAGGCGCCGCTACGAGTTCCGGCGCGCGTCGTTCTGGAAGGGCGACCAGGTGCTGCTCGACGCCACCGGTACCGAGATCGGGTCGGTCCGCAAGCTCGGGTTCCGGGGCCGCGAGGCGGAGGCCGACCTGCCCGGACTGGCCCTGCCGGTACAGGTCTTCGCGTTCGTGGTGGTGCTGACGATGTGGGAGTCCCAGCAGCAGGCGGCCGTCGCCGCGTCCACCTGACCGACCTCGCCCCCCAACCAGCCACAGGGAGTCCTGGGGCGGTCTGAGGGCTGCAGCGAGTCTGAGGGCTGCGGCGAACAGCCCTTACGACGCCAGGTGGCGGGTTCTGGCCAGTGCGGGCGGCAGGTCGCGGGCCGCGTCGGCCAGGCTCGGGCCGTACCACGTGAGCAACCGCCCGCTGACCAGCGCCGCCGGCACGCCGGGGAAAGCCTCGGGGCCGTCGTCGGCGGTGAAGAGGTACGGCTCGTCGGGTAGCACCGCGAGGTCGACGGGCGGCAGTGCGGCCGGGTCGAACCGCGGGTAGCGCTCCTCGCTCGTGTCCAGCACGTTGTCGACGCCCAGTCGTGCGAGCACCGCTCCGGTGAACGTGTCGCTGCCCACCGCCATCCACGGCCTGCGCCAGATCGGGATCACCGCGCGCCGCCGCCCGGTGGGCTCGGGCACGCCGGCCCACGCCTTCTCCGCGTCGTCGAGCCAGGCGGGTCGCTCCAGCCCGCACGCGGCGAGCATGCGTTCCAGCGAGCCGAACGCGCCGTCGAGGGTGCGGATGTCGGTGACGTACACGGCGACGCCCGCGGCACGCAGGGCGTCGAGATCGGGCAGGCGGTTCTCCTCCTGGTTGGCCACGACGATGTCGGGCCGTAGCGCGACGATCGCGTCGACGTCGGGGTTCTTGGTGCCGCGGATGCGCGGGACGTCGAGGTCGGCGGGGTGGGTGCACCAGTCGGTGGCGCCCACCAGCAGGCCCGGCGCGGTGGCGGCCACCGCCTCGGTGAGCGACGGGACGATGCTGACCACCCGGCGCACCTCGGACGGCACGGGCACGGAGCGGCCCTCATCGTCGACGCTCATGCCGAGTGCTCCTCAACCGGACGCGCGGCCGGAATCGGGGCCGTGGTGCTGGTTGGCGCGATCTCCATATGCCCACCGTAACCCGGCATGGTTTGCTCGACCCGTGCCCGACCATCCCCTCGACAACCCGGTGTGGACCTCGCTGACCGGTCCCCACGAGACGCTCGCCGAACGCAAGGGCCGCGCCGCGCGCTACCTCCCTGATGTCACGCCCTTCGCCGCCCTGCCGCTCGAGCCCGAGCCGCAGGACTGGGCCGATCTAGCGGCGCTCGCCGGGCCGGGTGAGACCGTCGTCATCGCCGGGCCGGAGCGCACCCCGCCGGCGGGGTGGACGGTCGAGATGGCGTTGCCGGGCGTACAGATGGACGGTTCCGGGATGCAGATCCAGGCCGACCCGGAGGCGCTGGTCCTGGGGCCGGACGACGTGCCCGAGATGCTCGATCTCGTGGAGCGCACCCGGCCCGGCCCGTTCCTCGATCGCACCCGTCTCACCGGCACCTACCTGGGCATCCGTCGCGACGGCGCGCTCGTGGCGATGGCGGGGGAGCGGCTGCACCCGCCGGGATGGACGGAGATCAGCGCGGTGTGCACCGACCCCGCGTTCCAGGGCCACGGGCTGGGCGGACGGCTGGTGCGCGCGGTCGGGGCCGTGGTGCGCGAGCGCGGCGACGTCCCCATGCTGCACGCCTCGGCGGCCAACGTCACGGCGATCCGGCTCTACGGGCACCTCGGCTTCACGCTGCGCCAGAACCTGACCTTCATGGGGCTGACGACGCCGGCCTGAGCACCTCGCGGCCCCGCACGAACTCCAGGAGGGCCCGCGCGGGCGCGGTGAGGGGACGGTCGCGGGCCCACACCACGCCGATCGTGCGCCTCGTTCGCGGCGACGTCACCGGGATCTCGACGACGCCCGGCACCTCTCGCGCCACCGGCAGCAGGGCGACCCCGAGCCCGGCCGCCACCAGCCCGCGCAGGGTCTCGGCGTCGCCGCCCTCGAACGTCACCCGCGGCACGAACCCGGCCTCGCGGCACCACGCGTCGACGGTGCCGCGGAGGCCGTACCCGGGCAGGAAGCGCACGAACGGCTCCCCGGCGACCTCCGCCAGCGCCACCCCGGTGCGCGACGCCAGCGGGTGCCCGGCCGGGACGACCAGCCGCACCTCCTCCTCGCCCAGTGCCTCGGAGGCGAACCCGGGGTCGTCGGGCAGCGGGGAGGTGAGCGCGAGGTCGGCGTCGCCGCTGCGCAGCCGGTCGAGCAACAGGGCGTGGGCCCCCGACACCAGCTCGAGCCGCACGCCGGGATGGACGGCCCGGAAGTCGCGCAGCAGCCGGGGCACCGCGGCGCCGCCCAGCGTGGTGAGGAACGCGAGACCGACGCGGCCGTGCAGGGCGTCGGCGTCGCCCAGGATCTCCCGCGTTCCGGCCGCGAGTTCGGCCAGCGCGCGCTCGGCGTGGCGCAGCAGCGTGCGGCCCTCGCGGGTCAGTCGCACGGTGCGGCCGGTGCGGACGAACAGCGTGACTCCGAGGTCGGCCTCCAGCCGGGCGATGCCGCGGCTGAGCGTCGACTGGGGCACGCCGATCTCGTCGGCCGCGTGGGTCATGTGCTCGGCGCGGGCCACGGCGACGAACTGGTGCAGGCGCGGAGCGAGAACCTCATTCATATCTGCATTCTGTCCGGTGCTGACATGCATTGGACGCATCGGAGAACGGCTCGTACGGTCGTCAGCGATGACAACGACACTTCCCGCGCCCGTCCTCCACGAGCGCGGCACCCCCGGTTACAAGCGTCTCGGCGCGGCGATGTGGTGCGCCGGGCTGGCCACGTTCGTGCTGGTCTACTGCGTCCAGGGGCTGTTGCCGACGCTGGCCGGGCAGTTCGGCGTGTCGTCGTCCACGTCCAGCCTGGTGCTCTCGGCCACCACCGGCACGCTCGCGCTGGCGATCGTGCCGCTCTCGGCCGTGGCGGAGTCGTGGGGGCGGCGCCGGGTGATGACCGTGGCGCTCGGCGCGTCGGCGGTGCTGGGGCTGCTCGCGCCGTTCGCGCCCACGTTCGCCGCACTCGTCGGGATCCGGGCGTTGCAGGGCGTGGCGCTCGCCGCCCTGCCCGCGCTCGCGATGGCGCACGTGACGGCGGAGGTCGCGCCGCGCTGGCTCGGCGGGGCGGTCGGGCTGCTCATCGCGGGCAACACGCTCGGCGGCCTGTCGGGGCGGCTCGTCGCCGGCTTCGTCGCGGACGTCGCGGGCTGGCGGGTGGCGCTGGGGGTGATCGGCGTGCTGTCGCTGGGGTGCATGGTGGCGTTCCGGGCGCTGCTGCCGCCGCCGCTCGCCGCGAACCCGCCGAAGGTCCGGCTGCGCGAGCTGGGCGGGCCGCTGCGCACCCACCTGCGCGACCCCGGGCTGCTGTGCCTGTTCGGCGTGGCGTTCCTGCTGATGGGCTCGTTCGTGACCGTCTACAACTACCTCGGCTTCCGGCTGCTCGCCGCCCCGTTCGACCTGCCGGGGTGGCTCGCCGGACTGATCTTCCTCGGCTACGTCGCGGGGACCTGGGCGTCCACCGGAGCCGGTCGGCTCGGTGACCGCATCGGGCGGCGCAAGGTGATGTGGGGCGCCGTGGCGGTGGCGATCGTCGGGGGCTGGGTGACGGTGCCGGACCTGTTGCCGACGGTGGTGGTCGGGCTGCTGCTGATCACCGTCGGGTTCTTCGGGGCGCACTCGGTGGCCAGCAGCTGGGTGGGACGGCGCGCGTCACTGCTGCCCGGTGGGGCGCCGGGGCAGGCGTCGTCGCTCTACCTGTTCGCCTACTACGCGGGCAGCAGCGTCGGGGGCGCGCTCGGCGGCGTCGCGTTCGACCTCGCGGGCTGGACCGGCCTGGTGGGCTACGTGACGCTGCTGCTGGTGGGTGCGCTCGTGCTGGCCCTGGCCCTGCGGCGGATCCCTGCTCCTCACTCGTAGGGCTGGGCCGCCGTCGACGGGTCGCCGTACGTCAGCGCCCGCTCGGCGCGGCGGCGGAAACCGAGCGTGAGCAACCACGACGTCAGCGTCGCGAAGCGGTTGCGCACCCCGGCCAGGAACGCGATGTGGATGGCGCCCCAGGCGATCCAGCCCACGAAGCCCGAGAGCCGGACCGGCCCCACCGACAGCACGGCGTGGCCGCGACTGATGTAGGCGGCACTGCCCAGATCGCGATAGCGGAACGGTGTGCCGGCCGCGGCCGGGTCGGCGATCCTGCGGCGGATCTCCGAGCCTGCGTGGTGGCCCGACTGCATCGCCACCTCGGCCACACCGGGCAGGTCGCGCAGGCTCATCACGTCACCCACCACGCGGACTTCGGGGTGTCCGGCCACCGTGAGGTCCGGCTGCACGGGGATGCGGCCCTGCTTGTCCGGCGTGGCGCCGAGGGCCCTCGCGACGGTGGCCAGGAACGGCGCGGCCTCGACGCCCGCCGTCCACAGCACCGTGCGGGCGGCGTAGCGGGTGGTGGTGCCGTCCTTCGCCGTGGTGACCAGACCCGTCGCGTCAACGTCGGTGACGCGCACGCCGAGCACGGTCTCGACGCCCAGTGCCGCCAGCGTCTGCTGGGCCTTGCGGGACAGGGTGGGCCCGAACGACTTCAGCACGGCCGTACCGCCGTCGAACAGCAGGACGCGGGCCTCCACCGGATCGATGCGGCGGAACTCCCGCTCGATCGTGCGCAGGGCCAGCTCGCGGATCTGCCCCGCCAGCTCGACACCCGTGGGCCCGGCGCCCGTGACGGCGAAGGTCAGCCACTCGCGGCGCTCCTCGACGCCGGGCAGCGTCTCGGCCATCTCGAACGCGCCGAGCACGCGACGGCGGATCGTCAGCGCGTCGTCGATGCTCTTCATGCCGGGGGCGTGCCGGGCGAACTCGGGGTGGCCGAAGTAGGACTGCTTCATCCCGGCCGCGACGATCAGATGGTCGTACGGCAGGTCGAACGTGGTGGCGTCGGGTCGCCGGGCCGTGACCACCCGCCGTTCGGCGTCCAGGCCGTGGGCCTCACCGAGCACCACGCGGACGTCACGGTGGCGGCGCAGCAGGGTGCGCAGCGGGCTGGTGATCTGGCCCTCGGACAGCAACCCGGTGGCGCACTGGTAGAGCAGTGGCTGGAACAGGTTGCTGGTGCCGCGGTCGAGCAGCGTGATCTGGGCGCCGGCCCCGGCCAGCCGGCGTACGGCGTACATCCCGGCGAACCCGCCGCCGACCACCAGCACTCGCTCTGCCATGACCCCGTTCTACCCGGAACGGGGCCGGGGTACTCGCCCGGCGGAGGGGGCGAACATCAGCGCCAGCACCCGGCCGAGCAGGTCGTCGGGCACGCCGGCGGGGTCGATGGCCGACTCCATCGCCATCCCGTTGCTCAACGCGAAGAGCACGGCGGCGAGGTCGGGAGCGGGGAGCGGGAGCCGGATGTCGGTGGTCTCGGCGACCCGGTTCAGGGCCCGCGCCACCGCGTCGCGGGCCTCGCGGCGGCGCAGGCGCAGCCCCTCCCGCCGATCGGGATCGCGGTGCGACAACGCGAAGTACTCGGCGAGCAGGCGGTGCCACGCCGCACCGTCGTGCATGCTCCGCACCAGCACCGTCGCGGCCATCGCCAGCGCCTCGCCGACGTCGGTGGTCGGGGTGATCCCGGCCAGGGCTCCAGCCAGACGGTCCATCGCGTGCTCCTCCATGAGCGCGAGCACCAGGTCGTCCTTGCCGCGGAAGTTGGAGTAGACCGCGCCCTTGGTCAGGCCCGCCTCCCGCGCCACCTCGGCGAGCGACGACGCGGCGATGCCCCGCTCGCCGAACACCGCGAACGCCGCGTCCAGGACCCGGCGGCGGGTCTCCGAGCGGGTGGGGCGCGTGCGGATCGGCTCGGTCATGATCGCCATCTTGACATTCTCCGCGGGATCCCGATACTCAACGGTACTCGATACCGCTCGGTATCGACGCTGGTCGTCGTCGGGGGGACCTATGCGGGTGCGGTTGATCGGAATGGTGGCCGCCGTGGTGGCCCTCCTGGTGGTCGGGACGGGATCGGCGAGCGCGGCTCCGGCCGGCGGGGTCAACGACGCGTCGTGCCGTCCGAGCGCCGAGCACCCGAACCCGGTGGTGCTGCTGCACGGCCTCGGCGCCACCTACTACGAGGACCTCAACGTCCTGCAGGGCTGGCTGGCCGCCCGCGGCTACTGCACGTTCGCGTCCACCTACGGGGCATACGAGGGGTTCCCGTTGGTGGGCGGGCTGCGTGACATCGACGAGTCGGCGCAGGAGATCGCCGCCTACGTCGCGAAGGTGCGAGCCTGGACGGGTGCCGGGAAGGTCGACCTGGTCGGCCACTCCGAGGGCGGCTTCCAGTCGCTCTACGTGCCGAAGACGCAGGACGTGCAGGTCGACAAGGTGGTCGCCATCGCCCCGCCCACCCACGGCACCACGTTCGCGGGGATCTACGACCTCGCCTACATCTTCGGCCAGGCCGAGCGCGACGCCGTCGACAAGGCCCTGAAGACCGTGGGCTGCCCGGCCTGCAGCCAGATCGGCACCGGCGGCACCGCGGTGGCCACGCTGGACGACGGCCCGATCGCCCGGCCCGGCATCGACTACACGGTGATCGCGTCGCGCCACGACGAGTTGGTCACCCCGACCGAGACGTCCTTCGTCCGCGAGCCCGGCGTCGTCAACCAGTACGTGCAGGACTTCTGCCCGCTCGACCCGGTGGGCCACATCGGCGAGGCGTACGACACGAACGTCTGGAACATGGTGGCCAACGGCCTGGAGTCCGCGCCGAAGCGCACGTTCCCGTGCGGGGTGGGCTCCCCGGGCTGATCCCGGCCCCGATCGGCGGCATGCTGTGTGGCCTGCGTCACCTATGGTCGACGGTCCGGGGGCGACGACGGGAGCGATCGTGAGCCGACGCGACATCGAGTTCCAGGCCGAGGGAGTCACGCTGCGGGGCTGGTTCTACCGGGCGGACGGGGCGTCCGGGCGGGCGCCCACCGTGGTGATGTCGCACGGGTTCTCCGCGGTGAAGGAGATGTACCTCGACTCCTTCGCCGAGGTGTTCGCCGCCGCCGGCCTCAATGCACTCGTCTACGACAACCGCAACACCGGCGCGAGCGACGGTGAGCCGCGTCAGGAACTCGACCCGTGGGCGCAGGTGCGCGACTACCGCCACGCCATCACCTACGTGGCCACCCTCGACGAGGTCGACTCCACCCGGATCGGCGTCTGGGGAAGCAGCTACTCCGGCGGCCACGTGCTGGTGGTCGGGGCCATCGACCGCCGGGTGAAGGCGGTCGTCGCGCAGGTTCCGCTGGCCAGCGGCTCGGCCAACATCGGCGAGCTCGTGCGGGCCGACTTCCGCGCCGGCTTCCGGGAGATGTTCGACGCCGACCGCGCCGCCCGGTACGCCGGCGACCCGCCCGCCATGGTGCCGGTGGTCGACGAGGACCCGCTCGCACCCTCGGCGTTGCCCACCCCGGACTCGTGGACGTGGTTCACCGAGACCGGGAAGCTGCGCGCGCCGTCATGGCGCAACGAGGTCACCCTGCGGACCGTCGAGATGCTGGGGGAGTACGAGCCGGGCAGCTACATCGGCCGGATCAGCCCCACCCCGCTGCTCATGGTGGTGGCGCGGGAGGACCACCTCACGCCCGCGCACCTGGCCATCGAGGCCTACGAGCACGCCCGCGAACCGAAGAAGCTGGTGATCGTGCCCGGCGGCCACTTCGACGCGTACACGATCGGCCTGGAAGCGACCAGTGGGCCCGCGCGGGACTGGTTCGTGGAGCACCTGGGCGCCTGACCACTTGCAGCAAAGCCACGTTCACGCAATCTCGTTGCATGAACGTGGCTTTGCTGCAATCGAGCCCTACATGTTCCGCCTGTATTGCCCGCCCACCTCGAAGAACGCATCCGTCAGCTGGCCCAGGCTGCACACCCGGGCCGCCGCCATCAGCTCATCGAAGACATTGCCGTCGCCGGTCGCCACGTCCTGAAGGCGGCGCAGGGCCTCCTGGGCGTCGCCGGCGTGGCGGCCCTGGAAGTCGGCGAGCCGGTCGAGCTGGCTCTTCTTCTCGTCCTCGGTGGCGCGGGCGAGCTCGATCTCCTTCGGCGACACGTCCGACTCGGGCTTGACGAAGGTGTTCACCCCGACGATGGGCAGCGTGCCGTCGTGCTTGCGGTGCTCGTAGAGCATCGACTCGTCCTGGATCCGGCCGCGCTGGTAGCCGGTCTCCATCGCGCCCAGCACGCCGCCGCGCTCGGAGATGCGGTCGAACTCGTCGAGCACGGCCCGCTCGACGAGGTCGGTGAGCTCGTCGATGACGAACGAGCCCTGCAGGGGGTTCTCGTTCATCGAGAGGCCCCACTCGCGGTTGATGATCAGCTGGATGGCCATCGCCCGCCGCACCGACTCCTCGGTCGGGGTCGTCACGGCCTCGTCGTAGGCGTTGGTGTGCAACGAGTTCGCGTTGTCGTAGAGCGCGCAGAGCGCCTGCAGCGTGGTGCGGATGTCGTTGAAGTTCATCTCCTGCGCATGCAGCGAACGACCGGACGTCTGCACGTGGTACTTGAGCTTCTGGCTGCGCTCGTTCGCGCCGTAGCGCTCCTTCATCGCGACGGCCCAGATCCGACGGGCCACCCGGCCGATCACGGAGTACTCGGCGTCCATGCCGTTCGAGAAGAAGAACGACAGGTTGGGCGCGAAGTCGTCGATGTCCATGCCGCGCGCGAGGTAGCTCTCGACGAACGTGAAGCCGTTCGACAGCGTGAACGCCAACTGCGAGATCGGGTTCGCCCCGGCCTCCGCGATGTGGTAGCCGGAGATCGAGACGGAGTAGAAGTTCCGCACCTTGTGGAGGATGAACCACTCCTGGATGTCGGCCATCATCCGCAGCGAGAACTCGGTGGAGAAGATGCAGGTGTTCTGGCCCTGGTCCTCCTTGAGGATGTCGGCCTGCACGGTGCCGCGGACGTTCGCCAGCGTGAACGCCGTGAGCTCCTCGCGCTCCGACTCGTCGGGCTCGCGCCCCTCCTCGTCGCGGAAGCGCTGAAGCGTCTGGTCGATCGCGGTGTTGAGGTAGAACGCCAGGATCGTGGGCGCCGGGCCGTTGATCGTCATCGACACCGACGTGCTCGGCGAGGTCAGGTCGAACCCGCCGTAGAGCACCTTCATGTCCTCGAGCGTCGCGATCGAGACGCCGGACGTGCCGACCTTCCCGTAGACGTCGGGGCGCGTGTCGGGGTCGCGGCCGTAGAGCGTGACGGAGTCGAACGCCGTGGACAGCCGCTTGGCGTCGGAGTCGGCCGAGAGCAGCTGGAAGCGTCGGTTGGTGCGGAACGCGTCGCCCTCGCCGGCGAACATGCGGGCCGGGTCCTCGCCCTCGCGCTTGAACGGGAACACCCCGGCGGTGAAGGGGAACTTCCCAGGGAGGTTCTCGTCGCGCAGGAAGCGCAGCAGGTCGGCGTCCTCGGTGAACCGCGGCAGCGACACCCGCCGCATTTTGTTGCCCGACAACGTCTCCCGCGTGAGCTGGGTGCGCAGTTCCTTGTAGATGCTCGCTCCGCCTGCGCTGCGCGAGGTGTCGCGGATCTTCACGACCAGCTCGTCGCCGGAGTAGTCCTCCACCACCTGGGGCCAGGTGTCGAGCAGCTCGGCGGCCTCGGGCGCGAGGGCCTTCTCGGCCTTCGTCAGTTCCCCGTCGACAGCCTCGCCGACCAGCGCACGGGCGGTGCGCAGGTGCTGACGGGTGCGCGCCGCGTCGACCTGCTTCGAGGTGGCCTCGTGGTAGGCCCGGACCGTCGACGCGATGTCGGCGAGGTACCTGGTCTTGTTCGCCGGGATGACCGCGGTGTGCTCCGAGGAGGTCTTGCGGTCGGTGCGCGGCAGCCGTCCCTCGCCCGTGACCAGCCCCTTCTCGCCCAGGAGGGTGACGAGGTGCTGGTAGAGCGCGGTGACGCCGTCGTCGTTGAACGTGGCCGCGGACGTACCGTAGACGGGCATGTCCTCCCACGTGGAGCCGAACGCCTCGCGGTTGCGCACGAGCTGACGGCCCACGTCGCGGCGGGCGTCCTCGGCGCCGCGGCGCTCGAACTTGTTGATGGCCACGGCGTCGGCGAAGTCCAGCATGTCGATCTTCTCGAGCTGCGACGCGGCGCCGAACTCCGGCGTCATCACGTACAGCGAGCGGTCGACGAACGGCACGATCGCGGCGTCGCCCTGGCCGATGCCGGGGGTCTCGACGATCACCAGGTCGAAGCCGCCGCCCTTGAGCACCGACAGGACGTCGCCGAGCTCGGCGGGCAGGTGACCGTCGTCGGAGCGGGTGGCCATGGAGCGGAAGAACACCTGCTCGCCCACGAGGCTGTTCATCCGGATCCGGTCGCCGAGCAGCGCGCCGCCGCCCTTGCGGCGCGTCGGGTCGACGGCCAGCACGGCGATGCGCAGCTTGTCCTCCTGGTCGAGGCGGAAGCGGCGCACCAGCTCGTCGGTGAGCGAGGACTTGCCCGAGCCACCGGTGCCGGTGATGCCCAGCACGGGGACGGACCGGTCGAGCCTCCCCAGCCGCTCGCGCAGGTCGGCGGGCAGGCGACCGGCCTCGGCCAGCGTCAACGCCCGGGCCAGCGTGGCCTGCTCGCCGGAGAACAGACCGTCCCACGACTCCGGGGGCGTCTCGGCGAGGTCGACGTCGCACTCGCGGATCATGATGTTGATCATCCCGGGGAGGCCGAGATGCTGGCCGTCCTCGGGCGAGAAGATGCGGGCGACGCCCCGGCTGTGCAGCAGCTCGATCTCGCGCGGGACGATGACGCCGCCGCCCCCGCCGTAGACCTTCACGTGCCCGGCGCCGCGCTCGCGCAGCAGCTCCACCAGGTAGGAGAAGTACTCGACGTGCCCGCCCTGGTACGAGCTGATGGCGACGCCCTGGGCATCCTCCTGGATCACGGCGGCCACCACCTCGTCCACCGAGCGGTTGTGGCCCAGGTGGATCACCTCGGCGCCCTGGCGCTGCAGGATCCGCCGCATGATGTTGATCGCGGCGTCGTGCCCGTCGAACAGGCTCGCGGCGGTCACGAAACGCACCGGGTGGGTGGGAACGTGCAGGTCCATGACGCTCTGTCCTCTCGCCGTGACGCTAGCCCCGGATTTACTATGACATCCTACTATCGGACGTACAAGGGAATCCGCTGTGACGAGCGGCAGGTCTCAGGCGGCGTCGCGCTGGGTGGGGACGCGGGGGATCCGGGCTGTCGGCAGGTCCAGATCGAGGTCCATGGGAATCTCCATCGTGGTCTCCCGGGCCACCTGCATCTCCCGGCGCCGGGCCAGCCGCCGGGCCGCCGCGGCGAGGAGGCCTCCGAGCAGGGCCAGCACCAGCCCGGCCCCGACGATGACACCGGTGGCCGCCTCCGGATCGACCACGACCAGCACGAACGAGATCGCCGGCCACCAGAGCAGGGCTCGAACCGGTGCGGGGACCGACCATTCGCGGGTCTCAGGCGCCATTCCCGTTTCTTACCCGATCCGTCCGCGGGTCATGCACGCGGGCGTCCGATCAACACTCCCGCGTCGAGGAACTTGAGGTTCGTGTTCGGGCGGGGTTCACCGTCGACCACGACGTCGGGAGTGTTCTGCCCGTCCTGCACGGCGAGCAGCCCGTTCGGGAAGCCGGGCAACGGCGTGGGGTCGGCGGCGGCGCCGTCGGTGTCCTGGGTGCCGTCGACCTTCCCGTCCACCACGGCGAAGTGCGAGAGCGGACGGTTCGTGAGCCGGTCATAGGTGTAGTAGGTGTCGTCGCCCTGGCTGGAGACGAGCAGGGTGCCGCTCAGCAGGCCCGTCGGGTAGATCGTCAGACCCTCGACGTCGGCGACGATCCGCCCGGCCTGCGACGACGCCGGGCCCGTCGTCACGCACTCGTCGGCGGTCGCGTCGTAGCGGGCCGGAGCACCGAACGTGGTGGTGCGCTCCACGATCGACGGCGCCTTGACCAGCGTCGGCCCCACCACCTGCATCCGCCACAGCGCCACGTCCTCCTGGGCGGCATAGAGGGTGCGGGTGGTCGGGTCGACCACAAGGCCCTCCAGCTGGGGGCCCTTGCCCGGGTCCTCGCACGGCGACCAGGTCTTCCCGCCGGGGAGGGTGAACGTGCTGGGGAACGAGAACGTGTCGGTGCGCTGGTAGGAGACCCTGCCGTCCGTGATCGACAGCCGGAACAGGCCGATGTCGGTGGTGTTGCGGCGGGTGGCCACGGCGTAGGGCGCGCCGTCGAGGCCCCGGAACACCGCGAGGCCGTAGGCGGTGGCCTGGTCGTTCACCTGCTTCTGGTCGCGTGCGAACGCCAGCGGCACGTTCGTGGCCGTGACGTCGGTCAGCGTGCCCGTCGCCCGGTCGATGGCGTAGGAGCGCAGCTGGTCACGGCCGCGGTCGGTGGTGACGGCGAGGTCCACGGTGCGGCCGCCGAGCGTCACGTCGCGCAGGATGTCGACGTTGTTGAAGCGGCCCGGCTCGTCGTCGGGGCCGGGAGCCGGTGGTGCGGGGATCGCCTGGACCTGGTGGCCGGAGAGGTCGTAGACCTGCAGCCCGGAATTCTTGACGGTGGCGATCACCCGCGACGCGCCGGGGTCCTTGCGGTTGATCCAGATCGCCGGGTCGTCGGCGTCGGCGCCGCCGCCCGCGTCGTCGTCGAAGTTGGCGGGTGTCTCGACGGTGGCCTGCACCCTCACGAGCGGGTCGGTGGAGGCGGGGGCGACGGACGGGACGGTGAGGAACAGTCCGGCCGTGAGGGCGAGGGGGAGCAGTCTACGCACGAGCGGACATTAGGGACGTTCGATGATCGAACAACCACGAACGGGTGGCCGCTGAGCGGCTATCGTGCGGCGCGTGGACTACGCCGCCGCCCTGATCGAGCAGAACCGGCTCCTCGGTGACCTGACCCGCGACGCCGATCCCTCGACGCCGATCCCCACCTGTCCGGGCTGGACGGTGCAGCAGCTCGTCCGGCACGTCGGACGGGGGCACCGCTGGGCGGCCACGATGGTGCGCGAGCGGGCCACGCAACCCGCCGATCCCCGCACCGTCGCGGGCGGGAAGCCGCTCGGGGATGTCGTGACGTGGCTGCACGACTGCGCCGCCGAAGTGATCGACGCGGTGGCGGCCACCGGCGCGGACACGCCCATCTGGACGTTCACCGGGCCGAAGCCCGCCGCGTGGTGGATCCGGCGGCGCCTGCACGAGGAGACCGTGCACCGGGCCGACGCCGCGCTGGCCCTCGGCGTGCCGGTCGACCTGACCGCCGAGCTCGCCGCGGACGGGCTGTCGGAATGGCTCGACCTGGTGACGGCCCGCCCGTCCGTCCTCGATCCCGGCACCACGTTGCACCTGCACGCCACCGACGACGGCATCGGGTCCGACGGCGAGTGGATGATCCGCGGCGCGGCCGACCACATCACCTGGGAGCACGGCCACGGCAAGGGCGACGCCGCCGTCCGCGGCAGTGCGGTGGACCTCCTCCTGGCGGCGGTGCGCCGTACGCACGACGTCCAGGTCCTCGGCGACGAGAAGACCTGGACGCAGTGGCTGGAGCGCACCGGCTACTGATCCTCGGCCGGGCGGGCGCGGCGGGGCAGCAGGAAGGCCAGCGCCGCCGTCAGCAGGACCAGCCCGCACGTCGTCCAGAGCACGGCCTCGATCGCGCCCAGCGGGTCGCCGGCGTCGAAGAGCTGGAAGAACACGGTGCCCAGCACGGCGATGCCGGCCGCCCCGCCGAGCTGCTGGTTGGCGTTGAGCACGCCGGACGCCGAGCCGACCATCGGCAGCGTCACGCCGGCCAGCACGATGTCGAAGAACGGGGCGATGAACAGCCCCATCCCGAACCCGCACACCAGCAGGGCCGGCACCAGGTGGAACCCGGTGACGGGGCCGAGCTGCAGTGTCCACACGATGCCGGCGATCCCGACCGCCATCAGCACTGCGCCACCCTGCAGCACACGGCGTCCGAACTTCTGACCGAGCACGGCACCCGACAGCGCCGCCCCGATCGCGACGCCGACCGCCCACGGCGCCTGCGCTAGCCCGGCGTGCAGCGGGGTGAAGGCCAGCCCGAGCTGCAGGTAGAGGCCCAGCGCGAGGATCAGACCCGTCATGCCGGCGAAGAACACGAGCCCCACGAGCATCCCGCCGGAGAACGCGGGCGACCGGAACAGTGCGGGCTCGACGAGCGGCGAGCGCCCGGACCGGCTGCGGCGCACCTGGTGCCACGCGAACAGGCCCAGCACCGGCACCGACGCCACCAGCAGTCCGAGGATCCAGGCGGGCCAGCCCAGCTCCCGGCCCTGGACCAGTGGGAACACCAGCAGGACCAGCCCGAGCGTCACGAGCAGGACGCCGACGGGATCGGGCCGCGGGCCGTCCGCCGAGCGCGACTCCGGCAGCACCTTCCAGGCCAGCGCCAGCGCGGCGAGCCCGATCGGCACGTTGATGAGGAAGACCGTCCGCCAGCCCGCGCCGCCGAGGTCCCAGGCGATCAGTCCACCTCCCAGGATCGGGGCGACGACCACGGCCAGCCCGATCGTCGGCCCGAACGCGCCGAACGCCGTGCCCAGTTCGCGCGGCGGGAACGTCGACTTGAGGATGCCGAAGCCCTGGGGGATGAGAACGGCGCCGAACAGGCCCTGCACCACGCGGCTGCCGATCAGCATCTCCGGCGACGCCGCGAACCCGCACAGCACCGACGCCGCGACGAACCCGACGAGGCCGAGCAGGAACATCCGGCGCCGGCCGTAGAGATCGCCGAGCCGTCCGCCGGTGATCAGCCCGACGGCGAACGCGAGCGTGTAGCCGGCCGCGATCCACTGGATGGTGGCGCCGTCGCCGCCCAGGTCGGCGCGGATCGACGGGGCCGCGATGCCCACGACCGTGCCGTCGATGAGATCCATGATCTCCGCGGTGAGGATCGCCACGAGGGCGAGCCAGCGCCATCGGTAGAGGGTGTCGTCCAGTGTCTCGGTCATGACCGGCTCCTCGAACAGTGTTCGTTGACGAACAGTGTTCTACACGCGAACCATGTTCGCGTCAACTACGATGTCGCCCATGACGGCTGCCGACGCCCTGCCCGACCCGCCGTGGTGGACACCGCGGAAGACGGCGGCTCCCCGCCGGTCGCTGAGCCGTGAGGCGATCGTCGCGGCGGCGTTGGGGATCCTGCGGGCCGAGGGGATCGACGCGCTGAGCATGCGGCGGGTCGCCACCGAACTCGGCACCGGTGCGGCGTCGCTCTACGCCCACGTCGCTCACAAGGAGGAACTGCTCGACCTGCTGCTCGACGAGGTGCTGGGCGAGATCGACCTACCGGAGCCGGACGGGGCGCACTGGCGCGAGCAGATCACCGCGTTATGGACGGCCTCCCACGCGGCGCTGGCCCGCAACGGCGACATCGCCCGCGTCCTGCTGGGCCGGGTGCCGATGGGGCCGAACTCGCTGTGCGTCGCGGAGGCCACCATGGCGATCCTGCGCGCGGGCGGCGTGCCCGACCAGGCGGTCGCCTGGGCCGTCGACGTCGTCGGGAGTTTCGTGGCGGCCACCGCCATCGAGACCGCGGAGCACGTCAACCTGCAGCGCGCCGGCGGCGATCCCGGTGAGTACTACGCCCGGGTGTTCCGGTACTTCGCGGCCCTGCCCGCCGACCGGTTCCCGGTGACGGCCGCGCTCGTGCCGGTGCTCACCCAGGGCGACGGCGACGACCGCTTCGCGTTCGGCCTGGACCTCATCGTCCGGGGTCTGGCCGGACGCGCCGCCGAGGCGCAGGCGGCGACCTGAGTCACGGGGTCAGCGCAGGTCCTCGGCCAGCAGGTCCATGAGCAGGCCGTCGTGCCACTGGCCGCCGGCGGAGCGCTCGTAGCGGCGCATGATGCCGACCGGCCGGAATCCGGCGCGGCCGCAGCTACGGATGGCCCGCTCGTTGTGCGCGGCCGGGTCGGTCACGACGCGGTGGTGGCCGCGGGTGCGGAACAGGAACCTGGCCATCGCCCGCATCGCGTCGCAGCCCAGGCCCTGGGCCTGCTGGTCGGGCGCCACGGCGAGGTCCATCGCCGCGTGCCGGTGGTCGGGGTCGAGCTCCTCGCGGTAGATGATCAGCCCGACCACCTCACCTGCCAGTTCGATCGCGTAGCCCTGCGGGCCGAGCAGCTCACGCCGGACGCGTTCCAGGTCGTAGCCGCCCCACCACTTGGCGATCTCCGGGTGGCCGAGGATCTCCATGAACGCCGGCACGTGCGCGGCGCTGCTGGGGCGCAGGACGACGGTCTGGCCGGCGATGGGCCCGAGTTCGCTCATGCCGAGTTCTCCTGAACTGGTGGGGCGGCTGGAACGGGCGCCGTGATGGTGGTCCGCCGGAACATCAGGTCAACTCCAGTCGCGCCTTCTCGACCAGCGCAGCCGACGACACGGGTTGCTCGAAGAACACCTGCGCGGTGCGTCCGTCGAGGTCGAGGGTGGCGATGGTGTTGCCGAACAGCGGCCCGGCGAGCCGCTCCCACGTCACGGGCTTGGGTGGGGCGCCCGCACGCAACGACCAGCGCTCGGCGAACCGGCGGGCTCCGCGCGACCACGCCAGCCGGAAGCCGGGCTTCACGTACCAGTCCATCTTGTTGTGCACGGGGGAGCAGGTCAGCTGGTGGACGGCGGCCGTGCCCTGCACGTCGGCGCGGGCGGCGTAGCTGTGGTGGACGTCCCCGGACAGCACGTTGATGGTGGCGGGTCCGCTCCCGGCGGCACGTTCGATCATGGCGGCCAGCCGGTCGAACGACGCACGGAACGCCGACCAGTGCTCCAGGTCGGCGATCTGCCGGATCGACTCGCCGATCCGGCCCGCGCGGCCGGGCTTGGCGGCGGCGATCTCGTTGACGGTCTCCAGGTCGCCGATCGCGTGCGGCAGCAGCCAGGGCACGGACGTGCCGAGCACGAGATGGTCGACCGGGCCCGGCGCCGACGTGCTTTCTCCCGCGGACGCGCAAGACAGCGGTGCGAGTGCCTGCTCCTCGAGCCAGCGGAACTCGGAGTCGCCCAGCATGAGGTGCTCATCGCCGTCGAGGATGCGGCCGTTGCGGGAGTCGATCATCAGCAGCCGGTTGCGGCCGATGTCCCAGCGGAAGCTGAACCGCACGCCCTTCGCGCCGTCGGTCTCGGCGTCGGCGCGGTCGGCGATCTCCTGCAGCAGCGGCCACGTGTCGCCGCCGTGCTCGGTGACCTTGCGGTAGTCGGGATCGGCGGCCAGCTCGTCGGGGGAGAGGTTGCCGATGTGCTGGTAGACCCAGTACGACGCGAGCGCTGACCGGATGCGCGTGCGCCACCACGTGGTCGCGTCCATCTCGGCGCGCCAGGCGGCGGAGGTGTTCCAGTCGTCGCGCACGTCGTGGTCGTCGAAGATCATCGCGGTGGGCACGCTGGACATCAGCCAGCGCACCTCCGGGTCCTTCCACGAGTCGTCGTAGAGGCCCACGTACTCGTCGAAGCCGACGATCTCGTCGTCGGGCCAGTCGGGATGGCAGGACGTGTTGCGGTCGCGGCGGCCGGCGATGCGGCGGCGGTTCTGCGGCGTCAGCTCGTCGGCGTAGACCTGGTCGCCGAGCAGCAGCAACGCGTCGGGCCACTCGTCGACGGGCCGGTGGATCATCCGCGCCGCGTAGACGTCGAGCGCGTCGAGGCCCAGCTCGCGGGCCAGCCTCGGGTCGGCGACCTTGGGGTAGCGGCAGGACCCGAAGATCATCCGAGTGCGCTCGCCCGCCTTCGGCCCGCGCGTGCGGATCAGGCTGGCGGGGAACGGGCTGGCCGGGAGCGGCCAGACCTGCCCGCCGTCGAACCGAACGTCGTAGGGCGTCACGGAGTCGGGCTCCAGCCCCGTGACGGGCACCAGTGCGTAGTGGTGGCCGGCGACCTCGAAGGTCGTGGCGGAACACCCCAGAACGGTGACGGCCCCGGCCTCCTCGGTCTGCACCCACACCTGCGCGGTGGTCTCGCCGACGTGACGCAAGACGGGCCCGAGAAGGAGTGACACGAGACTCACCCTACCGGGCGAACGGGGCCCCACCCCGGCCCGCGAGTCGGGCCCTCCATGCCCGCGAGTCGGGGCCAGGACGCGCGCGAGTACGGGCCCTGCGTGTGCGTGCGCGAGTCGCGGTCCTGGTGCGTGAGTTCGCCATCTCACCCGGCGAGTTCGCGGTTCCGCCGCGCGAGCTCGCCATCCTGCCGACGGTTGAGCGGCGAGATCGCGAGCTCGGGCCACGAGAGGGCGAACTCGCCAGGTGGGGTCAGATGTGGTCGAGGGCCAAGAGGGCGGCGCCGATCTTGCCGGCGTCCCCACCGAACGTCGCAGGAACGATCGGCGCGATGCTGCGGGCCGTCGGGGCGTAGGCGAACTCGCGGGCCGCGGCGCGGGCGGGCGCCAGGAGCAGATCGCCGGTTTCGACCAGCCCACCGCCGACCACCACGGCGTCGACCTCGAAGATGTTGGCCAGCGACGCGATGCCGACGCCCAGCCACCGGCCCAGCCGGGCGAACAGGGCCTTCGCCGTCGCGTCGCCCCGCTGGACGGCCTCGACCACCGTGTGGCCCGTGACGTCCCCGCCGCCGATCTGCGCGATCAGGCCCGCGGGGTCGTCGTCGGCAGCGTCGCGGCCCATCCGCGTCAACGCCGTGCCCGACGCGTACGCCTCGAAGCAGCCATGGTTGCCGCAGCCGCAGCGCGGCCCATCGGGGTTGAGGATGATGTGGCCGAGCTCGGCGCCGAGGCCGGTGGGTCCGCGGTAGATCTCGCCGTTCATCACGAGGCCGCCCCCGATGCCCGTACCCACGGTGACCAGCACCATGTTCGCGTAGGGCTCGCCGAGCCGGGCCTCCGCGAGCGCCGCCACGTTCGCGTCGTTGTCGACCACCACCGGCAGGTTCGTGACCTTCTCGAGCTGCTCGCGCACCGGCCAGTCGCGGTAGGCGTTGTTGGGCGCCCACAGCATCGTGCCGACCGGCCACTCCACGATGCCGGCCGCGCCGACCCCGATGGTGACGACCTCGTGCGCGGCCCGCAGCCGTTCGATCATGTCGACCAGCACGGCCGTCACGGACTCGGCGTCGGACTCCTCCGGCGTCGGCTCCGTGATCTCCGTGAGCACCGCGCCGGTCCCGTCGACCACCGCCCCCGCGATCTTGGTTCCGCCGATGTCGAGCCCGATGGCCAGGCTTCTGCTCGTCACTGAAACATGATCTCATCCCCGCTTCGGGTCACGGCGCGTTTGTCACCTGGGCCTCATGGGTACGGTGAAGCATGCTGTTGCGACGAGTTGCCCGCCCCATGTTGGCGGCCGTTTTCATCACCGGCGGTATCAACGCGCTGAGGTCCCCCGAGGGACACGCTCAGGCGGCCAAGCCGGTTCTCGACGCCATGGCGCCCGCCGTCGACAGGGTCGTCGACGCCGCCCCGATCGAGCAGCGTCCCAACGACGTCATGCTGGTCAAGGTCGACGCCGGCGTGAAGATCGCGGCCGGGTCGCTGCTGGCGATCGGCAAGTTCCCGCGGCTGGCGTCCACCGCACTCGCGGCGTCGCTGATCCCGACCACGCTGGCCGGGCACCGCTTCTGGGAGGAGTCCGACCCGGAGGCCAAGGCCCAGCAGCAGATCCACTTCTTCAAGAACGTGGGTCTCCTCGGCGGCCTGCTGATCGCGGCCTCCGACACCGCGGGCAAGCCCTCGCTCGGCTGGCGCGGCAAGCGCGCGGCCCGGCTCGCGTCGGCCGCGGTCTCGGAGCAGGCCGAGTCGATCTCCAACACGGTGTCCGGACTCACCGGTCACGCATCCGACGCGTCGAGCACCCTGTCGGACGTGGGCACCAGGGTCGCCGGTGTCGCGAGTGATGCTGGCGGCGCCGTCAGCGGAGTCGCCGCGGGCCTCGTCGGGATGGCCCCCGGCGTCGGAGCGGCGCTGTCGGACCGGGCGTCGAAGGCGGGCACGGAGATCGCGAGCCGGGCCACGGATGTGTCCGGCGACCTGTCGAAGCGCGCCGCCAAGGTCGGCAAGAAGGTCGAGAAGCGGCAGGCCAAGCTGCAGAAGGTGGCCACCAAGCGGGCCGCCGCCCTGCAGAAGGTGGCCGAGAAGCGCGGCGGCGAGTTCCAGAAGGTGGCCGAGAAGCGCACCGCCGAGCTGCAGAAGCTCACGGAGAAGCGTGCGGCCGAGCTGCAGAAGCGGGCCTCCAAGCGTGGGGCGAAGCTGCAGAAGACGGCCGAGAAGAAGTGGGCCGAGTTCGAGAAGAAGGCCCCCGGCGTGCTCGACCAGGTCACCACCCAGGCCGCGAAGCTCGGGCACGACGTGGCCGAGCGTGCCACGTCCGTCGGTTCCGAGGTCGCCCACCAGGCGGAGGGGCTGGCCAAGGACACGCGCAAGCGGGTTCACGCCATGACCGCCTGATTTCTCCCAAAACGCCTCGAAGCTCCATGTCGGCCTGTCACGATGGTCGGCGTGGAGCTTCCGGGGGCGGATGAGGGCGATCGTCAGGGCGACATCGAGGGCGCCCAGTGGCGGTTGTGGATGGCGAGCATGGAGGGGTCCGGGGCCGTGGGGGCGGCTGGTGGATACGTCGTCGATCCGGAGCGGGCGCAGGAGTGCATTGCTGAGCTGAGCCGGATCGCGGCTGATGTACGGCGGTCGGTGATCTCGTCGCACCAGTTCTATTTCGACCCTCCTGGATATGACGCCGTCAGCACAAATGCCGCACGGCAGGGAGCGGTCATGGGGGAGCGTGCGCTGACCTATGTCCGAGCGTGGGCTGCTCAGATAGAGGTCACGCGGGATGCTCTTCAGCGTCAGGTGGACGCCTACCGCGCTGTCGAGCAGAGCAACAGCAGGCTGACATGACTGCGAAGCGGCGGATTGCAGCCGTGGCGGGTGGCATGCTCGTTGCGGCTGGATGTGCAACAACGGTGTCCGGGTTGCCGGGTCCAGTGCCGGTCTCGCCCGCTTCGTCGTTTGCGGCGACACCGCCACCTCGTCTTGCTCCGCAGGTACGGACGCCTCTGGACGCGCGCGCAGTCAAGGCATGCGATCTGCTTTCACCGACCCAGCTAACCGAGCTAGAACTTGATTTTTCGACTGCCAGGGCCACGACGATCGGCGTCACCGACAACTGTTCGTGGGAGTACAAGAATGATCCGGGCAACGTCGGTGGGGTTCAGCTGAGCACTCGTCCGACGCTGCCGGCACTCGACGGGATCTACCTGCTGCGCGGCACGACGGCGACGTTCACTCCGCTCGAGGTCGCCGGCCACCCCGCGGTTCGCGCCGACGCCGGTGGTTCGTTCTGCTCGATCTATGTCGGTATTGCTGACTATCAAGGCGTGGCCGTAGAGGCGGATACAGCTGGCCGCCCCCGCGCGGACGCGTGCGGCCCGTCCCGTCGTATGGCCGAAATGATCTTGTCCAACCTGCCACCCCTGCGCTGAGGGAGCACTTCATGTCGGAGAACTACCCGGGCACGAACGTCCCCTTCGAGAGCTACGCGCTGCCCGACCTGCACGATCCCATCGTGCAGGGCCCCGGCTCGGAGAGCCTGCAGAGCACGTCGCAGGTCTACAGCTCCCTGGCGGAGACGCTCGACAAGGCCGTCGGCGACCTTCGCGCGGTGCTGGCCAAGAGCCAGCACTCCCAGCAGGGCCAGGCGGCCGACGCCGCCCGCCAGCACGTGCTCAAGGTCGTCTCGGCGGGGGAGACGGGAGCCGAGCACGCCCGCCTGGCCACCTACGCGTTGCAGGAGCAGGCGGCCTACTTCGCCCGGGCCCGCACCGACATGCAGGCTGCCGCCGACGTCGCAGCCACGCCGGTCGCCCCGTTGTCGTCGGGTGTGCGCGCTCCCGGGCCCAACCCGTTGGCTCGTGAGATCGATGAGCAGAGCCGCACCGTCGCAGTCGACGGCGCGCACCGCTATCAGGACAACTCCAATCACAACCTCACCTACATCTTTCAGGGATTCGACCCGCCGCAGATCTCCGCACCGGACGTGTCGGTCGGCGCCCAGCCACAGGTCCCGGGTTGGGGAGGCGGCTCACTCGGCTCGGGCGCGCACACCGTCACTCCGGCCGGTACCGGAACCGGAACCGGAACCGGAACCGGAACCGGAACCGGGAGCGCGGCCACCGCTGCCGGCCCCGGAGGCTCCTCTCCGCTCGCGCCGCCTGCCGGTGGCCCGGGCGGATCGCCGACCGTTCCACCGACGACCGGTGACCCATCGGCGCCGGCATCCACCGGCTCGACACTCCCGGCCACGGCGGGAGGTCGCACCGGCGGTGCGAACCCGGCGGGCACATCTCCGGCGGGGCCGGGCGTCGCCATCCCCACCCCCAGCGCGGCGGCATCGGCTCGACCCGGGGGCGGCATCCCAGCGGGAGGAGCGCGGCCCGCAGGGCGACGAGTCGGCGGAACCTTGCCCGGCGCGGGCATCTCCCCGAATCCGTCCGCCACGCAAGCCGGCGGTTCCGGATGGGTACCAGGCCAGCCCTGGACCTCGCGCCCCGGGACGTCGATGCCCGGCTCGGCCCTCCCGGGAACTGGCCCCGGTGACGTGGCCGGCCGCTCACCCGCAGGTGGTTCCGGGCCGAGGGCGGGCTCGGTCGCAGAACCCCGTTCAGTGTCAGGCCGCCCCGGCACGCCGGGAATGGCCGAGCCGAGCCCGTCCGCCCCCGGCTCCTCGTCGCGAGCCACGACCGGCCACGCCCCGTTCATGCCGATGGGCGGTGCGGGTGGCCGCGGCCAGGAGACCGAACACCGTCGCCCGTCGTGGCTGATGGAGGACGACCCGGAAGCGCTGTGGATGTCGGGCCTGCCCCCGCACGGCCCAGCGGTCATCGAGCCGCTGGAGGACTGAACGCGGCCGCCGGTAGGCTCCGTCGGGCCCGGGGCGGTAGCTCAGCTGGTCAGAGCAGCGGACTCATAACCCGTCAGGTCGTGGGTTCGAACCCCACCCGCCCCACTGCTGAACAGGCAAAACGAGGTTGTCCACAGGTCGCTGTTGGGGCTTGGGTGCGAGTTGGGGTGCGAGTAGCGTCCCCGACATGCCGGGTCGGGCGCGCCAGCGAGGGTCGATCGAGCAGCGCGCGAACGCGCTGCGGGTGAGCGTGTACGCCGGGCCGGACCCGGTCACCGGGAAGCGGATCTACCTCCGCGGCACGGTTCCGGGCACCGATCCGGTCGCCAGGCGGGCGGCCAACAAGCTGCTCAACCAGCTCGTAGCCGAGGCCGAGAGGAGCGTCCAGCCGGCGTCGGCGGTGACGCTGAACCACATGCTGGACGAGTGGCTGGCCGACGCCGAGATCGAGGACGGCACCCGCGAGGCCTACCTCGGCTACATCCGCCACTACATCCGCCCGGCCCTGGGCGACGTCGCCATCTCCGCGATCAGCGTGCGCGAGCTCGAGGCGCTCTACGCGGCCCTGCGCCGGTGCCGTGCCGGCTGCAACGGTCGCCGCGAGGTGGACCACGCCGAGTCCGGGCGGCACGACTGCGCCGATACGGGGTGCGCGCCGCACGACTGCCGCCCGCTCTCCGCGTCGACTGTCCGGCAGATCCACTCGATCATCAGTGGCGCCCTGACCGCGGCTGTGCGCTGGGGCTGGCTGCAGGACAACAAGGCCCGGATGGCCCGGCGGCCGCGCCGGGACCCGCCCGACCCCCGCCCGCCTTCGCCGGAGGACGCGGTTCGGATCGTCGACGCCGCGTTCGCGCTCGACGAAAGCTGGGGCACGCTCGTATGGCTCGTGATGACCACGGGCATGCGCCGCGGCGAGGTCTGCGCGCTGCGATGGACCCACCTCGACCTCGATGCCGCCACCGTCGAGGTTCGCAGCGCGTATGTGCTGCGCAGCGGGGTCGGGCGGATCAAGGACACCAAGACCCACCAGATGCGCCGCATCGCCATCGACACCGAGACCGTCGTCCTGCTTCGCGAGCATCGCGAACGCTGCCGCGCTCGGCTCGCGTCGCTGGGCACCGAGCTGAGCCGGGAGACCTACGTCTTCGCCGGCGTGCAGGACCCGGCTCATCGATCCCCGTACTCGCCGCACGCGGTGAGCAGCCGATACAAGGAGATGGTCACCCGGCTCGGGATCGACACCCACCTGCACGCGCTGCGGCACTACTCCGCCACCGAGCTGCTCACCGCGGGGGTGGACCTGCGGACGGTCGCCGGGCGGCTCGGGCACGGGGGAGGGGGCGCCACCACGCTGCGGGTGTACGCGGCGTGGGTGGCGGCGTCGGACCGCAAGGCCGCGGAGATCCTCGGGAGCCGAATGCCGCGCCGGCGGCCGCCTGGGGACGAGTAGGTCCCTACGGAATTGTCGTTCTCGGCGCGCCGGCGGGCGAAACGACCTGCGCCGCGCGTGTCGGGCGGGCGCAGCCCGGGCGAGAGACCTACCGACCCCGCGCCTGCTGCGCGTTTGACCGCGAGGCCGGCCGGAAGGCGGTCCCCGCCGGGCGGGGGATGTGGGCCCGAGGCGCCGGTTGGTCCGTGCTGGGCGACGTCGCACCGGTCTGCCGCAGGAGGAGACGCTCCCGGGTGAGCCGGGCGACGTCGACGCACCCGCCACGGTCGGTCGCCTGCGCGGCGAGGTCCCGGATCGCCTCCGCGGGCACGATGTAGCGGCCGCGGATGCGGATCGCGGGGAAGGTGTCCTCGCGGATGGCCCGGTAGATGGTGGTCGACTCGACGCGCAGCACGTCGGCCACCTCGGGGACGGTGTAGAAGAGCGGTTCGTTGTCGTTCATCAGAACCTCCTGAGTCGGTGCTGCTCAGGGTGGAGGAGGACGTGTGCTGGACCGTGGTCTCCGGTGTCCGAAGTCGTTCCCACTCCGCTGACCTGGTCATTCACATCGAGCCAGCCGATGTCGTTCCCCGCTGTTCCCCCGCCGCGCTGCCGTACACGAGCTCGTGGTCGGGCGCGTGGCCACACCGTGGTCGATACGTGGTCGGCACGCACGTGTTCTCTGTTCCGCCTTGATCAGCGCGGTGCGAGGAGGCGCGGCAAGTCGTCCGACGCGGTCTGCCTCACGACGTCGAGCTAGATTTCGACGTAGTGGCGGAGAGCCCGTCGCGCATGCTCGCGACCGCCGACCCTGGGCCCGTAGTGGTCCGCAGCGCGGAGTTCCGGCTGACGTGCGTGGTCCGCCTCACCAAGGATCCCGACGAGCTTGCTGGGGGCAAGCTGCGGCAAGTCGTTGTCGAGGCCGGCTCGGTGCTCTGCCTTCTGGCGCCAACCCGCCCTCCTAGATTCGCAGCTCGACCTGCAGCCCGCCCACGGCTATCGTCTCGAGCTTCGTCCCGGGGCGAGATTTAGCAGGCTCAGTGTCGGTCTGGGCGGGAGCTCGAGGCGGAAGTCGCCATCGGTCGCCCGTGCCGGAGTCGGCGCGGAGAACCGATTGTGCAGGGCAAGCCACTCGACCCCTCGGGCGTCTCGACGTCATCGACGCAATCATCGACCGGAGATTCGGCCCCTACGAGCCCATCGACCTGGGTTCCGCTGTTCCCCCCTGGTACGTCGTCGAGCAAGATATGCGCGGCGCATGCGACTTCGTCGCCGCCGGCGGTCGGCTTGCTGGTGGCGGCTCGGGGGCGAGCCGGTGAACTTACACTGACCACAGCGCGACCACAGCGTGGTCACTACAACAAGGCCGCAGGGAGAACGGGTGACCACGCCGCCGGACACCGGTCCGAGGACGGTGGGGCGATGGTGTCGGACAGCTCAGACGAGCGTGCCGCGATCCCGGCAGCGGGCCGCGGTGGCCGCGGGCTCCGACGCCGTCCGCACGCCGAAGGACCACGGACGCACCAGATCGTGGTCCGACTCTCGGCCGCCGAGTTCGCCGCCATCCGCGTCGTCACCGATCGCGCGGGGGTGGTGCCCGGGGCGTGGCTGGGTGAGCTCGGCGTGCGGGTCGCCAGCGGGATCGCGGACCCGATCCCGCCCCGTTGGCTCGACCTCGTCGAGGACCTGGTCCGGTGCCGGCAGGACATCGCCAAGGTGGTCCGACTCCTCGGGGCGGCCTGCGAGCCCGACGCCGCGTTGGCAAGACGGATCCTGGCCCGGGTCGACGCGATCACCGATACAGCCGCCGGTGCGGCCCGCTCGGCCCGATGATCACCAAGGTCACCCACGGCTGGCGCCCCGGCGGGCTCGTCGCCTACCTGATGGGCCCGGGCACCGCGGAGGCGCACGTCCGCCCGCGGGTGATCGCGAGCTGGGACGGTCTCGACGCGGGCTGGCAGCCCGAGATCGGCTCGCGTGCGGACTTCGACTTCCGGCTCGGGCCGTTGATCGGTGCACTGCACGTTCCGGCCACCCGGGCTGGGTTGCCGGTCAGCGGGCAGGGGCAGTCGGGCCGCGGGTATGTCTGGCATTGCTCGGTGAGGCTCAGTGCGGAGGACCGGACGCTCTCCGACGCGGAGTGGGCCGGTGTGGCCCGGCGGCTCCTCGACGGTGCCGGCATTGCGCGGACGGGGGATGACGGTGGGCCACGCTGGATCGCCGTTCGGCACGCCGAGGACCACATCCACATCGCCGCGGTGCTCGTCCGGGAGGACACTGGCCGCCGGTTCTGGCCGCATCACGACTATCGCGGGCTGCGTCGCACCGCTCGGGAGCTGGAAATCGAGCTGGGCCTCACACCGACCGCGGCCGCCGACCGGACGGCGGCCCGCCAGCCGCAGCGCGCCGAGCTGGAGATCGCTGCCCGGCAGGGAGTGGAGCCCGCCCGGACCGAACTCGCTCGCGTAGTCCGGCAGGCCGCCACGGCAACGACCACTCCAGAGGAGTTCGCCGACGAGCTGCGGAACCGCGGCTACCTGGTGGAGCTGCGCCGATTGCCGTCCGGTGATCCGATTGGGTACAAGATCGCGCGCAGTGCGGTCTCACCAGTCTATTTCGGTGGTGGGAAGCTCGCGCCTGACCTGTCGATGCCCAAACTGATCGCCCGCTGGGCCGCGTTCGATGGGCCCGCCGAGCTCGGGCAGACCGTATCTGGGTCGGCATTGAACCGGACTCGTCGAGCGCTGACGAATGCGCAGAGGGCCGTTCACCAGGCCCGAAACGGGGAGGTCACGGAAGACCCAGCCGGAATCGCACACGCGGTTGGCGACGTCTTCTCTGCTATCGGTGTCGTGTCCGGCGGAGCAACCGACGAGGCGGCAGCGCTCTATGATCGCGCGTCCAGAGCCCCGTTCCAGCCGGTTCCACCCCTTGGACCGTCCGGTCTGGACCTACGAAGGTTGGCGACGTCGCTGATTCGAGCGGGCAGGGTTTCCGGTCCCCAGCAGAGTTCTCTCGCGTTCGTCGCCCTGGTTGCGGCGCTTGCCGCGCTCGTGCGTGAGATCGCTGCGTGGCGCGCTGACAGGGGTGAGTACCACCAGGCGGAAGCGGCCGGGGACGCGGCGGAACTCGCTCTGCGTCGAACGGCGGTGCGACTCTCGTCCCTTCCCGTGCGGCGTGTGCCCTCGAGTCTTGGGCGCGGACTGATCACCGACGCGACGCGGCCTTCGGCCCAGTCGCCGGCTCCGCCACCGTCGGTGCCAACACGCTAATCGGTCGGGGGGACTCCAGGACGAGGCCGATCACGATCTCCGTCGACGCGGAGTCACCTATGGATCTCGAATGGAGTGCTGCCAGCTCGCTGGAGGGCCGGTCGCGCCCGCGGACGCTGCCGTCGGACCCTGACGGTGTCACTCGATCGGGTTACACGCCCTGCGATCGTGCTGCGCACATCGGCACGATGGCCGACTGAGTGCATGCTCGGGATGACAGCACGGTACGAGGGGTGAGGGGTAGTAACGCTTCGTGGCGGGACGCCGACGAAGGTGCGGTATCAAATCGCGGGGGCTGGAGCAGCGGGCATGACGAAGTTGGCAACGATCCTGGATCACATCGACGCGGGAACGATGTTGCTGCCCGAGTTCCAGCGCGGCTACGTGTGGAACCGGGACCAGGTGCGCGGGCTGATGCGGTCGCTGTACCGGGACTTTCCGGTGGGAGCGCTGCTGGTGTGGGCTACTGACGATGTGGGACAGGCCGTTCGGGGGAGCGCTGCCGCAACGGCGGGGGCCAAGCAGCTGTTGCTCGACGGCCAGCAGCGGGTGACCACGCTCTACGGAATCGTCCGGGGACGTCCGCCGGCCTTCTTCGAGGGCGACTCGTCGGCCTTCACCGGCCTACGGTTCAACGTCGAGACCGAGTCCTTCGAGTTCTACGCCCCGGTAAAGATGAAGGACGATCCGCTCTGGATCGACGTCACGGCACTTTTCGTCGAAGGCCAGGCAGCCCAGTACAACGCCCTGAACAGCATTGATGGGGCGCGTGCAAGCTTCGGAACCTACGTCGAGCGGCTGACCCGGCTGCACAGCATCCTGCAGCGCGAGTTCCACACCGAGCAGATCACCGGCACAGATAAGACCGTCGATGTCGTGGTGGACATCTTCAACCGAGTCAACTCGGGCGGCACCAAGCTGTCGAAGGGTGATCTCGCGCTCGCCAAGATCTGTGCCGAGTGGGGTCAGGCTCGCCCTCAGATGCGCGCACAGCTCGATCGTTGGGAGACAGGTGGATACCAGTTCACCCTCGACTGGCTCCTTCGCAACATCAACGCGGTTGCCACCGGTCGCGCGCCGTTCTCGGCGCTGGAGGATGTCACCGCCCCGGCATTCGAGGCCGCACTCGAGGCGTCCGCCGGGCACGTCGGTCACTTCCTCGAACTGGTTGGTGGTCGGCTCGGGCTCGATCACGACCGGGTGCTGATGGGTCGCTACGCGTTCCCGGTGATCTCTCGGCTTCTGCACCGAGGTGGTGGGCGGTTCGCCGACGGGGCCGAAGCCGACCAGGCCCTCTACTGGTACGTCCACGCAGCGCTTCGCGGGCGCTTCGCCGGCTCCACAGAGACGGTGTTGACCAAGGACCTCGAGACGGTCGAGAAGTCCGGCATGCAGGGCCTGATCACGAGCCTCGCGCGCTGGCGTGGCGGCAACCTCTCGATCGACGCTCAGGACTTCGAGAGCCTCGGACGTGGCTCTCGCTTCTATCCGCTCCTGTATCTGTTGACCCGTGTGCGGAAGGCCTGCGACCTCGGCACTGGAGCCGTGCTGGGTGAGGGCACTGCGGCGCTCGAGGTGCACGAGATCTTCCCGAAGGCCCAGCTGTACAAGCATGGCTACGCGCGGAGCGCGGTGAACGCGATCGCGAACTTCGCGTTCGTCGCTCCTGCTACAGCCCAGAAGCTGGGAAAGCGTTTACCGGCGGAGTACTTCGCCGAATGCGACACAGCCGCGTTGCGATCGCAGTGGATCCCGGAGGATCCCGCTCTGTGGGGGCTGGACCGTTTTCGGGACTTCCTGCATGCCCGTTGTGAATTACTCGCGGATGCAGCTAATGCATTCCTTGACGAACTGCACGCTGGACGTGTGCCCTGGAACGAAGCTCTCGCACCGGTGGTCGTCGCACCGGAGGAAGACGAGTCGGATGCCCGCGCGGTCCAGATACGTGCTCTGGTCGCGGAGCTGATCGACCTCGGCTACGCCACTCCTGCGCTGGACGTCGAGATCGCCGATCCGGAAACAGGAAGGCCGTTGGCCGTCGCCGAGGCCTTCTGGTCGGACGGTCTCCAGGTGGGGCAGGGCAACCCGGTGGTCCTCGAGCTCGACCCCGAGGAGGCTGACATCCCGCGCCTCAACGAGCTCGGCTGCGAGGTCTTCACCTCGGTCGACGCGCTCCGGGGCTACGCGCTCCGCCGCGGCGAGGTCGCGTCGGGCGATCGGGACGACGAAATCGGCGTGGCCACACCTGAATCTGGCGACGTCACCGTGGAGGACACGCCACCTGCGGCCGGCGGTGACTTCGATCGCGCGGTGTTGGAGATCATTGATCGCTGCCGCAACGAGCTGCGATACAACCCGAAGTACTTCCGAGTCATGATCACCCAACACGGTGCTCTCGGAGCGACTCGGAGACTGTTGCTCGCGCCTTCGGTCAGCGACGGTTTCGTTTCGCTGTGGGAGAAGCAACGGCTGGACCTCACGGTCGAGGCGCTGGTCGTCGAGGCGCGCTTCGCTCACCTGTTCACCGAGGACGAACTTGCCATCGCGCGGCGTCGACTGGACGACTTCGGATATGCGGTCAGCTCGGCGTCGGCGTGACTTTCACCAGCACGCTGGGATGGCCGGACCACGACACGCGGAGCCGTTCGCGGGCGCGGGTGCAGGCGACGAACAGCAGGCAACGCTCCTGCTGCACGTCCAGACGATGACGAACGGCGTCCTCGCCCTCGTCCGTCACGGCCACGGGAAGCGGCAACTGGTCGGCGTTCGCACCCACGATGGCCACGCATCGGAACTCCAGACCCTTCATTCCGTGCATAGTGCCGATACGTACCGCATCGGGGGAGCCCGAGAGGGCGTGCAGGTCGTCGACCTCGATCCCCGCTCCTTCCAATGTCACTCGCATTCTCTTGGCGATGATGTTCGTGCGGGCGACGACCGCGATGTCGCTCCACTCCACGCCGGCCTCGCGCCACCCGTTCAGGGCAGCAACGAGCTCGGCCCCTTCGTCAGCCGGGGTTGGCGCGCCGGCCAGTGTGGGGGCCTCTCCGTGCAGCGCGGAGCGATAGCCCGTGAGCGTGTCGACGCCGTCGTCGAAATCTGTGGCGCCCTCGCTCCCGAGGACGCGGAGCGCCCAGGCGAGGATCTCCGCGCTGGTCCGATAGTTGATCTTCAGGCGGGTGGACCGGCCTCCGACGTGAATGCCGACCTGGCGCAGGCTCACATGGTTGCCGTAGATCCGCTGGTGGGGATCACCGGTGAGGAAGAGGTCGTCGGGGCCGAGCGAGGTGGCGGCCCGCAGCAGCCGCCACTGGGCCGGGTGCAGGTCCTGCACCTCGTCCACGACGACGTGCCGGAACGGGGGGCGATCGCGGGCCGACACCAGGCGGGCGGCCTCGTCCGCGATCATCAGCCACGTCCACTTGTGATCGGCTCGGAGACCATCGACGAAGTGTGTGATGGCCTCCCAGGCACGCCGCTTCTGGGCCGGGCCGAGGCCACGTCCCCGCCCGCGGCGCTGGGCACGGAGGTAGTCGTCCTCGTCGAGGATCTGTTGCGCGAGCACCACGTGGCGCCACTCTGCGCCGAGGAACGCCGGAGTGAACGGAGTGCCCGTCTCGGTTGCGGCGCGTTCCCAGCGGCGGCGCTCGTCGGCGTCGGTCAGGATCTCGATGGTCCCGTGCTCGTCACGGACGAGGCTGTGTGCCCAACGGTCGATGTTCATGACTTGAACCGCTTGTCGCTCGGCTGGCTCGAGCAACTGGGCAAGATCGCGTTCGAGAGCGGCGGCCAGCCCACGCGTGTAGGTGGTGAGCAGGATCGACTTCGGCGCGAGATCGCGACTGGAGATCAGGTGTTTCACCCGGTGCAGGGCCACGACCGTCTTGCCTGTGCCCGGACCTCCGGTGACCTGCGCGCTGCCCCAGTACGAGGCGCGGTAGGCCACCTTCTCCTGGGAGGGATGCAGGAAGACGCGCCAGAGCGCCATCGGCTTGTCGAACAGGGCGAGCAACTCCTCCGGCCCGTCGACCAGGGCGATCCGGCCCTGCGTCCGCTCGGCCGCTGCCGCGAGATCACCGATGTCGATGGGTTCGGAGGGCACTCGCGGCGCCACGACATCGGACCACACCTCGTCGACGCTCATACCGGACGCGAGGCCGTAGAGCACTTCGCTCTGGTTTTCGGGCAAGAATGGGGCGACGAGGTCGAGATGCGCGACGTCGGCCAGGCTGCGGGCGAGCAGCAACACCTGCTCGTCGACGCCGAGGCGGCGCAGCTCGCTGTCCTTGATCTCACGGAACAGCAGCGCCGCTGCCACCGGCGCCTCCAGCTGGGCAGCCAGTTCATCGAGCGCGGCGACGTCACGGATCTCCAACACCCCGGAGACCTCGTTGACGCTGAACTTGTGGCTCTTGGCCCAGGTGATGGCGTCGTCATGCCCCATGACGCGAAGGAGCAGGTACCGGTCGCCCGTGTCCGGGGCGAGGACGACCCCGCGCCAGAACTTGTCGATCCGGATCGTCCGTACCCGGTCGTCACGGACGCCGGCGAGCTTCTCGAGATGCAGGCCGGCGTGGGTGTGCTCCTGGAACTTGGCGAGTGCTTCCTTGGTCCGTTTCTGTACTGGGGTCTGCAAGCGACTGAACTCGCTCAGGAAGTCGACCTCCACCGCCAACTGCGGCATGACCGCGCCACCCCCCGCTCCGTCGGCTGTCATGCAGCTTGCCATTCCCCCCTGATGATCGCGCCACGCCCCGGGTGCGAAGCTGGCCGACCGACCCGAGGAGAACGACTGTGACGAGCGTGGCGGAGGTGCGCCCGACAATCGGCGCTCTGGTGTCGGTCCGCGGCGAGCAGTGGGTGGTCAGCCAGGTCGAGCCGGGTGGGTCGATGACCGTCGTCGCCCTGCAGAGCGTCGATCGCCTCACAGAGACCCTCGAGGTGATCTGGGAGATCGAGCCCGGCCGCCGTGTGCTGCCCGCGGGTTCACTCCCCGAGGTGAGCGAAGGTCGCTTCGATGCCCCGGGTCGGCTCGCGGCATTCCTTGACGCGGTCCGCTGGACGGCGGTGACCTCCGCCGACGTCCGGACGCTGCAGTCGCCGTTCCGGTCGGGTGTCGCGATCGAGGACTACCAGCTCGAGCCGGTTGCGCGCGCGGTGGAGGCGCCACGCGTCAACCTGCTGTTGGCCGATGACGTCGGTCTGGGCAAGACCATTGAGGCCGGGCTCGTCGCGCAGGAGCTGCTGCTACGTCACCGTGCTCGCCGGATCATGGTGGTGTGCCCTGCCGGGCTGACCGTGAAATGGCGCGACGAGATGGCCGAGAAGTTCGGCCTGATGTTCACGGTGATCGACTCCGAGCGATGCGCACTCGTGCGGCGCGAGTTCGGCAGCGCCGCGAACCCGTTCGAGGTCTACCCGCTGACCATCGTGAGCCTGCCATGGCTGCGGATGCCGAAGGCCCAGCGGCTGCTCGACGAGGTGCTGCCTGCCGACCCGTCGTCGCAGCGCATATTCGACTTGCTCATCCTCGACGAGGCACACCATGTGGCCCCGTCCGCACCCAAGCAGGTCTACGCGGTCGACTCCCAGCAGACGAAGTTGATCCGACGGCTCGCACCCCACTTCACCCACCGGCTGTTCCTGTCCGCCACGCCGCACAACGGCTATCCGGCGTCGTTCACCGCGCTCCTGGAGATCCTCGACGACCAGCGCTTCGCGCGCGGCGTGACACCCGACCCGGCCGCGGTCCGCGACACCGTGGTGCGGCGTCTCAAGCGCGACATCGTCAACGCTGATGGCAGTGCGCGATTCGTCGCCCGCCGCTCGGATGCGATCCCGGTCGAGTACCCGGAGAGCGAGCGTGAGGTGCACGCTCTGCTCACGCGGTTCGCGAAGCTTCGCCGCACGAAGCTGGTTTCCGCCCGCGGGCGCCGAGCGACAGACCTGGTGACCCTGCTGCTCAAGAAGCGGCTGTTCTCCAGTCCCGCTGCCTTCGCGCACACGGTTGGCGTCTATCGCCAGACGTTGCGGTCGCGACGTGGCGTCGTCGAGCAGCCCGATGCCGCCGTCCCGGAGTGGATGGAGGAGATCTACGACGACCTGGCCGACTATGACGACGAGCAGCTCGCCGAGGCTGAGGACGACGTGCTGGCTCGCACGCGTCCGATGCAGCCCGACGTCGACGACGACGAGGAAGGGCTGCTGGCGAAGATGGAGAAGTGGGCCCGGGCGCACGAGGCCCAGCCGGACGCGAAGGCTCGCGAGCTGATCAGCTACCTCACCGCGATCTGCCGACCGGACCAGCACTGGACGAACGAGCGCGTCGTCGTCTTCACCGAGTATCGCGACACGCAGAGCTGGCTTTCCTCGCTCCTGCGCCAACAGGACCTGGGTGGAGCGCACCTGGCCGAGCTGCACGGCGGTCTGCGCAACGACGAGCGCGAACAGCTGCGGCTGGCATTTCAGAAGGACCCCACAGAGCATCCGGTACGCATTCTGCTCGCCACTGATGCCGCTAGCGAGGGCATCGACCTGCAGAACTACTGCTACCGGCTCGTCAATTACGACATCCCGTTCAACCCCAACAAGCTCGAGCAGCGGATCGGGCGGATCGACCGGTACGGCCAGCGCCACGCCCCGGACATCCGGCACTTCGTCGGCACTGGATGGAACCGCGCCGTCGACTCCTACGAGGCCGACCTGGAGTTTCTGTCCCGGGTAGCCAAGAAGGTCGCGCGGATGGAGGAGGACCTCGGCAAGGTCAACGCAGTGCTTTCTGAGGCTGTGCAGCGCCGCATGCTTGGCGACCACACGCCCGTCGACGTGGACGCCGCGGGCGGCGGCGTCGAGCTGGTGCCCACCGAGACCCGCGTCGGGGAGCAGGTGCGCCGCCTGCGGGCGAGCCTCGACGAGACCGTCGCTGCCCTCGGCATCACGCCCGCGAGCGTCAAACGCGTCGTCGACACGGCCTTGCAGCTCGCCCGGCAGCAGCCGTTGCGCGACCACGTCGACGAGCGGTTTGGGGCGGAGGGCCTGTTCACGGTGCCCACGCTGACCGGTTCATGGTCGCGGGCGGCGGCCGGGCTGACGGAGAAGTTCGAGCGCCCGGACGAGCCCCCGCGCCAGCTCCCGGTCGCCTTCGACCCGCAGGTCGCGCGCGGGCGAGACGACGTTGTGCTCGCGCACCTCAATTCCCCGCTCGTCGCCATGTCCACGCGACTCCTGCGGGCTGCCGTGTCGAGCGAAGACATCGATCTGCACCGCGTCACCGCCGTCGTGAGCGACGATCCGGAGCTGGAGGACGTGCTGGTCGGCGCGTACTCGCGGTTCGTGTTGGTCGGCGGTGACGGGGCGCGATTGCATGAGGAGGTGCTCTACGCCGGCGGCTGGGTCCCGTCGCAGGGACGCTTCCGGCGACTGGAGAACCTGACGGTGCTCGGCGGGCATCTGGACCGGGCTCTTGCGTCAGGTGTGTTGGCTTCGGCGCCGGTGCGGGCGCGCCTGGAGCAGCGCTGGCCGGCGGTCCGCGAGGCGGTGCTGGCGTCGATCGACTGGCGGGCCCGTACCCGGCAGGAGTCGTTGGAGACGAGGCTCGCGCAGCGACAAGAGGCTGAGCAGCGGCGCATCGTGGCCAATCTCGAGCAGTTCGAGGCGACACTGCGGCGTGCGCTGGCTGACGGAACCGACGAGGATGCGCTGTTCAGCCTTGTCGAGGCCCGGCGCCCGGACGAGATAGCGCAGTACCGGCGCGACCGCGCGACATGGGAGCAGCGGTTGGCCGGGCTGCCGGCCGAACGCGACCGGGAAGTCGAAGCGGTCGCGGCCCGATACCGGGACCCGAAGCCGCACCGGTTCCCGGTGGCGGTCGTATTCGTCGTCCCAAGGCGTGAGGCAACGCGATGAATGGTCGTGAGCCGGCGGACCAGCAAGGAATCACACGGATGAATCGCGCTCAGGAGGCCAACCAATGAGTCGTATCCGTGGCGGCCCGCCTCCTGCGCCGGACAACGCTGCCCACCACCGCGACTGGCTGAGCCTGGTCGAGGTGAGCGGCCCGTTCCTAAGCCTTCCGGTGCTGCGTGAGACATGGCCGGCTGGGCTGGATGCGCTCGACAAGCCGATGCACGAAGCGCTGCGGCGCGAGCACGGCGTCTGGCAGGACGACAAGGCCGCCGGCCAGCGCGACTGGGTCGTGTTCGTCCTCTCCGAGCTCCTGGCCTTGGCGGACACACTGCGCGTCGACAAGCTGGACCCGTTCGAGGTGGAGGTAGCCGAGCACGACGCCGTGCTGACTCCGTCGTTCGTGGTCCTTGAACCGGATGGCGAGGTGAAGCCTGACGCCGCCCGACTGTTGGGGGCGGTGTGGCTCCCAGGCCAGCACCCGACCACGCGCTTGCCGGGTGAGGCGTGGGCCGCCACGCCGGTGGACCGGATGGCGCAGATGTGCCGGCACCACGACGTCGAGCTGGGGCTCGTGACCGACGGCCGGTGGTGGGCACTGGTGTGGGCGCCCCGAGGCGGCGTCACCGGAGTGGCCCTGTTCGACGCGTCCTCCTGGGCCGAGGCAGCGGAGCGTGACGTTGTACGGGCGTTCGTCTCTCTACTCGGGCGGCAGCGGTTCTTCGGGGAGCGGGAGGAGAAGCGGCTTGTCCCGCTGCTGCGAGCGAGCCTCGACAGCCAGGAGGAGATCACCGACCGGCTGGGCGTGCAGGTCCGTCAGGCCGTCGAGCTGCTGGTCACGGCGATCGGCCGGGCCGACGTCGCGGCGCGCAAACGTGGCGAGCGCGGCGTCGAGGACGTGGACGCGCACGACGTCTACCGCGGCGCTGTGTCGATCATGATGCGGGTGGTGTTCCTGCTCTTCGCCGAGGAGCGCGGCCTTCTCCCGTCGGACAACGAGCTGTACGCCCGGGCCTATTCGGCCGGGCGGTTGGGCGCCGAGCTGGAGCAACGGGCTTTGGAGGGCAGTGACGAGGATCTGGAGCACAGCACCGCGGCCTGGCACCGGCTGATCGCGCTTTTCGAGGCAGTGCACGGCGGCGTCAATCATCCGCGCCTGCAGATGCCCGGGCACGACGGCGGGCTATTCGACCCGGAGAACTACCTGTGGCTGCCGCTGTCGCTGGACGATCGAACCGTGCTGCACATGCTCCGTGCCGTCCAGTACGTAACGGTGGGCAAGGGCAAGAACGCTGAGCGCCGGGCGCTGAGCTTCAAGACGCTGGACGTCGAGCAGATCGGCTACGTGTACGAGGGGCTGCTGTCGTTCGAGGGCTACCGGGCCGACGGCGTGGTGCTCGGGCTCGTGGGCAAGGAGGGCCTAGAGGAGGAGGTGCCGCTGGGCCCGTTGGAGGAAGCGCTGGCGACCGCGGCCGACGTGGCCACGTTCTCCGCCGGCCTGTCCGATCTCTATAAGTCGTCCGGCATCGGCTCGCCCGCCGCCATCGCCAAGCGGCTTGCGCTGCTCGATGCGACGGCGGCCGAAGAGGCCCGCAAGAAACTCCTCGCCGTGACCGACGGCGATTACCCGCTGGCCGAGCGGCTGCTCCCGCTCTACGGGCTGATCCGTACCGACCTCCGTGGTCTGCCGGTGGTGATCCTTCCGGGTGCGCTCTACGTCACCGAGTCGGCGTTGCGGCGCAACACCGGCACCCACTACACGCCGCGCAAGCTGGCCGAGGAGGTGGTGCTGCACGCTCTGGAGCCGCTGGTCCACTCACCGGGCCCGCTACAGACCGCGGACCGGGCGCAGTGGGTGCCGCTGTCGAGCAGGCAGATCCTCGCGCTGAAGATCGCCGACATCGCCGTCGGTTCGGCTGCCTTCCTGGTTGCTGCGGCCCGGTACCTGGGGGAGCGGCTGCTCGAAGCGTGGTTGCGCGAGGGCGACGGGCGGGTGCGTGACCACAACCCGCGTTCCGCGGAACGCGCCGTGGACGCCGACGACGACCCGGTGTCGGTGGAGGCCCGGCGGCAGGTCATCGAGCACTGCCTCTACGGCGTGGACATCAACCCGATGGCCGTGGAGATGGCGAAGCTGTCGCTGTGGCTGGTGTCCATGGATTCGACCCGGCCGTTCACGTTCGTCGATGACCGACTGGTCGCGGGTGACTCGCTGCTGGGGATCACGAATCTGGAGCAGCTGGAGTACCTGCACATGGACCCGGCGCATGGTCGGGCGCTCCATACGGACCTATTCGACTGGGCGGGCGGTGTTCGCTCGCTGGTGGCCGAGGTCGCGGCGGCTCGGCGGCACATCGCCGAAATCGAGGTGGGCGAGGACGCGGAGAAGGCGTTGGAGGCGAAGCGAGCCATTCTGGCAGATGTCGAACTGCGCACCGGCCGGCCACGGTTCCTCGCCGATCTCGCGGTCGGTGCGGCCCTGGCGCACGCTGGTGGTGGCGCCCGAGCAATCGACAATGGCTCGGTGATGGCTGCGAGGCTGATCGCCGATTTCTCGTCGGGCGCGGGCGAAGCGGCTGCGCTGGTGCAGCGGCGGACCTGGCTCGACACCGATCGGGTCGACGGCGGGTTCGCGCGTGAGCCGCTCCACTGGCCGCTGGTGTTCCCGGAGGTGTTCGAGGCCGGCGGCTTTGACGCGATCATCGGCAACCCACCGTTCCTTGGCGGTAAGAAAATCACCGCACCTCTCGGGGTTTCGTACCGAGAGTTCCTGATCTATTGCATTGCGAACGGCGTGCGTGGTAATGCGGACCTCGTCGCATACTTTCTCTTACGCGCGCAATCGCTCATTCGGCTGACAGGGCAATCTGGAATTGTTGCGACGAACACCCTCGCTCAGGGCGATACACGTGAGGTCGGACTCGATCGTCTGGCCGAACTGGGGGTAACTATCCGACGCGCGCTGAAGAGTGAACCATGGCCATCGAAGTCAGCAATGCTGGAGTACTGTGCGGTGTGGACAAGCCGCGTTTCGCTCGGAGAGGCGGCCTCTAGGTTCCTTGAGGGTGTCGAAGTCCAAGGAATAACGTCCAGTCTAAATGCGACTTCAAGGGTTGTTGGGAATCCACACCGCCTGATTGGTAGCGGAGCGAGATCATTTATCGGGTCTTATGTATTGGGGTTAGGTTTCACCCTCGAAGCTGGCGAAGCGCAGCGGCTAATCGTTAGAGATCCGCAGAATTCAGATGTAGTATTCCCGTACCTCAACGGTCAAGATCTAAACTCGAGTCCGACTGTGTCGCCTTCGCGTTGGGTGATTAACTTCCACGACTGGACCGAAGAGCGCGCGAGATCATACCGCGAGGCCTTTGCAATTGTGGAGGAAAAGGTCAAGCCTGATCGTCAAAGATTGCGGCCAGACGGAGGGTTCGTCCTTCGATCTCCTCTGCCGCAGCGCTACTGGCACTATGCCGAGAAGCAACCAGCAATGGTCAAGGCGATTTCACGCCTCGAAAGAGTAATTGTTCTTGCGCAGGTGAGCAAGACAGTGATGCCTATGATGGTGTCAACAGGAAAGGTGCTTTCTAGTAAAATCGTAGTGATAGCGAGTGACCGATGGGAGCTGCTCGCGACCTTGTCGGCGACGCCACACTATCTTTGGGCGATCGCGCGGAGCTCAACGATGAAGGCGGATCTTAGCTATTCGCCCACTGACGTATTTGAGACTCTTGTGTTGCCGATAATGACAGCCGAATTGGATAAGCTCGGCTCAATCTTGCACCTATTCCGCGGCGACCTCATGCGCGCCCGCCAATCGGGCCTAACGAAGACCTACAACCTCGTCCACGACGCCGCCGTTACCGATGCCGACATCGCCGAACTGCGCACGATCCACCGCGACATCGACTGCGCCGTCATCCGCGCCTACGGCTGGGACGACCTTCTCGACCAGCTTGACCACGGCTTCCACCCCGTTGCCCGCGAGACTCGTTACACCATCGGTTCCTCAGCCCAGCGCGAGATCCTGGATCGGCTGCTCGAACTCAATCACGATCAGTACGCGGAGGAAGTCGCGAGAGGCCTGCACGACAAGGGCAAGAAACGCGCCAAAGCCGCCCCTCAGAGTGAGGACGGAGGGCTCTTCTGATGGCCGACCTCGGCCTCTTCCCGAACCCCCACGGCGAGCAGGGTGCCCTCGGTGACCAGCCCGACGTACCGGCCGGTCCGCCACCACTCGACCAGCCCCAGAAGTTCAGCGGCGCCGGCTCGTACGACGTCCGCGACGAGCTGGGCGAGCTGATCGAGCGCGACCTCCTCGGGCCCTGGGGCGGCGAGACCGAGCAGTTCGCTCCGAAGGCCGGCGGGCCGCGCGAGCGCTACCTCGTCGGCATGCTGGGCCCGAAGCACGAGGCCGTCTCGACCTTGACCCAGGCCGACGAGGTTCCCGACACTGAGGACGCCGTCCGCGACGGCGAGGCGGAGCTGCCCGACGTCATCACCCCGCAGTCGCTCGGACGGATCTGGGCGTCGTCGATGGGGCTGTCGTTCGCGGTGCCGACCGACGTGGACGCCCTTGCCGTCGCCTTCAGCTGGGGCCACTACACCAAGCATGAGATCCCGGTCGAGGACGAGAAGAAGGCCCGAGTGTGGGTCCGTGAGCCGGTTCGGCATACGCCGACCGTGCGGCTCGATGGTGCGGCGTCCTACAAGGTCTCCCTTTCCGGCGGGGACGAGGACGCGCCCGGCGTGCTGTTCGCCGTTTCGGTTCGGCGGCACGCCGATCGGAAGGTGGTCGAGCTTGCACTGATCAACAACCAACAGGAACCGGCTTCCAACACTGACACCGAATGGCTATTCCAGACCGCGATAGAGGTCACCGCCCTCGACGGCGCCGCCCCGGTCTTCCTACCGATTGACGACCCCCTGGACGAACCCGGTGCCGTCGACGACCCGGAGGAGGCACACCTCCGGCTGCTCTACCGCAACGAGCGCCGCTATACGTCCGGCCGCAACGTCGCCGTCCACGCCGACATCGCTGCCGGAGACCGGGTGGCCCGGCGACTCACGACACGGTGGCTGCCCACCTACGACGTACCGGCCACGGTCGCACCCACGCTCGACCGAGTGGAGCTGGCCATGGACGCTCTCGCGACCGCGGATGCGGCGGCGCTGGAGCGGGGACTCCGGCCACTTGTCGAGGGCTACCGCGCCTGGCTCGGTGAGCGCGCAGAAGAATGCCACCGCGTCCCTCTGGCGCTCGGTTCGACCGCAAGCCACGCCGTACATGCCGCCGGGATGGCCGCGTCCCGGATCGCCGCAGGCGTCGACTTGCTGACCGATCCTGCTGCACCTCGCCACGAGGAGGCACTCGCCGCCTTCCATTTCGCCAACCGCGCGATGGCCGATCAGCGCCGGCGCACCGCGATCGCGCAGCTCCGGGAGGGGCGGGGCCTCGACCTCGCCACCGCCGAGGCCCAGGTGCAGCAACAGGGCGCAGCGGCCGCCGCTTGGCGCCCGTTCCAACTCGCCTTTGTGCTGCTCAACCTGCCGTCGATCACCGACCCCGATCACCCAGAACGGGCCGCGACCGCCCAGGCCACGGTCGACCTGCTGTTCTTCCCCACAGGCGGCGGCAAGACCGAGGCCTATCTCGGCCTCACCGCGTTCACCTTCGCCATCCGCCGATTGCAGGACCGGGTCGGCCGTGGCGAGGACGCCCGCGACGGCTCGGCGGGAGTCGCCGTACTCATGCGCTACACGTTGCGCCTGCTCACCGCCCAGCAGTTCCAGCGGGCGGCGGCGCTTGTGTGCGCCGCCGAGGTGATCCGGCAGTCCGACGAGGCGATCTGGGGTCCAGAGCCGTTCCGCATCGGACTGTGGGTCGGCGGCAGTGTCTCCCCAAACTCGTTCAAGGACGCCGCCGCGCAGATCACGGAGGCTCGCCAGAACGCATCGGACAAGAACAAGCGCGCCAACGTGTTGCAGACGCTGTCGTGCCCGTGGTGCGGCACGCCGCTGCGTGCCCACCACGACGTCGACATCGACGACGGGCACCGCCGCACGCTTCTCTTCTGTCCCAACGCCGAGACTGAGAACGCCTGTCCGTTCTCGCGGACCCGCTCGACCGAGGGACTGCCGATCCTCACGGTCGACGAGGAGATCTACCGCTACCTCCCCAGTCTGGTGATCGCCACCGTCGACAAGCTCGCCCAGCTGCCCTGGAGCGGATACGCGGGCATGTTGTTCGGGCGGGTGAACCAGTGGTGCCCACGGCACGGCTACCGGCACGACGATCTCGACGAGCGCGCCGAATGCGGGCCACGGCACAACAAGAGGGGTGCGCTGCCGAGCGTCGTCAGCCAGCCGCGCGTCCGGCTCCGGCCACCCGATCTGATCATCCAGGACGAGCTGCACCTCATCTCGGGTGCGCTCGGCACGACAGTCGGGCTGTTCGAGGCAGCCGTCGACCAGCTCTGCACCTGGCGAACCCCGGCCGGTATGGAAACCGGACCAAAGATCGTCGCATCGACGGCGACCACCAAGCGGGCCCGCGAGCAGGTTCTCGGGGTGTTCGGCCGGGAGCTCGCGGTGTTCCCGCCGCAGGTGATCGACGTAGCCGACACCTACTTCTCCCGACAGGTGCCGATCTCACCGGAGAGCCCGGGCCGTCGTTACCTCGGGCTCTGCGCGCACGGCACCCGGTTCAAGTCAGCGGAGATCCGGGTCGCGGAGATCCTGCTCATCGCGGGGCAGACGCTCTTCGACCGGCACGGCGCCGCCGCCGACCCGTACATGACGCTCGTCGGCTACTTCAACGCCACCCGGGAGCTCGCCGGCATGCGGCGCACCCTGGATGACGAGGTCGCGACGAGGGTCAAGCGGCACGGCCGGATGAAGGACATGTCCGACCGCGTGACGCGGTCCGGTGGAATGCTGACCGTCGAGGAGCTGACGTCCCGGATCTCCTCGGGTGACATCAGCGACGTGCTCAAGCGGTTGGAGATCGCCTTCGACCCCGACATCGACACGTCGCCTCGCAACGCCGGTATCAACGCCGAGCTCCGCGCGTCTCTGGCCGGTGGGAGGCGCGCCGACCGCACCCCGATGCATCCGCTGACCGAGCGCCGCAGCACGCGGATGCAGGACGACCGCCAGCCCATCGACGTCGTGCTGGCGACCTCCATGCTGCAGGTCGGCGTGGACGTGTCCCGGTTCGGGCTGATGGTCGTGACCGGCCAGCCCAAGAACACCGCCGAGTACATCCAGGCGTCCTCCCGGGTCGGCCGTGACGCCGCCCGACCCGGCCTCGTGGTGACCCTCTACAACTGGGCTCGCCCCCGCGACCTCGCCCATTTTGAGGACTTCACGCACTACCACGCCACTTTCTACCGACAGGTTGAGGCGCTGTCGGTAACGCCGTACACGCGGCGTGCTCTCGACCGTGGGACCGCGGCGACGTTCGTCGCGGCCGTCCGCAATGCCCGCGACGACTACTCGCGTAACTCCGACGCCCACGACGTGCCGCTGGACGCCGCGGTGGTGGGCCGGGTCATCAAGCGGTTGCTCGATCGGGCCGAAGCCGTCGCCGGCGAGCGTGGCCGCGACTACCTCCACGAGCGGATCAAAGTCATCGTCGACCAGTGGAAGCTACGTACGACGGGGCAGGTTCCCCTCGGCTACCGGAAAGGCAGCGTCAAGGGACAGAAGTTCCTCGGTCTGCTCGAGCGGGCCGGCGAAGCGAAATGGGGAGACCTGACCGTCGGGCAATCGATGCGGGAAACCGAGAACGAGATCAACCTCCTCGTCCCCGGTGGGGGCAACGTCTACCAGGCGCTCTACGGGGCACCTGCGTGGAAGTTCGGGGGAACACCGGCCGAACCGGTCGACGAACCCGACGGTGATGAGCTCGGCATGACCACACTCCCCGTAAAGCGGCGCTGATGGCTGAGCTGTACCGGCGGCGGGTGGGCAATGCCCGTCCCAGCCACCTCATGTTCACCAGCGGTGTCGGGTCGCTTGTCGACCTACCCAACTTCTCCGTGCTGGTCAGCGGCCTAGACGACTGGTCCTACCAGGGGGTCCCCGACCCGATGCCGATCGCCGAGCCGCGCCTGCTCGTCGCCGTGCAACGGTTCCTCGGGAAGAACGTCAAGCAACTCAAGCCCGCGCCTTGGATGCCGAGCCAGCAGATGGGCTTCGGGGAGGACCCGTCGTTGCGCGTCGGCGTGCCGGTCGTCCCGTTCCCCGCGTGGCTGCGCTGCACGTCATGCAACGCGCTGGAACCCGTGGAGGCGCAAGGGTTCCGGTTCGAGAACGTCAGCCTGCACAAGCCACACGACGCGCGTTTCGCCCACACCAACTGCACGCGCAAGAAGACCGGACGCAAGCCGCTCGCCGTGTCTGCGCGCTTCGTGCTGGTGTGCACGTCGGGGCACCTCGACGACTTCCCGTACGTGCCGTTCGTGCACCGCGGCGTTCCATGCGAGTCGGTGCCCAACCCGCAGCTGCGGATGGAGGACCGCGGTGGGAACCTCGGCGCGAACGTGGCCATCGAGTGCGTGAGCTGCGGAAAGCGCCGCAACATCCGCGAGGCCATGGGTAAGCGCGGCCAGCAGAATCTGCCGGGCTGCCGAGCCCGCCATCCGCACCTGGGCACCTTCGGTCCCGAGGTATGTGTCCAGGACGTGAAGGTCCTCGTTGTTGGCGCCTCCAACCAGTGGTTCGCGCAGACGCTGTCCGCACTCGCCGTGCCCCGCACCGGTGCCGGGGAGCTCGCAGCCAAGGTAGAACAGCTGTGGGAAGAGCTCGAGAAGATTGCTAGCCGGGCAGAAGTGCCGATCAGCCGCAAGTTCTCGCCCGCGCTCACGCAGTTCGTCAAATGGTCCGACGACGAGCTCTGGGATGCAGTCCAGCAGCATCGCGCGAAGCTGGCGGGTGATGGGGAGCCGGAGGAGCAGTATCCCGACCTCCGGACGCCGGAATGGCAGATCTTCGCCGCCGGCGATCTGCCGCCGGTCTCGGACGACTTCTCCCTGCGCCGCGAACCGGTGCCGGAACGCCTGCGCGGGTACTACGCCGACGTCCTGCAGGTGGAGCGGCTGCGCGAGGTGCGCGCCCTGGTCGGCTTCACGCGTCTGGACGCGCCCGACCGGGAGAACCCGACGCTGGTCAAGCGTGTCGCGCTGTCGCGGGACCTGCCGAGCTGGGTGCCGGCCTCCGAGGTTCGCGGGGAAGGCATCTTCGTCAAGGTGCCAGAAGACCTACTCGCCGAGTGGGAGCAGCAGGTTGAGGGGTCCGATGCCGTGCATGCGCACATGGACGCGTATGCGCGATTCACCAGCAACCGCTACTCGGACCGGGTCAACTCCACGTTCGATGCGACGGCTGGGTGGCCGGGTGCCCGCTACATCGCTTTGCATACGCTCTCGCATCTGCTGCTGCGGACGATCGCGCTGGAATGCGGGTACAACGGCGCCAGCATTTCCGAACGCGTGTACTCCAGCACCCCGGACGATCCACGCAGCGGAATCCTGATCTACACCGCGGTACCGGACGCCGAGGGAACGCTGGGCGGGCTGGTGTCGCTGGCGGAGCCGGCGAGCCTTGTCAGGCTCACCAGGCGAGCGCTGTCGGATGCCCGGCGGTGTTCGTCGGATCCGCTGTGCGCCGAGCGGCTGCCGCATGCCCCGTCCGACTTTCTGCATGGCGCCGCCTGTCATGTGTGCCTGTTCGTGTCCGAGACCTCCTGCGAGCGCGGCAACCGGTTCCTCGACCGGCGATTCGTCGTGCCGATCGACGATCCGAAGCTGGCGCTGTTCCCGGAGTCCGTATGACGGCGGTAGCTGCCGCTGTCGCCGCGGTGCTGCGGGATGTCGGCGTTGGCGCGGTCGAGACCCTTGCGTCGGCGCTGGTGGCGGGCGGCCCGCCCAACTCTGTCCCGACGACATCGTCGCTTCCGGGTTTCGCTGTCGGTGCCAAGCGCGTTCAGGAGGCGCAGACCGCAGACGGGATCCCTGACGCCGAACTGGCGGCCTACCTGCGCGGGATAGCAGCGGGCTACCGGCAGCGGGAGAGTGCTCTGCAGGTCGAGACGGTGTGGACGGGGCCCAGCACCCACCGGGTCCCGGTACGAGCCACGTCGCAGGTCCTGGTCGACCTCGTGACGGACGCGCGGTCCCACCTGCTGCTCATGACCTACTCCGCTGGTCCCCACGCGGCAATCCAAGCGGCCTTGGCGGCCGCGAACGAGCGCGGCGTCGCCATAGACGTTGTCGTGGAGACGTTGCAGGGCGCGGGAAGTTCGCTGAACGGCGCCGAGCCAGCGGCCGCGTTCGCGGGTCTGCCTGGCGTACGGCTGTGGCAATGGGCACCTGCCCGGCGCGAGTCCGGCGCCAAGATGCACGCGAAGGTCGCTGTCGGGGATCGCCGGGTACTGCTGGTGTCCAGCGCGAACCTGACGGCATCCGGGATCGACAAGAACATCGAGGCGGGGGTGCTGGTCCGGGGCGGCGGGGCCCCGGAGCGCGTCGTCGAGCACTTCACCGAGCTCGCGGCGGCCGGAGAATTGGTGCGGCTGTGAGCGAGGCCGTCGATTGATCACCTCCCGCGTCGCATCGCTATCGTGATCACCGAGTCCGGAAGGACGTAGTGGGGCTGTGCCGTTTCATCTGGACATCCGAGTTCCCTGGCACGACGCGAGATGGGATGGCACAGTCTGCCGCGCCCCCGGGCAGAACTCCTTCTGCCTGGACCTGGACAACATCCGTGAGGATCGTGACGACGCGGCCGAGAACGAGGTGGCCGGACGCCATTTCTCTGATCTGCCGTTGGCGCAGCTTCCGCCGTGCCGTAGCGAATCCGGGGCCTTCATGTCGACGCGGGAGTGGTGGCAGGAACGAGTCCATCCCTACGCGTCCGCCAGCAAAGCCAAAGCCACGCACGGAAATCTCCGCCCGACTCGGATCCGCATGCCGGCGCATTCGACACTCGCCGTGCCGTTCTGGTGGATGCTTCGACAGAACCAAGAATTGATCGACTCGCGCCTGCCCGAGCCCTTACCGCCGGACGAGGAGTCGCCGTTCGCCAGTCCGTGGGTTTTCGGGCGCGCCCGGCAGGAGGCGCTGGGCGAGCACTTCTTCGGGCGGTTGCGGCCAGGGCCGTCACTTGCGGTCTTCTACACCAAGAGCGGGCATCCGCTTGGGGAGAACATCAACCGGCTCGTCGTCGGAATCGGCAGCGTCGACAACATCGGGCCGATGCTGCGCTACGACGTGGCGTCCGGAGCGACCTATCCGCTGTGGGAAAGGTCAATCGAGCACTCGATCCGAGCGGACGGCAGCGCAGGATTCTTGATCCCCTACCACGACTATCTGCAGCCGACCGGCGACCCAGCCGAGGACCTGCGCCGGCGTCAGTTCGCCGAGGACATCGCCGTCGTCCCGGAACGCGCGAACATCGCCGCCTACAGCTACGCGGGCGAGCTTGCCGGTCCCGACGTCACCCTGTCGACCTGTGTCCGCGCCATGCAGGTCGTCCGCCTCGTGCGTAGCCACGGCATCGCCCCCGGACCATGGCAGCAACGTGAGGACTGGCTCAACGCCCAGATCGCCGGCCTCTGGCGGGACCGTGGAGCGTTCCCGGGAACGGGAGCAGTCCTCGAAGCGCTGGGCCTGCGGCTCGGCACCTCGATGGTCTACGACCTCGTTGCGACGGGACGTCTGTCCGTGGACGACGACCCATGGCCGTTGCTCGACGCGGTTCTGCGAGGCAGCCAGCCACCGCCGAGCCCGGCCTACACCGCCGATGTTCGGGCGGGCGCACCCACTTGGGCCGGGCTGAGCGACGAGCGACGCTCTCTCGCGACGCTGCTGTCCCGCTTCGCCCTGACGATCGAGCAGGCCCAGCGGTGGTTCGACCCCGCCCGGAGGGCACGGGCCATCCGCGGTGCGGTCGATGACGGTGGCATCCTCGCCAACCCGTACCGCATCGCCGAGTGCGATCTCGGTGACTCCACTGACCACGCCGTCACCGTCGGAACCGTGGACCGAGGACTGCTGCCGGATGCCGCGGTGTCGGCTGTCCACCCGGTACCCGATCCGGCTGCGATCCGATCGCCGCTCGACCCGCGCCGTGTTCGTGCCGCTCTGGTCAGCGTGCTGCGCCGGGCGGCTGACGACGGCGACGCGCTGATGGCACGCGATGAGGCCCTCGAGCGGCTGGCGCGACTCGACCTGTCGCAGGCACTTGAGATCCCCGCAGACTGGGTGCACGGCAACGCGACCGTCCTCGCCGAGGAGGTCAGCCTGATCGAGGTGGTGGGCGACGGCCGGACGCCACCGGTTCCGTCCCTGCAGCTCGTCGAGCACGAGGGCATGGAGAACCGGCTGCGTAGCATCCTGCGCAAGCGGGCGGCGAAACCGACGAAATCGCTCGGGGTCGACTGGAGTCGGCTGCTCACCCAGGCGGTTGCGGACAGCGGCGGATCGAGTGGCCCGACCGACGAGCGGCATGCCGTCGCGGCAGCCGACCAGGCGGATGCGCTGGAGCGGATCACCACGCGGCGGTTGAGCGTGCTCGTCGGCAGGGCCGGCACGGGCAAGACCACGGTTCTCAGCGCCCTGTTACGAGCGCCGGATCTGGTCCGATGGGGGGTACTTTTCCTGGCGCCCACCGGTAAGGCGAGCGTCCAGATCGCCTCCAAGGCCAAGGATGCGGATGTCCGCACCGTCGCGTCGTTCCTGTACAGCCTCGGCCGCTACGACGGTCAGCGGCAGCGCCCCCTGTTCGAGGGAAAGGAGCTGTACGCGTCGGCACGGACCGTCGTGATCGACGAGAGTTCCATGCTGACGATGGACAGCCTCTACGCGCTGCTGTGTGCGCTCGACCTCGGCCACGTCCACCGCTTGATCCTCGTTGGCGACCCGAACCAGTTGCCGCCCATCGGCGTCGGCCGGCCCTTCGCCGACCTGGTCGCCATGCTCGACGATGCGCAGGAAAAGGGCGATCCCGTCGGTGGTGCGCTGGCGCGTCTCACGACCGAGCTTCGTACCCGGGCGGGCGGTTCGTCGTCCGACGCGCTCCGGCTCGCCGCCTGGTACACCCGCGAGGCCCAGACCGTCGACGCGGACTCCGTGCTCGGCACGCTCGAGCAGGGCGGATCGTTCAACGATCTAGTACTGCAACGGCGCTTGACGGTCAGGGTGGCGGTCGTTGACCTCGGCGCCGGTAGTGGCAGGTGCGGGCCTGGTGTTGTCGGCGGCGTCGCCAGTTCGACCAGCTGATCGCGCTGGTCACGCAGGCAACGGGTGCC
>JBBRLM010000040.1:0-67002 GCA_038231335.1 Mycobacteriales bacterium
CCTCACGGCAGGGGACGGGGAGACTGCCGTGAACGATCTACCGCATCCCAGCCGACTATTGGCGGCGACACGCTACTAGCGTGATCGTCATGGCTTGCACCGTCTTCGTGCGGCTGCGCAGCGTCCACCGGACGCCGCGCGGCTGACCCGCCTTCCGCGGGTGCCCGCGCCGCGTCCGATCGCTGACCTCCGTCCGATCGACGCGAATGCAGGCCACCCATGTCCTCCCGCCCCTTCGGCGGGCGCCACGAGCTCGGCCAGAACTTCCTGGCCGACGCCCGCGTCGCCGCCCGCATCGCCGGGCTCGTCCCGCCCGGCCCCGTCCTCGAGCTGGGCGCCGGTGACGGCGCGCTGACCCGGCTCCTCGCGCATCGCCGCGACCTCCTGACCGCCGTCGAGCTCGACCCAGACAGGGCCGCAGGCCTGCGTCGCAGGTTCGGTCGCCAGGTCCGGATCGTGCAGGCCGACATGCTGCGGTTCCGGCTCGACACGCCCCACCAGGTCGTCTCGAACGTGCCGTTCGGCATCACCACCCCGCTGCTGCGGCACCTGCTCGGCCAGCACGCCTGGACCTGCGCCGTCCTGTTGCTGCAGTGGGAGGTGGCCCGCAAGCGCGCGGCCGTGGGCGGCACGACGCTGCTCACCGCGAGCTGGTGGCCGTGGTACGAGTTCGCACTGGCCGGGCGCGTGCCCTCGGCGGCGTTCCGGCCGCGCCCCGCGGTGGACGGCGGCCTGCTCGTGGTCCGCCGCCGCGACCACCCGCTGCTGCCCGCCTCCGAACGGGTCGCCTACCAGCGCATGACGCGGAGGGCGTTCGCCGGCGACCGCCTGCTGCCGGCACTGAGCGGCCTGCCCCGGGTCCGTACGTGGGCGCGCCGGGAAGGCATCAGTGCCACGGCCCGCCCCCGCGACATCACCGCCGGGCAGTGGGCGGCGCTCCACCGGACGGTGGCGCCCTGAGCCCCCTGACCCCGCCGACCCGCCGCGAGTCGCCCCTCTCCCGTGCGCGAGTCGTCCTTCTCCGCTGCGCGTGTCGCCCTGGAATCGTGGGCGAGTTGCCCGTGGGACGGGCTCGCGCGCCGGTCAGCGGCGGCGACGGCGCCGTGGCAGCAGCCGGCCCACGGCGAGCGTCGCGGCCAGCAGCGTGCACCCGGCGACGACGTACCAGAGGACGTCGAGGCCGCCTACCGCGATCATCCCGGCGGGCATCATGGCCATCGTGGTGCCCCCGCACTTGCCGTACACGGCTCAGGCCCCCCGGACCTGCAGCGGGGCAGCGTGGTGCCAGTGCGCGGCCCGGCGCGCAAGTGCATCGGCGGCGGCCCGCAGGAACACGGCCTGCTGGAACAGGTCATAGCCGAACTCGACGACGATCGGCGCGGCCAGCGCCATCGCGGCCACACCCCGGGTGCGCACCGTCCAGATCCGCTCGATCACGAACAGCGCGGTGACGGCGAGCCAGAACCCGCGTGGCGGCCCCAGCTCGCCGTGGACCGCGAACAGCATCGTGGCCAGCAGGAACAGGGCCACGGCGAGGATGCCCACGTACATCGCGGCCTGTTTCGCGACGTAGGGCAACGTCACGCGGGTCAGCCCGTAGGCGCGCAGGTTCTCCAGCGCCCCGCGCTGCCAGCGCAGGCGCTGGTGCCACAGGTCGCGCCAGGTCGGCATGATCTCGGTCAGCACCCCGCAATCGCGGGGGGACGCCGCGAAGTGGCCGAGGGTCTTCACCGCGAGGGTGATCTCGTTGTCCTCGGTGAGCGCGAGCGTGTCGTACACCGAGCCGTGCCTGCCGGGCAGCACGTCGCTGCGGGCGTCGGCGATCTCGCGCAGCACCGCCACCCGGAACAGCGTGGCGGTGCCGGTGAGGACCATCGCCCGGCCGCGTCGGCGGGCGATCTCGCGCTCGTAGCGCGCGTACTCGTTGCGTTGCAGGGCTCCGAGCAGCCCGCCACCCGGGCGGCCGGTGAACACGCCGCCGACCGCGCCGGTGGCGGGGTGCTCGCGCAGCCACGCCGTTGCGGTGGCGAGGAAACCCGGCACGACCGCCGAGTCGGCGTCCATGACGAGCACCTGGTCGGTGTCGGCGAGTGCGGGCAGCAGGGCGTCGAGGACCTGGTTGAGCGCGCCGGCCTTGCGGGCGGTGTTGGCCGAGGTCTCGACGACCTCCGCCCCGAGCCGGACGGCCAGGGCGGCCGTGCCGTCGGTGCAGTTGTCGGCCACCACGATGACCCGGTCGGGCGCCGGGCACTGCACGCGCAGTGACCTCAGCGACTCCGGAAGGGTGCGCTCCTCATCATGCGCGGGAACGACCGCCACCAGCATGTGGCCCAGTGTGTACGGCTGATCACGGCAACCCCAGCTACTTCACCCAGCCGGGGTGTGACGCGCCGCGGGGCAGCAGCACCTGCCGGTAGCGGCCGGGGGTGGCCGACATCCGGACCTGGTCGGTGACGCCCTGGTAGTGCCCGAGCGGGGTGTCGGCCGTGAACGTCTCGGGGTCGAGGTAGGCGTGGTCGGCGCCCTTGCCGGCGGTCTCGCGGGCGTAGGCCAGGTCGAAGACGCCCAGCTCGATGATCCATGCCGCCACCCGGGAGAGTGACACGTGCACGGCCCAGCTGCCGCCCTCGCGGGCCCGTCGGCCGAGCGCCGCGGCCACTCCGGCCGCTGTCAGCCAGGAGACGATGTAGTCGTTGACCACCAGGATCGGCGAGAGCCGCGGCTCCCCGCCGCCGCCCTCGAGGTCGGCCATCCCGGTGAGCGCGCCCGCGGTCTGGTCGAACCCGATGCGATCGGCCCACGGGCCGCTCCGCCCGTTGAGCGAGTTGGTGGCGTGGATGATGCCCGGCCGGATCGCGGCCGCCTCCTCGGGCGAGAGCCCGATGGAGGCCAGGTAGCCGGGCCGGCGGTTGGCGTAGAACACGTCGGCGCCGGCGAGCAGGTGGTGGATGCGCTCGTGGTCGCGGCGCGGATCCAGTGTGGAGGACCGGACCCCGACGTTGGCCGTGATGTAGGTGGCGTCGTGCTCCAGCTCGCCGGGCCGCCACAGGTTGAGGGCATCGGCGCCGTGCAGGGCGAGCGCGCGGCCGACCCCGGCCCCGGCGATGACGTGGCCCATCCCCAGCGCGCGGATGCCGTCGAGCGGTTGCTCGGCGCCCGGTGCGAACGGCTCGGGAGCGCTGTCGCCGATCCTGCGGATCTCGACGAGCGGCGCGTGCGCGAGGTGATCGCGGTACTGCGGCTCGGCCAGGAACTCCGACGGCGTGCGCACCAGCGGCATGACCACGCCCGCCGCCGCTCCCGCCTCCTCCAGCTCGTGGCCGTCCCAGCGGGCGACGGCGGCCGCGACGGCCTCGGGATCGTCGGGCGTGCCGAGGAGCCTCTGTGCCGCCACTTTGATCTTCGGGTAGGGGTTGAGCGGCATCACCCAGCGGTCGTCACGGGTGCGGTGGAACATGAAACCCAGCGCCTGCGTGGGGTTGGACGGCGCTGCGCCCGGATAGCCGTTGAGCAGCTCCCAACGCCGGTCGTAGAACGGGCACAGGCGGTGTGGCGCCACCCGCAGGTCCATCGCGATGTCCTGGCCGGGGCCGCCGCGCTGCCGGTGCAGGGCCGCGACGGCGACCGACGTGGCCACCAGTGCGAGAGCTGCCGCTCCGCCGAGGCGCAACGGGCTGGGCACCACCGGATCCGCGCCCTCGAACGTGATGATGCCGCCCGTGTCGGAGGCGGCGAGCCCGATGCCGGCCAGCAGCTCGTCGAGCGCGCTGTGGATGTCGAAGGCGTCGTCGGTGGCGGGTGCGGCGACCGTGGCGGCGATCCGACGGGTGAGGGTGTTCTCGGTGGCGGTGTCGATGCCGCCCCCGCGGGGAAGATCACGTCGGTGGGTCACGACAGCAGCTCCTCGGGAACGGTGACGTGCTTGGCCCGGATGTACTCGCCGACGGACTTGCCGATCTGGTCCACCCGCAGGTTCGACGAGCCGCCCGTGCCCAGCAGGCCCTTGAACACGATGTGCACGGCGCGCAGGTGCGGGAACTCGTGGCGGACGATCGCCACGTCCTTCATCTCCGGCAGCAGCGCGCGGATGCCCTCGGTGGACAGCGTGCTGCGCAACCACTCCCACGCCGCCGGGTCGGCCACCCAGATACCGACGTTGGAGTTGCCACCCTTGTCGCCGCTGCGGGCGTGGGCGAGCGTGCCCAGCGGCACCCGCTTCCCACCGGTCGGCGGGAGGTCGGAGGGCTCGGGCTGCGTGGGCTGGGGCTCCACCACCGAGCTCGACGCGACGGGCGCCTCCAGCACCGTGCCGTCGTCGAGGACGACGCGGTGGGGCACCAGCTCCGACGGCAGCAGCGCGGGCCAGTAGTCGATGCGCGGCCACGGCTCGGTGACCCGCGCCGCGCCGCCGTCGTGGTGGAAGCCGGGGTAGCTCTGCAGGAACAGGCTCCCGAGGGCGGGCATGAAGCGCCGCAACGGTTCCGGATCGCGGGCGGTGGCCATGATCCGGACCGGGACGGTGGCCTCCCACTGCGTGGCGGGATCCTCGGCGGCGATACCGAGCGCCGTGACGTCGAGTTCGTCCACGTACCCCTCCAACTGCGCGCGCAACTGGGCCCGCAGCAGCGCCACCTTCTCCGCGACGTTCGGCGCCGTGCAGAACAGCATCGACGAGATCTGGTAGCCGATGGGGGCGAACACCGCGATCTTGGCCGTGGGCGGCGGCGGTGATCCCTCCACCGGCCCGATGGCCACCCGGTCCTTGCCGATCTCACTCAGCTGCACGGTCTCGAGGTGCACCGTGACGTCGGGGTTGAGGTAGCGCGGCCCCTGGATCTCGTAGACGAGCTGCGCGGTGACCGTGTCGACGGTGACCATGCCGCCGTCGCGCGCGTGCTTGGTGATCACGCTGCTGCCGTCGGCGGCGATCTCCGCGATGGGGAAGCCCGGCTTGAGCATGCCGGGCACTGTCGTGAAGCCGGAGAAGTTGCCACCGGTGGCGTGGGCCCCGCACTCGATGATGTGACCCGCGGTGACCGCGCCGGCCAGCGGGCCGGCGTCGTCGGGTGTCCAGCCGTGCCACCAGGCCGCCGGGCCCGCCGTGAGGGAGGCGTCCGTGACCCGCCCGGTCACGACGATGTCGGCGCCCGCCGCCAGCGCCGCGGCGATGCCGAAGCCGCCCAGGTAGGCGTTTGCGGCGATCGGGTCGACGCCCCAGTCCTTGAGCGGGGCTCCGGTGTCGAGGTGCTCCATGCCGTGGCCCTCGGCGTGGAACGTGGCGAGCTCGTCGAGGACGTTGTCGCCCTCCACGTGCGCGACGCGCAGTGCCACCCCGGCCTCGGCCGCGAGCTCGCGCAGCGCGACGGCGAGCCCGGCCGGGTTGAAGCCGCCGGCGTTGGTGACCACCTTGATGCCCCGCTCGGCGATGGTGGCCAGGTGCGGAGCGAGCTGTTTGAGGAAGTAGGAGACGTACCCGCCGCCCGACCCCGGCCGGTACCCGACAGCCAGCGCGGCGAGGGTGATCTCCGCCAGGTAGTCGCCCATCAGGACATCCACCGGGTCGCCCGCCAGCACCTCGTCGATGGCGGTGTACCGATCCCCGAGGTAGCCGGAGAAGTTGCCGACCCGCACCGATCGCTCGTTCATGGACCTGACGGTAGGCCGTCGCTCCGACGATCCACCACGACCGATGTGCACTTGTCCACAAGACCGCTACGGTCACGCCGTGGAGATCTTCCATCTGCGCTACTTCGTGGCCGTCGCCGAGGAGCTGCACTTCACCCGGGCCGCCGAGCGGCTGCGGATGGCCGCGTCCCCGCTGAGCAGGCGCATCCGGGATCTCGAGCGTGAGCTGGACACCGAGTTGTTCGTCCGCGCGCACCACCGGGTCACGCTGACCCCGGCGGGGGAGGCGCTGCTGCCCGGGGCGCGGGACCTGCTGGCCCGCTTCGACGAACTCCACTCGGTCGTGAACCGGGCGGTGCAGCGGCGCCGGACCGTCTCGATCGGGGTCGCCCCGGACCTGGCGCCGGAGGTTCGCGACCGGTTTCTCGACTCCGTGGGAGATCTCGAGGTGCGGTTGCACCCCGACAACACCGCCCCGCTCGTGCGGGCCGTCCGGACCCGGGAGCTCGACATCGCGTTCGTGCACGGCCGCCCGTCGGGGGCCGACCTCACCTCGGTGCGGGTCGACGACCAGCCGATGGGCGTGGTGGTGGCCTCGGGCACCGGGTTCGACGGACGTACCTCGGTGCGGCTCGGCGAGCTCACCCACCTGGCGTACGCCTCCATCAGCCACGACGCGGCGCCGCTGGTGTACCGGCGTACGGACGAACTGCTGGCCCGGCACGGCGTCGTCCGGCACATCGAGCTCGACAGCCACCACCACTCCGACCTCGCCCACGTCGTCGCGGCGGGCCAGGCGTTCACGTTCGCCGGGCTGCGGGCCGGCGCCACCCGCAAGGCGTTCTCGGGCGAACCGGTGCTGGTGCTGCCGGTCGACGGGGCCGAGCTGCGCCTCACCACCGACGCGGTGTGGCGCACCGACCGTGAGGTGCCCGGAGATGTGGTGGTGAACCTGGCCGCGGCGGCCGCCCGGTTGTCCACAGCAGAGTTGTCCACAGGTGTGGATGGAGCTGTGCACAGCTCGAACTGACGTTCGACTCAGGTGGGCGGGCGCTCGCGGAGCAGGGTCAGGATCTCGGTGAGCATCTCGCCGTGCGAGGTGAGCATCTTGCCGTGCGAGGTGAGCATCTTGCCGTGCGATGCGAGCATCTCGCCGTGCGATGCGAGGGTCGCGGTGTGGCCGTCGACGGTCTCCTTCACGTCGATCAGGGTGTCGCTCAGGGCGCGCAGGGTCTCGTCGTGCTCATCGACCCGCCGGATGAGGCGGGCCACCACCTCGGGGCGGACGGGGCTGGCCATGCCGGAAGGGTAGCCAGGCCGACCCTGTCCATGGGGTCGTTTCGTGCGACCGGCCTGCCGGGCTCGGCGAGCGGTGTCACCCGGGCGGGGCTTGAGGTGGCGGTCCTCGCCGGTTAGAGTTCGAACAGAAGTTCGAGATCGCCGACTTCCCCTCGGCACGAATGCCGGGGAGGCATGCCGTGGCCGAGGCCGCAATCAGCAGTGTGCACGAGCGAAGGCTGGAGCTGGCCCGCAACCTGTTGCGGGGCATGGAGGACCGGGCCGCGAGCGTGCGGCCCGTCGCCGCCCCGGAGGCCGATGGCCGCGTGCTGCCGGTGGCCGCGCCGCTGGCCCGGTTGCTGCCGGCCGGTGGGCTGCGTCGTGGGTCCACCGTCTCGGTGTCCGGCGGGCCGGGGGCCACCTCACTGCTGCTGGCCCTGCTCGCGGAGGCGTCCGCCGGCGGGGCCTGGACGGGAGTGGTCGGCCGCCCGGAGCTGGGGCTGGTGGCCGCGGCCGAGGCGGGCATCCGGCTCGACCGGCTGGCGCTGGTGCCCCACCCCGGTGCCGATCTGCTGGCCGTCACGTCCGCGCTGCTCGACGGACTGGACGTCGTCGCCGTCGCGGGGGCCGAGCGCGCCGGGGTGCGGGCGGCCGACCGGCAGCGGCTCGCGGCCCGGGCCCGCCAGCGCGGCGCGGTGCTGCTGGCGTTGGGTCCGTGGCCGGGCGCCGACGTCGAGCTGGGCTGCACCGACGTGCAGTGGCGGGGGATCGGCGCGGGGAGTGGCCGGTTGTGCGAGCGGCGGGCCGGAGTGCAGCTGCGGGGGCGGGGGGTGGCGCCTGGCGGCCGACGCGCGCACCTGCGGCTCCCGGCTCCCGGCGGCGCGGTGGGAACAGCCGGCGAGCCGACCGCCGTCACGCCTCTTCCAGCCCGGGCTGCGGGGTGAGCGGAGGCCGCCCCGGCTGGGCGCAGGAGCCGGAGATGGGTCGCCCCGGCCGACGTCGCCCCCGCCCCCGTCCGCCCATCATGATGATCACGGGCGGATGGCGGTCGGTGGAGATCGACAGGCCGCCATCTGCCCGTGATCAGCGGGGGCGGGGACCGGTTCGGCCCGGGGCGGGGCGGGGCGTCGGCGGGCTGGGAGGTTCGCGGTGAGCGCGCGGGTGCTGGCGCTGTGGTCGCCCGACTGGCCCGTCACCGCCGCGGCCCGGGACGCGCACGTGCCGCCGCACCGGCCGGCCGCGGTGTTCGTCGCCAACCGGGTGCTGGCCTGCTCGGCGGTGGCCAGGGCCCAGGGGATCCGGCGTGGGCTGCGGCGCCGGGAGGCCCAGGCCCGTTGCCCGGACCTCGCCGTGCTCGCCCCCGACCCCGGCCGGGACGCCCGCGCGTTCGAGCCCGTGGTGCTGGCGGTGGAGGAGCTGGCGCCGGGGGTGGAGGTGGTGCGGCCCGGGCTGGTGGTGCTCGCGGCCCGCGGCCCCGTCGGGTACTTCGGCGGGGAGCTGCCCGCAGCCGAACGGCTGGTGGACCAGGTCGCCGCCCGCACCGGTGTGGAGTGCCAGGCCGGGTTCGCCGACGGCCTGTTCGCCGCCGTGCTCGCCGCCCGACGCGGGCTGACGGTGGCCCCGGGCGACACGCCCGCCTTCCTCGCCCCGCTCGGGGTGGCGGAACTCGACCGCGAGCCCGACGTCGACCGCTCCGAGCTGGTCGGGCTGCTGGACCGGCTGGGGCTGCGCAGTCTGGGCGCGTTCGCGAGCCTTGACGCGGAGGACGTCGCCACGCGGTTCGGGGTCGACGCGGTGCTCTGCCACCGGCTCGCCCGTGGGCTCGACCCCCGCCCCCCGGTGCGCCGCCGACCGCCGGAGGAGCTGACCGTCGAGATCGAGCTGGACCCTCCCGTCGACCGCGTCGACGCGGCCGCGTTCGCCGCCCGCGGGCTGGCCGAGCGCCTGCACCGCACCCTCGCGGGCCACGGTCTGTCGTGCACCCGGCTCGGGGTCGCCGCGCGGACCGTCGCGGGGGAGGAGCTGCACCGGGTCTGGCGCTGCGCGGAGCCGCTCACCCCGTCCGGCACCGTCGACCGCGTCCGCTGGCAGCTCGACTCCTGGCTGGCCCGGGGGCACGCCGGGGCGGTGGACCGGCTGTGGCTGGTGCCGGAGGAGACGGTCACGGCGGGTGCGCTGCAGCTGGGCCTGTGGGGCGAGATCGGGGAGGCCGACGAGCGGGCCGGGCGCGCGCTGGTGCGGGTGCAGGCGCTGCTGGGGCCCGATGCGGTGGTCACCGCGGTGCTGACCGGCGGCCGGAATCCCGGTGAGCAGGTGCGGCTGGTGCCCTGGGGGGACGCACGGGAGGACATGGTGATCGGCGCTTCGGGACCGGCAGACGTCGGGAGCACGGCGGAAGGTCCCCGGACGCCGATCATGGAGGGTTACCGGGTCGACCCCGGAACCGTGATCGACGCTTCGGGACGGGGAAGAGCCGGTACTGCGGCGGAGGGTCCCCGGACGTCGATCAAGAAGGAGGGCCGGCGCACTGAGGCCGTGATCGGCGGTTCGGGACGCGGAGGCGTCGATACCGCGGCCGAGGGTCCCCGATCGATGATCACGAGGTCGACCCCGGGCAAGGCGGCGGCCGGACCGGGAGGGCGGGGGCCCGAGGGACGCGGGGACGCGGGGACGGAGAGCGCCGGGGGGGTGCCCGGACCTGGTGCACCGGGGCCCGCCGGGCCTGAGCTGGTCGGGCCGGGCCCCGACAGCCTCGTCGGCCCGAAGCAGCGGCCTGCCCCGCCGCGCTCCACGGCCCGGCGCCGGGTCCCGGTCCGCCGCTCGACCCGTACCGGGACGGTGCGCGAACCGCCGCCCTCGTGGCCGGGACGGCTGCCGGCCCCCTCGCCCGCCACCGTGCCCCCGCAGCCGCTGCCCGCCGAGCTGTCCGACGCCGACGGCCGGCCGGTGCGGCTCGTCGAACCCGACCGGCTGTCGGCGCCCCCGCAGCGGCTCGTCGTGGACGGCGGCGGGGCACGCACCGTCGCGGGGTGGGCGGGGCCGTGGCCGGTGCAGCAGCGGTGGTGGGCCCCGAACGCCGACGAGAGCAGCCGGGTCCAGGTGGTGGGCGAGGACGGCGTGGCGTTCCTGCTCGTGGTCCGGGACGGGAGGTGGTGGGTCGCCGGAATCTACGACTGAAGAGCCTCCGGGCCCGGGATCTCCCCCGATCCACGCCGGATCAGGCGGGTCGGCACCGTGTAGGTCTGCGACGGCGAACTGTCGCCGTCCAGCCTCCGGAAGAGGGTGGTCGCGGCGAGGCGGCCGATCCCCTCGACGTCCTGGGCCAAAACCGTGATCCCCGGGCGCAGCATGTCGGCGAGCGGGAAGTCGTCGAAGCCGATCATCGCGACGGTGTTCTCCCGGCCCAACTCCCGCAGTGCGCGGCTCGCGCCGATCGTCACCAGGTTCTGGCTGGTGAACAGCGCGGTGGGGGGATGGGGGCCGGTCATCATCGCCGTGGTCACCCCGGCCGCCACGTCGATGGCGGCGGTGGAGTGGCGGACGATCCGCTCGTCGAGGGGGATCCGGGCGCGTTCCAGTGCGCGCGTGTAGCCGTCGAAGCGGGCGGACGCCGTGAACAGGGTGGGTCGGTCGCCGAGGTAGGCGATGCGCCGGTGGCCGTGGTCGATCAGGTGCTGCACGGCCGTCATGGCTCCGGTGTGGTTGTCCACCACCACGACGTCCGCGTCGAGGTGACTCGCGGGGCGGTCGACGAACACGAAGCGGGTGCCGGCGCGCAGTTCGGCCGCGAGATAGCTGTGGTCGCTGCTGGAGGGCATGATCGCGAGCCCATCCACGCGGCGGTCGATGAGCGCGGTGGCCAGTTCCTGCTCGCGGGCCGGGTCGTGGTCGAGGCTGCCGATCAGCACGACGGTCCGCCGCTCGCGGGCGACGTCCTCGACGGCACGCATCAGTGCGGCCGAGAACGGGTTGGCCGCGTCGTCGACCAGCATGCCGATCGTCGAGGTGCGGCGGTCCCCCCGGCGCAGGTTGCTGGCCGTGAGGTTCGGCCGGTAGCCCAGCTGCTCGGCGGCGCGGCGGACCCGTGCGGTGAGGTCGGGATCGACACTGCTGACGCCGTTCACGACGCGCGACACCGTCTTGAGGGAGACCCCCGCGAGCGCGGCGACCTCCCGCATCGTCGGACGGGTCGGTGCGGACGGTGACGGCTGTTGCCACTGAGACATCGTTGTCCATCCTGAGGCGCTCGTCACCAAACCGTTGTGATCAGCGACTGTAGAGCAGCTTGACGTTCCGTGCATCACAGAGCACTCTCGTTGAGACAACGTTATCCCAACGGCGGGATGAGAGCCATCACCCGACCGCGGAGGAGATTCAGAGCAGAAGGGTTCGATCATGGACAAGGCATCACCGACCTCGGACGGGCGCCGGACGTCCCGCACCGGGACGAGGATCGCCGTCGCGGGCATCGCGGCGGTCGCGGCGGTCTCCCTCGCCGCGTGCGGCTCCTCGGGCACGGCCTCCGGTTCCGGGACTGCGGCGAGCGGGCCCGTCGGGGTCTCGCTGATCCTCAAGACGCTGACGAACCCGTACTTCGTTTCGATGGAGAACGACGCCAAGACCGCGGCCACGAAGGACGGTGTCAACCTCACCGTCGCCGCAGGCACCAAGGACGGCGACACCCAGACGCAGATCAGCGCGATCGACAACGCCATCTCACGTGGCGACAAGGGCATCCTCATCACCACGAACGGCGACGCGGTGAACGCGGCGCTGAACCAGGCGAAGCAGGCCGGGCTGTTCGTCATCGCGCTCGACACGGCGCCCAACCCGCCCACCGTCGCGGACATCACCTACGCCACCGACAACGAGGCCGCGGGCAAGCTCGACGGCCAGTACGCCGCGGCGCAGCTCGCCGGCAAGCCGGCGGTCATCGCGATGCTCGACCTGTTCAACAACCAGGTCGTCTCGGTCGACATCCAGCGCGACCACGGCTTCCTCGAGGGCCTGGGCATCAACCCCGGCAGCACGACGGAGAACGGCAAGGAGGCCTCGACGGGCAACTACTCCGGCGGCACGTACACGATCGCGTGCCACCAGCCCACCCAGGGCGCCATCGATGGCGGTCGCACGGCCATGGAGAACTGTCTCTCGGCCAACCCGAACATCAACGTCGTCTACGCGATCAACGAGCCCGCAGGCGAGGGCGGATACGCCGCGCTGCAGGCCGCGGGCAAGACCGCCCAGGCCAAGATCTACGCGATCGACGGCAGCTGCGCGGGCCTGAAGCTGGTGGGCACGCAGTTCGCCTCCGACGCCACCCAGTACCCGGGCAAGATGGCCTCCCTCGGCGTCGACTCCATTTCCCAGCTCGCCAAGGGCGGTGCCAAGCCGACCGACACCGCGGGCAAGTCCTTCTTCGACACCGGCACCGCGCTGGTCGCCACCCAGCCGTTCGCCGGCATCACCATGCAGTCCCCGTCGGACGCCGCCCCCACCTGCTGGGGCAGCTGACCGACCGGCCGGGGCCCCGGCCCCGCCACAGCAGGACGCGCCGGCGGGTGTCGCACGACCTCGCCGGCGCGTCCGCCTCACGACAATTCGGCCGAGCCGTATCGCCGCCCGCTCTCCGGGGCGGACACTCGGCCCCCGCACCAGCCATCTCCTCGTCGACGGCCCGCAGACGTGCCTGGGGTTCGTGGACGGACCGAAAGGGGTCCCCGTGACCACCGACACGACCAGAGACACACCTCCACCTGCCGCGGCGCCGCTCGACGAGCTCCGGGGCCGCCCGGTGACGTTGGGCCAGAAGGTGCACTCCGTGCTGCACCGGCAGCCCGCGCTCAGCCCGGCCATCGTGCTCGTCCTCGCCGGCGTGGTGTTCGCCCTGCTCAACCCGCGCTTCTACTCGTTGCAGAACCTGTCGCTGGTGGCCCAGCAGGTGTCGGTCGTCGGCTCGCTGGCCGTCGGGCAGACGCTGATCATCCTGACGGCGGGCATCGACCTGTCGATCGGCGCGATCATGGTCCTGTCGTCGCTGGTGATGGCGAAGCTGGTGTTCGACTCCGGTGTCCCCGGGGCGCTGGCGCTGCTCATCGGCGCCGTGCTCGCGGTGCTGGCCCAGGCGCTCAACGGCTTCCTCGTCACCCGGATCAAGCTGCCGCCGTTCATCGTCACCCTCGGCACCCTGAGCATCTTCACCGCGGCCACGTTGATCTACGCCAAGGGCCAGACGATCGCGCTGCCGCAGGACTCGTTCGTCCTGTGGTCCGCGACGCCGATCAAGATCGGCTCGTTGAACCTGACCACGGGCGTGCTGCTGATGGTCGTGCTCTACGCGGCCATCGGCTTCGCCCTGCGCTACACGGCCTGGGGCCGGCACCTCTACGCCGTCGGTGACGACGTCGAGGCCTCGCGCCTCGCGGGCATCCAGGTCAACCGCGTCCTGCTCAGCGCGTACATGGTGGCGGGCATCGCGATCGCGGTCGCCGCCTGGATCGTCTGCGGCCGCGTCGCCGGCGCCGACCCCAACAGCGGCACCAACGCCAACCTGGAGTCCATCACCGCCGTCGTCATCGGCGGCACCAGCCTCTTCGGCGGGCGCGGCGTCGTGCTCGGCTCACTGATCGGCGCGCTCATCGTGCAGGTCTTCGACAACGGGCTGGCGCTCGCCGGGTTCGACCCCAACTACCAGGTGCTCGCCGTCGGCGTCCTGGTGATCCTCGCCGTCTCGGTCGACCAGTGGATCAGGAGCGTGAAGGCATGACCACCCCCGTCCTCGAGGCCCGGGGCCTCGTCAAGCTGTTCGGCATGGTCGTCGGGCTCTCCGGCGTCGACCTGCAGCTCTACCCGGGCGAGGTGCTCGCCGTCATCGGCGACAACGGCGCCGGCAAGTCGACACTGATCAAGTGCCTCTCCGGCGCGATGGTCCCCGACCAGGGCACCCTCCTGATCGACGGCGAGGAGGTGCAGTTCAAGCGCCCGCAGGATGCCCGGGCCGCCGGGATCGAGACCGTCTACCAGACGCTCGCGGTCGCACCCGCGCTCGACATCGCCAGCAACCTCTTCCTCGCCAGGGAGATCCGACGCAAGGGTCTGCTCGGTTCGGTGCTGCGGATGCTCGACACCGGCGCGATGCGCAAGCAGGCGAGCGACTACATCGACCGGCTGGGCATCAGCACCCTGCAGAACATCAACCAGGCCGTCGAGACCCTGTCCGGCGGGCAGCGACAGGCCGTCGCCGTGGCCCGCGCCGGCGCGTTCGGCAGCAAGGTCGTCATCCTCGACGAGCCGACGGCGGCGCTCGGCGTCCGGGAGACCGGCCAGGTGCTCAACCTGGTGCGAGACCTGCGGGAGCAGGGGTTGGGTGTCATCCTCATCAGCCACAACATGCCGAACGTCTTCGAGGTGGCCGACCGTATCCACATCCAGCGGCTCGGCGGTAGCGCCGGGGTGATCACGCCGAAGTCGCACAGCATGGAGGAGGCGGTCGCGATCATGACCGGCGCGAAGAAGCTGGAGCCTGCGCAGATCTGAGCAGGTCGCGGGCTGGCGTTGCCGTCGGTGTCAGGGTTTAGCGTCGTCGACGTGCGCATCAGCGAGCTGGGCAGGCGGGCCGGGGTGAGTGCCCGGACCTTGCGGCACTACGAGGAACTGGGCCTGGTGCCCGCGCGGCGCCGGGCCAACGGCTACCGCGACTACGACGAGCACGACGTGCGCGTGGTCGCGGAGATCCGGTCGCTCGTGGAGCTGGGGTTCGCCCTGGAGGAGACGCGCCCGTTCGTCGAGTGCCTACGGGCCGGGCACCCCACCGGGTCGAGCTGCCCGGCCTCGCTGGCCGTCCACCGACGCAAGCTCGCCGAGGTCGACGACTGGATCGCGCGGCTGCAGGCCGTCCGCGGGGAGATCGTCGGCCAGATGCGCGCAGCCACCCCACGCTGCGAGTTCACCGAGGAGAGACCGTGATCGTCACCGTCACCGACGCCACCTTCGACGAGGTGGTCCTGCGGGCCGCGCGGCCCGTGCTGGTCGACTTCACCGCCGACTGGTGCCCACCCTGTCGCATGATCGTGCCCGTGCTGAAGGAGATCGCCGCCGAGCAGGAGGGCCGGCTGGTCGTCGCCCGGCTCGACGTCGACACCAACCCGGTGACGGCCCGCGCGGCCGGGGTGCTGGGGATGCCGACGCTCACGCTCTACGTCGGGGGGCGTCCGGTCACGCAGGTGGTGGGTGCCCAGCCCAAGGCCGTGCTGCTGCGGATGCTCGCGGAGCACCTGCCGGCGGCCGTGTGACGAAGATCAGCACCCGTCGTTCGGGACGAATCGTGCGGCAGGCCGGTCAGACGCGACAAAGCCGACACGGCCGCCAGATGCCCACCGAAGTTGTCGGCCGGATGGAGCAACCCTGGAGGCCCGGAGACGTCATCGATTCATAGAGACGTCCGCACGGCTGAAGGATCGGTATGGCGAAGCACAGGAAGCAGTCGCACCTGCGGCGCACGGCAGGGGTGGCGGCCGCCACGGCCGCGGTCGGGGCGGGCACGTTGTTGGGAGGTCCGTCCGCGCTGGCGGCTCCCGCGGTGGCACCGGCCCCGACGGCTCCTGCGGGGGACGTGCAGTTGGTGGACGGCACACCGTGCACCGTCACGGCGAAGGCGTGCGTCGATCTGGCCTCGCGCCAGGCCTGGCTGATCTCCGGTGGGAAGGTCGTCGGCGGGCCGGTGGACATGATGCCCGGCTCCCCCGACGAGCCCACCCCGGTGGGCACGTTCTCGGTGCTGTGGAAGGACAAGAACCACCTCAGCAAGGAGTACCACAACGCTCCGATGCCCAACTCGGTGTTCTTCACCAACGGCGGGGTGGCGTTCCACCAGGGCAGCCTGCAGAGCTTCTCGGCCGGCTGCGTGCACCTGTCCAAGACCGACTCCGAGTCCTTCTACAGCTACCTGCAGGTCGGCGACCAGGTCCAGGTCCACTGAGAGCACCCCACCCGCCCGGTTGAGTTCGCGTCGAACGTGTGTTCGACTGTGTGAGTGGGCTGGAACAACCCGGACGTACCGTGGAGCGAGCTGGAAGCGGCGCTGTCCGGGCGCCCGCGTGACGGCTCCAGCCTGACCGGCGGGGCAGAGGCCGACGGCGGCGACAGCCCGGCCTGGTCGCGCAAGCGCGGGCCCTACGAGCCGCCGGTGCTGAGCGAGCCGACCACCCGGGTCCCCTACGCCGAGCTGCACTGCCACTCCAACTTCAGCTTCCTCGACGGCGCGAGCCATCCCGAGGAGCTGGTGGAGCAGGCCTATCGGCTGGGCCTGGACGCCGTCGCCCTCACCGATCACGACGGCATGTACGGCGTGGTCCGGTTCGCCGAGGCGGCGCGGGAGCTGGGCATCGGCACGGTGTTCGGGGCCGAGCTGTCGCTGGGGCTCACCGCCCCGCAGAACGGGGTGGCCGATCCCGAGGGCAGCCACCTGCTGCTGCTCGCCCGCGATCCCGAGGGCTACCGCGCGCTGTGCCGCGTGATCAGCGCCGCGCAGCTGCGCGGGCAGGAGAAGGGCCGTCCGGTCTACGACCTCGACGAGGTGGTCGGGGAGACGACGGGCCACGTGCTCGCACTCACCGGCTGCCGCAAGGGCGCTGTCCGCCAGGCGCTGGCCGCCGGAGGGGACGCGGCGGGGGAGCTGCGGTGGCTGCGCGACCGGTTCGGCGCCGACCACGTGGCCGTCGAGCTCACCCACACCGGCCTGCCCACCGACACCGAACGCAACGACGCCCTAGCCGCGCTGGCCCGCGACGCCGGCCTGCCGGTGATCGCGTCCACCGCCGCCCACTACGCCACCGCGGCGCGGTTTCCGCTGGCCACGGCGCTGGCTGCGGTTCGCGCGCGGCGCAGCCTCGACGACGCCGACGGCTGGCTGCCCGCCGCAGGCACCGCGCACCTGCGCTCAGGTGCGGAGATGGCGGCCCGCTTCGACGGTCGGTACCCCGGCGCCGTCGCGCGGGCGGCTGAGCTGGGCCGGGAGCTGGCGTTCGAGCTGAAGCTGGTGGCCCCGAAGCTTCCGTCGTTCGAGGCGCCGGGGCGCACTGCCCAGGACCATCTGCGCAAGCTCGTCCGCTGCGGGGTGGCCCGGCGTTACGGCAGCGAGGCCGAGCGGCCCGACGCCGTCGCGATGGTGGAGCACGAGCTGGGGATCATCGAGCACAAGGGCTTCTCCGGCTACTTCCTGATCGTCCACGACATCGTGGAGTTCTGCCGCCGGGAGGACATCCTCTGCCAGGGTCGGGGGTCCGCGGCCAACTCCGCGGTCTGCTTCGCGCTGGGCATCACGAACGTCGATGCGGTCCGGCACGGCCTGCTGTTCGAGCGGTTCCTGTCCCCCGACCGCGACGGCTACCCCGACATCGACCTCGACATCGAGTCGGGCCGCCGTGAGGAGGTCATCCAGTACGTGTACAACGCCTACGGGCGGGGGTGCGCGGCCCAGGTGGCCAACGTGATCACCTACCGGCCGCGCTCGGCCGTGCGTGACGTCGCCAAGGCGCTGGGGTTCTCCCCGGGCCAGCAGGACGCGTGGAGCAAGCGGATCGAGCGCTGGAACGGAGCCCCCAGGGCCGAGGGCATGCCCGAGCAGGTCTCGGAGCTGGCCACGCAGCTGATGGGCTTCCCCCGCCACCTCGGCATCCACTCCGGAGGCATGGTCATCTGCGACCGGCCCGTCTCGGAGGTGGTGCCGGTGGAGTGGGCGCGGATGGAGAACCGCACCGTCGTGCAGTGGGACAAGGACGACTGCGCGTCCGCAGGCCTGGTCAAGTTCGACCTGCTCGGGCTGGGCATGCTCACCGCGCTGCACATGATGATCGACCTGGTGGCCACGTACACCGACCGGAAGATCGAGCTGCACGAACTGGGCGAGAGCGACGACGCCGTTTACGAGATGCTCTGCCGCGCCGACTCGGTGGGTGTGTTCCAGGTGGAGTCCCGCGCGCAGATGGCCACCCTGCCCCGGCTGCGCCCGAAGGTGTTCTACGACCTGGTGGTGGAGGTCGCGCTGATCCGGCCCGGGCCCATCCAGGGCGGCTCGGTGCACCCCTACATCCAGCGCCGCCACGGGGCGAAGTGGGAGCACGACCACCCCCTGCTGAAGAACGCCCTGCAGAAGACGCTCGGCGTGCCGCTGTTCCAGGAGCAGCTCATGCAGATCGCCGTGGACGTGGGCGGGTTCAGCCCGTCGGACGCCGACGAGCTGCGCCGGGCCATGGGCTCCAAGCGGTCGGAGGAGAAGATGTACGACCTCCGCGGGCGGTTCCTCGACGGCGCGGCGGAGCGCGGCGTGCCCGACGACGTGGCGGTGAAGATCTTCGGCAAGATGCTGGCGTTCGCCAACTTCGGCTTCCCGGAGAGCCACTCGATCAGCTTCGCGGCGCTGGTGTTCTACAGCGCCTGGTTCAAGCTCCACCACCCCGCCGCGTTCTGCGTGGCGCTGCTCAACGCCCAGCCGATGGGCTTCTACTCGCCGCAGTCGCTGGTGGCCGACGCCCGCAGGCACGGGGTGCTGGCGCGTGGCCCGGACATCAACTCCGGGCGCGCCGAGGCGATCTTGGCGCCCGACGCGCTCAGCACCGGACACCAGGCGATCCGCCTCGGTCTCGCCGAGGTGCGCGGCGTCGGGCTGGACCTGGCCGAGAGCATCGACGCCGAGCGCGAGGAGCACGGCCCCTTCCGCGACCTCGCCGACCTCGCCCGGCGCGTCCGGCTCACCGTGCCGCAGGCCGAGGCGCTGGCCACCGCGGGCGCGTTCGGGTGTTTCGGGGTGGATCGCCGGTCGGCGCTGTGGGCGGCGGGGGTGGTGGCGTCGGTGCGGTCGGAGCACCTGCCCGGCACCGCGGTCGGCCTCGACGCGCCCGCGCTGCCCGGCCTCACCGCGGCCGAGCTCACCGTCGCCGATGTCTGGGCCACCGGGGTCTCGCCCGACAGCCACCCGATGCAGCACCTGCGCACGCAGATGGACGGCCTCGGCGCGGTCCGCATCGACCGGCTCGCGTCGCTCGACGCCCCGAGCGATCCCGAACTGCGTCCTCCCCGCGTGCTGGTCGGCGGCCTCGTCACGCACCGGCAGCGGCCCGCCACCGCGAAGGGGGTCACGTTCGTCAACCTCGAGGACGAGAGCGGGATGCTCAACGTCACCTGCTCGGAGGGGCTGTGGGCGCGCTACCGCACCGTGGCGATCGGCAGTTCCGCGCTGCTCGTCCGGGGCCGGCTGGAGCGCAGCCCGGAGGGGGTGCTGAACCTGGTGGCCGACCGGCTGCAGAAGCTGGTGCTGGCGGTGCCCGTGAAGTCCCGCGACTTCCGCTGAAATGCCGAACGCCCCGCCGCAGATGCGGCGGGGCGTTCGGAAAAGAGTGGAGCTACTTCATCATCGGGCTGCCCATGCCCATGGCCTTGCCCCCGAGCTCCTGGCCCATCCCGTCGAACCAGATGTAGGCGAAGATCGCGCAGAACACGAAGACGCCGATACCGGCCAGCGTGGCGAAGATCTGGGTTCCGCTGAGGTCGTAGGCGAGCACGAGCGCGACGACGATGTCGACGAACAGGAAGCCAGCCGTGAACGCGAGCGGCAGCCGCAGCGTGGCCAGCGTCAGGGCGACGAACACGACGAGCCACGCGATCAGGAAGGTGGCCAGGATGTTGCCGCCGTCCGCAGCGCTGAACTTCGCGTCCGCGGCCGAGGTGGTGACCCAGCCGATCGTCTCGAACACGACCAGGAAGCCCAGACTCAGCCAGAACGCCGAGAAGGTGCCGAAGATGGCCGCCACCAGGCTGTTCCCGACCCGGGTCGCCCATCCACAGGAGACCAGCAGGAACAGGCCGGACGAGAAGATGACCGCCGGGGTGATACCCGACAACAGGGGGGCTTGCAGGTATCCGACCAGCCACAGCCCGAGGCAGATGGCACCGGGCAGGAAGGTGGCCAATCCGAGCAGGGCCGGGTTACCCACGGGTGCCGCGGGGGCGGCAGGTTCGGCCGCGGCATGTGCCCCGGACTGGACGTCGCTCTCCACGCTCATGAACGGGCTCCTCGTTGAGACAGCGGGACCGGCTGCTACGCCGGATGGTCGACATTGTGCGCGCGATCACACGGCAGGGGAACCTGTCCGATCGGGTCGGATCGGTCCTCTACCGGGATGGCAGGCTGCCCGGGTGGACGATGACGCCGAGTACGCGGACCTTGATCTTTCTGATTTATCAGCCGGTGAGAATCCCTGGATCCGCCGACGTTTCCTGCGCTGCATCTTTATCGATTCCGACCTCCGTGGACTCGTTACCGAATCGTGCTCTTTCGACGAGTGCGACTTCACCGGTGCCGATCTTGGAAACTCGGTCCACCGGGGCACGGCGTTCCGCACCTGCACCGTCCGGAACGCGGCCCTGGGCGGCTCGGAGTTCCGCGGGTGCTCGCTGCTCGGGTCGAGCCTGATCGACTGCCGGCTGCGCCCGATCACGCTCACCGACTGCGACCTCACCCTCGTCGCGCTGGGCCGGGCCGACCTGCGCAAGACCGACCTGTCGGGCCTGCGGATGCGGGAGGCGAACCTGGTGGAGGCCGACCTGCGGGAGGCCGATCTCCGCGGCACCGACCTTGCAGGCGCCCGGTTGCTGCGCACCCGGCTGGAGGACGCCGACCTGCGCGGCGCCCGCATCGGCGCCGACGGCCTCGTGCAGGCCCGCCTGACCGGCGCGACGGTCGACGCGGAACAGGCCCTGGCCTTCGCCGCGGCCCACGGCCTCCGCGTCGCCTGATCCCCGCCCGCCCGACCGGGGGGCTCAGAAGGCCCAGCGGGTGGCGCCGCCCGGCTCGACCGTGGCGACGGCGTACGCCGACCGGGTGGTGACGCGGTAGACCGACCACGGCGGCCCGCCGGCCGACGGCGCGCTGAACGGCGCCGTGAGGGCGGTGCCGGATCCGTCGACCTCGCACGGCCAGCCGCCCTCGGCCCAGACCGCGGCCAGTCGGGCGACGGCGTCGCGGTCGGTCACGACCTCGGCGGTGCCCTCGACCACGAGGTCGAAGTCGTGGGTGGCGATCGCGACGGTGCACCACGGGTCGCGGGCCAGGTTGCGGCCCTTGCGGGTGGCCCGGCCGGTCTCGAACCAGAAGCAGCCGTCGACCCAGAGCGAGCCGACCGCGGTGACGTGCGGGCGGCCGTCGGGATCGATGGTCGTGAGCCACGTCGTGTGCCGGCCGGGGCCACCCGAGCCGGGCGCCTGGTCGCAGCCGGCGTCGAGCCGGTCGGTGACCGACGACCACCCGAGGGCCGGCAGCTCGTAGAGGTCCGCGAGGTTCCGTGTGTCCATGCCGGTGCAGACCCGGTGGGCATCCAGAACTCATCGCTGCGGGCGGGCTGAGAGGATGGGGGTCGTGACTGCGACGGTGATGGACGGCAAGGCGACGCTGAACGAGATCCTGGTCGAACTCACGGGGCGGGTGGAGAAGCTCACGGCGGCGGGTGTGACGCCGGGCCTGGGCACCCTGCTCGTCGGCGACGACCCGGGGTCGCACTCCTACGTGCGCGGCAAGCACCGCGACTGCGCGAAGGTCGGGATCACCTCGATCCAGAAGGTGCTCCCCGCCGACGCCACGCAGGCACAGGTCGAGGACGCCATCGACGAGCTCAACGCCGATCCGTCGTGCACCGGGTTCATCGTGCAGCTGCCGCTGCCGAAGGGGCTCGACGCGGGCGCGGCGCTGGAGCGCATCGACCCGGCCAAGGACGCCGACGGCCTGCACCCGGTGAGCCTGGGCCGGCTGGTGCTCGGTGAGCCGGGGCCGCTTCCCTGCACCCCGCGCGGCATCGTCGAGCTGTGCCGCCGCTACGACGTGGAGCTGGCCGGCGCGCGGGTCACCGTCGTCGGCCGCGGGGTGACGGTCGGGCGCCCGCTGGGGCTGCTGCTCACCCGGCGAGCCGAGAACGCCACGGTGACGCTCTGCCACACCGGCACGCGTGACCTCGCCGAGGAGGTGCGCCGCGCCGACGTCGTGGTGGCGGCGGCCGGGGTGCAGGGCCTGATCACCGCCGACATGGTGCGGCCCGGCGCCACCGTTCTCGACGTGGGCCTGACGCGCACGGACCTCGGCATCGTCGGCGACGTCGCCCCCGAGGTGGTCGAGGTGGCGGGCAAGCTCGCCCCGATGCCCGGCGGGGTCGGCCCGATGACCCGGGCGATGCTGCTGACGAACGTGGTGGAGGCAGCCGAACGGAACGTCGGTGGCTGATCTCCGCTCCCGCATCCCGGCCGCGCTGCCCGCCGCCCTCGTGGTGGCCATCGCGCTGGCCGGCATGGGGCTCGTGATCACCCAGCACTGGCGCAAGGGCGCGGTGCTGCTGGGTGGTGCGCTGCTGGTGGCGGCGGTGCTGCGGATGGTGATCCCGCTCGACCGGGTCGGTCTGCTGGCCATCCGCAGCCGCGCCGTGGACGTGCTCTGCTACAGCGCGTTCGGCATCGTCATGATGGTGCTGGCGTTCCAGATCACGCGCGGCTCACTGTCAGCAGGCTGACGCCTGCCCGTGTCAGCGGGCGTACAGCGTCCGGACGAGGTCCTCGATGGACGACTCGTCCACGCCGACGTCCCTCAGTTCCACACGGCGCGCGACGGCGGCGATGAGCTCGGCCGCGGTCGTGGACGCTGTGAACTCCAGGCGCTGCCGCAGCCCCTGGGCCTCGACGGTCACGTCCACCACGCCGTCGAGCCCCTGCAGCGGAGGTTCGGGCGAGACCAGATCCACCACCAGACACCGGTTGCCGGCGAACCGGGTCCGCAGCGCGGCCAGCTCGTCGTCGACGAGGACGCGGCCTCCGCTCGCGCGGTTCAGCGGATCACTGCCGATCACCACCACGCGCCGGCACAGCCGCTCGACGTCGGGCAGGTCGTGGGTGGTGAGCAGCAGCGTCACGTCGCCGCGGGCGTTGACGGCCGAGAGGAACGTGCGCAGGCGCTCCTTGCTCGCGAGGTCGAGCCCGATCGTCGGCTCGTCGAGCACGAGCAGCTCGGGTGAGTGCAGCAGCGCCGCGGTGACCTCGCCGCGCATCCGCTGGCCCAGCGAGAGCTGTCGCACGGGCGTGCCCAGGGACCCGGACATGTCGAACAGCTCCACGCACTCCTCGAGCCGCTCGCGGTAGCGCGCGGCCGGCACGCGGTGGATCGCGCCGTGCAGGTCGAAGCTCTCGCGCAGGGAGGTCCCACCGTCCCCGCTGCCCGAACACCACCCCGATGTGCCGCGCCAGCTCGCGGCGCCGCCGCACCGGGTCGAGCCCGCACACGGTCGCGCTCCCCGACGTGGGCACGAGCACCCCGGTGAGCATCTTGATCGTCGTGGACTTGCCTGCCCCGTTCGGGCCGAGGAACCCGACGGCCTCCCCGGGCTCGATGCCCAGCGTCACGTCCTCGACGGCGGTGACGGTCCGCCGCCGCAACCGGGTGCCGAGGGTGAACTCCCGACGGAGGGCGTCAGCAGAGATGATCATGATCCTGTCCCCTGGTAGTGCCGGATACCGCTGCGCCAGATCAGCCCCGCCGCGATCGCGGCCACCGCGGCCACCACCGGCGACGCGTAGCGCAGCGCGTCGGGCAGCCCGAGCGGGTCGGGCCGGCCGAGCAGTGCGAGGGCCGGGAAGTAGGCCACGAACGCGCCCGGCACCGCGAAGCACATGAGCCGTCGCAGCCACGGCCCGTAGATCGTGATCGGGTAGGAGGTGGCGAAGTTCGACCCGTAGGTGACGGAGCTGGCCACCTCGCGGCCGTCCACCAGCCAGAACGAGACGCAGTTGGCGGCCACCCACATCGCCGCGAGGATCACCGCGCCCGTCACCGGCGCGAGCCCCGCGACGAGCACCCGCAGCGGCGTCCAGTTGATGTCGAGCGTCGCCAACGACCAGACGAGCACCCCGGCCCCGACGAGCACCCGTCCGATGCGCTTGAGAGCCACGTCGGCCGAGAGCAGCTGCGGCAGCGTGCCGAGCGGGCGCAGCAGCATGACGTCGAACTCGCCGGTGCGGATGTACTCGGGCAGCTGCTCCACCTGCCCGACGGTGAGGTCGGCCAGCCCGAACGCCGTGGCGGCGAGCCCGTACATCAGCACGACCTCGCTCCGGTCGAACCCGCCCAGCGATCCGACCTGGGTGAACAGCACCAGGATGGCCAGCAGCTCGATCGCCTGCCCGACCAGCTGCGCCACCACGTCGAGGGCGAACGAGCCACGGTAGGCGAGCTGGCTGCGGATCCGGGACGCGACGATCCGGGCGTACACCGACTCAGCCACCGTTCACCACCAGCCGCCTGGCGCCGCGCGTGAGCGCGACGCGGCCGAGGGCCAGGAGGATCACGGCCCAGACGAGCTGGTGCGCGAGCAGGGTGACAGGGCTGCCGCGCTCGGTGAACACGTCGATCGGCGTCTGGAACAGCGCCGGGAACGGGGTCCACGCCAGCACGGCCTGCGCCCGGGCCGGGTACCACGACAGCGGCAGGATCAGGCCGGTCAGCAGGCCGCCGACGGTGCCCCACACCGCGAGCACGCCCCGTGCGTCGAGCAGCCAGAAGGCGCTGAGGTTGAGCAGGAACCGCACTCCGAAGCTGACCACCACGGCGAGTACGGCCGAGACGGCGAACAGTGCCCAGGTGATCGCCTCGGCGGGGAACCGGAACGGGAAGAACACCATCCCGAACAGCATCGGCGGCACCAGCCGCATGATCACGGCGTTGCCGGCGCGGCCGAGGTCGGTGGCCAGCATCGCGGCCTGCAGGTCCCACGGCCGGCCCAGGTCGACCACGACGTCGCCGGTCCGGATGCGTTGCGACAGCTCGCGGTCGCTCCACAGGTCGACGACGGTGAGCAGCCCCTGCCCCAGCCAGACGTAGGTGACGGCCACCGACAGGTCGTAGCCCCCGACGGTGCCCCGCTCGGCCAGCACGGCGGTGAGCACGGCCGCCCGCAGCAGCCCGAACACGACGTTGGTGGAGAGCCCGGCAAGCGCCGCCTGCCGGTAGCTCGCGTACCGCCGGAACCCGGCTGCGACGAGCTCGGGATAGGGAGACAGCACGTCATTCCACGTTACGGCGCGGCGCAACGGGTTTTCGCGGCCTCAGACCAGGTCGGCGTCGTGGACCAGCAGCGCCACCTGCGTCCGGTTGTCCAGCGCGAGCTTCGTGAACACGTGCGTCATGTGGGCCTTGACGGTGGCCACCGTCATACCGAGGTCTGCGGCGATCTCCGCGTTGGCCCGGCCGCGGGCCACCTCCAACGCCACCTCGTGCTCGCGGGGGCTGAGGGTCCGCAGTGCCGTGCGGGCCCGGTCGAGCGCGCCCGCGTCGGCGGTGACCCGCTCCATGAGCCGGCGGGTGATGCCGGGCGACAGGATCGGGTCGCCCGCCGCCACCCGCAGGATCGCCTCGACGATCCGGGCCGGCGGGGTGTCCTTGAGCAGGAAGCCGCCGGCCCCGGCCCGCAGCGCGCGCAGGACGTTCTCGTCGGCGTCGAACGTGGTCAGGACGATCACCTCGGGCGGGCGCGGGCGGGCGCGCAGCCGACGCGTGGCGACGATGCCGTCGACGCGGGGCATCCGCAGGTCCATCAGCACGACGTCGGGCGCGTGGGCGTCCACGAGCGCCGGCACCTCGCCGCCGTCGGCGGCCTCCCCGACGATCGCGATGCCCTCGGCACCGTCGAGCATCATCGTCAGCGCGCCGCGCACCATCGGGTCGTCATCCACGACGAGGACCCGCACCGGATCGCTCATTCCGGCCACGGTAGTGCGGCGTGCAGTCGGAACTGACCTGCCGCTGTGGAGTGCTCGAGCCGCCCGCCGGCGAGCGCCGCGCGCTCCTCGAGCCCGATCAGGCCGTTGCCGGGTGGGGAGGGCGGCCCGTCGACCAGGCGGTTGCGGACCTCGATCACGAGACCATCACCCGGTCCGCCGCATACGCGGACCCGGACGGCCTCGCCGGGCGCGTGCTTCCGGGCGTTCGTCAGAGCCTCCTGCACCACGCGGTACGCGGCGCGTCCGGTGGTGTCGGGCACGGCGCCCGGATCGGTGACGCGGTCGTCGAGGTGCACCGTGGTGCCCGCGTCGCGGGACTCGGCCACGAGCGCGGCGAGATCGGCGAGAACCGGCTGCGGGCGCTGCGGCTCCGGTTCGTCGGAGCGCAGCACCCCGATCACCTCGCGGAGCTCCTCCAGCGCCCGGTGCACACCGTCCCGGACGACGCCGGCCGCCCGTGCCACCTGCTCGGGACGGGCGTCCGGGCGGTACTCCAGCGCCCCCGCCGACGCCGCCACCAGCGACAACCGGTGGGCCAGCACGTCGTGCATCTCGCGGGCGATCCGCGTGCGTTCGTGGATGCGTGCGGCCGCCACCCGCTCGGCCTGGTCGGCCTCGGCGCGGCGTGCCCGCTCCCGCAACGAGTCGAGCAGCGCGGCCCGGGACCGCGTGAGCGCGCCCCAGGCCACCAGCGCAGCGTGCGCGACGGCGTCCAGTACCAGGAACCAGCCGTAGGGCAGGCCGGGGATCGGCCGCCAGAGTCCCTGCACCGCGTGCGCGGCGACGCCGACCGCCCCCACGAGGAGCGCCGTGCCGAGCGGCCGGCGCTGGGCCACGTGCAGCGTGCCGATCGTGGCGGGCGGGGTGGCGCAGGGCGACAGGGCGGCCAGTACCGCCAGCGCCACGGCGCCGACGACGGGCCACCGGAGCAGGACGGGCACCAGTACCAGCGCGGCCACCGCGATCCCGATGTCGAACGGGCCGGTGCCGGCGCGACCGGCGTACGCGGCCACCTCCAGCACGGCCACCGCGACCATCACCGCGGCCGTCACCGGGAGCGGCACGTTCCGGGGTGGGGGCACGGTGCGAGCGTAGGACGACGGGAGCCGCTCGCGACATCGACGAAAGTCGAAGCCGCCCCGACTCCGCGCCGATGCCGACCCGGTGCCCGCGGCGCGACCCTGCGGCCATGCGCCAGTCCGTCCGCACCCTCCTCCTGGATCTCGCCGCGCCGCTGGTCCTCTACTACGTGCTGCACGCCTGGGGCGTCGACGACGTGGTGGCGCTCGCGGTGGGCGGCGTCCCGCCCGCGATCACCGTGATCGTGACGGCGGTGCGCAGCCGCCGGGTGGACGTGCTCGCGCTGGCCGTCGTGGTGTCGATGGTGGTCGGGCTCGTGGGGTCACTGATCGGCGGCAGCCCGCGTGAGCTGCTGGCCCGCGGTGCGTGGCTGAGCGCGCCGCTCGGGCTCTACACGCTGGTGACGGCGTGGTTCCCGCGCCCGATCTGCTTCGAACTCACCCGCACGATGCTGCCGCACCGGGCCGCGGTGATGGACGAGTTGTGGGACTCGAACGAACGGTTCAGGCGGGCGTGGCGGGAGATCACCGTGATGTGGGGTGTGCTGCTGGCGGTCGACGCCGGGCTCCGGATCGCGATGTCCGCCACCCTGCCCGTTCCGCTCGTGCCGGCCCTGGACACGGCGCTGACGGTGGGGACGACCGTGCTCCTGCAGGTGCCCACCCACCTGCTGCTGCGCCGCTCCGGCTGCTGGGACCAACTCTTCCGGCCCCGGCGGGTGCCAGAAGATCAGATGTCGTAGAGCTCCAGTGAGCGGTCGATCGTGCGCAGGTCGCCGGCGTCGGAGGTGAGGACGGGCCATCCGCGGGTCCGGGCGATCAGGGCGACGTGCGCGTCGACGGGGTCGCTCGTACCGGTCAACCCGAGAAGCTTGCCGACGGTGCGAGCGTGTACGTCAGTGAGGTCGACAACGTCGGTGCGGCGCAACAGAAAGGCGACCGGGACCTGTCCGTGGGCACCTCCTCGCCACACCTGGGCGACGACGCCGGCGGATGTCGCCAGCGGAATGTCGTGCCGGCGGAACGCATTCGAGTAGTCGAGCATTTCGCTGCTCTGCCGCTCGAGAGCGACGAACGCACCCGCATCGAGTACGAAGCCCCGACGGGTCACGCCACGTCGCGCTTCCGCTGGATTCCGAGTGCCTTTTCCAGGACGTCGTCGACGCGCTGCTTGGTCTCCTCGTCCACAGGCGGTTGGGCGGCCACCCACTCGTCGAACTGCTGCTCCAGCTCGGCGTCCTCGGCGAAGTACTCCTCGATAACCTTGACGACCCAGCCGGACACAGTGCCCTCGCCGGCAGCCTTCTTGATCTGCGCGGCGAGCTCGTCGGGAACGCTCAGGGTGATTCGCACAGCTGCCATAACATCACCATAACATACGATCAGGCGACGTTCTCGTCCCGTTGCAGCACCGGTCGCTCGCTGTCGGGCCGGAGCGCCGCCCACGCCCACGCCCTCGCCACCACCGGCCTGCCGTCGAGCGCGGCGAACACCAGGCCCCGCTCCGGGTCGGTGGCCAGCAACGGCAGCGTGGGATGGCATTGGTCACGGACGAACCCACCCGCCAGCATGGCGGGGAGCAGCCCGCCGGTCACGTCGTCCACTCCGATCACGGGCCCAGTGGACCGCAGGAGTTCCACCGAGGCGAGCCGTTTGCCGGGGTCGTGCGCGGAAATCAATGCCAGGGCGATGATTTCCACGCACGGGCGGCGCAGCCGCTCAGAACTCGGCGATCACCGCGTTGAGCGTGGCGCTGGGTCGCATCACGTCGTCGGTCTTCGCCTTGTCGACGAAGTAGTAGCCGCCGAGCTCCACGGGTGAGCCCTGCACGCCCGCCAGCTCGCCGACGATCTTCTCCTCGTCGGCGGCCAGCTGCTCGGCCAGCGGAGCGAAGGTCTTCGCCAGCTCCGCGTCCTCGGTCTGGGCCGCCAGCGCCTGGGCCCAGTAGAGCGCCAGGTAGAAGTGGCTGCCGCGGTTGTCGATCTCGCCGACCTTCCGCGAGGGCGACTTCCCGGTCTCCAGCAGCGTGCCGGTGGCGCCGTCGAGCGCCTTGCCCAGCACGGCGGCCTGCGGGTTGCCGGTCTTGTCGGCCAGGAACTCCAGCGACACGGCCAGCGCCAGGAACTCGCCCAGCGAATCCCACCGCAGGTGGTTCTCGCGCACCAGCTGCTGCACGTGCTTGGGCGCCGAGCCGCCGGCTCCGGTCTCGAACAGGCCGCCGCCGTTCATCAGCGGGACGATCGAGAGCATCTTCGCGCTCGTGCCCAGCTCCATGATCGGGAACAGGTCGGTGAGGTAGTCGCGCAGCACGTTGCCGGTGACGGAGATGGTGTCCTCGCCGGCCTTCGCGCGGGCCAGCGTGTACTTCGTGGCCGCGGCGACGTCCATGATCTCGATGGTCAGGCCGTCGGTGTCCAGCTCGGCGAGCTGCGCGCGGACCTTCTTGAGCACCTCGGCGTCGTGCGCGCGGGTCTCGTCCAGCCAGAAGACGGCCGGGGAGCCGGTGGCGCGGGCGCGGGAGACGGCCAGCTCCACCCAGTTGCGGACGGGGGCGTCCTTGGTCTGGCAGGCGCGCCAGATGTCGCCGGGCTGCACGTCGTGGGAGAGCAGCGTGGTGCCGTCCGAGGAGACGACCCGGATCTGCCCGGCCGCGGCCACCTCGAACGTCTTGTCGTGGCTGCCGTACTCCTCGGCCTTCTGCGCCATCAGCCCGACGTTGGGGGTGGTGCCCATCGTGGTGGGGTCGAAGGCGCCGTTCTCGCGGCAGAAGTCGACGGTCTCGGCGTACAGGGCGGCGTAGGACGAGTCCGGGATGACGAACTTGGTGTCCTGCAACGCATCCTGGGCGTTCCACATCTGACCCGAGGTGCGGATCGCGGCCGGCATCGATGCATCGATGATCACATCGCTGGGCACGTGCAGGTTGGTGATGCCCTTGCTGGAGTCGACCATCGCGAGCGCCGGACCGGTCTCGTAGCCGGACGTGATGGCCTTCTCGATCGCCTCGCGCTTGTCGGCGGGCAGCTTGGAAAGCGCGGTGAGCACGCTGGCGAGGCCGTCGTTGGGGTCGGCACCGACCGACGCCAGGTCGGCACCGTACTCGGCGAACACGGTCGGGAAGAACTGCTTCACCGCGTGGCCGAAGATGATCGGGTCGGAGACCTTCATCATCGTGGCCTTGAGGTGCACCGAGAACAGCACGCCCTGCGCCTTGGCGTCGGCGATCTGCTCGGCCAGGAACGCGTCGAGGGCGGCCTTGCGCATGACCGAGCCGTCGACGATCTCGCCGGCCAGCACCGGCAGGGACTTCTTCAGCACCGTGACGGTGCCGTCGGCGGCCACGTGCTCGATGCGGAGCTCGGCCGGGGCGTCGAGGGTGACGGAGGTTTCCGAGTGCCGGAAATCGCCGTCGCTCATCGTCGTGACGTGGGACTTCGTGTCCGGCGACCACGCGCCCATCGTGTGCGGGTGCTTCCGCGCGAAGCCCTTGACCGAGGCGGGGGCGCGGCGGTCGGAGTTGCCCTCGCGCAGCACGGGGTTGACGGCGCTGCCCTTGACCGCGTCGTACTTCGCGCGCGCTTCCGGATCTGTGTCGGCGTCCTCGGGGTAGTCCGGGATCGCGTGGCCGGCCTTCTGCAGCTCGGCGATCGCGGCCTTGAGCTGCGGGATCGACGCGCTGACGTTGGGCAGCTTGATGATGTTGGCCTCGGGCGTGGTGGCCAGCTCGCCCAGCTCGGTGAGCGCGTCGTCGGCGAGACCGAACTGCGCGAGGATCCGGGCGGCGAGGGAGATGTCGCGCGTCTCGACGGCGACCCCGGCCTTGCCCGCGAAGGCCTCGATCACGGGGAGGAGCGAGTGCGTCGCCAGAGCGGGCGCCTCGTCGGTGTAGGTGTAGATGACCTTCATCGCTGCTTCGGCCCTGCCTGTCGACTCGTGATCCGTTTGCGTCGTCTCCCACGCTATCTCTTGTGGGCTCCGCTACCGTGGGTGGACCGCACCTCTCCGGGAGACCTTCGCCATGGCGCTGCCCAAGCTCACGATGTCCAGGCCGAAGCTCAAGGGCTGGCCGATGGTCATCATCCTCGGGCTGGCCCTGGCGCTCCTCGCCGTGATCGACCGCGGCGGCCTGGGGGCCGTCACCGGCTCGTCCGGCGGCTGTGAGCTACGGGTCACGGCCTCCCAGCTCAACGTGCGTTCGGGCCCGAGCAACCAGTCCGAGTCGCTGCAGGTACTCACCCAGGGCGCCACCCTCGACGGCACCACCACTCTCACGGGCGGGTTCCGGCAGCTGAAGGACGGCCGGTGGGTGTTCGAGCAGTACGTGACCCCGATCGTCGGTTCCACCTGCAGCTGAGGCACCCTGCCCTCGTGATCCCCGATGGTCCTGTCGTCCCCGATGGTCCTGTCGTCACCGTGAGCTCGGTCAACGTGAACGGGATGCGGGCGGCCGCCGCGAAGGGGTTCGCCGTGTGGCTCGCCGGCACCTCGGCCGACGTCGTCTGCCTGCAGGAGACCCGCGCCCAGCCCGAGGAGATCCCCGACGGCCTCCTCGACGGCTGGCACCTCGCCTACGCCCCGTGCACGACGGCCAAGGGGCGCAACGGGGTCGGCATCCTGACCCGGGGCGCGCCGGAGGCCGTCCGCGTCGGCATCGACGAGACCGAGTTCGACGGGGCAGGCCGCTACCTCGAGGTCGACATCCCCGGGCTCACCGTCGCCTCGCTGTACCTGCCCAACGGCACGGTCGGCACCCCCAAGCAGGACGAGAAGGACCGCTTCCTCGCGCTGTTCGCCCCCTACCTGCACGAGCGCCGGGCCAAGGCCGCCACCGAGGACCGCGAGGTGCTGGTGTGCGGCGACTGGAACATCGCCCCCGCCGAGGCCGACATCCGCAACTGGCGCGGCAACGTCCGGAACTCGGGCTTCCTGCCGCACGAGCGGGCGTGGCTGGCCGAGCTGTTCGACGCGGGCTGGGTGGACGTCGTGCGCGCGCAGCGTCCCGGCGTCGACGGGCCGTACTCGTGGTGGTCCTACCGTGGCCGGGCCTTCGACAACGACACCGGCTGGCGCATCGACCACCACGCCGCCACGGCTGCCCTGGCGGCCCGTGCCCGGTCCGCGGTGGTGGAGCGGGCCGCGAGCCACGCCGATCGCTGGTCGGACCACGCCCCTGTCACGGTGGTCTACGCGTGAGCACCGCTGATAGCGGGGCACCTGCGCGGGAGCATGTGGCATGACCTCCGTCAGCCCCACCCGCGTCATCGGGGGCCGCTACGTCGTCCTGGGTGAGCTGGGCCGTGGCGGCATGGGCGTCGTCTGGCGGGCCGAGGACCGCGTCATGGGCCGGCAGGTCGCCGTCAAGGAGCTGCACCTGCCGCAGGGGCTGAGCCCGGAGGACCGGCGGCAGTTCCGCGACCGGTTGCTGCGCGAGGCCCGCAACGCCGGGAGGCTCAACGATCCGGGCATCGTCACCGTGCACGACGTGATCACCGACGACGGAGTCGACCACATCGTCATGGAGCTGATCGACGCACGGACGCTGACCGAGGTGGTCCGCGCGGACGGCCCGCTCGACGAGCGTTCGGTCACGGCGGTGGCGCAGCAGCTGGTCTCAGCGCTGAACACCGCGCACCAGGCGGGTGTCGTGCACCGCGACGTGAAGCCCAGCAACGTCATGCTCGGCTCCGGCGGGCGCGTCAAGCTGACGGACTTCGGCATCGCCCAGGCCGCCGACGACCCCCGGTCGACCACCACCGGGTCGGTCGTCGGCTCACCCGGGTACCTGGCGCCCGAACGGCTCGAGGGCGGGCCCGCCTCGCCGGCGTCGGACCTGTGGGCGCTCGGCGCCACCCTGTTCTACGCGATCTACGGCGAGGGCCCGTTCGCCCGCGAGACCAGCGCCGCCACGCTGTCGGCGGTGCTGCACGCCGACGTCCCGCCCGTGCGGGCCAGGGGCCCGATCGGCACGGTGATCGGTGGCCTGCTGCAACGCTCGCCCGAGGCCCGGCTCGGGGGGATGCAGTCCGCCGCACTGCTGGCGTCGCAGAGCCCCACGCCGATGCCGCTCTACGGCGGGGAGCCGACGGCCTCCCCGCAGCCCGCGCCCGCTCCGCGTGGTCGACGGTGGTGGTGGCCGGTCGTCGCGCTGGCGGTGGGTCTGGTGCTCGGGGTGCTGGGCACCCTGCTGGTGCGGCCCTCGTCGCCGACGAGTCCCGTGATGACCTACGGGGCGGGCGGCGACCTCCCGGTCTTCGGCGTGACGTCGAACTACTGCCTGCCCGGAGCGCTCGCTCCGGGCCGGTCGTATCCGTCGGGAACCTCCGTGACCTGCGACGACCCCCACGACCTCGAGGTCTTCGGGGTCCTCGACCCGTTCGGCACCCAGCGGGATCTGCCCTACCCGGGCCTCGACGACCTGTCCGCCTACGCCCGCACGGCCTGCACGCTGCTGTTCGACTCCGCGCTCGTCGAGGGACCGGACAAGGCCCGGCTGCAGGTGGTGGGCCTCGTGCCGACCGCGGCGTCGTTCACGGCGAAGACCTCGACCAGCTTCACGACACGCGACGTGATCTGCGTGCTGCGCGCCGCCGACGGCAGCCAGCTCACGGGCACCCGGATATCGAAGGACCCCGGCTGACCGCTCGTGGGAGGGTGCGGCCCGTGCACCGCAACGTCGAACTCGTGCTGGCCGCCCTCTCCGAGGGTGGCGCCGACCCCGCCCGGGCCGCCCGCCTGCAGGTACTGCCCGACGCCGTCGCCACCGCTGCGGCGGCCGCGGCCGCCCTGGGTGTCGAGGTGGGGCAGATCGCCAACTCGTTGATCTTCGAGATGATCTCCGGGGCGTCTGGCGATCCGCTGCTCGTGCTCACTTCGGGCGCGCACCGTGTCGACACGGGCAAGGTCGCCGCTCTGGTCGGGGCGTCGAAGGTCCGGCGGGCATCGGCGGAGTTCGTGCGCGAGGCGACGGGGCAGGCGATCGGCGGGGTGGCGCCGGTCGGGCATCCCGCACCGATCCGCACGCTGGTGGACCGCACCCTGGATTCGTTCGACGAGGTCTGGGTCGGCGGAGGCATCCCGCACGCCGTTTTCCCCACGACCTTCGCCGAGCTGGTCGCCGTGACAGGTGGAGTGGCCGCCGACGTGGCATGAGCGCCCATCGGCGACCTACTGTGCAGTCATGCCCGATCTGCTCCCCGCTCCTGAGACTCCGCCCGCCGCATCCGCCGTGAAGCGGGCGCTGCGCCGGGCCCGTGACGGTGCGGTGCTCGACGTCACCGAGGCCGCCGTGCTGCTGGCGGCCCGTGGCGAGCAACTCGACGAACTGCTGGAGCACGCCTCCCGCGTCCGTGACGCCGGGCTGGTGGAGGAGGGCCGCCCGGGCGTGGTCACGTACTCGCGCAAGGTGTTCATCCCGCTCACCCGGTTGTGCCAGGACCGCTGCCACTACTGCACGTTCGCCACCGTGCCCCACCGCCTGCCCGCGGCGTTCCTGGAGCGCGACGAGGTGCTGGAGATCGCGCGCGCCGGTGCCGCCGCCGGCTGCAAGGAGGCGCTGTTCACATTGGGCGACCGGCCCGAGGCCCGCTGGCCCGCGGCGCGCGAGTGGCTCGACGAGCGCGGCTACGACTCCACGCTGGACTACGTGCGCGCCTGCGCGATCGCGGTGCTGGAGGAGACCGGCCTGCTGCCGCATCTCAACCCCGGCGTCCTGTCGTGGGAGGAGCTCACGCGGCTCAAGCCCGTCGCGCCGTCGATGGGAATGATGCTGGAGACCACCGCCACCCGGCTGTGGAGCGAGCCCGGCGGCCCGCACTACGGCAGCCCCGACAAGGAGCCGGCTGTCCGGCTGCGCACGCTCACCGACGCCGGGCGCGTCGGCGTGCCGTTCACCACGGGGATCCTGATCGGCATCGGGGAGAACCGGACCGAGCGGGCCGAGTCGATCTTCGCGATCCGCAGCGCCGCCCGCGCCGCCGGACACATCCAGGAAGTGATCGTCCAGAACTTCCGGGCCAAGCCCGACACCGCGATGCGCGACGACCCCGACGCCTCGCTCGACGATCTCGCCGCCACCATCGCCGTCACCCGGATCGTGCTGGGCCCGAAGATGCGCGTGCAGGCCCCGCCGAACCTGGTGGGCGAGGAGTTCGCGCTGATGCTGCGCGCGGGCATCGACGACTGGGGCGGCGTCTCGCCCGTCACGGCCGACCACGTCAACCCCGAGCGCCCCTGGCCCGCGATCGACGCGCTGGCTTCGGCGTCGGCCGCGGCAGGCTTCACCCTGCGCGAGCGGCTGACGGTCTACCCGAAGTACGTGCAGGCCGGGTCGCCGTGGATCGACACGCGGCTGCACGCGCACGTCAACGCCCTGGCCGATGCTTCTGGTCTGGCTGACGAGAATGCCGTCGTCGTCGGCAGGCCATGGCAGGAGCCCGACGGCGGCTTCGAGTCCAGCGGCCGGATCGACCTCAACTCCTCGATCGACACCGACGGCCGCACCGAGGACCGGCGCAGCGACTTCTCGTCGGTGTACGGGGACTGGGACTCGCTGCGCGACGAGCTCGCCGCCACCGCCCAGACGGCGCCCGAGCGGCTCGACTCCGACGTCCGCGCGGGGCTGTCGCTGGCCGCGTCGAACCCGGCCGCGCTGCTGGACCCGGCGAACCACACCGCCGCCCTCGCGCTGATCACCGCCGAGGGCCCGGCGCTGGAGGAGATGACCAGGCTCGCCGACGACCTGCGCCGTGACGTGGTGGGCGACGAGGTCACCTACGTGATCAACCGCAACATCAACTTCTCCAACGTCTGCTACGTCGGCTGCCGGTTCTGCGCGTTCGCCCAGCGCGAGCGCGACGCCGACGCGTTCCGGCTCTCGCTCGACGAGATCGCGTCGCGGGCCGTCGAGGCGGCGCGGGACGGGGCCACCGAGGTCTGCGTGCAGGGCGGCATCGACCCGCAGCTGCCGATCACGTTCTACGCCGACCTCGTCCGCGCGGTGAAGGCCGCGGTCCCGGACATGCACGTGCACGCGTTCTCGCCGATGGAGATCGTGTCCGCGGCGGCCAAGGCGGGTGTGTCCATCGAGGACTGGCTCACCGAGCTGAAGGAGGCCGGGCTGGGTTCCATCCCCGGCACCGCCGCCGAGATCCTCGACGACGAGGTGCGCTGGGTGCTCACCAAGGGCAAGCTGCCGGCGTCGCAGTGGCTGGAGGTGGTGGGCACCGCCCACAAGTTGGGCATCGCGTCCAGCTCCACGATGATGTATGGCCACGTCGACGAGCCGCGGCACTGGGTGGGCCACCTGCGCACCCTGGCGGCGCTGCAGGACGAGACGGGTGGCTTCACCGAGTTCGTGCCTCTGCCGTTCGTGCACACCAACGCGCCGATCTATCTGGCCGGCATCGCCCGCCCGGGCCCCACCGAGCGCGACAACCGGGCCGTCCACGCGTTCGCCCGCCTGGCCCTGCACGGCCGCATCGACCACGTCCAGTGCTCGTGGGTGAAGCTCGGTGACGACCTGTCGGCGAAGATCCTGCAGGGCGGCGCCGACGACATGGGCGGCACGTTGATGGAGGAGACCATCAGCCGGATGGCCGGCTCGGAGAACGGCTCGGCCCGCACGGTGACGGAGCTCAAGGAGATCGCTGCCGCCGCGGGCCGGCCCGTCCGTCAGCGCAGTACCACCTACAAGGAGCCGGTGGCGCGTCTGGAGCCCGCCGCAGGCGCGGCACCGAAGCTGCTGCCGCTGGCGTAGGCGGCTGCCGCCGCCCGTGCGCGGAAATCGTCGCTCCAGCAGCGATTTCCGCGCACGACCCTGGGCGTAGCGTGGCGGCATGGGTGTACTCGGCGAGATGTTCCCCGGAGCGAAGATCCAGGACGAGGCGGGCGAGGACGCCGACGGCCAGAAGTGGCGGCTCGGCCCGATCGACCTGGAGAACGGCGTGGTGCAGGTGCACCGGGCCGCCCCCGAACCCGAGCCGGCGGCCGACGAGGGCTGATCCCGGCCACGGCACACCCGTCGTCGCGGCCGCACACCCGCCGCGACGCCGGTGCCGTCCCGGCAACGGGTGTGCGGTGGGCCCGAGGGGCTACGCCCGCAGCGACCACTCCACCCCGTCCGCACCGTCCCGGACCTCGACGCCCGCCTCGGCCAGCTTGTCGCGCAACGCGTCGGAGGTGGCGAAGTCCTTTGCGGCCCGGGCCGCGGCGCGCCGCTCGATCAGGGCCTCCACCAGCGGGGCGATGCGTTGGGCCGGATCGCCGAGACCCTCGCCCGCGGCGGTGGCCAGCTCGAGGACCATGCCGCGCAACGTGCGGCGGGCGTGGTCGGCGTCGTCGGACTGGAGGGTGTCGGCCGTCCAGTCGGAGATCGCCTGTTCGAGTTCCAGCACCGCGGCGGCCGCGGAGTCGGCGTCGCGGTCACCGAGGGCCTTGTCGAACGCGGCGCGGGCGCGATCCGCAGCGTCACGGAGCGAGGATGCGGCGGCGGGCTGCGCACTCTCGGTGCGACCCGGTGACGCGGAGACCCTGACTCGCGCGCTCGCAGACCCCGACTCGCGGGCCGCCAGCGAGGCCGTCTCCACTGTTGTGCCGCTCGTCAGGACGCGGGAGTCACCGTCGTGGCGGATCGTCACCGTGCCGTTGCCCAGCACCTGCGCGGTGCCCGACTCGAGGTCGAACACCAGCGCCGTGTGCTCGTCGACGCCGATGACGTGCGCGCCCTCGGGGAGCGAGCCCTCCAGGAACCGCAGCCGGCGCTCGCCGAGGTAGCAGAAGTTGGTGGAGTGCGTGCCGCCCTCGGTGTTGTCGTAGTGGGGGATCAGCGCGGCACGCAGACCCGTCAGGCGTTCGAGCAGGTTCGTACCGGACGCCCAGGCAGGGTCGGCGCCGCTCTTGTAGATCTCGTACACCGGCACGGTGACGACGCCGATCGTGAGGGCGGCGGCGCTGGCGAACGTCACGGTGCCGCCGGCCGCGGCCAGTGCGGCGACGGCGTCGTCGAAGCCGGTGCCGGCCCACACGCGCAGTGCGTAGGTGGGGCTGCCCGGCCCGGCGAACACCGACCGGGCCCCGCGGACGGCGGCCAGGGCCCGGTCGAGCTCGGTGCCCTCGACGCGGTGGCGCCACGGCAGCGGCGTGACGGTGCGCCCGACGTTGCGGGAGAAGTAGGCCAGCGCCTTCTCGGTGATGTCGTCGGCGTTCTCCTGGAAGCCGTACGGGGTGTCCAGCAGCAGCGACGGCCCGTCGCCCGCCGCGCGGAGCGTCGAGCGGTGCACCTCGACCATCGTGGGGGCGGTCTCACCCGAACCCATGATCACCAACCGGCCTGCGGTCATGCGAGTCCTCCGATCAGGTCGGCCACGCGCTCGGGGTACTGGGCGTGCAGGTCGTGGTCGCCGCCCCGGAACTCGACGATCTCGGCGTGGGCGAGACCGGCGGCGGCCTCGGCGAGCAGCTCGCCCTTGCGGCCCGGCCCCTGCTCGGACACCGCGGCCAGCAGCAGCACGGGGCAGCGCACCCGCGGGTAGAGCTTGCGGGGCTGGTGGCGCAGCATGCTGCCGACGATGGCGCGGTGCCGCTCGCGGCTCAGCCAGGGAGAGACGAGGCCGTCGTCGTCCTCGCGGAGGTTGCCCAGCGTGGCGTCGATGGCCCAGGGCTCCCAGCCGGGGTGCCCGGAGGTGAGCATCCCGCGCAGCCGCTCGGCCGTCATGCCGTCGAAGCGGGGCGGGGCGAGGACGCCCCAGGCGTCGTCGAGGGTGGGGAACTGGTCGCCCAGGTGCAGCCAGCCGCCGTCGACAAGCGCGAGGCCGTGGACGAGGTCGGGGCGGTCGGCGGCGAGCTGGAGCACGACGTTGCCGCCCCACGACTGGCCCGCCACGACAGGTTCCTGCCAGCCCAGACCCCGGCAGACGTTCGCCAGGTCCCGGGCCGCGGCCTGCGTGGCGTCGACGGCCGGGGCGTCGAGGTCGTCCTCGTCATCGGTGTCCGAGACGGGGGCGGACGTGCCGTGCCCGCGCAGGTCGACGGCCACGACGGGGTGCCCGGCGGCGGCGAGGTGGGAGCCCACGCCGTCCCAGAGGCGGGCGTTGGAGGAGAGGCCGTGCACGAGCAGCACCGGACGTCCGGTACCTGCCCCATGAGAGTGCGGATGCCACGAGCGGGCGCCCAGGCCCACCGGCCCGGCGTCGACCGTGATCTGTTCGGGGGATTCCACGAGGACAGAGCCTATGGCCGCCCGGCCGGTATCGCCTGTGCACGGCTGGAAGAATCACCCCATGACCGACCGCCCCCGCGTACTCTCCGGCATCCAGCCGACCGCCGACTCGTTCCACCTCGGCAATTACCTCGGCGCGGTCCGGCAGTGGGTGGCCCTGCAGGACGACCACGACGCGTTCTACTTCGTGCCCGACCTGCACGCGATCACCGTCGAGCACGACCCCAAGACGCTTGCCGCCCGCACCCGCAACGGTGTCGCGCAGCTCCTCGCGCTGGGCCTGGATCCCGAGCGCTGCACCGTGTTCGTGCAGTCGCACGTGCCCGAGCACGCGCAGCTGGAGTGGGTGCTCGGCTGCCTCACCGGATTCGGCGAGGCCAGCCGGATGACGCAGTTCAAGGACAAGTCGGCCAAGCAGCAGGCCGACCGCAGCACCGTCGGGCTGTTCACCTACCCGATCCTGCAGGCCGCCGACATCCTCCTCTACCACGCCGACCGGGTGCCGGTCGGCGAGGACCAGCGCCAGCACGTCGAGCTCACTCGCGACCTGGCGCAGCGTTTCAACTCCCGGTTCGGGAAGACGCTGACCGTACCCGAGCCCTACATCCTCGCCGGTACGGCCAAGATCCAGGACCTGCAGGACCCCACGGCGAAGATGAGCAAGTCCAGCTCCAGCCCCGCCGGCATCGTCAACCTGCTCGACGACCCCAAGGTGAGCGCGAAGAAGATCCGCTCCGCCGTCACCGACGCCGAGCGGGAGATCCGCTTCGACCCCGAGGCCAAGGCGGGCGTCTCCAACCTGCTGACGATCTACGCGGCGCTCACCGACCGGAAGATCTCCGAGCTGGAGGCCGACTACGCGGGCAAGGGCTACGGCGACCTGAAGAAGGATCTGGCCGAGATCGTCGCGGAGTTCACTACTCCGCTCGCGGAACGGGTACGGACCTACATGGACGACCCGGCCGAGCTCGACCGGGTGCTGGCCAAGGGCGCCACCCGGGCGCGCGAGGTCTCCAGCGCGACACTGGCCGCCGTCCACGACAAGATCGGGTTCCTTCCGCCGACGATGTGAGGGATGGGCATGACCGCCGTTGTGGACAGGGACGCCGACGAGGTGCGCGGTCGGGCGGCCCAGAAGGAGACACAGCAACCCGCCGAGCCGTCGAAGTTCCAGCAGTACCGGGACCGCTACGAGTGGCTCGACCACATCGTGCGGGCCGGCGCGCGCTACACCGAGCGGCATGGCGACCACTACGCCGCGGCGGTCACGTACTTCAGCGTGCTGGCGCTGTTCCCGCTGATCCTGGTGGCGGTGGCGGCGCTGGGTTACGTGCTTTTCCTGCAGCCCGACCTGATCGACCAGCTCCAGGCGGGCATCAGCAAGAACCTGCCGGCGGGCCTCGACACGATCATCAACCCGATCATCAAGGAAGCCACGACGTCGCGGAACACGATCGGGATCTTCGGTCTGCTCGGCGCGGTCTACACCGGGATCGGCTGGATGTCGAACCTGCGCGAGGCGCTGTCGGAGCAGTGGGGCCAGATCCCGGCCACCCCGCCGATCCTGAAGAAGACGCTGTTCGACCTGCTCACCCTGGCTGGCCTCGGGGTCGCGATGGTCGGCTCCTTCGCGATCACCGGCCTGGCCTCGGGATTCGCCGGATCGGTCCTGGAGTTCGTCGGGCTCTCGGAGCAGACCTGGGCGAAGGTTCTCCTCGGTGTGCTGGGCGTCGTCCTCGGCCTGGTGGCCAACTGGCTGATCTTCCTGTGGGTGATCGCCCGCCTGCCCCGGGAACACGCGACGCTGCGCAGCGCGGCCAAGGCGGCCGTGCTGGGCGCGGTCGGGTTCGAGGTGCTCAAGCAGGTGATGGTCGTGTACCTGTCGACGGTCACGGCCTCGCCCGCCGGGAAGATCATCGGGCCGTTCATCGGTCTGCTCGTCTTCGCCTTCTTCGCCTCCCGCTTCATCCTCTTCGTCACGGCGTGGGCGGCCACGTCGCGGGAGAACGAGAAGGAGGAGCCGGTCGAGGTCCCCGGACCGGCGGTGATCCACTCCGAGCTGGTCGTGCGCTCGGGCCCGAGCGGCGGCACAGCAGCCGGCCTCCTGGGCGCGGGCCTGGTCGGCGGCCTCCTGGGCGGCCGCTTCCTGCAGGGCCGCCGCCGCTGACGCGGAGGTCCCGCGAGTCGGGGCGTAGGTGCGCGCGAGTCGGGCTCTGCATGCGCGCGAGTCGGGCTCTGGATGCGTGTGAGTCGGGCCCTCAGCACGTGCGACCGATCCCCACGCCGGGTTCGCCTTCTCGACACGCCGAGTTCACCCTCTCGACGCGGCGAGTTCGCCGTTCCGCCCGGCGAGTTCGCGCCTCCGCCCGGCGCGGTGTCAGCCTCGGCCTCGGCGTCGGGCCACGATGAGGAGCGCGGCCAGCCCGATGACGAGCACCCCGGCTGCGCCGCCGACCGGAACGAGCCATCCCGGGTCGCCGCGCACCGACGCAGGCGCCGCTGCGACAGGGGCCGGGGCCGGGGTCGCGGGTGGCGGCCCGTCCACCAGGATCCCGACCGCCGGCGTCCCGGCCGGTCGCGCGAAGCCCTCGTCCAGCAGCGCCGCGGCCTGCCTCCACATCGGGACGGGTCGCTGCTCGCCCCGGACCAGCACCGCCAGCAAGCGGTGCCCGCCGCGCTGAGCGGCCACCACGAGCGTGTGCCGGGCGCCGTCGGTGAAGCCGGACTTCCCCGCGATCGCCCCCGGATAGTTCGGCAGGAACTGGTCAGTGTTCGACACGACGAAGCCGGGATGGTCGCCGTACCCGGGAAAGGGTGTCTGGCGGGTGGCGATGGTGGCCGCGAACAGCGGCTCACGCATCGCAGCGCGGAACACCAGCGCCAGGTCGTAGGCCGACGTGGCCATCCCCGGCCCGTCGAGGCCCGACGGTGTGGCCGGCCGGGTGTCGAGCGCCCCGAGCCCGCGTGCCGCGTCGGACATCGCGGTGACGGTGGCCGCGTCGCCACTCATCGCGCGGGCCAGTGCCTCGGCGGCGTCGTTGCCGGAGTTGAGGAGCAGCCCCTGCAGCAGCTGTCCGACGGTGTAGTGGCCACCCGGCCCGATCCCGACCTTGCTGCCGTCGATCCGCAGGTCCTCCGCGGTGCCGTCGACGACCTGGCCGGGTTCGAGGGTCCGCAGCGCCACCAGCGACGTCAGGATCTTCAACGTCGACGCCGGGCGCTGCCGCTCGTGGGGCGCGCGGGCGGCCAGGACGGCGCCGGTGTCGAGATCGGCGAGCACGTAGGACGCCACGGTCACCGACGCCGGCGCGGCCGGGCCGATGTCACCGCAGGCACCCAACGCCGCCCCGCCGACGGGTTCGGCCGGCCACGGCAGCGGGGCCGGGGCGGTGCCGGCCTCCTCCCGCGCGGCCGGCGGTGAGGGCACCTGCTGCCCGGGGCACCCGACCCCGCCGTCCACCGGCGCGGTCAGTGCGGCGACGAGCGCCACCACCGACGCCAACGCCCCCACGGCCGACATCCCCAAACCCTAATCCGGCGAGTTGACGATTTCGACACGCCGAGTGTGCCGATCGGGCTCACATCGGTCCGGTCGAAACGGCGAACTCGTCCGGTGAGATGGCGAACTCGCCGTGTTGGAATCGCGAACTCGCCGTGTCGGATCGGTCAACTCGCCGGGTGGGTGGGGTCAGGCCTTGGTGCGTTCCGCGTGGGCCTTCAGGCGGGCCAGGGTGCGGTGCATGCCGTCGACCATCAGGGTCTCGCGCTCCCTGCCCAGCACCCCGCTGGCCACCAGCGCCTTCACCGCGATGTTCGGCGTCGACGTGTGCTCGCGCCACTGGGTCAGGCGGGTGCCGGTGCCGTCGGGCTCCAGGCGCCAGCCCCACGTCATCGCGCTCTCGGCCACCGTGAACGCGAAGCGCGACGGCCGCTCGCACTCGACCACCCGGCAGCGGGTGGGCCAACGGAGCCATCCGTGGGCGTTGAAGCCGATGAAGCGGGCCCCGACCGCAGGACCCTTCGCGCCGAACCAGCGACCGCCGGTGTTCTCCGGACTCCAGTCACCCATCTTCGCGATGTCCGTGACCAGCTCCCAGACCCGCTCGGGGGTGGCGTCGATCGTGACCACCGCTTCGTTCATGTCAGCCCTTCACGTAGGGCTCTCCGTCGGCGGCCGGGGCCTGGACCCTGCCGACCAGGCCGGCCACCGCGAAGAGCGTTGCGAGGTAGGGAAGCATGAGCAGGAAGTTGGACGGGATGGGCACCGGGGTGCCGGCCACCGACAGCAGGCTCTGCAGGGCGTCGGCGAACCCGAACAGCAGGGCCGCGCCGATCGCACCGCGTGGGCTCCACTTGCCGAAGATCACCGCGGCCAGTGCGATGAAGCCCTTGCCCGAGGAGATGTCCTTCGTGAACCCGCCGATGGCGCCGATCGTCAGGAACGCGCCCCCGAGCCCGGCCACGACGCCGCCCATGATCACGTTGCGGTAGCGGGTGCGGAGCACCTTGATGCCGACGGTGTCGGCGGCCTTCGGGTGCTCCCCGACCGCGCGGGTGCGCAGCCCCCACCGGGTGCGGAACAGCGCGACGTCGATCACGACGATCAGCACGTACGTCATGTAGACGATGATGTTGACGTTGAAGAAGAGCTGGCCGATGACGGGGATGTCGGCCAGCAGCGGGATCCGGATCGGCGCGAAGAACCCCGGCTCGTTGTAGGCGGCGGGGTCGGACTGCATCAGCGCGTCGTAACCGAACCCGGTGATCCCCAGCGCGAAGGCGTTGATCACCACGCCCAGCACGACCTGGTTCACCACGTACTTGATCGCGAACACCGCGAGCAGCGCGCCCATGAGGCCGCCCGCGACCATCCCGGAGATCACGCCCACGCCCTGGCTGTGGGCGACCGACGCCCCGAGCGCACCCGCGAACGCGCCGGCGAGGAACTGGCCCTCGATGGCCACGTTGATCACGCCGGTGCGCTCGCACAGGATGCCGGCGAGCGCGCCCAGGATGAGGGGGGTGGCCAGCAGCAACGTGTTCTGCAACAGGCCGGGGATGTTGAGCGGGTTGCCGGGGCTGCCGGTGCTGGCCCAGCACAGGAACGCGATCACGAACAGCAGCAGGACGACGACGAGCACCCAGCGCATCTGACGCTTCGTGAACCCGCGGACGGCGTGGAACAGCCCCAGCGCGATCACGATGACGCCGAGCGCGATCGCCGTGCCCGCGGCGGGCAGCTTGACGTCGGGGATGGCGAACGTGTCGCCGGCGGCGGTCAGCGAGAAGTCGGCGCTGCCGGGGTTCGCGCCCAGGCCCCAGGCCAGCACGCAGACCAGCCCGGCCACGATCACCGTGATGCCGGCGATCAGCCGGGAGCGCAGCGGCACGCCCACGTTCACGACGGGCCGGACGACGACGAGCTCCTCCTCGGGAGCGGTTGTAGTCATCCGTTCCAACCCTTCGCGAGCGTGGTGACGCCGCCGCCGCGCGTCTCGCGCAGCCGGAAGATCGCCCGGATCAGGGCGGGGGCGGCGATGAACAGCACGATGACCGACTGGATGACCTGCACGATCTCGGTGGGGATACCGGTGTCGGACTGCATCTTGACCGCCCCGGCGCGCAGGGCGCCGAACAGGACGCCGGCCAGCACCGTGCCGCCGGGGCTCGCCCGGCCCAGCAGCGCCACGGTGATCGCGTCGAAGCCGATGTTGGCGTCGACGTCACCGGTGAGAGCCGGGTTGTTGCCACCGAGGATCTGCGCGCAGCCGGCCAACCCCGACAGGGCCCCGCACAGGATCATGACGGTGATGTAGCTGCGCTGGACGCTCATACCGGCGGTCCGCGCCGCGTACTGGTTGGCGCCCACGGCGCGCAGCCGGAAGCCGAGCGTGGAGCGCGTCAGCAGCCACCAGCAGCCCGCGGCGGCGAGCAGCGCGACGATCAATGAGGCGTTGACGGAGAGGCCGCTACCGAGCAGGTGGGGCAGCCGGGCACTCTCCTCGACGGGCCGCGAGATCGCCTGGTTGGAGTTCTCCGACTGGAACCCCGACACGCTGAGCAGGTAGAACAGCAGGTAGAGCGCCACGTAGTTGAGCATGATCGTGGAGATCACCTCGTGGGCGCCGGTGCGGGCCTTGAGCCAGCCGGCGATCCCGCCCCAGACCGCCCCTCCGATGACGCCTGCCACCAACGCCACGAGAAGGTGCAGTACCACCGGCAGGTCCCAGGCGAAGCCGACGTAGCCCGCGCAGATGGCGCCGGCGATCAGCTGACCCTGGCCTCCGATGTTGAACAGCCCGGCCCGGAACGCGAGGCCCACCGACAGGCCGCCCAGGATCAGTGGCGCGGCGTTGAAGAGGGTGTCGGAGATCGGGCCCAGCACGGCGATGTTGGAGCCGGCGCTGAACGAGTCGGGGTTGAACACCGATCCCTCGAACAGCGCCGCGTACCCGGACGAGACCGCCTTCCACCCCGCCCCCAGCATGTCGGGCGGGTAGGCGAAGAAGTAGCTCGACGCCGCGCGGGTCGCCGGGTCGGCGATCACGATCAGCACCGCGCCGACCACGATCGCGAGGACGAACGCCAGCACGGTGATCACCAGCGTGTTGCCGTCGCGGACGGCTCGCACGGCCCGTCCCACCACGCCGGGCGGGCTGCTGCCGGTGTCCCCGCCTTCGAAGCTCGGCGGCTCCGTCACCTCAGTGGTCATCAGCAGTCGCCGCCTCGCTCGTGGAACCCGCCATCAGCAGGCCGATCTCCTCCGCCGTGGCCCCGGCGCCGACCTCGCCGGCGATCCGCCCCCGGTACATCACGCCGATCCGGTCGGCCAGGCCGAGCACCTCGTCCAGCTCCGTGGAGACCAGGACGACGGCGGCCCCGCGGTCGCGCTCGGCCACGATCCGCCGGTGCACGAACTCCATCGAGCCGACGTCGAGACCGCGCGTCGGCTGGGCCACGATCAGCAGCTTCAACGGCCGCGACAGCTCCCGCGCCAGCACGACCTTCTGCTGGTTGCCACCCGACAGGGTGTTCGCGGCGGCCGACGACGACGGGGTGCGGACGTCGAACTCCGCCACGCGCTCGTCGGCGTTCGACGCGATCTTCCCCAGGTTCATCGCCATCCCGGACGCGAACGGCGGTTTGTCGAACAGGTCGAGCACCAGGTTCTCGGCCACGCTGAAGTCGCCGACCAGACCGTCGTGCAGGCGGTCCTCCGGCACGTACCCGACGCCGAGGTCGAGGATCTGGTCGGTGGACAGGGCCGTGATGCGCCTTCCGGCCACGTCGATGTTTCCGGACGTGGGGGTGGTGAGCCCGACCAGCGCCTCGGTGAGCTCGGTCTGCCCGTTGCCCTGCACGCCGGCGAGCGCGTAGATCTCGCCGCCCCGGACCTGGAACGACACGTCGTCGACGAGCACTACGCCGGCCTCGTCGAGCACGGTGACGCCGGCGACGTCGAGCACCACGTCCTGCGGCTTCGCCGGTTCCTTGTCGACGGTCAGCTGCACGGGTCGCCCGACCATCAGCGAGGCCAGCTCGTTGGTGGACACGGACGGGTCCGCGGTGCCCACGACCCTGCCGCGCCGGATGACGGTGATCGTGTCGGCGACCTCGCGGACCTCGCGCAGCTTGTGGGTGATGAACACGATCGACGTGCCGCCGTCGCGCAGCGCGCGCATGACGCGGATCAGGTCGTCGGTCTCCTGCGGCGTGAGCACCGCGGTGGGCTCGTCGAGGATGAGCACCTTCGCGTCGCGGCTGAGAGCCTTGATGATCTCCACGCGCTGCTGGACCCCGACCGGGAGGTCGGCGACCAGCGCGTCCGGGGGGACCTCGAGGTTGTAACGCTTCGAGATCGCGTCGACGTCCCTGCGGGCCCGGCGCCGGTCGAGGAAACCGATCCGGCGGGTCTCCTCGTGGCCCAGCATCACGTTCTCGGCGACGGTGAACACCGGGATGAGCATGAAGTGCTGGTGCACCATGCCGATGCCGGCCGCCATCGCTCCGCCGGGGCCGTCGAACACGACCGGCTCGTCGTCGACGAGGATCTCGCCTTCGTCGGGCCGGTAGAGGCCGTAGAGCACGTTCATCAACGTGCTCTTGCCCGCCCCGTTCTCCCCGAGGAGAGCGTGGATCTCGCCGGGCTCGACCACGAGGTCGACGGCGTCATTGGCGGTCAGCGTGCCGAACCGTTTGGTGATGCCCCGGAGCTCGAGCTTCACGTGCTGCTCCTTCTTCCTCTTCCTGAAAGCCGAAACCGCCCGCGGGGGAGAGTGTCACAAACCTCTCCTCCGCGGGCGGTCGTCGCCCCGCCTGCGTCAGCTCTTCGGCTGGCTCGGCGACTTGATGGTGATCTTGCCCGAGATGATGTCGGCCTTGACCTGGTTGATCTCGGTGGTCAGCTCGGCCGGAACCTTCGACTCGAACTGGTTGTACGGCGCGAGGCCGGTGCCGTCGTTCTTCAGGTCACCGATGTAGTTGCCGGTGGGGAACGTGCCGCCGGCGGCCGCGGTGAGGTAGGTCTGCACCGAACCGGACAGGTTCTTCGTCACGCTGCTGATGAAGTACTGGCAATACTGCGCCGCCGAGACGCAGCCGTCGGTGTCGACCCAGATCACATTGGCCACGCCGTTGGAACCCTGCGCCGCAGCACCAGCACCGAGGCCCGCGCCGCCGGCCACCGGGAAGATGATGTCGGCGCCCTGCTGGACGAACGTCTGACTGATCTGCTTGCCCTTGTTCTGGTCGGTGAAGCTACCGGCGAACGTGCCGCCCTTCTGGTTGCCCTCGTCCCAGCCGAGCACCTGGACGGCCTTGCCCTTCTGGGCGTTGTAGTACTGCACGCCCTCCCAGAAGCCGTCCATGTAGATCGTGACCGGCGGGATGTTCAGCCCGCCCCACGTGGCGACCTTGCCGGTCTTCGACATGCCCGCGGCCAGGTAGCCGCCCAGGAAGCCGCCCTGCGCGGTGTTGAACTGCAGTCCGTAGACGTTGGAGCCGCTGGACGAGCTGTCCACCTCGGCGAACTGCAGCGTCGGGTTCGCCGCGGCCACAGCCTTGACGTTGTCGCTCATCAGGCCGCCGACGGCGATCGTCGTCGAGCACTTCTTGTTGGCCTCGGCCTGCAGGTTCGGCGTGTAGTCGTTGGCCGTGTTGGACGGCACGTACGAGACCTTGATGTTCGGGTTCGCCGCGGCCGCGGCGGTCATGCCCGCGTACGACGACTGGTTGAACGACTTGTCGTCGACACCACCGGTGTCGAGGACCATGCAAGCGTTGAACGCCGCCCCCGCGGCGCCGGAGGCGGACGTGGAACCGCCGGTGTCGGCGGGCTTGCTCCCGCATGCGACCAGCGCGAGCGCGCTCACCACCGCGAGGGTTCCGATCGTCACTCCACGTGATGCGGCCAAGACTGTTCTCCTCTGCAGGGGCCCGGACTCCGTCTGCAGAGCCCGAATTGGCCACGTTAACGGTCGGACGGGAGGCGGTCACCGGCCTCTGTCGGTTGTCACCTGATCGTTGCGGAGCAGCGATCGTCACTCTGCGTAACGCACTCTGCGGCGCCCGGCGGAAGCCGGAGGCGGTCCGCTAGCGTCCAGCCGGTGTCGAGCAGTTCGGTAGCGACCGGTCGTGGAGCCAGGGTCGTGACGGCCGTCGTGCTGGCCGTCGCGCTGGTGGTGGCCGGGTGCTCCGGGCCACCCCCGAAGGGCAGCACGGCCTGCGCCAGCCGTCCCACGCCCCAGGGGATCAGCGCGGGTACCACCCCGACGCTGCCGCCGCCCCTGCCGCGGTCGAACGCGTCCGCGTTGCGGGTCGGTGTCGCCTACGACATCGGCGGTCGCGGCGACGGCTCGTTCAGCGACACCGCAGCGGCGGGCCTGGACCGGGCCGCCACGGACCTCGGCCTCGTCCGGGCGGACACGCGCGAACTCGCGGCAGTCACCGGCGAGGGCGACGCAGCGGCGGCCGCCCGGCTCGACCAGCTCGTGTCCGACGGCTACAACCCGGTCATCGCGGTGGGCTCCACCTACGCGGCCGCCGTCCGTGCGGCCGCCACGGCGCACCCGGCCGTGAAGTTCGCGATCGTCGACGACGACTCCGTCGTGCTCCCGAACGTCACGCCGCTCGTCTTCGCCGAGGAGCAGAGCTCGTTCCTGGTCGGGGCGGCCGCCGCCCTGAAGACCACCACCTGCCGCATCGGGTTCGTCGGCGGGGCCCGGACGCCGGGCGTCCAGAAGTTCGAGGCCGGCTACGTGCAGGGCGCGAAGTACGTGGCCCCGGGCATCACGGTGGACGTGTCGTACGTGAGCCCGGCCGATGACCGCAGCGGGTTCAACGACCCGGCACGGGCCCAGACCCTCGCGCAGACCCAGTACGACCGGGGAGCCGACATCGTCTACGGCGCCGCCGGCGCGTCGGGCAGGGGCGTGTTCGAGGCGGCGCTGGCGGCGGGCAGGCTGGCCATCGGCGTCGACGCCGACCAGTACCTCTCGCCCGGCTACGCCTCGTTCCGGTCGGTGATCATGACCTCGGCGCTCAAGCACATCGACACCGCCGTCTACGACTACATCAACGCCGTCGCCGCCGGCACGCTCTCGACCATCCCGCCCCGGTTCGACCTGGGCGACGGCGGCGTCGGCTACGCGAGCAGCGGTGGCATGATCGACGACATCCAGCCGTACCTCGTGGCCTACGCGACGGGCATCGTCAACGGCACCATCAAGGTCGCCACCACGCCGTCCTCCTGAGGAGCCTGATGATCGACTGGGAAACGCTCCGGGCCGCGGCGGTCACGGCCGCCGGATCGGCCTACGCGCCGTACTCGCACCTGGACGTGGGTGCGGCGGCGGTCTGCGACGACGGTCGCGTCGTCACCGGATGCAACGTCGAGAACGCGTCCTCCGGCCTCGGCATGTGCGCCGAGTGCACGATGGCCGGGCAGTTGCGGCTCACCGGCGGCGGGCGGTTCGTCGCCGTCGCGTGCCGCTCGGGCACCGGCGATCTGCTGATGCCCTGCGGTCGGTGCCGCCAGGTGCTCTACGAGTTCGGCGGGCCCGACTGCCTGCTCGACACCTCCCACGGGATCAGACCGCTGAGCGAGATCCTGCCGGACGCCTTCGGCCCCGAGGACCTGCCATGAACACCATCGACGTCATCACCGCCAAGCGCGACGGCGGGCGCCTGTCCGACGAGCAGATCGACTGGGTGCTCGCCGCCTACACCCGCGGCGACGTGGCCGACGAGCAGATGGCGTCGCTCGCGATGGCGATCCTGCTCAACGGCATGGAGCCCGACGAGATCAGCCGATGGACCCAGGCGATGATCGACTCCGGCGAGGTCCTGTCGTTCGGGGACATCGGCCGCCCGCTCGTGGACAAGCACTCCACGGGCGGGGTCGGCGACAAGATCACGCTGCCGCTGGCCCCGCTCGTCGCCGCCTGCGGGGCGGCGGTGCCGCAGCTGTCGGGGCGCGGGCTGGGCCACACCGGCGGCACGCTCGACAAGCTGGAGTCCATCCCCGGCTGGCGCGCGGCGCTGTCGTTGGAGGAGATCGCGGCGCAGCTCGCCGACGTCGGCGCCGTCATCTGTGCCACCACCCCGACCCTCGCCCCCGCCGACCGCAAGCTCTACGCCCTGCGCGACGTCACCGGCACGGTCGAGTCGATCCCGTTGATCGCCAGCTCGATCATGAGCAAGAAGATCGCGGAGGGCACGGGCGGGCTCGTGCTCGACGTCAAGGTCGGGTCGGGGGCGTTCATGAAGACGCCCGAACGGGCCCGTGAGCTGGCCGAGACGATGGTGCGTATCGGCACCGCCCACGGGCTCGCCACCACCGCGCTGCTCACCGACATGTCCGTGCCGCTGGGCCGGGCCGTGGGCAATGCGCTGGAGGTGGCGGAGTCGGTCGACGTGCTGCGCGGCGGCGGGCCCGCCGACGTCGTCGCGCTGACCGTGGCGTTGGCCCGGGAGATGCTGGCGCTTGCCGGGATCTCCGGTGTGGACCCGGCAGAGGTGCTCGCCTCCGGCGCGGCCTACCCGGTGTGGGAGCGCATGATCGCGGCCCAGGGCGGCGACCCGTCGGCCCCGCTGCCGGTGGCGACCCACGTCGAGCAGGTGGTGGCGGAGGCGTCCGGCGTGGTGGCGTTCGACGCGCTGGCCGTCGGGGTGGCGGCGTGGCGGCTCGGGGCCGGCCGCGCGCGCAAGGAGGACGCGGTCCAGGCCGGGGCCGGGGTGCTGCTGCTGGTGGGGCCGGGGGAGAAGGTCGAGGCCGGGCAGCCGGTTCTGGAACTGCACACCGACACCCCCGACCTGGTGGCCGGCGCCCGAGCGGCCCTGGCCGGAGGAGTCCGCATCACGGACGCGGCGTCCCCCCGCCCACCCCTCCTGTTGGACACGGTCCGCCCCTAGCCCCGCGAGTCGGGCTCCGCGTGCGCGCGAGTCGCGCCGTCGACGCGGGCGAGTCCGCCGTGTCACCGCGCGAGTCGCGACCTCGCCGCGCGAGTTCGCCATCCTGCCCGGCGAGTTCGCCGTCCGGCGGGGCTGGTTGGCCATCCGCCGCGAGGGGCGACCCGGCCCGGCGGTCCTTGGGTCCTTCGGCCGCTTCATGATCAACCGTTGGGTGCGTTTCCGGCCGGATCTGGCCGTTCGTGCGCCGAACTGGTGATCATTGCCCAGGCGGTGCCGACCGTCCTGATCGCGGCGGCCCACACGATCGTCACGTCGAACCAGGGCCGCGGACGGGCGAGATGGCGAACTCGCGCGGTGAATCTGCGAACTCGCCGAGCAGGATGGCGGACTCGCGCATCCAGGGCGCGACTCGGGCGCATTCAGGGCGCGACTCGCGCGCGTTCACGCCCCGACTCGCGGGGTTGCGCGCGAAGACCCCGCGCTCGTTGCGCGGGGCCTTCAGCGGGACGTGCGGAGGGGTCAGTCCTCGTCGGGGTCGTCGGTGACCGTGTCGTTCGCCGACTGGCCGTTGGACGACTTGACCGCGACCTTGCTGCGACCGCGGCGGGCGGCGGGGCGGGGCGGCGGCGGGGGCGCCTGGACCTGGGCGCCACGGCCCAGGATCAGCTCGGCGAACGTGGCCATGGCCTCGTCGAGCTGGTTGGCGTTGCGCTGCTCGGAGTCCTGGTTGGCGCGCTCCACCAGCTTGGTGAGCGAACCGGTGTCGGGCCGGTCGGACAGGACGGCGTCGACCTTGCCGAACTTCTCGTCGATCGCGCCGGCGAGCTCGCCCAGCCGGCTGCCGACGCCCTCGTCGAGGGAGTCGAGCCGGGTGGAGAGGGCCTCGAGGCGCGCGGTGACGGCCTCGAGGGTCTGCGCCAGGTCCGTCGGGTCGACCGCGGGGCGGCCGGCGAGGTCCTCGAGCCGGCGGTGCAGGCCGATGCTGGTGTCGCCCAGCAGGTTGCGCACGCCCTCGCCGGACTCGTCCATCGCACGGACCGCGGCGTCGAGCTGCTCGCGGACGGTGCGCTCCACGCCCTCGATGCGCTCCTTGATCGGCGTGCCGACCGAGGACGGCATGGCGTCGAGGCGCATCTCGTGGCGGTCCAGGCGGTTGTCGAGGTCGTCGAGCCGCTTGTGCAGGCCGCCGAGCCGATCGTCGAGCCCGTCCATGCGGCCCGAGATGCCCTCCATGCGACCGGCCATGCCGTCGAGGCGCCCGTCGAGCTGGGCGAAGGGCTTGGCCAGCTTGTCGGGCAGCGACTCGATGGCGCGCGCGACGGACGCGAGCGTGGCGTCCTGCGCGTCGAGCTTCGCGACGGTCTCGTCGAGGCGCTCGGCGAGGACGCTGACCTCGGTGCGGTCGGGGAGCTCGGTGAGGCGCTTACGCACCGTGCCCAGCGCGTCGAGGGCGGCCAGGCGGGCGTGGATCTCGTCGAGCGAATCGAAGATCTGCTGCTGCTCGCTGTCGCGGATCTCCGCAGCGCGGGTCAGCATGCCGCGCATGCGGTCGAACGAGAGAGAGTCATTGCTCATGGCGGCGGGGAGCTTCCTCTGAGCCGTACACGGTTCTGGGCACACAGAGAGTAGCGAGCGTTGTGGATCACCCGTACGCGGCACCTCATTCGGACCGAAAACCCCCGATCGGAGCAGTCCGGCGTCGCCCGTGGGGGCCGTCCGGCCCAGGTGTTCTACGTTGACATCCGTGCCCGTGCCTCTGAACGCCGAGACCATCCGCGACGCCCCCAAGGTACTGCTCCACGATCACCTCGACGGCGGCCTGCGCCCGGCCACGGTGATCGAGCTCGCTGCCGAAGGTGGTTACGGCGCGTTGCCGAGTACGGACGCGGTGGAGTTGGGGCGCTGGTTCCTCGCCGCGTCGCACTCGGGGTCCCTGGTGCGCTACCTGGAGGGGTTCGGGCACACGGTCGCGGTGATGCAGACGGCGGACGCCCTGGTGCGGGTCGCCAGCGAGTGCGCGCAGGACCTCGCGGCCGACGGCGTCGTCTACGCCGAGGTGCGCTTCGCCCCGGAGCTGCACGTCGAGCAGGGGCTGGCCCTCGACGCCGTCGTCGAGGCCGTTCTCGAGGGTTTCCGCGTCGGCACCGCGCTGGCGGCAGAGCAGGGGCGCCGGATCCGCGTGGGCTGCCTGCTGACCGCCATGCGGCACGCGGCGCGGTCGCGCGAGATCGCCGACCTCGCCGTCCGCTACCGCGACGTGGGGGTGTGCGGCTTCGACATCGCCGGCGCCGAGGCGGGGTTCCCGCCCACCCGCCACCTCGACGCGTTCGAGTACCTGCGCCAGCAGAACGCGCACTTCACGATCCACGCGGGTGAGGCTTTCGGGCTGCCGTCGATCTGGGAGGCGCTGCAGTGGTGCGGTGCCGACCGGCTGGGCCACGGCGTCCGCATCGTCGACGACATCGTCATCGCCGACGACGGCACCGCGAAGCTCGGGCTGCTGGCCAACTACGTCCGGGACATGCGGATCCCGCTGGAGATGTGCCCGACGTCCAACGTGCACACAGGCGCCGCTGCGTCACTGGCCGAGCACCCGATCGGCTTGCTGCGGCGGCTGCGCTTCCGGGTCACGGTGAACACCGACAACCGGCTGATGTCGGACGTGTCGATGACCAGCGAGATGACGGCGCTGGCCGACACGTTCGGTTACGACTGGTCGGATCTGCAGTGGTTCACCGTCAACGCGATGAAGTCGGCGTTCCTCGGCTTCGACGAGCGACTGGCCCTGATCAACGACGTGATCAAGCCGGGGTACGCGGCTCTGCGGGCCTGAGCGGCATCTCGTTGGTGAGAATGGTCGGCCACACCGCGGTCCACGGCGTCGTCCGGCCGGTGCAGTCCCAGAAGCGGAGCTCCTCGGTCTGCGGCTGCGCCCGGCACTCCGTGAACGCGAAGCGCACGCCGGCCGGCGGATCGGACAGCCCCACCCAGAGGATCCGGTCGGCGGTGGCCGGCGGCTGGGCGAAGTAGCCGTAGCCGCGGTCGGCGCTGTAGGCGGACGGTCCGCCCGCGCGGCGCCCGAGCACGTCGACGGCCGCCGCGACGGCGTAGTCGGCCGCGAGCACGGCGGTGTGGTCCCGCTCGTCGGCGGGGAGGCTGCGGTAGCGCTCGAGCGTGGCGTCGGCGGTGGTCCGGAGGATCGACGCGGGCGGGGCGACGGCCCCGACGGGCAGCCAGAGCAGCGTGGACATCAGTGAGCTCAGCACGACGAACGCCCCGAGTGGGTAGGACAGCCAGCGCGGGATCTGTCGCGCCAGCGCGACCGTCTCGACGGCTCCGATGGCCATGAGCGACGGGAACGTCTCGACCTCGTACCAGACGCGGCCCTGGTTGAGCCCGAATGCCACGGCCACGACCAGCAGCCCGACGGCGAGGAACGCGGCCGGGTGCCGCTGCGGTCGCCACAGGACCCGGACGATCCCGATGAGGATGACCCAGAAGCCCAGGATCCCGCAGTAGAGAAGCGTGTCCGTGACGAACTGCGGGCCGCCCACCCACTCGTTGTGCACCATCGCGGCCATTCGGAAGACGTACGGCCAACCGTGGGTCGCCTGCCAGACCAGTGTCGGGATCGTGGTCAGGGCGGCGATCCCGCCGGCGACCCACAGCACCCGCTGCCTCGGCAGCGCCCGTGGCCCGCAGACGAGTGCACCGAGCAGGATCCCGGCCCAGAGCGCGGGCACGAGGTACTTCGTCTGCAGGCTCACGACCGTGATGCCCGCGGCAGCTACCAGCAGGTGGTCGGCGCGCACGCCGGCGCGGTGCAGCCGGGCCCAGCGGGCCACCACCCAGACGATGAGCGTCCACCACAGCGGGTCGATGGCCGCGGTGGCCAGGTAGCTGGCGCCCACGATGGCGGCCGAGGTGGCCACGGACGCCGCCGCGAGCAGCTGGGCGGCGCGGTCACCGCCCAGCTCCCGGGCGATCAGGGCCGCGACCACGACCATGGCGGCGGCGGCGAGCGTGGAGGGCAGCCTCAGGAGCAGCAGCGAACCGGGTGCCAGGTGGTCGTTCATCCCGGCGAGCAACGGGACCAGGGGCGGTTGGTCCATGTAGCCCCACGACAGGTTCCGGCTGCTGCCGGCCGCGATGTAGTAGAGCTCGTCGAAGAAGTACGGCGTGTGGGTGCCGGCCAGCACGAGCAGCAGCGCCGTCAGGCCGCTGGTGGCCAGCACGGGAGTGCGGGCGAACGCGGGCAGGGAGGTGGCGGGACGGACCCGTTCATCGGCCTGGGTGATCGACACGCGGGCCAGTAGACGGGAATCCCGTCCCGACGGCCGGGTGCTCAGCCCGGACTTGAGCGACGCTGAAGGCCGCGTTGAGGGTCAGTGCGAGTGCAGTCGCGCCTGCAGGTCGTCCACGAGCTCGCCGAACCGGGCCGACTCGGCGTCGAACGGCGGGCTCGGGGCCAGCCGGGTGGGGTCGGGCTTGATGATGAACGACACCAGCCAGCCCAGCGACTGCGAGTCGGCCAGCGCCTCCCGCGGCTCGTCGTCGCCCGCCCACTCGCCCACGTCGAGCAGCAGCTCGGTGGCCAGCTCCAGCTGTGCACCGTCGACGGCGGTGGTGCCGGCGGCGAGGTCGCCGTCGAGGCCGGTGAGCGTGTAGGCGTTGAGCGCGTCGACCTCGACCTCGAGCTCGCCCACCCCGGCCTTCTCCACGACGTCGGACCAGGTGGACGCGGCGACGAGGTCGTGCCCTTCGGCACCGTCCTCGCCGATCCAGCGGGCCAGCGCACGCTCGCTGGTGAAGACCTCGATGGTGCCGTCCGTGCCGAGGAAGACCGGCGCGTCGTCGAGGTAGCAGCGCAGGGTGACGTACTCGCCGTCGGCGGTCGTGATCCGGATCGGGTCGATGCCGACCTCCTCCCAGAACCCTGCGGGGACGTCGATCTCCTCGTCAGCTCGGTCCACGTCACCCGTGGCAGGCGCGTCGGTGGCCGCCTTCTCGTCTGCGGCCAGCTCCTTCTCCGCTGCGGCGAGTGCGGCCGCGTCCACCTCGGGGGTGTCGACCATGTCGTCGAGCGCGTCGATGACGTCGTCCCAGCGCTCGGCGACGACCTCGACGAGCTGGGTCCACAGCCGGGCACCCTCACGGCCGACGAACGGCAGCGTGCCCTGGCGCAGCAGCCCGAACGCGGGCGCGGAGTCGAGGATCTCGGTGACGACGTCGAGCTCGCAGACATCCGCGATGGACCGCACCATGTCGGTGATCTCGGCCAGCTCGCCGATCGTCCAGGTGTCGGCGTCCTCCGCGACGAGCTCGGGCACGCCGACGATGTCGTACTGCTGGGTCTCGTCGGGGGTCAGCTCGGCGACGGTGAGGTCCGGCACGACGGACCACGCCGGGTGGTCGACGAGGTCGTGCTCGTCCTCGGTGCGCACGAACGCGGCGAGCTGGGTGACCTCGGGGAAGGCGAACAGGGAGTCGTCGTCGCCGAGGAACGCCTCCCACTCCTCGCCGTCCTCGCGCCACTTCGGCGCCCACAGCGTGACGAGGTCGCCCTCGGTGAGGGAGAGCTGGATCGGGACGATGTCGCTGGCCACGGCGGGAGAGTAACCGCCGGACCTGAGAGTCCGATCAGCGGCCGACGGGGTGCCAGACCGTCTTGATCTCGCTCCAGGCGCGCAGCCGCGCGGTGCCCGGCAGCCGGGTGTGGTCGGCCTCTGCCGCAGGTCGCGCCAGCACGCGCTTCACCGTGTCGGCCGCCGTCTGTTCCAGCTCGACGGCGAGGTCGGCGGGTGCGCCGGCCAGGTCGAGCCCGTGCACCTCGGCGTGCGCGGCCAGCCACGGCGCCAGCTCGGCCGTTCGCCCGGTGAGGATGTTGACCACCCCGCCCGGCACATCGGACGTGGCGAGCACCTCGGACAGCCCGACCGCGGGCAGCGGGCGCTCCTCCGCGGCGACGACGACGGCGGTGCAACCGGTGGCCAGCACCGGCGCGAGCACGTCGACGAGCCCGAGCAGCGACGAGCCCTGCGGCGCCAGCACCCCGACCACGCCGGTGGGCTCGGGCGCCGACCAGTTGACGAACGGCCCGGCCACGGGGTTGACCGACCCCAGCACGGAGCTGATCTTGTCGGTCCAGCCCGCGTACCAGACCCAGCGGTCGATCGCGTCGTCCACCTGCGCGGATGCGCGCTTGCGCGTGACCCCCTCGGCCGCCATGACGTCGTCGGCGAAGCCCTCGCGGCGGGCCTGCAGCATCTCGGCGACGCGGTAGAGCACCTGCCCCTTGTTGTAGGCGGTGGCCCGGGCCCAGCCCGTGAACGCTCCCGCGGCTGCGCTCACGGCGTCGCGGACGTCCTTCCGCGACGCCAGCGCCGCGTGGGCGAGCAGCCGCCCCTTCGCGTCGGACACGGGGTAGCTGCGGCCCGACTCCGAGCGCGGGAACGCGCCGCCGACGTAGAGCTTGAAGGTCTTGGCGACGGCGAGGCGGCCGTCGACCGGCGGGGAGAGGCTCACGGCGGCCAGCCTACGGTTTGCGGCCCATCCCGACCCAGTAGTAGACGCTCCGTGGACGCGGATGCCGGATGCCCGGCCGCCACTCCAGCATCGGGACGATGCCGGGCTCCACGAGCTCCAGGCCGTCGAAGAAGCGCTCCACCTCGGCGAGGGTGCGGTTGTGGTAGGCGATGCCGCCCCTCGAGCCGACCCTCGCCGCCTCGGCGCCACCGGTGGGGTCGAAGTCGACGGTGGGGTGGCTGATCGTGAGATGACTGCCGGCCGGGAGCGCGTCGAGCAGGGTGCGGACGAGCGAGGCCGCCTCCTCGTCGGAGAACAGCATCAGCATCGAGACGATCATGAGCGCGACGGGGTGCCCGCGGTCCAGCGTCGCGAACACGGCGGGATCTGCGAGGACCGACCGCGGGTCGCGGACGTCCGCGGCGACGAACGCGGTGCGGCCTTCAGGGGTGCTGTTCATGAGGGCGCGGGCGTGGGCGAGCACCATCGGGTCGTTGTCGACGTAGACGACGCGGGCCGCCGGGTCGATCGCCTGCGCCACCTGGTGCACGTTGGCCGCGGTGGGGATGCCGGAGCCGATGTCGAGGAACTGCCGGATCCCGCGCTCGCCGATGAGGTGCCGGACGGCGCGGCCGAGGAAGTCCCGGTTGGCCCGCACCATGTCCGGCAGGCCCGGCAGCTGCGCGGTCATCGCCTCGCCGAGTGCGCGGTCCGGCGCGTAGTGGTCCTTGCCGCCGAGCAGGAAGTCGTAGACCCGGGCGGGATTCGCGACGGTGTCGTCGATCCGGATCTGCTCGGGCACGGCAGGAGTCAACCAGGTCGCGTCACCTGGTTCCATGCGAGCTGCTCCCGTCGGAGTAGAGCTCGGCGACATCGACGCAGCGGACCTCCCCGCGCTGCCCTGCCTCGCGGATGTCAGATGTGAAGCCCGCCCCGCTGAACAGGACCAACTCGGACCCCTCCGCTCCGGTTCGCCCCTGGCCGTCGAGCAGGCGTCGGATCTCCCGCAGCCGGTCCAGCTCGGCCGTCCCGACGATCTGCCCCCATTTCGCCTCGCCGATCGCCAGGAGGCGGCCGCTGCTCGACTGGGCCACGACGTCCACTTCCCAGGTGCGCCGCCGTGCCGCGTCGTTGACGACAGCCGGGGCCACCGTCGCTACGACGTCCGGTAGCTGCGCATGGGTCAGGGTCCAGTCGCGGCACAGTTCCTCGAAATGCGGACCGAGGACCGTGGAGGAGAAGCGGTCTCGAGCGCCGGCCACACCTGGGCGGCGTGGCCCGGTCGCTCCAGCCGTGCCCAGTCGGGACGCATGATCGCGTGATAGAAGGTGACCAGTGGTTCGTTGATGCTCAGCGTGCTCCGGCCGGCTCGGAAGGCGTCGGGTTGACGGCGCAGCAACCCCGAGTCCTCCAGGACGGTGAGCGGGTGCGCCAGTGCGTCGTCGCGGCGCCCGACGAAACGAGCGATCGCGCCGCGGGTCCGGTTGCCGTCCGCGACCGCGGCCAGCACCGAGTGGGACAACGCCTTGTCGCGTAGCGACGGCTCCTCTGCGAGCAGGTGGCGGGCCTCCTTGAGCAGCGGTCCGGCCGGGTCGAGAACGCTGCGCACCACCCAGTTGTCGAAGTCGTCCCGACCGCGGGGTGTGTCACCACGCACGTACTCGCGTCGGTATGCGGGCGTTCCGCCGAGCACGGCGTGTACCTGCACGGCGAGTCCTGGGTCGTCGATCCCCCAGAACCGGGCGGCCGTCCGGTAGTCGAACGGGGCCACGGTCAGGTCCAGCCCCGCACGACCTCGCAGTGGCGCGGAGCCGGAAAGCAGACGACCCATGAAGGTCATCGCCGATCCGCACAGGATCAGGCGGGCCCGCGATGCCGAGCGCTCCGCCCGCCGGGGGCCGAGGGCCTTCTGAACGATCGACGGCAACGCCGGACTGGAGGCGCAGAGGTAGGGGAACTCGTCGATCACGACCGGCAGTGGCGCGTCGCGGCCGAGGGAGAGCAGCACATCGACGGCCTGCTCCCAGTCCTGGAACGTGGGTGCGGCCGGCATGCCGAGATGGGTGGCGACGGCGTCCGGCGGTGTAGGGGTAGTTACCGTAACTACGCCTACACCGTCCTTCACGCGTCGAGATACGCCCCGAGGCCGATCTGGCCGCCCTCCCGGCCGAAGCCGGACTCGGCGTAGCCACCGAACGGCGACGTCGGGTCGAACTTGTTGAAGGTGTTGGTCCAGACCACCCCGGCCCGCAGGCGCTGCGCGGTCCACATGGCCTTGGAGCCCTTGTCGGTCCACACCCCGGCCGACAGCCCGTAGGGGGTGTTGTTGGCCTTCGCGACGGCCTCGTCGGGCGTCCGGAACGTCAGCACCGACAGCACCGGGCCGAAGATCTCCTCGCGGGCCACGCGCATCGTCTGCTCGACGCCGGAGAACACCGTCGGCGGGAAGAAGAGGCCCTTCTCCGGCAGCGGGCACGGGCTCGTCCAGCGCTCGGCGCCCTCGGAGTCGCCGGCCGCGGCGAGGTCGACGATCCGGTCGAGCTGGGCACGGGAGTTGATCGCGCCGACGTCGGTGTTCTTGTCCAGCGGGTCGCCGACGCGCAGGGCGGTGATGCGCGCGTGCAGCAGTTCCTCGAACTCCGCCGCGATCGACTCCTGGACGAGCAGCCGGGAGCCCGCGCAACAGACGTGGCCCTGGTTGAAGAAGATGCCGTCGACGACGCCCTCGACGGCCTGGTCGAGCGCCGCGTCGTCGTAGACGATGTTCGCGGCCTTCCCGCCCAGCTCCAGGGTGAGCCGGCGGCCGGTGCCGGCGAGGCGACGCTGGATCTCCTTGCCGACGTCGGTGGAGCCGGTGAAGGCGACCTTGTCGAGGTCCTCGTGCCCCACCAGCGCCGAGCCGACGTCGCCGGCCCCGGGCAGGACGTTGAGTACGCCCGCGGGCAGCCCGGCCTCGGCCGCGATCTCGGCGAGCACGAGTGCCGTCAGCGGGGTGGTCTCAGCCGGTTTGAGGACGATCGTGTTGCCCGCGGCCAGCGCGGGCGCGATCTTCCAGGCCGCCATGAGCAGCGGGAAGTTCCACGGGATGACGGCGCCGACGACGCCCAGCGGCTTCGGATCGGGGCCGTGTCCCGCGTGCCCCAGCTTGTCGGCCCAGCCTGCGTGGTGGAACAGGTGTGCGGCGGCGGTGGGCACGTCGACGTCACGGGCCTCGCGGATCGGCTTGCCGTTGTCCAGCGTCTCCAGCACGGCGAGCTCGCGACTGCGCTCGGCCACGATGCGCGCGATGCGGAACAGGTACTTGGCGCGCTCGGAGCCGGGCATCGGGCCCCACGTCGTCGAGAAGGCCCGCCGCGCCGCCGCGACCGCGCGGTCCACATCGGACGTGGACGCGGTGCCGACCTCGGCCAGCACCTCCTCGGTGGCGGGGTTGACGGTCTTCAGCGGCTCCCCGCCCCCGTCGACGAACTGCCCGTCGACGAAGGGTCGGTAGCTCGGCTGGAGGTTGGCCAGCGCGGCGTTCTCGCGGGCCGGGGAGTAGGTCCAGGGCTCCATCAGGCACTTCCGATGTAGGAGGTGCCCACGTAGTGGCCCTCGAGCTGGGCGCGGCGCTGGCGCAGCAGGTCGTTCAGCAGCGACGACGCGCCGAACCGGAACAGGTCCGGGGTGAGCCAGTGCGGGCCCGCCACCTCGTTGACCGCGACGAGGTGCCTGATCGCGTCCTTGGCCGATCGGATGCCGCCCGCGGCCTTGACGCCGCGGTGCTCGCCGGTGGCGCGGTGCCAGTCCCGCACGGCCAGGAGCATCAGCTGCACGACCGGCAGCGTGGCGGCGGGGGAGATCTTGCCCGTGGAGGTCTTGATGACGTCGGCACCGGCGAGAAGCGCGAGCCAGGACGCGCGGCGGACGTCGTCGTAGCCGGCCAGCTCGCCGGTCTCCAGGATCACCTTGAGATGGGCCGTCCCGCATGCCTGCTTCACGGCGACGATCTCGTCGTACACGAGCCCGTAGTTCCCGGTGAGGAAGGCGCCGCGGTCGATCACCATGTCGATCTCGGACGCGCCGGCCTCCACGGCGAGGGCGGTGTCGGCCAGCTTCACCGCGAGCGAGGAACGCCCGGAGGGGAACGCGGTGGCCACGGCGGCGACGCCGACGGAGCTGCCCGCGAGCCGCTCCACGGCGACCCCGGCGAGGTCGGGGTAGACGCAGACGGCGGCGACGGCGGGCACGTCGGGGTACTCGGGATCGGGCCGCATCGCCTGCGCGCACAGCGACCGCACCTTGCCGGGGGTGTCAGCACCCTCGAGCGTGGTGAGATCGATCATCGAGACGGCCATGTCGATGGCGCGCATCTTGGAGTCGGCCTTGATGCTGCGGGTGGCGAGCGTGGCGGAGCGCCGTTCCAGTCCGACCTGGTCCACGCCGGGCAGGCCGTGCAGGAAGCGGCGCAGGGACGCCTCGTCGCGACCGACGTCGCGCAGCGGTGCGCCCCGCTCGCCGGTGGTGCGCGGAGCAGGAACGGTCGTGGTCACGGACGCCGAGACTACGCGTTCCACCCCCGGAAACGACCCCGGACAGCTCGCCGCCCGCCGCGTGGAAGGTGCGGCGGGCGGAGGCGCATGGGGCGGGTCGGGCGGGATAGGTCAGTGGAGCAGGTGGATCAGGTGGAGCTGTGCAGACGGACGACGCCCACCGTGACGTCCTCCAGACCGCCGCGGTCGAAATCGCGCCGCAGCTGGTCGGCCTTGATGGTGGCCGTGAGACCGTCGAACGGCCCGTGGGCGTCGACCTCTCCGGTCTGTGGGTCCACAGCCAGTACAACGTATCCGTCGCACTGCGTGAGCTTCTCTGCTGCAGCGACCAGCGTCGCCTCGTCAGAAGTCGTGTTCTCCGGCACCGGATCACCTCCTTGTCACTAGTACAGCGTCGGCGGGGCCTCCGGCGTGACACAGTTTGCGTCAGACCACCCGTTCGGGTCAGGGTGAAACTCGCTGACGATCACTGTTGGTGCGGATTCCGGGACGGTGAGCGCATGAACCGGTGGACCCGTCCGGTCAACGTGACGCTGCTGGCACTCTTAGTGATCACCACGGCCAGTGGCGGGCTCGCGTTCCTCGTCGGTGCCGAGCCACTCTCGGGAGGGGTCGTCGCCGTGCACGGCGCGTCCGGTCTCGGGCTGCTCGTGCTCGTTCCGGCGAAGGCCCGGATCGCCCGTCGGGGGATGCGACGGCCCGGCCGGTCGCGGAAGGTGATCAGTTTCGCGTTCGCCGTGTTCGTGGGGCTGGTGATCGGCAGCGGACTGTTGCACGCGCTCGGTGGGTTCCGCCCGTACCTCGGTCTGTTGCCGATGCAGATCCACGTCGGGACGGCGCTGGTGACCGCGGCGTTGCTCGTCGGGCACGTGGTGATGCATCAGCGCCGACGTGTTCCGTCCCGCGGAGGCGCAGGACAGCGCGGCCGACGTGTTCCGTCCCGCGGAGGCGCCGGGCAGCGCGGCCGACGTGTTCCGTCCCGCGGAGGCGGTTGGCGGCCCCTTCTCCGCCGCACCGACGTGGACCGGCGGGTGGCGCTGCGCGGGGCGGGCGTGGTGGCGGCCGCAGCCGTGCTGTGGGTGGTGGCGCCGGGGCGGGGGCGGAGGTTCACCGGATCGCACGAGGTCGGGTCCGGCGACCCGGCCGTCATGCCCGTGACGAACTGGCTGTCCGATCCCGTGCCTGTGCTGGCCGCGGCGCAGTGGCGGCTGCGGCTGCCCGTCCGTTCGCTGGATCTCGCTGCCCTGGCCGCGCTCCCGCAGACCTCCGTCCGGGCCGTCCTCGACTGCACGGGCGGCTGGTATGCCGAGCAGGAGTGGTCCGGGGTCGCGCTGGCCGATCTCGGGCTTCCGGCCTCGGCGTCGGTGGAGGTGGTGTCGGCGACCGGCTACCGCAGGCGCCTCCCCGCGGCCACCCCGCTCCTGCTCGCGACGGCGGCGGCGGGGCGTCCGCTCTCGGCGGGGCACGGCGGCCCGGTCCGGTTGGTGGTCCCGGGCCGCCGCGGCTTCTGGTGGGTGAAGTGGGTGGTGGCGATCGAGGTCACCGACGAGCCCTGGTGGCTGCAGCCGCCGCTCCCGCTGCAGTGAGGGCCGCGATCACAGGGTGCGGAACATGATGTGGAGGCCCACGTAGCCCAGCGTCGCGTGCCGATAGCCCTCTGGCAGCGTGGCGATCACCTCGAACCCCAGGGATTCCCACAGCGCCACCGCGCGGGTGTTCGTCGAGACCACCGCGTTGAACTGCATCGACCGGTAGCCGTCGACCTTCGCCTGCTGGAGGACGTGCTCGCCCAGCGCCCGGCCCACGCCCCGGCCGGCGGACGCCGGGGCGACCACGAAGCTCGCGTTCGCGATGTGCGAGCCGGGGCCCTGGTGGTTGGGGCCGAACTTCGCGGAGCCCAGGACCGTGCCGTCCTCGTCGGCGGCCACCACCGTGCGGGCCGGTGGAGGGGCCATCCACATGGAGCGAGCCGAGTCCTCGTCCAGGTCGCGGGGCAGCGTGTAGGTCTCGCCGGCCGCGACGATGTCGCGCAGGAACGGCCAGATCGCGGGCCAGTCGTCCGGGGTCGCGTCACGAAGGATCACGCGACGACCCTGCCCGACCGGATGGCCCGGGTCGAGCCGGTTCTCCCGCCCACCGCAACAGCAGCGTGGTCATTTCATGATCGAACCACCGTGGTGTCGCGCTCGAAGCGTGCCAGGATCTGGTCCATGCGCTGCCTCCGTACCCCTGACGAGCGGTTCCCCGACTTCGGGTTCACGCCCCGGTACGCCTCCGTCCCCGACGGTGACGGGGGGTCGCTGCGGATCGCGTGGATCGAGGACGGGCCCGCCGACGGGCCGGTGGTGCTGCTCCTGCACGGGGAGCCGAGCTGGTCCTACCTCTACCGGACGACGCTGCCGGTGCTCGCCGCGGCGGGGTTACGGGCGGTGGCGCCGGACCTCGTCGGGTTCGGGCGGTCGGACAAGCCCGCCGGGATCGGCGACCACAGCTACGCCCGGCACGTCGAGTGGGTACGGGCACTGGCCTTCGACGTGCTCGACCTGCGTGGCGTCACGCTGGTGGCGCAGGACTGGGGCGGGTTGATCGGGCTGCGGCTGGTGGCCGAGCACCCCGGGCGGTTCGCCGCCGTCGTCGCGGCGAACACCGGGCTGCCCACGGGCGACGTCGACATGCCGGCGGTCTGGTGGGAGTTCCGGCGCGCGGTGGAGAAGGCGCAGGAGTTGGACGTGGGCCGGCTCGTGCAGTCCGGCTGCCGCACGCGGTTCACCCCGGAGGTGCGCGCGGCCTACGACGCACCGTTCCCCGACGAGACCTACAAGGCCGGCCCGCGGGCGATGCCGCTGCTGGTGCCGACACGTCCGGACGACCCGTCCAGCGAGGCCAACCGCGCGGCCTGGGCCACCCTGTCGCAGCTGGACCTGGCGTTCCTCTGCGCGTTCAGCGACGGCGATCCGATCACGGCGGCGATGGAGCCCGTCCTGCGCGACACGATGCCCGGCGCGGCCGGCCGCGAGCACCCGACGATCACCGGTGCGGGCCACTTCCTCCAGGAGGACGCGGGTCCGGCGCTGGCGGCCGAGGTGGTGCGCTTCAGGGCACAGGCTGGTCCACCGCACACGGGCCGAACGCCGGAAGGGCCTCGATGAACGGCCCGGGATCGCCCGTCCACGTCCACGCGCGCATCTGCGCGCGGCTGCGGCGGCTGATCAGGCCGCGGTAGAGCTCGTAGGGGCTGGTCTCGGCGACCGTCGGGGAGCCGGAACCGCCGGACCACTCGACGCCCGCAGCCCGCAGCACCAGCGCCTGCGGGCTGCGCCGGCAGATCCCGCGCGCGAGCCGGTCGAGCGCCTCGGCGACGTCGTCGGCGGGCGGGGTGCCCAGACCGAAGGCCTCCCGCAGGTCGGCCTCGTGGGTCAGGGCGTCGTGCACGATCAGGCCGGGCATCCGCCGTGCGGCGAGCGCCACGGCCACCTGCGGCCCGGACCCGGCCCACTCGGCCAGCACGTCGTCCAGTGGCCGCCCCTCGCGGGCGACGACCTGCGCGGCCGTCCACGGCGGCGTGCCGACGCCGTCGACCCGGCCGGCCACGGCGTCCGAGGCGGCTCCGGCGAGGTGGGCGAGAAGCTGCCGCGCCGTCCACAGCGGGGTGGCGGGCACGGTGGTGTCGAGCTGCCCGGGGGTGAGCGCGGCGGCGAGTTCGGTGGTCCGCGACCGGGAGCGTTCGTAGAGCTCGTCCAGCATCGGCGGATCATGGCAGCCGGGATAGCCTCTCCGCCATGGATGTCCGCGTCGTCGACCACCCACTGGCCAGGGCCCGCCTCTCGACGATGCGTGACGCGCGCACCGACAACGCCGCGTTCCGCGCCGCGCTGCGCGACCTCACCCTGATGCTGATCTACGAGGCCACGCGCGACGCGCCGGAGGCCACCGCCCCGCTGTTGACGCCCGTCGCGCGCACCACCGGCTACCGGCTGGCCAACCCGCCGTTGCTGGTGCCCGTGCTGCGGGCCGGGCTCGGCATGGTCGACGCCGCGCAGGCCCTGATGCCGGAGGCCCAGATGGGGTTCGTCGGCATCGCGCGCGACGAGGAGACCCACCAGCCCACGCCGTACATGGAGTCGCTGCCCGAGTCGCTCACGAGCCGCCCGGTGTTCGTGCTCGACCCGATGCTGGCCACCGGCGGGTCGATGGCCCACACCATCCGGCTGCTCACCGAGCGCGGCGCGTCGGACGTCACGGCGATCTGCGTGCTCGCCGCCCCGGAGGGCGTCGCGTTCCTCGGGGGCAGCGGTCTGCCGGTGCGGCTGGTCACGGCGAGCATCGACGAGCGGCTCAACGACTCGGCGTACATCGTTCCTGGCCTGGGCGACGCGGGTGACCGTCAGTTCGGCGCGGTCTAGGACGGCGCTGAAGAAGCCGGTTCTGTGGCTCGGCTTGAAGTTGGAGCGGACTGTGCGTGGCGCATGGGAACCGCGGTCGGGGGCCGGGTCGGTCGGGGTCGGGTCGGGCAGATGTGGCTGCCTCTCGCAGG
>JBBRLM010000041.1:0-60426 GCA_038231335.1 Mycobacteriales bacterium
AGGGATCGGGGTGCTCCGGTGAGGGTGGCGAGGTCGGAGAAGCGGTGGAAGCCGTAGAGCAGCTCGCGCAGCAGCGGAAGCGAGTGGCTCTCGCCGAGGACGGCGAGTGCGTCGCTCATGGAGCACTCCCGCGGACTTGGTAGCGATTCTGGACTCACCTCTGCTACGTTACATCCCTCAGTCGGTCCATCATCTGGACTGACCATCGTGGAGGAGCAGACATGGGTGTGACCGAGACTCTGACCGGCCGGAACGCGGGGTTCGCGGAGCAGCGATTCGCGGCGGGACTGCGCATGATGCCCTCGCTCAAGGCGATCGTGATCGGTTGTGTCGACCCGCGCGTCGACCCGACCGACGTGCTGGGGACGGAGCCGGGTGAGGTCGCCGCGATCCGCAACGTCGGTGGGCGTATCACCCCGGCGGCGGTGGAGGAGCTGGTGATGCTCCGCGCGGTGACCCAGGCCGTGGGCGGCGATCTCGGGCCCGGGTGGGAGCTGGTGGTCCTGCACCACACGGACTGCGGGATCGCCCGGCTGGAGGGTCGGCCGGAGATGCTGTCGGTCTACTTCGATGTGGAGGAGTCCGACCTTTCCGCGCAGGCCGTGGGTGACCCGCGGGCGGCCGTGTCCCGCGACGTCGCGGTCCTGCGGGCCGAGCATCGCCTGGCGGGCGTGCGCGTCTCGGGTCTGGTCTACGACGTCGCCACCGGGCTCGTCGAGACCGTCGTGGCGCCGTGACCACCGCGGGCGAGCTGGCCGAGCGCAACGCCTCCTTCGCCGCCGATCACTTCGTCGACGGTCTGCGTATCAACCCGAGTGGCAACGTGATGGTCGTCGGGTGCGTCGATCCGCGCGTCGATCCGGCCCATGTGCTCGGGCTCGGGCATGGTGAGGCGGCGGTGATCCGCAACGTCGGTGGCCGGATCACACCGGCCACGCTCCGCACGATGGCGATGCTGGGCAAGGTCGGCCAGGCGCATCCCGACGGTCGCGCGGCGGGGGACTGGAACCTGGCCGTCCTGCATCACACCGACTGCGGGATGCGGGATCTGGTCCCGTTCCCCGACCTGCTCGCCGAGTACTTCGAGATCCCTGCCGGCGAGCTCGACGGCAAGGAGGTCAGCGACCCCATCGCCTCCGTGCGTGTCGACGTCGAGGTCATCCTGCGCGAGCTCAGCGGTAGGGATTTTCTCGTGTCGGGGCTGGTGTACGACGTGTCCAGCGGTCTCGTCGAGACGGTCGTGGCGCCCACGCCGCTGCGGAGCGCGTAACCCCGTCAGGTTTCGAGGCGGCGAGCCAGGGTCGGTTGCCCGGCGCCGGTGAGTTCCTGGGCGGTGCCGTGACGCCCGGCGATGGCCATCAGCAGGGATTCCGCCGGGCCTTCGACGGTGGGGCCCTTCCCGGCCCTCCAGTCGAGGTCGGTGGCGGTCAGGGTGAGGCCCCGGATCCGTTTCGCCGCTCCGATGGTCGGAGCGGTGCGGGCGAACCACAGGACGGTGAGCATCCGGTCGGTGGGGATGTCGCGGGGCAGGCCGAGCGGTCGGCGGATGTCCTGGTGGTGGATGACGCCGTCGGTGAGTGCGATCCGGCCGCCGAAGGCCGCGGTGAGCCCGCGTGGTCGCAGGTGGTTGCGGACCAGGTCGAGCAGGGCGTCGGTGCTGTGGTCGGCGTAGGCGGTGACGCCGAGGGCGTTGACGCGGTCCGGGTTCACGCGGCCCGTGACGAAGCGGCCGACGAGCCCGCCGAACCCGAGTTCCTCGTAGCTGAACATGTGTGCGACGACGTCGCGGACCCGCCATCCCGTACACAGCGTCGGCGCGTCCCACTGGGTCGGCGTGAGCGTGGCAAGGAGGTCGGCGAGGTCGGCGCGCTCGTCGTGGGCGAGGCTCATCGTGTCCACGGCCGTGGTCACGACGGGTCCGCCACGGACTTGGCGAAGCCGTCGAGCAGCAGTGTCCATCCGCCGCCGCCCTGGATCGAGTCGTTGATGGTTCCGCCGCCGTCGAGCCGTTCGAAGTAGCGGTGCTCGACGGACACCGTGGTGTCGCGCGGTCCGTTCGCGGTGAACCGGACGTCGATCTCGCTGGCGTGCTCGGGGTCGGGGTCGAACTGCCACGTTCCGTTGATCTGCCAGGTGAAAACGAGGTGGTGCGGGGGTTCCCAGAGCAGCACGTGGCCCCAGTCGCACTCGGTGCCGTCGACGCCCCGCTCGAACCAGCGTCCGCCCACGCCGGGCTCCAGGAGCACCTCGGCCACGTCGGCCGCTCCGATGTGGAACTGGTGCGGCCACCAGGAGTCGATCGAGCCGGTGAACACCTCGAATGCCTGATCGATGGGTATCGCGATGGTGACCGTGCCGGTGATCGGGGGGATCGGCGCTGATGTGGTCATCGGATGTCCTGTCCGGGATCGGGTGGCGTCGCGGTCTCGGCGACCTTGTGGAAACCGGCCAGGGCGTCACTCCAGACACCGTCCAGCCAGGCTCGCAGGGCGGTGACACCTTCGGGATCGAGCCTGTAGATCCGACGGTTGCCCTCGGCGTGGCTGACGACCAACCCGCCGTCCTTCAGCACCCGGAGGTGTTGGGACACCGCGGGCCGGCTGATGGGCAGCTGGTCGGCGAGCTGCTGGACCGAGCGGGGTCCGCGCGCGAGCAGCTCGAAGATGGCCCGACGGGTCGGATCGCCGAGCAGACCCAACCCGCCATCTCCGTAAGCTGACACGGACGGTAAGGCTAGCTGCACATAGCTCGCCCGGCAATGATGTGGGGTCAGCTGGTCGGCGGGGACGCCGACCCGGTCGGGCTGAGCGCGACCTGGCACCGGGCGTCGAGCGTGTCGATCAGCTGGATGACGCGGTCGACGGCGGCGTTGCCGCCTTGACCGCTGCGGGCCGCTTCCCGCAGTAGCGCGACGGCGTCCCTCATGTCCGAGAACACGGCGTGCAGCTGTTTGTTCTGCGTGGATAGCCGTCGTCCCATGCGGATCTCGGCGTGGTCGGCGGCCGCGACGACGTCCGGTCCGCGGGCGCCCCCTGCGGCGGCGACGGCCTGGGACAGGTCCTTGAGGGTCTGCGTGCTCTTGAGGCAGTCCTGCGTGTCCAGCGCAAGCCCGTCGGTGGGGGAGAGCGCCGGAGCGGCCGGTGGTGATGTGGGTGCCGGTGGCGCGGGGTCGGTCGGTCGGGCAAGGACCAGGACCACGGCCGTCACGGCCGCGGCGACCAGAGCGGAGCCGATCAGGCGGTCGGCCCATCGGATCGGCCGCGACGTCCGTGCGCGACGATCGTCGCTGCTGCTCATGCTCGTTGATCGGCGGTGTCGATGCGGCTGCTACTTGTCCCTGTGCCCTTTCGGCGACGCCAGACGAGGAAGCCGGCCGCGGCGAGGAAGACGACGAGGCTGGTCCAGTCGTTGAGGCGGAGCCCCAGGAAGTGGTTGGCGTGGTCGACGCGCAGGGCCTCGATCCAGGCCCGTCCGACGGTGTAGGCGGCGACGTAAAGAGCGAAGAGCCGGCCGTTGTCGAGCAGCCATCGCCTCCCGGCCCAGATCAGCAGCACCGCGACGCCGATGTCCCACAGCGACTCGTAGAGGAACGTCGGATGGTAGGTGGCGATGAGCGGGGTGTCGGGCGGGCGGTGGGCCGGGTCGATCTCCAGCGCCCACGGCAGGGTGCTCGGCCCGCCGTAGAGCTCCTGGTTGAACCAGTTGCCCCACCGGCCGATGGCCTGGGCGAGGACGAGACCAGGGGCCATGGCGTCGGCGAAGTCGGCCAGCGCGATGCCACGGCGGCGGCAGCCGATCCAGGCGCCGACGGCACCGAGCGCGACCGCTCCCCAGATGCCCAGGCCACCGTCCCAGATGTAGAGGGCGCGGATCGGCTGCTGCCCGGGGGCGAAGTAGAACTCGGGGTCGGTGATCACGTGGTAGATCCGGCCGCCGACGACGCCGAACGGCACGGCCCACATGGCGACGTCGAGGATGTCGTCGCGGCGCCCCCCGCGGGCCTCCCACCGGCGCTGGGTGAGCCACACGGCCACGACGATGCCGGCGATGATGCACAGCGCGTAGGCGCGGATCGGGACGGGCCCGAGGTACCAGACGCCCTCGGGTGGGCTGGGCAGGTAGGCCAGCGTCATCGCGTCCTCCAGAAGGTCCGTACATATGCATGGTGGCAGAGCGGGTGCCGTCCTACGCTGCGGGCATGCTCGAGCCCCGGCGATCGTCCGTCGTAGGGGTGCGGGTCCCCGCAGCGAGGGCGGCGACGAGCGCGACGGCCGCTCCGGTGCCGCTCCTGGTCACGGCAGGTAGGAGACGACGGTCATCATGCCGGATTCCCCGTGGTAGATGTTGTGGCAGTGGGTGAGCCACTGCCCGGGGTTGTCGGCGTCGAAGTCGACCTCCACGGTCTTGCCGGGCAGCACGTTCACGGTGTCCTTGCGCGGCCCGGCCCCGGCTGGGGTGACCACCTGGAAGGTGTGCCCGTGCAGGTGCATGGGGTGGAACATGGTGGTGGTGTTGGTCATCCGTAGCCGGACCCGTTGCCCGGAGCGCACCGGCAGCCCCTTGTCCGGGTCGTAGGTCTGGCCGTTCATCGTCCAGGTGTAGCCCTGGCCGGGTCCCTCGAGCGTGAGGTTGTGCACGACGTCGGGTGTACGTGGGGCGAGCCGGACGGGGTCCGTGGCGGTCAGTGCGTTGACGATGATCGCCGGGCGACTCGTCAGTGCGGTGGCGGCTGCGGCGACGTCAGGGGCTGTCCCGGTCCCCGGCTGCAGCACCACCTGCGCGGTGCCGTTCTTGCCCTCGGCGATGCCGAGCAGCGGCGTTGGGGTGCTCGGCATGGTCAGGACGGCGTCGACGCGCTCACCCATGCCGAGCAGGACCGCGTCGGTCTTCGCGGGGGTGACGGGGAACCCGTCGGTGTGGGTGATGGTCAGGGGGCTGCCCGGCACGCCCACGCGGAACGCGGTGTCCCCACCGATGTTGATCATTCGGAGGCGGATGCGATGTCCGGGTTTCGCCCGGAACGAGGTCGGGGCGGTCGCGGTGCGGCCGTTGGCCAGGAAGTAGGGATAGGTGACGTCGCCGGCGTCGCCGCCGAGCAGGTCGGAGCGGGCCATGCCCGACATGCCGCCCATGCTCCCCATGCCGTTGGCTTTCAGGTCGGCGAGGACCTGGTCGGGGTTGCGGCCGGTGCCGTCGATCCAGTCGTCGAACACGACCACGAGTTCCTGGTCGTAGCCGCCCGGCTCCGCCGGGTCGTCGACGATCAGAGCGCCGTAGAGGCCGCGGTCGAGTTGTGGGCCGACGTGGGGGTGGAACATGTAGGTGCCCGGGTGCGGCACGGTGAACGCGTAGTCGAATGCGGCGCCCGGAGCGATCTCGGGCTGGGTGAGGACGGGCACGCCGTCCATGTCGTTGCGCAGGGCGATGCCGTGCCAGTGAATGGTAGTGGGGTCGGGAAGATGGTTGGTGAGCCGGGCTTTCAGGAGGTCGCCGGCCGTCACCCGGATCTCCTTGCCCGGTAGGGCGCCGCCGTAGGTCCACGTGGTGACGGTCCGGCCGCCGATGTCGACGGGGCCTACGCGGGCGTCGAGCGCCACGTCGACGGTCCGCTGTCCGGCGGTCCGGCGCGCTGATTCGGTGGCGGCCACCTGCGGCGCCGACGAGGCGATCCGGTCGACCGGCAGAGCAGTGGTGCTCGACGCGGTCGCCTGGGTGCCGCTGGAGCAGCCGGCGAGCAGTAGGCCGGCCCCGAGACCTCCCGTGGCGGCGAGGAAGCGGCGTCGGCTCATCGCCGGGAGGGGCGCGGTGTGGTGGATCAGTGGGTTCATCGTGTCCTGGCCTCGCAGTCGAAAGGGGCGTACGGGATGGCGGGTGGGCCCGGTGGAGGCCGGGCCCACCCCGCACCGATCAGACGGTGGTCAGCAGCTGCTTCATGGTGGCGATCTCCGCCTGCTGAGCGTCGATGATCCTCTGGGCCAGCGCCGTGGCCTCGGGGTTCTCGCCGTCGCGCAGCTCGGTCCGGGCCACGTCGACCGCAGCCGGCATGTCGCCCATCCCGACCATGCCGCCCATGGTGTCGGTCGGTGCGGCAGCGACGTCCCAGACCGTAAGGAGTGCGCCCGTACCGGAGGTCGATGTAGTGCCCGGTGTGGAGATGCCGCATCCAGCGAGGATGACGGTGGTCAATGCGGTGCCGCGCATGCCGACGGGGGACTTGCGGTTCACGGTGTTGCTCCTGCGATGTGGTGGACGGTCGGTGTCAGCAGGTGCGCAGACCGATCAGTTCCGTAACACGCAGAGCTGTGCCAATCGGGTTCCGATCGGCAGTGGTGGTCGGGCGGGTCTCACGTCGGGATGCGACGCACGGGGGAGGGGGGACCAGTCGTAGGCGGCCACAGCCCAGAGCGCGAGGGCCAGCAACCCGAGCACGATCCCGGCTGTCATGACGGCGAGGCACAGGTGCATCAACGCGTGCGGCATCGACATGGGGGACATCGGCGCCATCGGTCCCACCCCGGAACCGACCGCCGCTGTCGCCACGCCTTCGCCGCCAGGTGACGCGGCGTTCGCGCCGTGGTGGTCAACCGGCGAAGCGGCGACGGACAATGCGGACGATGCGGACGATGGTGGCATGGTGTCGTCGTGCGCCGGGCCGATCATGGAGTGCATGGCGACGATGCCGACCAATGCGGCGAGAACGAGCAGCATGCGCTCCCAGCGCACGCGGCCCACATCGTCCATGACCGCCACCATAGCGCTGCGGATTCTGGTGCTACCGCGGCCAGCCCGCTGTTGTCGGGGCTGCGGTCCACCGACTCGTGGTGGTCACCTTGGCAGGGCTCGGCACTCCGCAGAGCGAGTCCTCACGCCTGGCCCGCAACCTGCGTCGGAACGGATGTCGTACTGGTGAGCAGGGGGCGTAGCCGGGTCCGCCGTAGGCGGTCGATCAATCCGCGCAGCGGGCGCTTGACGACGCGGTGTCCGGCCAGGACGACCGCGGCTCCGAAGACCAGACCGGCCACCACGTCACCGGGCCAGTGCGCTCCGGCGTAGACACGGGCGAACGCCATGAGCAGCGCGGCCGCCGTGGCGAGGTATCCGATTCGCCGTGACACCAACCATGCCCCGGCGGCGACAGCCCCGGCGACCACCGCATGGTCCGACGGGAACGAGGGGTCGGTGCTGCGCGCCACCAGCACCTCGGCAGCCGGCAGCACCGCGTAGGGCCGAGGTTCGTGCACCGCAGCCACCACGAGCTGGTTGAGGCCGAGCGCGATCAGCATTCCGGCCGGCGCCCACAGCGCCGCCGTCATCCGTCGCCCCGCAGCGCGGGCTGACCACCAGCCGGCCAGCAGGAGCAGCGCGAGCACGGCAATGCCGTACGCGGCATAGCCGGCCATCAGCGCGTGCAGCCAGCCTGTCCGCGCCGCGAAGGAGTTGACGGCCTCGAAGATCGAGCGGTTGAGTTCCGCCGGAAAGACCGGTGCCACGTCCGTCGAGGGGATCACGTCAGTTCGTTTCCCGATCGGTGGCGGCTGGGGAACCGGTAGCGCGGGAGCGGGAGCGCAGCAACTCCAGTGCGAGCGGGACCAACGACACCACGACGATCACGGCGATCACCGGCAGCAGGTACCGGTCGACGTTCGGGACGACGGATCCGAGCGCATACCCGGCCAGGGTCACCCCGACCGACCAGACCAGGCCCCCGACGACCTGCCACAGTGCGAACACCCGCGCCGGAACGCCCACCACCCCGGCGAGCGGGTTGAGCACCGTGCGGACCACCGGGACGAACCGGGCCAGCACGATCGCCTTGCCATAGCCATAGCGGTCCAGCAACTCCCGAGCCCGGATCACACCCGCGGCGAGGCGCGGCCGGTCGAGCCGGGCCAACACCGCCGGTCCGGCGCGGCGCCCGATCAGGAATCCGGTCTGGGCTCCGAGCACCGCACCGACGGCCGCCGCGGGCAGCACCCACCCGAGTTGCAGGTGCACCGCGGCCCCGGCCCCGGTCGAGCAGAACAGCCCAGCGGTGAACAGCAGGCTGTCGCCGGGCAGGAAGAACCCCACGAGCAGCCCGGTCTCGGCGAACAGCACGACCAGCACCGCCAGCGCGCCGGCCCAAGCCAGCAGCGACGTCGGATCCAGGACGTTGAGCGCGAGCACGTGTGGTGCCGCGGCTGCGAGAGGAAAGGACACCCGGGAACCGTATTCAGACCCGATGTGACGGCGATGAGAGCCGCATCCGATCAGCCTGACCGGGCTCGGCCGTCGGCCCGTGACGGCAGGTTGCCGTCGTCGTCATGATGGTGCGAACAGCCGTGGCAGGTCGCCCGATGTCCGACGCCTCGACGACGGGCGAGCCCTACCTGGCCGTCCAGGAATACCAGTCGCGGCTGGAGGGCAGGAAATAGTGTTGCGGCCCGACCTGCTCGTCGGGGTAAAGGCGGAAGGCGTGGGTGGGTCCGCCGGGTGGGGTCTGGAAGTAGGCGCCGCTGACCCAGGTGGGGTTGATGTCGAGCTCCATGCCGCGCACGACCCCGGCGTTGCGGAGCGTGTCGGCGAGGCTGCACACCGACAGTGCCTGGCCTGCGACGTAGACCTCGGCACCGTTTGCGGTCACGCCGAACGCGGAGCGGTCGATGTAGGCGGAGGTGCCGATCGTGCGCCCCCAGAGGGCCTCGCCGCCGGTGCCGCACCGTGGGTTGACGACGCCGTTGTCGATCAGCGGCACCAGGTTCTGGCGCACGCTGGCGACGTCGGGGCCCATCCTGACCTCCTGGTTCCAGGTGCCGACCGTTGCGGTGCCGTTCGTGCGGATCACGAGGCTCGCCGCGCCGTCGACGAGCGGGACCGCGGTGCGGCCCTCGCTGTAGTAGCCGCCGTGGCTGTCGCCGTTGAGCCGGAACCCGGCGTTGAACACCGCGACGGTGCTGGGGCGTCGGGCCGGTGTCAGGCTCGTGCCTGCCTGCCAGATGCCCCCGGGGTCCTGGTAGCCGGGGTTCAGCTGGCCCCTGACCAGGGTGGGGTCGATCCACATCACCCCGGCGACCTGTGAGGTGTGCACGTTGTCCGGGCGGAGGTAGGCCACGCGGACCGCCGGCAGGCCCGCCACGGTGCTGGCGGTCTGCCACTGGCCCTCCCCGGGCAGGGCCGGGCTGCCGGCCGTTGTGGTCAGAGGCGGGGGTGGCGGGAGGGACGTGGCCCGCTGCGCTGCCGGGGCCGGCTGGGGCCCGACGGCGTGCGGGATCCCGCCGGCCGGGGTGCCGCCGACCGGTGGCGGGTTCAGCTGGTATTGCACGCCTTCTAGCCAGGTGACCGCACCGCCGAGGCCGTGGTTGCGGCCCCATTCCGCGAGTCTCGCGGCGACGCTGTCGCTGCCGGGCACGCTCAGCGCGCCGCCGATCGACCAGGCCGGGCCCGCGACGGCCAGCATCAGCACGGCGACGAGTGCGACCGAGCGCGTCCGCGTGCGCGACGGTCGCCGTCCGGACCGCCCGGGTGTGGGCGGGTCGTCGTCCATCGTCGGTGTGCGGTGTGCGTACACGGGTCCTCCGGTCGGGCACGGCCCGCGCGGCCCGGGTGGGCCGGGCGGGCCGCGGTGGGTTGGATCAGTTCTGCGCGCCGCCGGTGCTGTTGACATCGATGCGGGCGGGGTCGGCGTGACCGCCGGGACCGTCGGGGGCGCCGGGCGCCTCGCCAGCCGCTTCCGGGGCCTCGGCCGAGCCGGGCGCGTCCGTTGCATCGGTCTGCTGGCCTGCTGTCGCGTCAGATCCCGTGAGCCTGAGCTCAACCCGGAGACCGCGCGCTGGCCGAGGCGTCGGGGCCGATGCCCGCGTACCGGACCCGAGCCTGCCGCGCACGGGCTCCTGATCCACCGCCGTCATCGTCACCTTCTGCCGGAACCACCGACCCACTGTCAGGTGGCGATCGGTACCGGCGCCCGCGTCACGTCTCCCGAGCAGGAAGAAGGCCGACACCATGAGCACCGACCACCAGGCACCGAGTCCCACGACGGCTCTCCCGGCCCGGCCCCGAAGCGGCGCCGCCGAGGTCGGGTCGTGCTCACCGCGGCCGCGGCCACCGTCGTGACCGCTGGTGCATTCCTGGGCGTCGCCGGGATCGCCGATGCCGCGACCCCGGCCGCTGCGGCGGCCGGAGGCTCGGGGTGCGACGACGGAGCGTGGCAGGTCGCGGACGCCTCGGTGCAGGGCGCCCCGGCCGGTTTCGGCACCGGCGACACCGGACGCACCTACCTGTGGCACGACACCAGCGGCTGGCACGTGCGCACCACCGACGTCACTTCCGGTCCGCATCACTACAGCGGCACGATCGCCGCCTCGCCCGGCGCCATGTTCAGCCAGGTCGCCAAGGTCGAACTCGACCCGGGCGACCAGCTCTACGTCGATGACCACAACACATTGCACTACGCGTTCACCACCCACGAGGGATCGACGGGGTCGACTTCCAGGTCACCGCCTGCGCCACCGATCGCGCCCACGAGAGCATCACCTTCGCCCTGCAGGGCAACGGATTCGGCGACAACGCGGTCGGGATGGACCTGGGATCGGGCCGCTCCCACCCCGCCAGTAACCCCTTCACCGCGCGACGCACCACCTGACCGCCCCCGCCGACCGACCGCACGTCGACGACCACGGAGGGACTGCGACGTGCGCCGGTCGATCAGGTGCCGGGCGTGGCTCGCCGCTGTCGTGTCGGTCGGCTGCTCGTCGCCGGTTGCGGCGCCGCTGCCCCGGCACCCGCACCGGGGAGCGTGTCCGCGACGGCCGCCTCTGCGGGCCGCCGGTGCACTGGTTGATCAACCAGGGTGCGGTGGTCGGCGAGCGCAGCTACCCGGCGTATCTGCAATTGGGCATCGCAGCCGACGCGCCCGACACACCGACGTGATCGACATCCAGGCCGAGCGAGGACCCCGGGGTTTTCGTGTTCCTGCGGTGTTCTTGATGATCCTCGAACACAGGTTGGGAAGGATCGTCCTATGCGTTCACCCGTGCTTGTGGCCGTGCTGACCGCTGTGGCGGTGTTGTGCGCGGCGTGTGGGACCTCGGCCGGTCCCGGCGTGCCGGTGAGCGCGTCGGGCCAAGTGCGCGAGCAGCGCGGTATCGCGTATCCGACCGTGGCCTGCCCGCCACGGGATTCCCGGACCGAGACCGCCGACGCCTACCTGCCCGCCACTGCCACGGCGTCGAGCCCGGTCCCGGCGGTGGTGCTGATCCACGGGGGATCGTTCGTGGCCGGGAGCCGCTCGGCCGGCGGCTTCGTCGCCAACGGACGGGATCTCGCCGCGCACTGCTGGGCCGCGTTCTCCATCGACTACTGCCTGCCGCCGCAGGGGACGCCGGGGTACCCCGTCGAGGGCCAGGACGTCGCCGCGTTCGTGGACTACGTCGTCGCGCACGCCGTCACCTTCGGCGTCGACCCGCACAGGATCGTGCTCTGGGGCGGGTCCGCGGGCGCCACCCTCGCGGTCGACACCGCCACCCACCTGGGCAACGCTCAGGTCGCCGCCGCGGTGGGCTGGTCCGGGGGCTACAGCTTCACCGACCCGTCCGGTGCGCACACCAGCAACGAGCGCAACGTCGCGAACTACCTGGGCTGCCCGACACTGTCCACCCCGTCCTGCGCGGCGACAGCGCTCGCCGCGTCCGCGGCTGACCACGTCACCCCATCGACACCGCCGATGTACCTGGCCAACTCCACCGCCGAGCTCGTTCCTCTCCCGCAACTCACCGACATGACCGCCGCCCTGCACACGGCCGGCGTCGAGGTCCGCACCCAGATCCTCCCCGGCGACCAGCACGCCACCGCCTACACCGCCGTCGCGTTCCTCGCCGCCCGCATCGGATCGACCACCGGCACCTGCACCGCACCGAGCCCGTCCGGAGCCCGCGGATGACCCCGCCATCCGCGCCGCAGCAGCCCGCACCGCCGATCGCGTCGACGGCCCCGTCCGTATCGGTCCCGTCGGGGCCCCGCGGCGACCCGGGTGCCCAGCTGCGGGGATCGGTGGGTGGCCGGCGTGGCGGGTTGGTCGCCGTGGCCGGGATCTTTATGGCGGTGATACTAGCCGGTTGCAGCACCGGCGCCGGCCCTCCGGCCCTGGGGGGTGCCGGGTCCGTGGGCATCGGGTCCGCGCTCGCGCCGACCGGTGGCCCCGGTGGCAAGACGCCGCTGGTCGGTCTCATCGACATGGGCCCGCAGGCCGCCTACCGCGACTCCCAGCCCTTCCCCACCACCGACACCAGCGTCGTCGCGCCCGACGCCGGCGCGTTCACCGGGATCGTCGTGGACGAGACCTGGGCCCAACTCGAACCCGCCGCGGGCCGGCCGGACTGGGCCCCCCTGGACCCGTCGCTGGCCGCGGTCACCGCCTACAACCAGGCCCACCCGGCCACACCGCTCGGGGTGAAACTGCGGATCTTCGGCGGCTACACCGCCGCCGACTGGGCCAAGACCCTCGACGGTCCGCCGATCACCGTCACCGCGGCCGAGCGGAACAAGAACAAGCCCGGCGGCACACTGGGCCAGTTCTGGAAACCCGACTACCTCCGCGCCTGGTCGGACTTCCAGCACGCGCTGGCCGACCGCTACGACACCGACCCGCTGATCCGGATGACCGCCGTGGCCTCCTGCGCGACCGAGACCGACGAGCCGTTCATCATGTCCCTGACCCCCGGCCTGGTCCGCGCCATGACCGCCGACGGCTGGACCCCGGCCGCTCGACGGCAGTGCCTGACCGGCGCCGTCGGCGACTACAGCGGCTGGCGCCACACCCCCGTCGACTACACGATCAACCCGTTCCGCAGCCCCGACGCGTCCGGGAAGATCAGCGTCGACGACGCGTTCAGCGAGCAGGTGCTGACCGGCTGCGTCACCTCCGCCCAGGCCGGGGGACCGACCTGTCTGGCGGGCAACCACGGCCTGCAGGACAGTGCCACCAGCAACGCCGCCGCACCGATCTACGCGACCGTCAACGCGCTCGCCGCGGCGCATCCCGGCCAGGTCAGCGCCTCTTCCAGACCTACGGCCCCGGCATGGGCGACGACTGCGCCGCGATCACGATCGCTGTTACCCACCACGGCAGCTCCGTCGAGCTCTGGCCACCCGCCCACGGCTACCCCGGCTACAGCGCCGTCCCCCTCGCCACCCTGACCGCCTGGAACACGGCGCTGCAGACCGGTACCCCACCACACTGCGGGAGTTGATCGTGACCACACCGACGCCACGCTGCTGTCCCGACTCGTCTGCGGCGGCCCAACGAGACCCGGCCGGTTGCCTGGCCGCGGTGGCCGCCCCCGGCAAGCCCGACGGCATCGGCACCGTGACGACGTCCGATACCGACCCGACACGCGCCCGAACATCCGGCTGGAACGGTGGCTCTTCATGAGCCCGGGACGTGCCGCGGGAGACTCAGCAGGAGATCTGCCACAGCAGTGGATCGGCACCGCGCAGCGGGAGTCCGCCGCGTGGGCCCTGGACGAGCACTTCACGGCGAACCGGCTGACCCTCGGCGAGTACACCGATCGCTCCGAGTGCGTCGTCCAGGCCACCCTCGCGAGCGAGCTCAGCGCGCTGTTCGTCGACCTCCCCCACCACACCCCGTGCTCCCGAACCCGACGACACCGCAACTGGACCCGCCACCGGCGCGCCCACGGTGGACGCGGTGGCCGGCACGCCGCCGATGAAGCCTGTGACGAGAACCGGGCCAGGATCCTGAACCGGCCGACCTCACCCGATCCCTTGGCGACACTCGCTCAGCGGGTAGGAACTCAACTGGCACGGAGTTGAGTAGGCGTGTCGGGAAAGACGGCTCGCGACGACCTGCAGGGTAGGGCGGACTGCCCCCGAAAATCAGGGTCGGCGCGTCCCGCGAGTCCAACGACCCTCGGCGGCCGTGATCGAACCACGCTCACAGGAGCTCGCGGGCAGGCCAACTTGGCGATCACCCGGGCTGTCCTGCTTGTGACGGTCTGACGTGCGACCCGCCTGTTCGATGAGCAGGTCGAGGGTCGGTCACCCCGGCCATGGTGACGGTGACCAGCCGGTGAACCGCGGCGGTCGAGGGCAACGTGGCGGCGGCAGCGAGGGCGTGGAGGCAGAAGCTCGCGAGTTCGTCGGGGGCGACGTCGTCGCGGAGATCGCCTGTCGTCGCGCCCGCGGTCAGCAGGTCTTGGACCAGCTCGCGTAGCTGGCGTTCCGCGGCTCCGACCTGCTCGTCGCGGTGGAGGAAGGTGGCGAGGTCGGAGCGGTGGTGGCGGTGGGATTCGAGTGTGATGTGGGCGTAGGCCTCGAGGACGGCCTCGAGTTGTCGTGCGGCGCCGCCGGTGGTCCGGTCGCGGACATCGGCCAACCGTGCGAGGTGGCTGGTGATCTGGCGTTCGTGCCAGGCGAGAAGGATCGCCTCGACGTCGGGGAAGTACTTGTACAGCGTGGCGCGGCCGATCCCGGCCGTAGCGGCGATCTGCGACATCGTGACCGCGGTCAGCCCGTGTTCGGCCACCAGCGCGGCGATCGCGTCCAGCGTGGCGTCGCGCACCGCGGCGCGATGCGCCTCGATCGTGTCGTTCCAGAGCCTCGGCACCCACTGGAGCATACGCCGCGACGGATCACGACAGAACGTCTTGACAGATACACACTGTCTCGCAAAACTGGGCGGATGGTCCTGGCGGGCGAGTTGAAAGTTCCCGGTGCGCGGTTGTCCTATGAGGTGCGCGGCGAGGGCCCGTTGTGGGTGGTGGTGCCGGGCGCGGCCGGGGACCGGACGCCCTACCAGCATTTGGCCGGCGAGCTGGCCGGCCGATATCAAGTGGTGACGTATGACCGTCGCGGGTTCTCCCGCAGCCAGTTGCACGGGGCCCAGGACTACGCACGACGGTTCGAGGTCGACGCCGACGACGTCGCACGGCTGATCCAGCACCTCGGTGCGGAGCCGACGACGGTGTTCGGCAACAGCTCCGGGGCGCTGGTGGCGCTGCAGGCCCTGACCGACCACCCCGCGGTGGTAGCAAGGGTCATCGCGCACGAGCCTCCAGCGGTGCGGCTGCTGCCCGACGGTGATGACTGGGTCTCGTTCTTCGACGCGGTCTATGACACCTATCGCGCGGCCGGTCCGCATCCGGCGCTGCGCCAGTTCACCGAGGGAATCCAGGGAGGCCGCGGCCGCGGGGTGGTCGGGCACGGCAGTGTGGTCGGGCACGGCAGTGTGGCCGGGCACGGCAGGGACCCCGACACCGGCGCTCGACCGGTGGCGAACCTGCTGTACTGGTTCGAACGGGAACTACGCCAGTACCCCCGGGTCGAGCTCGACCTCGCGGCACTCACCGCCCACGCCGACCGGATCATCCTCTCCGGCGGCCGCGAGTCCCGACCGTTGGTGACCTACCAGCCCGCCCTCGTGCTCGCCGCGGCACTCGAAACGCAGGTCCTGGACCTGCCCGGCGGCCATCTCGGGCTGCTGCAGCAGCCCGAAGGGTTCGTACGCGAACTGCTTGCCGCCGTCCAGCCGGCCGTTCGGCGGGGACCGCTCGCTTCGACGAACGAAGGATGACGATGGCCGACCCACCACCTCAACACCCCGACGCCCACGGCGACATCCGCGGCGAGGACCCGGGGAAGGCGCCGGTCGGTGGCGGGTCGCCGACCGGACCGCCCCGCTGGGTGAAGGTGTTCGGACTGATCGGCGTCGTCCTCGTCGCGCTGATCCTGATCTCGCTGCTCACCGGCCACAGCCCCGGCCGGCACATGACCGGGGGCCTGGGCGGCCAGGCAACGCCACCTATGCATCCGGGCGCCATCGGGGTCATGGACCGGGACGGCCCGGTTCTGCTGCGGGGCGGTGCCGCATCGTGACGGTTGTGACGCCGCGGGTACGCCAGTTCGCGCGCACCATGCACGTGATCGCCTCGGTGGGGTGGCTCGGTGCGGTCGCGTGCTTCCTCGCGCTCGCGGTCGCAGGCCTGACCGAGGCGGACGTGCCGACGCTGCGGGCGGTCTATCTCGCAATGGACCTGACCGGCTGGTCCGTCCTGGTCCCGTTCAGCATCGCCTCCCTGCTCACCGGGCTCCTCAGTTCCCTGGGCACCCGGTGGGGGTTGCTGCGGCACTACTGGGTCCTGGTGAAACTCGTGATGAACCTGTTCGCCACGACCGTCCTGGTGCTGTTCATGACGATGTTCATCCAACCGCTGCGCCAGCTCGCCGACGCAGCAGCCACCCCGTCCGCGGGCGCCGAGCTACACAGCCTGGCCCCGATCGTGCATACCAGCGGCGCGCTGCTGCTGCTGGTCGCGGCCGCGGCCCTGTCGGTGTACAAGCCGCGCGGCCTGACCCGGCACGGACAACGCACCCAGCAGCGGCGCGCCTCCGCGCCCCCGGCGGGCACCCTACGCTGAGCGGTCGCTGCCTCCCGCTGCTCCTCGCCCGATCGGACAGCCGGTGCGGGGCGGCGGCAGGGGACGTCACCGCCGGAGCCTGCCTCCGGGCTGCTGCTGGGGGGTCGACGTCGTCCTACACGTGGACGTAGTCGAAAGTGGCGATGCCGCAGTCGTCGGCCTCGGCGAACGCCGACGGATCCATGATCGTGTCGGCGGCCTGCAGGTCCGGGCTGGTCCGGACCGGGCCAGCGCGCACCTGCCCGGAGAGGGGCATCTCGCGGAACTGCATCACCGGGCTCAACATCGCGTTCCGCGGCCCGCCGCCGCGTTGATGGCGCGATTCGTGCGCCCGGGCGGGCCGCCGCCATGCTCTCCAAGCTGGGATGGGCGTCAGGGCCGACCCCGGCGCGCGAGGGCCGGGAGCGCGACGGGGACCAGTGACACGACGAGCAGCCGTGCGATCGCTGTCGATGAGCGGGTGTCGGGCCCGGCATCCGATGGCCGCCTCGCCGCCCAGCCGGTGGGTCGTGCGGTGCTGGTCGCCGCGGCGCAGATCGCCGCGCTCGCGCCGGGGATCAGCCGCTCGGGCATCACCATGGCCGCGGGGCTCCGGGCCGGGCTGTCACACCAGGACGCCGCCCGCTTCTCTTTCCTGCTGGCGACCCCGGTGATCGCCGCGGCCGGGCTGCTGAAGCTGGGGTAACTCGCCGGGCCGCTCGGTGACGGGATCCACGGGCAGATCCTGCTGGGCAGCGTGCTGTCGGGGGTGGGAGCGTATCTGTCGGTGCGGTTCTTGACCCGCTACTTCGCCACCCGCTCGCTGCGCCCGTTCGGCTGGTACTGCGTCGTCGCGGGCGCGTTTTGTCTGGTCTGGTTCGCCGTGCGCTGACCCGCCGTGCGCGAGGGTGGTCATGAGGCGCGCGTCGGGCGGGCTACGGCGACGAGCCGGCGCGGCGCGGAGGCGTAGGTGTGCGCGCGACCGGCCGCGCCGCCGGTGAGCAGGCCCTTCTCGTGCAACCGCACCAGCGTGGTCTGCACCGCGTTGTAGGCCAGCTCCCCGCCCAGGGCTTGCTGCACCCCTGGCCGGACTGAGCGCCTCGTGCGCCCCACAACGCCGCCATGATCTCGGTCTCCAACGCCCCCAGAGCCCGCCGGTGGCGGTGCGGCGATCCCTGTATCACCCGCCATCGACAGCCCTCTCGCCCGCGAGTCCTTGGGGACCTTCGTCCCCCAGTATGAGGGCCCGTTGCCCGCGGCGATGACGCCGTTCGACTCCGCCCGACCGGGCCGCGCCGGGAGGACTCTCAGCGCTGCGGGCCGGATGCCGGCGCGTATGCCGGACACGAGAGGCGCCCAATGAAAATCGAAGACTCGCGCGACACCAAGGCTGAGGAACCCGTAGGCCGGAGTGGTCCGGAGGTGGGTCGGGCTCGTGTTCCCAGCCGCTGGGCGGTTGGTGTTGTGCGGCGGTCGAGACCGTTTGCGCAGGTGGCGGCCAGCCGGGCGATGGTCGGGCGCAACCGATCGCGCGCCGATCCGGGGGTGGGCCGTTTCACCCGGGGCGACGTCGCGGGTTTCGTCGGGGCCGCGTTCGACCGGTTCGACCGCCGGGTCCCGGGCCTCCCGGCCGAGCCGACCGTGGGTAGTCGACAGAACGTGATGCTCGCGGCGCTCACGCTGTCGTTGTTGGAGGTGATCGAGGGTGCCGGTGTCGAGCGCGGCTACGCCATCGAGCTGACCGGCGACATCTGCTGGCGCTTCTACCGCCACTGGGGTCGGGTCACCAGGATGGTCACGACGGTCATCGCCCGTGACCCCACACACCGGTTGCGGCTGAGCGTGGACGCCTTCCTGACGTACCCGTTCGGCCGTCCCGGTTACCAATTCGACGACGTGGCCCAGGAGGGTGGCCGGTCGCTGGACATGCTGCGCTGCCCGGTCGCCGACTACCTCGGCCGGCGGGACGCGGCTGACCTCTGTGCCGGGTCGTGGTGCAACCTCGACTACGCCCTAGCCGAGATGTGGGGCGCACGTCTGCACCGTTCCGGCACCCTGGTCGGCGGCGCCGGCCGCTGCGACTTCCGCTTCCACACCGCACCGATCACCGGCGAGTCCGCACACCCACGGAACCCGCTGCCGCTGATCGGTCGGTAGAAACCAACCCAGGTCGAACAGGACTTTCGGCCTGGTTAGCGGGGGCGGCTGGCCGGTGTGGCGACGGAGCGGGGACGACAGAATTCGTGGTGCTCGACCCGCTCGAGGGAGGTTGTGTGATGAGACGTCTCCTCCCGTTCTATGTCATCGCTGCGGTGGTGGTGATCGCGGGGTCGGCGGCGTTCGGCGTCCCGATCCCGGGTCTGTGGATCCTCGGAATCGACGTCGTCTGCCCGCTGATGATGATGGTCATGATGGGCGGCCCGCGCGGCGGCGGAGATGAGCGCAGCGTCGGTCAGAAACCGCGGAAGCGACGTGCCGAAAACTCGCGGCCCCGGTTCCTGACTCGATCGCCAACCGGTTCGACGAGCACCAACCGCTCGGTAGCACTCGCCCGATAGCACTGATCGACTGAGGAGATCGCGATGATGTGGTGGTACGGAAACGGGAACGGTATGGACGGCTGGGGCTATGCGCTGATGACGGCGAGCATGGTGTTGTTCTGGGGGCTGGTCATCTTCGCGGTGATCGCCGTCGTCCGCCGCACCAGCCGTGGGGACCGATCGGCCAGTGCGGCTCGGCCCACCGCGGAGCAGTTGCTGGGTGAGCGGTTCGCCCGTGGCGAGATCGACGGCCAGGAGTATCGAGAGCGCCTGGACGCGTTGCGCGGCGGACCCCAGCCGCTGGTCAAACCCTGACATCGCGGCCCGGTGCGTGGCATCGGGCCCGCGTCCTGTGGGCTGGACGGTCTGCAGCGGCGAGACGTCGAGCAGACCGACCGGCGTAGCAGGGTGTGGGGTGCCTGCGCAGCGATCCTCTCCATCCGGCGACACGACGATCACCAGGAGATCTGATGACGGCGACCTTTGAGCCCGCGCGGACCGCTGTCCTGGAGGTGTCCGGGGCGCAGTGGGCTACGGAGAAGTCCGTGGTGGAGGCCGTGCTGGGGCGCCGGCCCGGCGTGCGGTCGGTGCAGGCCAATCCGGTCGCGCAGACCGCGACCGTCAGCTACGACCCGGCCGTGACGTCGGTGGCCGAGCTGGCTGGGTGGGTCCGCGACTGCGGCTACCACTGCGCGGGCCAGTCGGTTCCCGCTCATGTCTGCGATCCGCTGATCGAGCCCACCGGACATGCTGCCGGAACCGTCCACACTGCTGGTGGTGCGGCACCGGCTGCTGGGCACGCGCCGGCGGCCGAGGTGTCGCCGCACCAGACGATGGGGCACGGCGGCCACGGCGGGTCGTCAATGGCGGCGATGGTCACCGACATGCGCAACCGGTTCCTCGTCGCCGCGGTGTTGTCGATCCCGGTGTTGATGTGGTCCCCGATCGGCCGCCAGGTGCTGGGCTTCCACCTCGCGGCACCGTTCGGGTTGCGCGATGACGTGTTCTCGCTGCTGCTGAGCCTGCTGGTGATCTTCTACTCGGCGTGGATCTTCTTCGACGGCGCGGTCCGGGCGCTGCGCGCCCGCACCCTGGACATGATGGTCCTGGTCGCTGTCGGGGTCGGCGCCGGCTGGGTGTACTCGCTGGTGATCACCCTGACCGGCGGCGGTGAGGTGTTCTACGAGGCCGCGACGGTGCTGACCGCGTTCGTGCTGCTCGGGCACTGGTTCGAGATGCGCGCCCGCGGCGGCGCCACCGACGCGGTGCGGACGCTGCTCGAGCTCGCCCCACCGAAGGCCGTGGTGCTGCGCGACGGCGCCGAGGTCGAGGTGCCCACCGCCGAGGTGGGCACCGGCGATCTGCTGCTGGTGAGGCCCGGCTCGAAGATCGCCGTGGACGGGGTCGTCGAAGGGGGCGAGTCCGACGTCGACGAGTCCATGGTCACCGGGGAGAGCGTGCCGCTGCACAAGACCCCCGGTAGCGAGGTCATCGGCGCCACCATCAACACCGACGGCACGTTGCGGGTGCGCGCGACCAAGGTGGGCGCCGACAGCGCGCTCGCGCAGATCGTGTCTCTGGTGCAGCAGGCCCAGAACTCCAAGGCGCCCGGGCAACGCCTGGCCGACCGGGCCGCGTTCTGGCTGGTGCTGGTCGCCCTGATCGGAGGCGGCGCCACGTTCGCGGCCTGGGCGCTGTTCTCCGACAAGCCGCTGACCGCGGCGCTGCTGTTCGCGATCACCGTCGTCGTGGTCACCTGCCCCGACGCGCTCGGCCTCGCCACTCCCACCGCGATCATGGTCGGTACCGGGCTCGGGGCCCGGCGCGGGGTCCTGTTCAAGAACGCCACCGCGCTGGAGTCCTCCGCCGGGATCGACACCGTGGTGATGGACAAGACCGGCACCCTGACCAGAGGCGAACCCGAGGTCACCGACATCGTCGCGGTCGACATCGGGGAAGCCGAGCTCCTGGCTTTGACCGCAGCGGTGGAACGGGAATCCGAGCACCCCCTCGCCCGCGCCATCGTCGCCCGCGCCGAGGACCACGATCCCGGGGACGACAACGCCGGGGGTTCCGGCGGCGGGCGGCTGACCGTGACCGGGTTCGAGAACGTGCCGGGTCACGGTGCGAGCGCCACCGTCGGCGGGCGCCGGGTCGCGGTCGGGAATGCCCGGCTCCTGCAGCGCGAGGGCGTGCAGCTCGGCGAGCTCGGCGCCCGCCGCGAGGAGCTCGCCGCCGCTGGGCGGAGCACCGTTCTGGTCGCCGTGGACGGCCGAGCGGCCGGGCTGTTCGCGTTGGCCGATGCCCCGCGGCCCACCGCTGCCGCCGCGGTCGCGGCGCTGCACGACATGGACGTGCAGGTTGTCATGCTCACCGGTGACAACCAGGCCACCGCCGCCCGGATCGCCGCCCAGCTCGGGATCGACACCGTGATCGCCGAGGTTCTGCCCGGCGACAAGGCCGCCCAGATTACCCGCCTGCAGCAGAATGGCAGCAGGGTTGCGATGGTCGGCGACGGCGTCAACGACGCACCCGCCCTGGCCCAGGCCGATCTCGGGATCGCCATCGGTGCCGGCACCGACGTCGCGATCGAGACCGCGGACATCGTGCTGATGCGCTCGGACCCGCTCGACGTGCCCACCGCGCTGCAGATCGGGCGCGGTACCCGGCGCAAGATGCGCCAGAACCTGGCCTGGGCCGTGGGCTACAACGCCATCGCGCTCCCCATCGCCGCCGGCGTGTTCGAACCGGCCTTCGGGCTGATCCTGCGCCCCGAGATCGCCGCCCTGTCGATGTCCGGGTCCAGCTTCCTCGTCGCGGTCAACGCGTTGCTGCTCAAACGCCTACGGCTGCCGCGCCCAACCGTTCAACCCGAACCCGCCCGGACCCCGCCCACCACCACGCAACCGGCGACCGCGGTGCACTGACCAGCCCGGCCGGGGTCGTCGCTGACCACCACTGGTTCGCGACCGATGGCGACAGACACCGGCACGAGTCGCGGGCGCAGACGACTCACCTCCGCACGACAGATACCGGATAGGGGTATAGGTTCAGGGTGTGGAAGGGAGCCGATGGACGTGCACGACGACCGCGAGGACACCGCAGCCGGGCGGATCGGCCGACCTCAGGCCGCCCCGCTCGCGCCCCGCACGCCGGTTTGTTGGATGGGTGAGCGGCTGCGCCGGGTCGAGAACGGGGTGCCCGGCTGCGGGACGGGGCCCGGTGGTCGGCTTCGGTTCGTCGGGCGTGAGCTCGTTGAGATGTGGCGAGGCCGGCGGCGGCGCGGACGGCGCGACCGTGCAGGCGTCGATGACGGTGTGAGTTCGAGGAGGTGGTGGCGGTGCTGAACGTCGTGTCGGCGATCGGGTCGAGCCTCTACGAGGCGTTCTCGATGTTCTGGGAAACCCTGTGGGCGCTGGTGTTGGGGTTCGGGCTCTCCGGAGCGGTGCAAGCGTTCGTGTCGCGTGGGCAGATGCAAAGCGCCCTGGGCGATCACCGACCGGTGACGGTGGCGAAGGCCGGGTTCCTCGGGATGGTGTCCTCGTCGTGCTCCTACGCCGCGACCGCGCTGGCGAAGTCGCTGTTCGCGCGCGGCGCGGACTTCACGGCGTCGATGGCGTTCATGTTCGCCTCCACCAACCTCGTGGTCGAGCTGGGCATCGTGTTGTGGCTGCTGATCGGCTGGCAGTTCGCGCTGGCCGAGTTCATCGGCGGCGCCATCATGATCGCCCTGCTGGCGCTGGTCCTGCCCCGGGTCGTGCCGGTCTCCTGGATCACCGACGCCCGTGCCCGGCTCAACACCGGCACCGCCGACTCCGGTGGGCACACCGGTCACGGCGAACCGGCTGAGAGCGTTGACGGTTGGGACAGCGACGTCGGAGAGACAGGGCGTCGGGCGTGGCAGGAGCGGATCGGTACCCGCGCGGGTTGGGCCGACGCAGCCGGTTACACGATCAGCGACCTGACCATGCTCCGCAAGGAACTGGTGATCGGGTTCGGGGTGGCCGGGTTCGCCACCGTGCTGGTGCCGACCGCGGTGTGGCAGTCGCTGTTCCTGACCGGGCACGGATTCTGGTCCTCGCTGGAGAACGTGGCGCTCGGCCCGCTGCTGGCGATCCTGGCGTTCGTCTGCTCGATCGGGAACGTGCCGCTGGCCGCGGCGTTGTGGGTCGGCGGGATCAGCTTCGGCGGAGTGATCTCCTTCATCTTCGCCGACCTGATCACGCTGCCGTTGCTGTTCATCTACCGCCGCTTCTACGGCACCCGGCTCACGCTGCGGCTGCTGGCGGTGTTCTGGGCGGTGATGAGCATCGCCGGGCTGATCACCGAGTACCTGTTCGCCGCGCTCGGGCTGATCCCCAGCAGCCGCCCGCCGCTGGTCGCGATGGAGGGCGTGAGCTGGAACTACACGACCGTCCTGAACATCGTCGCGCTGGTGGTGTTCGCGGTCCTGTACTGGCTCTATCGCAACCGGGCCCGGTTCGGCGGCGGCACCGGCTACGCGAAGGACCCGGTCTGCGGGATGCAGGTCGAGACCGTGGCCGCACCGGCCACGATGGTGCACGACGGGCAGCGCTTCTACTTCTGCTCCGACGACTGCCAGACCCGGTTCGCCGCCGATGCCGCCCGCCAGATCGACCACGCACGAACCGCATCTGACGGCGAACACGGCGGGCATGAGCTCGATCCCACGGTGGGTGGGCATCCCCCGACAGCTGACGCGGTGTGCGGGATGCACGTCGACCTGCAGCACGCCGCGGACACCGTGACCTGGGACGGACACGACTACCCGTTCTGCTCCACCGGGTGCGCGCAGCGATTCCGCGCCGATCCACAGAGCTTCGTCAGCGCAGCGGGCGGCGGCCGAGGATGACGGGCCGTCCGATTCCCCCGGCCGGGTCCCGATTTGCGGTTGCCGGGTTCGTGATCAGGGCCGGGAGTGCGGCTACGGTCGGTCCGTGGGTAGCAACAGCGGGAGGATCCGGCATTGGTTGCTGGTCCTCGCGGTCGCGGCCGGGCTGGTCGGGATGCACCATCCGCTGCTCGCCGATGACGCCGCAGCGCCAGCGGGCGCGACGGCTGCGTCCGGCGCGCCGACCGTCACCCCTGGCTCCGTCATCGCGCCCGGGCTGTCGCGGAAGGCCACGACGGGCGCGGCGTCAGCCGCCGCGGCTCCGGGCGAGGGCATGGTGGCCGTCGGGGCCGGTCACGACGCGGTGATGAGCATGCTGATGCACCCCTGCCTCGCTGTACTCACCGGGTTTATCCTGCTCGGCCTGACCACCGGGGCGATCGCGGTTCCGGTCCGACGCCCCCGCCCGGCCGTGCTCCCGCTCGCGGGGGAGTCATGGTCTGGCCGCGGCCGCCACCGCGTACCGCGGTGCGGCTCGCTCGACTCTGTGGGTTTCGGAACTGATCAACCCGACGCGTCAGCGCTGGCCTGATCTATCCGTACCCGAAGGGAGAGCACATCCGTGAACACCATGATCGTCCGCATTTTCCCGGGCCTGTACGTGGCCGCACCCGCATCCTCGAGCCCGTCCGGGGGTGCTCGATGACCCCTCCGACGCTACATCGGGGTGGTGTGGGTCAACCATCACGCCCTGTTCACCCGCATCGACACCGTCGATGCGGGTCTGTTGTGGCGCAACCTGGCGCTGTTGCTGCCGTTGTCGGTGCTGCCGTTCCCCACCGCGGTGCTCGCCGACACCCTGCAGACCGGCACCCCCGGCGACCAGCTCGCGGCCAGCACCCTCTACGCCCTGGTCGGCGCGGTGATGGCCGGTACCTGGCTGCTGGTGTTCGCCCACCTCGCCCGCCGGCCCGGGCTGCTGCACGAGCACGCTGCGCCCGCGTTCTTCCGGGCCGAGTACGTCCGGGCGGTGCTGGGCAATCGCCGGTTACGTCGGCGCCGGGCTCGCCGCGCTGATCGCCCCGACGCTGGCCCTGGCCGCGTTCGTGGCGCTGCCCGTGTTCTACGCCGTCACCAGCCACGGCCGCCGCCGCGCCCCGACGCCGCCCACGTGACCGGCGGTCATGACCCCAGGGTGCTCATCGGAAGGTGAACGCTTCGGCGTGCAGGTGGTCGCGGGGCACCCCGGCGCGGTGCAGATCGCGGTGCAGGCCGGTGGTCATCGCCTCAGGGCCGCAGAGGAACACGTGGCGCCCGGTCAGCGACCCGTCGATGGCGGCGGCGATGTCCGCAGCGGTGAGCCGGGGACGGGTATCGGTGAACACCGGGTGCACCCGCAGCCGGCCGTGCAGGCGCCCGGCGGCGGCGAGAACCTCGGGCAGGTAGTGCGCGGCGGGCTGCGAGGTCGCGCTGTAGAACAGGTCGATGACCTGCTCGGGTAGTGGTCCGGCGAGCCAGCCGAGGAAGGGCGCGATACCGATCCCGCCGGCGACCCAGATCTGGTGCGGGCCGCCGAGGGTGTGGTCGAACATGCCGAACGGCCCGGTCACCACCGCCGTCTGGCCGGGGCGCAGCTGCGCGAGCAGGCGCCCGGTGTCGTCGCCGAGGACGCGGATGGCCAGCCGTAGCTCGCCGTCCGGCCCGACCCCGGCGACGGAGAACGGGTGCTCGGCGAGGCCGTCTGCGGCGATGTCTCCTGCGGCGTTGCCCGTGGCGACGTCGTCTGGGGCGGGGTCCTGGCCGGTGAGGGCCAGGTAGACGAACTGGCCCGGCCGGGGGTGGGGGCGGGACCGAGCGGGCGCAGCCGCAGCTCGACGGTTCGGCCATCAGGTCGCGACAAGGTGGTGACGCGGTAGCCGGCGGTGGGCTGCGCGCGGCGCAGGAACAGTTCCTCGTAGCCGTAGGCGACGACCCCTACAGCGCCGATGAGCAGGTAGGTGCCCTGCAGCACGGTCGAGGAGCCGATGACCTTGTCGATGAGCAGCCCGTGCAGCACGCCGATGACGACGAGCAGCCCGGTGAACCGGTGCACCAGCAGCCAGCGTTCGTAGGTCAGCCGCAGCAGCCGTCCCGCCCGTGGCAGCGACACCACGACGAGCGCGATCAGCCCGAGCGCGGAGACGACCCCGAGGACCAGCCCGAGCGGGCCGGCCTGTGGGTCGGGGGCCAGGTTGAGCGGCAGTTTGTGCGGGACCAGCAGCGCGACGCCGGTGATCGCGGTGCGTTTGTGCCACCGGTACATGCGGTCCAGACCGCCGAACCACCGCTCGAGCCGGCGGGCGCGGGTGGCCGCCACCAGCGAGCAGGACAGCGCGTAGACGGCCCCGACGCCGGCGAGCTCACCCCAGAAGTAGAACCCGGCCACGCCGGCGGGCCGTAGCCCGTTCCACAGTCCCAGGAACGCGACCGCCCCGGCCACGATCAGGAAGCCGCCGGTGTTGGCGCGTTTGAGCCGGGCGTCGATCGGGCGGCGCCCGATGCGCCACCAGTACAGCAGCGCGGCCAACACGGGCCCGGCTCAGGCCACCTGGGGCGTGCCGGCGACCCGGCTGCTCGACGACCCGACGGCGGCTCCCGGCGGTGGGTTCACCGTCAGGTCCCGGACACTGCGGTGGGGAGGGCGACGGCGACGGGGAGGGTCACGGCGACGGCGAGGTCGCCCTCGATGGTGCCAAGCCAGCGGCCCGAGCCGGTGAGCGCGGTCCGCACCGGTCCGGTTCCGGGGTGGCGCATGTTCGCCATGAGCAGCGTCGCGCCGGGGCGCAGCCGGGTGTGCAGCAGCTCGAGCACGGCGGCGGTGGGGGTGAAGCCGTCGAACACGGCGAGGTCGTAGCCGGCGACCTCGAGGCCGGGCAGCAGGTCCTGGGCGAGCCCTTCGTGCACCGTGACGCGGTCGGCGACGTCGTGGGCGCGCAGGATCTCCTGGGCCAGGCGCACGTGCACGGGATCGGCCTCGATCGTGTCGATCCGGGTGGTCGGGGTGGCGGCGGCCAGCCACAGCGTCAGGTAGCCCAGCGCGGTGCCGATCTCCAGGACCCGGGCGGGGGCGAGCGCCGCCGCCAGCACGGCGGGCAGCAGCCCGTCGCCGTAGGTGAAAGCGGTGCAGCCGTGCTCGCGCTGATGGGTGCGGGTCGCGGCCTGCACGTCGGCGAACCGGTCGGCGGCCACGACCTGCCCGGCCCGGCCGGCGATCCGCCCGAGTACGCGCAGCGCCGAGCGTCGCAGCGGAGCGGGCAGCCTGGACAGAGTTGTTGGAGGCAGGGGCGTCCCGGCGGAAGCGTTCATCGTCATCGATCTCCCGACATCGGCAGCAGTGCTGGTAATTTCAAGGATCTCCGGCCACGCTAGCGCCGGATACCAGCAATTTCAAGGATCCGGTCTAGGATCGGTCGATGCCCAACGACGACGACAGCGTCGACACCGACGAGCAGGCGCTGTGGCGTCTGCTGTTCATGTCGATGATTCATCTGTTGAACACCGTCGAGACCGAGGTCAAGGTGTCCGACGGGCTGACCCTGCTGGATGTGGGAATGCTGTTCGCGCTCGGCCACGCCGGGGACGGGATGCCGATGGGGCGGGTGGCGGCGCTGTTCGGGGTGGACGCGAGCGTGGTCACCTACCGGCTCAAACGCCTCGAAGCCCGGGGGCTGGCCCAACGGGTGCCGTCGCCGGTCGATCGGCGGATCACCCTGGCCCGGCGCACCGACGCCGGGCGGATCGCGTTGCGGGTGGCCCGCACCAGCATGCTGGCCAGCGCCAAGACCCATTTCTTCGCCCATGTCGAGCCCGCCCAGCTGCCGGTCCTGACCGAGGTGTTCGGGGCCCTGCACACCGCCCAGCACGCCGTTCTCGCCGACCGCCGGGAACCGCAGGCCCGGTAGCCGATCGCCGAGCGGTCTCAGCGGCGGGCACGGCGGCTCCAGCCGCTGCTGGTGATCGCATAGAACACCGGCAGCGCCACGCAGATCCCGAGGGCCGCGGTCGGTGAGAGCAGCGCGACCGCCGCCGCGGCGGCGTAGGACACGATGCCGAGCACCGCGCGGCGGCGTTCGGCGGCGAAGAACCCGGGCGGGGTGTGCGCGACGAGCAGCTGCGGATGGCCGGCGAGGTAGCCGAAGATCAGCAGCCACATCACGGCGGTCAGGCCGGCCAGTGCGGCGTAGAGGACGACCCCGGCGAGCAGGTCGCCGGCGGTGCCGTCCTGGAACGCCGCACCGAGCACCGCGGTGGGCAACGGCAGCACCGAGCTGGCCAGCAGCAACCCCAGGTTGACCCAGAGCAGGCCGCCGTCGACCGCGCGGACCCGGGCGAAGACCTGGTGGTGGTTGACCCACAGCACGCCGATGAAGGCGAACGAGGCCAGATAAGCGAAGTAGGTGGGCCACTGCTCACGCAACTGGGCCGCCATCCCGCCTGGCCGGGTGGGGGCGTGCAGGTCCAACACCAGCAGGGTGATCGCGATCGCGAAGATGCCGTCGCTGAACGCCTCGACCCGGTTGCGCTCACTGAGCCGGCCGCCACCGGCGGCGACGGGCGGTTCGGGTTGCGACCCGACGGGTGGCTCGGACATCGCTCTCCCTCGACAGCACGCTCGGCGTACTGATGGGCCGGCACGAGCCGGGTTCTGATGTCCCCCCAGACACACCCGCACCCAGCGGGACTATGTCGCGGAGGGGATTGCCACGCGCGCCCAGTCCGCGAAGGGGTCGGGGGATTCCCGGTGACCTGTTCGACGTTTGTGCTGAGCAGTTCCATCTGTCCGGCCGCGACGCCGCGGTAGTACCGGGAGAGTGTGTCGATGAGCGGCTCGGGCAGGTGGGCCTGGGCGGCGGCGTCCCGGAACCGGCTGTCGGTGACGTCGTGGTGCTCTACCGGGGTGCCGAGCACGTCGCCGACCCGGGCGGCGGCGTCCGCTGTGGTCAGCAGTTCCGGTCCGGTCAACCGGTAGGTGCGGCCGGTGTGTCCGGGCTCGGTCAGCGCGGCGAACGCGACTGCGGCGATGTCGGCGGGATCGACGAACCCGGCCCGCCCGTGCCCGGTGGGTACCGACACCGTGGCGCGGGCGGTGATCTCGGGCAGCCTCCTCGCGGGCTCGGTAGCACACGCCGGACACCGACCTGAAGATCTTCGCCATCGGCCTGGATCCTGCTCGACGCCGCCTCGTGCGCGCACTGCTGGTCCCGGCGTTGCTGGCCCTGCTGGGCCGCTACAGCGAGTGGCTCCCCGCACCCCTGGCCCGGGTCCTGCGAGGCCCCGAGCAGCACCGGCGGGATCGCGCGCAGCGGTTGCACCAACTGACGGGGCATCACCACCGTCACTCCCGACGCCCATCTGGGCGCCCCCAGCCGGCTCCCGATGACCGCGACCAACGGCCGCACCACGAGCCGCGCGGCCAGCCCGGCTCGCCAGCCTCGACGAGCCCGGGCTGCAGGAACTGGACCGCGCGCTCGGCCTCCCGGCGGGCCTTGCGCACGCACTCCGTTGCCCGACCGTTCGACACTACGGCGTCGCCGTCGAGCCTTGGTCACCCGACGCGGTGGTGCTTACTGTTGATCGACAGACCTCGGCGCCCTACCTGGGCATGATCAATGTTCTCGCGGACCCGGCCCGCTCATCACCCAGACGCTGACGGCGCCAGCACCCGCCAGGCCAGCGCCCGGCCCCGCAGCCGCTCCGACCGCGACGACGCGTTCAGCTCGGCCAGCACCTCCGCGGCGAGCACCTGACCGTCTGTACCGACCCCGCCACGACCGATCCGCTGGCCCCGCCGCCGCGCGGCCTCGTAGGCCACCCCGATCCGCGGCGCGTTCCCGGCCAGATCAGTTCAGGCCCCGCCCGACAGCGGCCCCCGACCCGCTCATGGCAACCAGTGTGCACTCGATCACCGACAGTTCGCAGCCGGGCCATTGACGTGAATGCCCCGTCAGCGGCGGTCGCCTGCGCAGGAGGGGGCGCGCAGGCAGCCGTCAACTCTGCGTGTTCGCCATGAGTGCACAGCGGTCCCAAATGCCCGCAGGCCCCCGACCGTAGACCCGCGGGCTGCTACTGCGGCGGGCTTCCGGCGGAGGCGCACGCCGCAGCGGGGCGTGTCACTCGCGGGGACTGGCCGAGCTCAGTCTCTCACCGACCCCGAGTGGGTGCTGGGCTCGGAGGGCCGTGATCGGAACACCACCCAGCGCAGCGCGCAGTACATGAACACGCCCTCGCCCGCCCCGGCCAAGAGTCGGGCCAGCTGATAGGGCACACCGATCGCGGTGAGGCCGCCGCCGATCCCGAGCAGCACCACCACGTAGTTGACCGCGATCACCGCGGCGTAGCGGCGGGTCTGGTAACCGAGCGGGGCGTGGGAGCGGAAGTTCAACCGACGGTTGAGCGCGAAGCTGAGCCCGAACGCGCCCAGATACGCCACGGTGATCGCTGCGGAAACCGGCCAGCCCCACCAGCCGTGCAACAGCGTCAGAGTGATCAGGTCCACCGCGAAGGTGAACCCGTTGATCACTGCGAAGCCCAGGAAGGTGGGGGCCACCCAGCGGGCCAGACCGAACGGCAGTCGCTGCACGATCGCCCAGCTGAGCTGCGCGAACCCCTCGGCGACCGTGGGCCGGGTCGTCGCGGCGCGGGACGCGATCACGCCTTCATCCTCCTCCGGACGTCAGGGCTGGACGCGGCGTCCCCGACTGCGGCACCAGACAGTGCCCTCTCGGACGGTGCGAGCGGGGTCGTCACGGGAGCGGCTCGGCTTCAAGAAGGGCGGGGTGGCCGTCGGGGCCGGCGGGCAGCGGGTAGACGCGAAGGGTGGACTGATCGACCGCCCGTGCGGCGGCGCCCGATCCACGCCCGGACCGCGCCGAGCGCGACCACCCGTCGATCATCGCGGTCCCCGCGTACAGGATGCTGGGCCGCTCCGCCGCCGCCAGATCATCAACGACAGGGAGACAAGTCATGCCGTGGCTGGTGGCCTGCAAGCCCTCACCAGGCTTGACCAAGAAGGTAACGGGCGTGGACCCGCCGAGGCTGGGCGCCACATCGCGGGTGGATGAGCTCGGAGACGATGTCGCGGGGGTGGCCGCTCGACCACGGGCGCCAGAACCAGACTGCTCAAGATCCAAGATCCGTTGACAGGCCGTCTCGGTCGCGGATGTCGTGCCATATACGTGCCATAAGCAGCGCGAAACGATGCCAACCAACGACAATCGATGACAATGATCGTTTGGCATAACAGCTGGTCAAGTGCTGTTTCCGGGGTGGTCGTTACGAGACCTAGGCGGTTTAGGAAACCGATGCTCTATCCCCTGAGCTACGAGGGCTTACTCGATGATCCTAGCTGCGTGGCGGGGGTGTCCTGCCTCGGGCCGGGTCGGCGTTCGCGTTCCGCCACGAGAACCACGACGGGGCCGATCTGTTCGTCGGCGGGGAGTCGTTCGGCCGTGACGCGCAGGCCGGCCTCCTCGACCAGCTCCCGGAGCTGGTCGGGTCGCCACTGGTGGGGCGTCCAGCGGACCGGGACCCCTCCGCGTCACCGACGTGGGTCGCGATGATCGTCTGGCCCCCGGCACCAGCGCCCGGGCGAACGACGAGTACGGGGCCCAGCCCGCTGACCGCGTCGGCGAACACGTCCATCGCGGCCCGCAGCCACGGCTGAAGCCGGATGTCCCCGGGACTCGTCGTCGCCACCATGTCCACGTAGTTGTCGGCCACCCGGTCGTAGGAAGCACGACCGACATCGAGATCGGCCGGCCGAGGCGCAGGGGACAGATCCACGGGCGCTGATCTCAGGGGTCAGCGGGGTGCGTAGTCGATCTTCTCGAACGGCCACGACGTCCGCAGCCAGTCGGTGACGGCCGCGTGCAGGACCGGGTCCAGTGCGGGCCGGTCGGCCCGCACCCACGAGCGCACCGAGGCGTCGGCGCCGGGCGACGGGTAGATGTAGACGCAGCCGATCACGTCGACGGCGGTGTCCGGGGCGAGGACGGTGTAGGTGAACCCGATGCGCCGGACGAAGTCGGCCGCGTGCTTCGTCAGGTCGGTGAGGTTCGCCTCCCGGTTCATCCCCGACTCCGGAGGCCAGTTCCGGCCGGTGAAGCCGGGCGTCGCACGGATGTGCGGGATGCTGCCGGTCCACGCGGCCAGGTCGGCGTCGTTGTGTTCGGGGCCGAGCTGCTCCAGACGGAACGCGGGCTGCGCGAAGGTGAGGGGTACGGCGAAGCCTGCCGGGACGAACGCGCGGCGCAGGGGGCGGGTGAACCTGAGCTGTTGCTCGTGCAGCGGAACGCCGTCGGGCCCGGGCTCGACCTTCCGCCGCCCGGTGTCGATCCAGCCGTACCGCAGGTAGAACGCGTGCGCGCGGTGGTTGCCCTCCAGCATCCACAGTGTGGCCTGGGTGCAGCCGAGCAGCCCGAGACGGTCCACCGCCTCGTCGTGGAGCCGGTGCCCGATGCCCTCACGCCAGTGCTCCGGGTCGACGTACAGGGCGCGGATGCCCTCGAGGTCGACGGCCGCGAACCCGACGACCGCGCCATCGACCTTCGCCACCAGGAGCGAGGTGTCCGGCCGGGTAGTACGCGCCCTCGCGGCCCACGCCTGCGCCCGCTCCTCGACGGACAGGCGCCCCAGCACGCCGTCGGGGATCAGGCCGCGGTAGGCCGCCTGCCACGAGGCCACCTGCACGGTCGCCACCGCCTCGGCGTCGGCTTCCCGGGCGTCCCTGATGTCGGTCACGGGGAAAGGCTGCCAGGGTTCGTCAATGACATTTCGCTCGGCCGCGGCGGCCGCACTGGTGGCGTCGGTGGTACCGCTGGTGATGGTCGCGACCGCCCCGACCGCACTGGCCTGCAGCTGCGCGATCGTCGGCGGCCCCGCGCAGATCGACTCCGCGACGGTCGTGTTCAGCGGTCGGGCCCTCTCCCACGACGAGGGCGCCGGGGCCGTCGTGAGCAGCGCCGATCCCGTGCCGTGGACGTTCGCCGTCGACCGTGTCTACAGGGGTACGGCGGCGGCGCGGCAGGTCGTCGTCACGGCGCGGTCGAGCGCGTCGTGCGGGGCCGAGCTCCTCGACGGGCGGGAGTACCTCGTGTTCGGTTCCGGCGACCCGGTGTCCACCACACTCTGCGGCGGCACTCAGGAGCTGGCCGGGGTGCCCGCGGACGTGACGGCGGCGCTGGGCCCTGGTACCGCGATCGAGCCTCCGGAACCCCCGCCCGCGCCGTCCGAGCCGCCGGTGTGGCCCGCGTTCGTCGCCGGCGTGGTCGTCGTCGGAGCGCTCGTCGGACTGCTGGTCCGACGACGGCGGGCCTCCTGAACCGCGGCATCGGTCTCGGCGGCGATGAGTGAGCCGTTGATGTCGGCGGCCGCGCGGGAGCCCGCCGCGGCGGCGACGATCACCTGCGCCATCGGGTCGGTGACGTTGCCCGCGGCCCAGACCCCGTCCGCGGACGTGCGGCCCATCGGATCGACCGCCACCCAGCTGCCGAAGGGGCCGCTCTCGGTCCGGGCGCCGAGCGCGGTGAGCAGCCCGTCGCCGGCCCGCATCCCTGCGCCGACGAACAGCGCCTCCCGGGCCACGACCCTGCCCGACGCCAGGCGGACGCCGGTGAGCCGGTCCCCGCCGATGACGAGCCCGGTGACCTCCCCGGCCACGACCTGCACGTTGCGTGCGGCGAGGCGTTCGCGGTCCTCGGCGGGCAGGGCGTCGGTGCGGTGCAGGAACAGCGTGACGTCGTCGGACCACTGCCGCACCATCATCGCCTGGTGCACCGCCACGGGTGAGGAGGCGAGCACGCCCAGCGGTCGGTCGCGCACCTCGTGGCCGTGGCAGTACGGGCAGTGCAGCACGTCGCGGCCCCAGCGCCCGGCGAGACCGTCGACGTCGGGCAGCTCGTCGACGAGCCCGGTGGTGACCAGCAGGGCCCGGGCCTCGACGGTCCGCCCGGACGCGAGCCGCGCCCGGAACGAGGCATCGATCGAGACGACCGTGTCCTCGACGATCTCGCCCCCGTAGCCCCGAACCTCGGCCCGCCCGGCGGCGAGGAAGTCGGCGGGCGCCATGCCGTCGCGGGAGAGGAAGCCGTGCATGTGGGCGGCCGGGGTGTTGCGAGGGCGGCCGGCGTCCACCACCAGGACGCGGCGCCGCGCCCGTCCGAGGACCAGCGCAGCGCTCAGTCCGGCCGCCCCGCCGCCGACCACCAGTACGTCGTAGTTCGTCATGCGTTCGACGGTGCTCCGCACCCATCGGAACGACAAATGTCCTTGCCATTTCGGCAAGTGATGCAGGCCACCGTGACGATCTCCGGCGGCGCCGTGTCTCTCCGTGTGTCCGCAACACCTCGTCCCCACCAGGGAGTGCACATGAGCTTCGTCGACAAGGCCAAGAACAAGCTGGAAGAGACCGTCGGCAAGGCCAAGGAGGTCATCGGCGAGAAGACCGGCAACGAGCAGCTCGAGGCCGAGGGCCAGGCCGACCAGGGCAAGGCCGGACTCAAGCAGGCCGGCGAGAACGTGAAGGACGGCGTCTCCGACGCCAAGGACACCGTCAAGGGCGCCTTCAAGAAGGACTGACCCCGCCGTCCCCGGCCCCGACCGGGCCGGGGACGCACCGACCGAGGAGATCCCCATGTGGGCACTGCTGTCCCGTCGATTCTGGATGTGGCTGGTCCTGGCCGTCGCCGCCCCGGCTCTGAGCTGGGTGCTCGGCAAGGCGGGCGACCGCATCGAGGCCAAGAACGGGCCCACCACCTCCAGCCGGCTGCTGCGCCAGGGCCGCAGGTGGCTGGGGCGTCGCTCGAAGGGGCCGATGGCGGACCGGTCGCGCTGACAGAACGTCACCCGACGCCTAGCCTCGGGCTCATGACGACCGTCGCGTTACTGGGTACCGGGATCATGGGCGCCGGCATGGGCCACAACATCCTCGCTGCCGGGCTCGACCTGCGCGTGTGGAACCGTTCCGCCGACAAGGCCCAGCCTCTCGTCGACGCGGGCGCCACGCTCGCCGCCGATCCGGCCGACGCCGTACGGGGTGCTGACGTCGTCGTCACCATGCTCGGCGACGGTCATCACGTGCTCGACGTGATGGAGCAGGCCGTCGACGGGCTCGCCGCCGGGCAGGTGTGGGCGCAGACCACCACCGCGGGCGTCGACCAGTCCGATCTCCTCGCGTTCGCCGGGAAGCACGGGCTGCTGTTCGTCGACGCTCCGGTGGTCGGCACGCGCCAGCCCGCCGAATCGGGCCAGCTGGTGGTGCTCGCGGCCGGACCGGCCGCGGCGAAGGACGCCGTCCAGCCCGTGTTCGACGCGGTGGGGAAGGCCACCACCTGGGTCGCCGACGACGCCTCGGGGCTGGCGGCGAGCCGACTCAAGCTCGTGGTCAACAGCTGGGTGCTGGCGGTCACTGCGGCCACCGCGGAGGCGGTCGCACTGGCGAAGGGCCTCGACGTGGACCCGCAGGCGTTCCTCGATTCCGTCGCGGGCGGCCCGCTCGACCTGCCCTACCTGCAGAACAAGGCGAAGGCGATCCTCGCCGAGGACTGGACGGCCAACTTCTCGGTCACCAACGCCGCCAAGGACGCCGACCTCATCGTCGCCGCGGGCGAAGCTGCCGGGGTGCAGCTCGACGTCGCTGCGGCGGCCGCCGCCCGCTACCACCGCGCCGCCGACGCCGGGCACGGCGACGCCGACATGGCGGCGAACTACCTCGCCAGCTTCACCTAGGCCACACAGCAGCCTCTCAGGCGCGTCTCAGACGAGGCGTCCACACTGGCCGTCATGCGCATCCTCGTGGTGGACGACGACCGCTCCGTGCGCGAGTCGCTGCGACGCTCCCTCGCGTTCAACGGGTACCAGGTGGAGCTGGCCAACGACGGCCAGGCGGCGTTGGACTACCTGCTCGACCAGCGCCCCGACGCGATGGTCCTCGACGTCATGATGCCGCGCCTGGATGGCCTGGAGGTGTGCCGGCGCCTGCGCAGCATCGGCGACGACCTGCCGATCCTCGTGCTCACCGCCCGTGACGCCGTGTCCGACCGCGTCTCCGGGCTCGACGCGGGTGCCGACGACTACCTGCCCAAGCCGTTCGCGCTGGAGGAGCTGCTCGCCCGTCTGCGCGCGCTGCTGCGTCGCCGTACCCCCGACGAGATCGCCGCGTCGGTGGCGGGGATGAGCAAGCCGCTGGAGTTCGGCGACCTCTCCCTCGACCCCGACACCCGCGACGTCCGCCGCGGCGAGCGCGCCATCAGCCTCACCCGCACCGAGTTCTCGCTGCTGGAGCTGCTGCTCACCAACCCGCGCCGCGTGCTCACCCGCTCCCAGATCCTCGAGCAGGTGTGGGGCTACGACTTCCCGACCACCGGCAACGCGCTGGAGGTGTACATCGGCTACCTGCGCCGCAAGACCGAGGCCGAGGGCGAGACGCGGCTGATCCACACGGTGCGCGGGGTCGGGTACGTCCTGCGCGACACCCCGCCATGAGTGAATCAGCGCCGTGAGCCTTCGCCCTGATGGCACCAAGGCCCGGGTCGAGGTGCTCGACCGCTTCTCCCTGCGCGCCCGCATCGGCGTGCTCGCGGCGGGCGTGGCGGCGCTGGTCGCGGTACTCGTGTCCGGCGCGGCCTTCTTCGTCGTGCGGGCCAACGTCCTCGACGCGCTCGACGTCAACCTCCTGCAACGCGCGGAGGCCGCCGCGTCGAGTGGGCTGACGCCTGCGCAGCTCGTCACGTTCCCGACGCAGGTGTTCGGAGCCGCCGACCTGCGCCTCGCCATCGTCACCGACAGCGGCCACGGCTTCTCCGCGCAGGGGCAGGCCTCGGCGCCACCCCTGGGCGATCCGGAGCTCGCGGTCGCGAGCGGTTCGTCGGACAAGTCGGTCCGCACCGCGACGATGGGCGGCATCCAGTACCGCGTGGTCGCGGTACCCGCCGGCGCCGGCCAGGCCCTCGTGATCGCCCAGCGGCTCGCCCCCACCCAACAGGTGCTCACCTCGCTCGCCTTCACGCTGCCGCTGGTCGGCGGCATCGGGGTGCTGCTCGCCGCGATCGCGGGTGTGGCGGTGGCGCGGACGGGCCTGCGGCCGGTGGACCGCCTCACCGCGGCCACCGAGAACATCGCCTCCACCGGCGACCTGCGCCCCATCCCCGTCGACGGCAACGACGAGCTCGCCCGGCTCACCCGCAGCTTCAACGACATGCTCGGTGGTCTCGCCGCGTCGCAGGAACAGCAGCGGCGCCTCGTCGCCGACGCCGGCCACGAGCTGCGCACCCCGCTCACCTCGATGCGCACCAACCTCGAACTCCTCGCCTCCGCGAGCGTGCCCGGTGCCCCGCAGTTGCCCGCGAGCGACCGCGCCGAGATCCTCGAGGACGTGCAGGCGCAGGTCGCCGAGCTGTCCACGCTGGTCGGCGACCTCGTCGAGCTGGCCCGCGACGACGCCCCCACGGTGGTGCACGAACCCGTCGAGTTCACCGACGTCGTCTCCCGGGCCCTGGAGCGTGCGCGGCGGCGCGCCGGCGACGTCGAGTTCGTGCCCACGCTGGTGCCGTGGACGCTCGTCGGCGACACCACCGCGCTGGAACGGGCGGTGCTCAACCTGCTCGACAACGCCGCGAAGTGGAGTCCGGCCGGTTCGGCGGTGCGGGTGCAGATGAAGCAGCTCGACGAGTGGTCCGTGGTGCTCGAGGTGGCCGACACGGGCCCCGGCATCTCCGACGCCGACCTCCCTCACGTGTTCGACCGCTTCTACCGCGCCGACACCTCCCGCACCATGCCCGGCTCGGGACTGGGGTTGGCCATCGTCCGGCAGGTCGCGGTGCGCCACGGCGGTGCGGTCTGGGCCGGCCGCGCGCCCGAGGGCGGTGCGCTGCTGGTGCTGCGCCTGCCCGGCCGCCGACCGCGGGAGGAGTAAGGGCTTCTAGGCTTGGGGCCGGGACCAGGCCGTGTCCCGCGGATCTCGAACGGTGATGGCATGGCGAACGACAGGCCCGGGCGCGGCGCGGTGCTGGTGGTGGCGGTCGCCGCCGCGCTCGTCGGAGGCGCCGTCGGCGGGGTGGTCGGGCGGCAGACGGCCGACGCCCCGGGTGCGCTCGGTGCGCCACTGCCCGCCTCCGCCGCGTCGGGGGCACCTCTCGCGCCGATCGAGTCCGTCGCCCGGCAGGTGCTGCCCAGCGTGGTTCAGCTGCGCGTCGCCGGCTCCGGGGAGTCGGGGGAGGGCTCGGGGATGGTGCTCAGCGCAGACGGGCTGATGCTCACCAACAACCACGTCGTCGCCGCGGCGGCCACCGGCGGCACCGTCACGGCCGTCTTCCAGGACGGCCGCACCGCACCGGCGCGCATCATCGGCCGCGATCCCAGCTCCGACATCGCGGTACTGCGCGCGTCCGGTGTCAGCAACCTGACCCCGATCGCGCTGGGGGACTCCGACTCGGTGCGGGTGGGGCAGCAGGTGGTCGCGTTCGGGTCGCCGCTCGGGTTGGGAGGCACGGTCACCTCCGGCATCGTGAGCGCCCTGGACCGGGCCGTCAGCGTCGGCGGCGACACCACGGGCGGCGGGGTGTCGAACGCCTCCACCGTGCTCAACGCGCTGCAGACCGACGCATCCATCAATCCCGGCAACTCGGGCGGCCCACTCGTGGACACCCAGGGCCGCGTGGTCGGCATCAACTCGGCCATCGCCACGACCGGCGCCGAGGGCGGCTCGATCGGCGTCGGCTTCTCGATCCCCATCAACGAGGCACGGCGCATCGCGCAGGAGCTGGAGGCCACGGGCCGGGCCACACGCACGGTCCTCGGCGCCAGCGTCGCCACCAACGGTCAGGAGCTGACCGGGGCTCTGCTCGGTCCCATCACCGCCGACGGGCCCGCCGCGAAGGCGGGCATCCGCGAGGGACAGACCGTGTCCCGGGTGGACAGTCGGGTGATCGCGGGCGGAAAGGAGCTGGTGGCCGCGATTCGTGAGCACGCGCCGGGTGATCGGGTCACGCTTGTGGTGGACGGCAAGGACGTCGTGGTGACGCTCGCGGGTACGACAGGGTGAGCGACACGCCGCAATTCGTTCCACAGTGGACGAATTCGGCTCCGGTCAGCGACCGGGCGGTCGCAGACTGTTGACGCGGGGTCGCCGGGGTGATTCCGTAGTCGGGGTTCCCGCTGTGGTGCCCCGCAGCAGGACTGTTCGGACCGCGCCGGCGCCGGCACCCCCTCCCCGGCGCCGGCGCGGTCCCCCCAGCCTCGTTCAGATCTGCCGGGCAGGCAGCGGCACCAGCTCGGCGAAGCTGCGTCTGCCGCGGTAGATCACGCTGGTCCGCAGCCCGGCGAGACCGGCCAGCCGGGGCAGCGCCGCCGAGCCCGCCGACGCCCACGGGAACGGGCTGCCCATCGCGTGGCTGCTGCGCAGCTGCGCGTGGCCGCACCACAGGCCGGGCTCGGTGGCGTCGAGTTCGACGATCACCGAACCGGTACCGCAGATCAGGGCCGCCGCGCGGCGCAGCAGAGCCACGGGGTCGCCCCCGATGCCGAGGTTGCCGTCCGCCAGCAGGACGTGCACCCAGGTGCCCTCGCCGGGCAGCGGGCCGAACACGTCGGCGTGCACCACCGACACCCCGCGGCTGGTGCATTGAGCGATGGCCTCGGGCGCCAGGTCCACGCCGAGCGCGCGGACCCCACGGGCCTCGAGCGCCTCGATGAACCGGCCGGGCCCGCAGCCGAGGTCGATGGTGGCGCCGCGACATCGCCCCAGCAGCCAGTGGTCCTCGCCCGCCACGGCTCCCCGCCAGCGTTCGACGTCGAGCGGCACGATGCCACCGTCACAGCGGACGAGCTCGGCCTGGTCGCCGTCGAGGGCACGCGCGAACGCGGTGGTCATGAGTCTTCTCCCGGTGCATCAGGGGAACCGGGACATCGACAGTCGGCTTTCACGCGTGCCTTCCGGTCGGGTGGAGGTCGAGGACTCCGGCCGGGAGAGCCGCCACGGCGGCGGCGAACCTCGATCGGGGTGCCGCCGCGGCCACTGCGACCGCGTCCGCGGCGGTGTCCACATCAGACAGTTCGGGGAGCAGGTGGACGCGCAGCCCGCCGGCGCGCAGCGCGTCGAGGGTGCGGGCGCCGGTGTCGTCGCGCGACGTCGGTACGTCGAGGACCAGCGAGGCGTCCGAGGGCCTGCACAGACCCAGCGCCCACCACCCGCCGTCGACGGCCGGGCCCAGGACGGCGTCCACACCGGGGTGGGCCAGCGCGTCGTCGGCCTCGCGCAGCAGGTCGGCGTCGACCTGCGGGGTGTCCATGCCGATCTGCAGCGTGCGGCGTCCGGGCAGGGCCGCCGCCGCGTCGGCGTGGGCGGCGGCGATGCGCTCGCCGAGGGCGTCGCCCCGCTGGGGCAGCACGGTGAGCCCGGCGAGGGCCGCGGCGATCTCGCCGCGCCGGGCCGCGTGCTTCAGCTCTCCGGTCATGACGACGACCGGCCGGGCGCCGGGTACGCCCGAGGCTCCGGCGATGCTGTCGAGCAGGGCCGCCGCGGCGAGGTCGGCGGACTGTCCGGGCGTGAGCGGGGGGCACAGGCGCGTCTTCACGCGGCCCGGCTCGGGCGCCTTGGCGAGGACCAGAATAGCGGGTCCGGTCACTGTGTCACGCGCCAACCATGATCACGACGCATGTTCCGGCCGCGCTTCCGGTTGAGGAGCACTCGGTATCACTGCCAACCATGATCACGACGCATGTTCCGGCCGCGCTTCCGGTTGAGGAGCACTCGGTATCACTGCCAACCATGATCACGACGCATGTTCCGGCCGCGCCGCCGGTCGAGGAGAGCTCGGGAGAACCCTCGCCATGTCGCGGGCCGCGCGCAGTGTGCCGCGCACCGATCCGGACACCTTCGACTTCCCGCCCGTGCGAGGCCGGTAGGTCACGTCGACCTCGCGGATGCGCCAGCCCGCGGCACCGGCGCGAACGAGCAGCTCCAGGGGGTAGCCGAAGGCGCGGTCGGTGATGCCGAGGTCGAGCAGCGCCTGCCGGCGCACGACGCGCAGCGGGGCGATGTCGTGCACCGGCACTCCCTGCCGGCGCAGCAGCGCGGCGATGGCCATGTTGCCGGCCCGGGCGTGCCACGGCCACGCACCGCGACCGACCGGGATGCGGCGACCGGCCACCAGGTCCACCCCGTCCAGCATCGCGACCATCGCCGGTAGCTGCCCGGGATCCAGCGAGCCGTCGGCGTCGATGAACGCGACGATCTCGGACGTGGCACTGGCCAGTCCGGTGTGGACGGCGGCGCCGTAGCCGCGCCGCGTCTCGTGGACGACGACCGCACCGAGCGCCGCCGCCACAGCGGGCGTGCCGTCGGTGGAGCCGTTGTCCACGACCAGTGGGCGGAATCCGGGGGGGAGAGCGCGGATCACACCGGGGAGTGCCTGTACCTCGTCGAGGCAGGGGAGGATGACGTCGATCAAGCCGTGCATGTCCGAACGCTAGGGCCAGCGGCGGAGTCCCGCTTGGCGAATCGGGTTACCGATCGGTGACGTTCCATGGGGGGCTTACGGTCTACGGACGTAGGCGGTTCGTTCCGCTTCGTGGGATTAACCTCGTCGACATGACTGATCGCCCGCTCGTCCTCGTCGTCGACGACGACATGACCGTGCGTGACGTCGTGAGTCGTTACCTCGACCGTGCCGGCTACCGGGTCGAGGTCGCCGGCGACGGCGAGCAGGCCCTGCGTGCTGTGGCGGTGAAGATCCCCGACGTCGTCGTGCTGGATCTGATGCTGCCCCGCCTCGGCGGTCTCGAGGTGTGCCGGCGGCTGCGTCGTGAGTCGGTGAGCGTGCCCATCGTGATGCTCACGGCCCTCGGCGAGGAGGAGGACCGCGTCCTGGGGCTGGAGATGGGCGCCGACGACTACGTCACGAAGCCGTTCAGCCCGCGGGAGCTGGTGCTGCGGGTGGCCTCGGTGCTGCGCCGCTCCCGCGAGGTGCCCACCCGCGACGGCGGTATGGAACCGGTCGTCGACGGGGACCTGCGCGTGGACATCCCCGGGCGTCGCGCCTCGCTGGGCGACCGTGAGCTGGCCCTGACTGTGCGCGAGTTCGACCTGCTGGCGTTCCTCGTCCGGCGACCGGGGCAGGTGTTCACCCGTGGTGAGCTGCTGGAACGGGTGTGGGGCTGGGATTTCGGCGACCAGTCCACCGTCACGGTGCACGTCCGGCGGCTGCGGGAGAAGGTCGAGGCCGACCCGACGAAGCCGACGCGCATCGCCACCGTCTGGGGCGTGGGGTACCGCTACGACGGGGCGGGGGTGCTCACGTCATGACCGCCGACGTGCTTCCTCCCGCGGAGGTGGCGTCATGATCGACCAGGCGCTGGCCGTGATCCCGGTCGCGCTGGGGTTCTCGGTGCCCGTGGCTCTGCTCGGCGCACTGCTGCTGCACCGGATGCGCCGCCGCTCGATCACCGCCGCCGTCACCGTGCTGGTGCTGGTGCCGGTCGCCGCCGCCGTGTTGGGCGTCATCGGCGTCAGCGGGTTCATGTACACGCCGCTGCTCGGGGCGGCGATCGTGGTCTGTGCGGTGGTCGCGCTCATCACCGTCCCCGCCGCGATGATGCTGGGCCGGGGCATCGCGCGCGACGTCATGTGGCTGCACGAGGCCCACGACGCCGAGCGGGCGGCGGAGAAGTCCCGGCGGGAACTCGTCGCCTGGATCAGCCACGACCTGCGCACACCGCTGGCCGGCATCCGCGCGATGACGGAGGCCCTCTCCGACGGCATCGTCTCCGAACCCGACGAGGTCGCGGACTACGCGAAACGGATCCAGGGCGAGACGATGCGTCTCTCCGGGATGGTCGACGACCTGTTCCAGCTGTCCCGGATCACGTCGGGGGCCCTGCGGCTCACGCTGTCGGCGGTGCCGCTGCACGAGGTGGTGTCGGAGGCCGTGGCCGTCGAGGGGGTGGCGGCGGCCCGCAAGGGCGTGCAGGTGCGCGCGGAGGAGCACGGCGACTGGCCCGTCGTGCTGGGCAGCGATCCGGAGCTCGCGCGGGTGGTGCGCAACCTGCTGTCCAATGCGATCCGCCACACCCCGCCCGACGGCGCCGTCGTCGTCGCGGCCGGGGTCGCCGAGGACCGGGCCTGGCTGCGCGTCGACGACGGCTGCGGCGGTATCCGCGCCGACGACCTCGACCGCGTCTTCGACGTCGCCTTCCGGGGCGCGGTGGCCCGCACGCCCGACGACCAGTCCCGGGGCGGTCTCGGCCTGGCCATCGCCCGCGGACTGGTGGAGGCCCACGACGGCGAGATCCACGCCCACAACCACGGCGAGGGCTGCCGCTTCGAGATCACCCTCCCCCTGGCCCCCACCGCCCCCTGACCCGACCCGGCCGCGCAAGCCCGCGAGTCGGGGCCCTGTGCGAGCGCGAGTCGGGGTCTGGATGTGCGCGAGTCGGGGTCAGCGGGTGGTCGTCACCGAGGCGCGGAGGGGTTCCGTCGCGAAGGCCTTCACGCCGTCGGCGAAGCGGACCTCTGCGTGGAAGCCGAGGAGTTCGCGGGCGCGGGACGGGTCGGCCACCACGTGCCTTACGTCGCCGGCCCTCGCTCCGCCGACGATCACCGGGGTCGGGCCGTTCATGGCGGCCGACAGCTCCGTGGCCAGGTCGCCGATGGTGTGCGGTTCGCCCGAACACACGTTGACCGGCGTCAGGACGCCCGCACCCGCGTTCGCCGCGAGCGCCAGGACGTTGGCGCGGGCGATGTCGGTGACGTGCACGAAATCGCGGCGCTGCTTCCCGTCCTCCATGACGTGGGGAGCCTCGCCGCGCTCCAGCGCCGACCGGAAGATCGACGCGACGCCCGCGTAGGGGGTGTCGCGGGGCATCCGAGGGCCGTAGACGTTGTGGTAGCGCATCGACCACACCGAGCCGCCGGTCTGCCGGGCCCACGCCGCGGCCAGGTGCTCCTGCGCGAGCTTCGTGGCCGCATAGGTGGAACGCGGGTCGAGCGGGGCGTCCTCACCCACCAGGCTCGAGCTCAGAGGCATTCCGCACACCGGGCACGGCGGCTCGAAGCGGCCGGCGTCGACGTCCACCGCGCGGCGCTGGCCCGGCCGGACCACGCCGTGCTCGGCGCACTCGTAGCGACCCTCGCCGTAGACCACCATCGACCCGGCCAGTACCAGCCTCTTCAGGTTCGCCGCGTGCATCGCGGCCAGCAGCACCGCGGTGCCGTAGTCGTTGTGCGAGGCGTACAGCGGAGCATCCGACGGGTCGACGCCGTGGCCGACCATCGCCGCCTGGTGGCAGACCGCGTCGACGCCGGGCAGCAACCTGGCCAGCGTCCCGGGATCCCGGACGTCGCCCTCGACGAACTCGTGGTCGGCCGTCCACTCCGGTGCGCCCCCGGCACCGTGCGCCTGGGGGAGCAGCGCGTCGAGCACCACGACGTCATGGCCGTCGGTGGCGAGCTGGTCGGCGATGTGCGAGCCGATGAAGCCCGCACCGCCCGTGATCAGGATGCGCACCGGGGAAGGGTAGGCCGTACCCGTCCCGCTACGGTGGGCGCATGGAGATGGCGCCACCCCAGATCGGCCGGTCCCTCGTGGTGATCGTGGACGACCGCGTCAGCCACGGTGAGCGCGAGGACTCGATCGGCCCGCTCGTGCGCGAGCTGCTCGAGGAGGCCCGGCTCGTGGTCGACGCGGTGGTGGTGGTGCCGGGTGACCCGGTGGCCATCCGCAACGCGCTCAACACGGCCGTCATCGGCGGCGTGGACCTGGTGGTCACCGTCGGCGGCACCGGTGTGTCACCGCGTGACGTCACCGCCGACGCCACCGCGGGCGTGCTCGACCGCCCGATCCCGGGCATCGCCGAGGCCATCCGCTCGTCGGGGCTCGCCGCGGGCGCGGTGGACGCCGGGCTGTCACGCGGGCTCGTCGGGGTCTCGGGCAGCACCCTCGTGGTGAACCTCGCCCCGTCCCGCGCCGCCGTCCGTGACGGGATGGCCACCCTCACCCCGCTGGTCGCGCACGTGATCGCGGAGCTCTCCGGCCTCGACGACGACTGAGGCCACGAACCGCGCCACCGCGCGGGGTGCGCAGCACGTGCACCGTGGTGGGCCCGGCCCGGGCGACGGCGGCCATGATCCGCGGCCGCCAACGCCGACGGTCGGTCAGCACCCAGGCCCGGAAGTCGCTCCGCTCCCGGGAACGGCGCAGCGCACGCCGGGCGCATCGGGCCGGGGAGAAGTCCAGCAGGACGACGGTGTCGGCCGTGCGGAGCCCGACCCCGAGCACGTCGTACGGGCCGATGTCGCCGTCCATGATCCAGCGCGGACGCGCGACGAGATCCTCCTGCGCGGCCGCCCACTCCTGTGGGGACGGCGCGCGCAGGTCGGCAGGCCAGAAGTGCGTGTCCAGCTCGATCACCGGCAGGCCGGTCATGGCCCCGAGCCGCCGGGCCAGCGTCGACTTGCCGGACCCGCCCCGCCCGAGCACCGTGACACGACCGAGCACCGGGACCCGATCGATCACTCCTCGTCCGGCACCGCCGTGGGCGTGGGGGTGCCGAGGCCGCCCGCGAACGGCGGGACCTCGGGCTCGTCCTCGGCCTTGGTGCCGCCGACCACGCGGGCCCGGTCGAGGGTCTCCCCGACCTTCCCCGTGGCCGTCTCGATCTTGTCGTGGAAGCGCCCCTGGGTGGCCTTGTCGACGCCCGCGGCCGTGGCGTCCACGGCCTTGCCCGCCAGCTCGGTGGCGCGGTCGACGTAGCTCGGAGCCTTCTCCCGGGCGGTCTCGGTCAGTTCGGCGGCCTTCTCGCCGGCCTTGCCGGCCAGCTCGGTGGCCTTCTCGGAGTATTCGCCCGCCTTCTCCAACGCGAGATCGGCGAGTTCCTTGGCCTTGTCGGTGATTCCCATGCACCCATGGTGGCACCGCCGACGTGTTTCCTCCCGCGGAGGCGGAATCATGACCGCCGACGTGCTTCCTCCCGCGGAGGCGGAATCATGACCGCCGACGTGCTTGCTCCCGCGGAGGCGACATCGAATGGGTGCAGGATGGAGGGGTGGGAGAAATGCCGGATCAGGTGCGCAGACGACTCGAAGAGGTGTTCGGCGACGTGCTGCCCAGCACCACCAGAGACGAGCGCGACGAGGACGGCTCGCGTGCGCCCGACTCCGCCGACGAGCAGTTCCTGGCCGACCGGCCGCCCCACCACGACCGCGAGTAGGTGATCGGCGTGCGTCGCACGTTGTCGCCCCGCCGAGGGCGACCGGGTGCGGCGGACAGCGATCACCGGCATCCGGGCGGCGGCATGATCAGCGTGCGACGCATCTCAGCGCCCTTCGGAGCGCGATCCGGTGCGGTCGGCAGCGATCATGCGGCCGGAACGCGGGCGTCAGCGCTGCTGGGTGCGCAGCAGGTCGCGGATCTCGATGAGCAGCTCCACGTCGGTGGGCTCGGCCGGACCGGCCTCCTCGCCGCTCTTGCGTCGGGCCTTGAGTGCGTTGAGGGGCACCACGATCACGAAGTAGACGACAGCGGCGACGATCAGGAAGTTGATCGCAGCACCGATCAGGGCGGCGATGTCGACGTAGGTGCTGGTCTTGCCGGCGACCACCTGGAAACCCAGCCCCCCGCCGTCGGGCGAGCCGATCGCGTTGATCAGCGGCTGGATGATCTTCTCGGTGAAGGCGGTGACGATGGCGCCGAAGGCCGCGCCGATGACGACCGCGACCGCGAGATCGACGACGTTGCCACGCAGGATGAAGTCCTTGAATCCCTTGATCATGGTTCCCCCTGTGGTGGGTGCAGAAGCTAGCGCAGGGTAACGGCGACCTGCTCGGACAGGGAGGCTGCAGCCACGCGCGTCGCGATTCCGCGTGGCATCGCGACCATGACCAACCGGCCCCGTCCTGCCTTGTCCTCGGCCAGGACCGCCAGCACGGACGCGTCGGAGGCGAGCAGGACCGGCTGGTCGGTGCGGCCTCCCACCGTGACCACGTCGACCCGGCTGCCGGGTACCAGTAGCGCGGCCACCCCGGCGTCGGCGAGCCGGATGGGTACCGCGGCTTCACCCGGCCCGGCACCGGAGGACGGTGACGCGCCGACGAGCCGGATGTCGGTGAGGGGCTCACCCGCGTGGGCCGCGCCGACGAGGACGCGGCCCGCAGCGGCGGCCGGATTCCGGAGCGCCCCGGCGGGGACCAGCTCGGCGGGCCACTCGCGGACGGCCAGGTCGGCGGCGCGGACAGTGGCGCCGGCCGGGATCTCCGCGGCCGCGACGGCGACCGGGACCCCGGCGGGGGCGGTGCGCGGTGCGAGGGCCAGGACCAGCGCGAGGCCGACGAGCACGGCCGCGGCCAGCCGCCGGATCAGGAGCATCCGTCGCCAGCCCGGCCCGGTGACCGCCGCGACGAGGCGGTGGCGCAGGCGGGGCGCGAGCCCGTCGGAGGAGGTCATGCCCCGACGCTAGGACGGCCGGAGCCGCCCCAGGGTTTGGTCAGTCGAACTGTGGACAACCCACCCGCGATGTGGACAACTGGAGGATCAGTCGCTCAGGACGCGGCGGCCGAGGGTGTACTGCTGGACGAGGAGGACGACGAGCTGCTCTCCTTCTTGCCCGAAGAACCCGACGACCCCGACGAGCTCTCCGAGGAGGCGCTGCTGCTGGACGACGCCTCGCTTTTCACCTCGGTCTTGGTCTCACCCTTCGGGACGGCACCCGCGCGGCTGTCGGTGCGGTAGAAGCCGCTGCCCTTGAAGACGATCCCGACGGACGAGAACACCTTCCGCAACGCTCCGGAGCACACCGGGCATACCGTCAGGGATGCGTCGGAGAAGGACTGCACTGCATCGAACCTGTGGTCACAGGTGGTGCAGGCGTACTGGTAGGTGGGCACGTGATCCTCCGCTAACTGGCACTCGCACACAGAGAGTGCCAGCATAACCCGCTGGGATCACCAACTGTTCCCCAGTGCGACGAGACCCGCATCCGGGAGCAGCGCGTGCGTCACCCGGTGGTCGTGCGGCTCGACGGGCAGGCGCTCCACCAGCTCCTCGTCGTTGACCACCGCGACCTGCGGTGTTCGGCCGGCGACGAGCGGCAGGGTGCGGTCGTAGTAGCCGCCGCCGCGGCCGAGCCGGCCACCGTCGCGGTCCGCGGCCAGCGCCGGGACGAGCACCAGCCCGGCGCGGGTGATCGCCGTGGAGCCGAGCCGCAGCCCGGTCGGCTCCCGCAGGCCCAGCGGGCCCGCGCCCAGGGCCTCGACGCCCTCGAACAGGGCCCAGTCCAGGGCTCCGGGTGAGGCGGGCACCACCGGCAGCAGCACGTCGTGGCCGGCATCGCGCAGGGCCTCCACCAGCGCGGACGTGCCCGGTTCGGAGCCGACCGGGAGGTAGGCGCACACCGGACCGGCGATGCCGGCCGCCAGGGTCACCGCGTGCCGGGTCAGCGCCGCAGCCCGGGCGGCCCGCACCGGGGCCGGCAGCGCCCGGCGGGCCGCCACGAGACGGCGCCGCCAGCCGACCTTGAGGGTCTCTGTGCGTGCCGTCATCAGTGCAGGCTAGTGGCGCAGATAGGGTCCGGGTCCATGAGCGAGCTTGCGAACGAATCGTCGGCGCGGCCGACCTTCCGTACCGCGGTGGTCCCCGCCGCAGGCCTGGGTACCCGGTTCCTGCCGACCACCAAGACCGTTCCGAAGGAGCTGCTGCCCGTCGTCGACACGCCGGGCATCGAGCTCGTGGCCGCGGAGGCCGCCGAGGCCGGCGCCGAGCAGCTCGTGATCATCACGTCACCGGGCAAGGACGCCGTCGCCGCACACTTCGCCGACTCCTCCGAGCTGGAGAAGACCCTCTCCGCCCGGGGCAAGGACAAGCTCGTCGCGAAGGTGCGCCGGGCCCACGACCTCATCAAGGTCCGCACCGCCACCCAGGCGGAGCCGCTCGGTCTCGGGCACGCCGTCGGGTGCGCGCGGGAGGCGATCGGTGCCGACGAGGGCGCCTTCGCGGTACTGCTCCCCGACGATCTCGTGCTCCCGTCCGGCGTGCTGGCCCGGATGGCCGCCGTGCGCGAGGAGTTCGGCGGCAGCGTGCTCTGCGCGTTCGACATCCCGAAGGCCGAGATCTCGCCGTTCGGTGTCTTCGACGTCACCGACACCGACGACCCCGACGTCAAGCAGGTCCACGGCATGGTGGAGAAGCCCTCCGCCGAGGACGCGCCGTCCACGTACGCCGCCGCCGGGCGCTACCTCCTCGACGTCGCCATCTTCGACGCGCTCGACCGGATCACCCCCGGCGCGGGCGGGGAGCTGCAGCTCACCGACGCCGTGCAGCTGCTGATCTCCGAAGGCCACCCGGTGCACGTGGTGGTGCACCGCGGCGGCCGCCACGACCTCGGCAACCCCGGCAGCTACGTGCGTGCGTTCGTCGACTTCGCGCTCGAGACCCCCGAGTACGGCCCGGAACTGCGGTCCTGGCTGACCACCCGGCTGGAGCGCTGAGGGGCCCGTGCGGTCGGTCGACGAGCAGCTCGAGCGGGTCCTGGGGTCCGCGGTCCGTCCCGCCCCGGTGCGGTTGGCGATCGCGGAGGCCTACGGGCTGCGCTGCGCCGAGGAGGTCGTGAGCTCGCGGCCGCTGCCGGGCTTCGACATGGCGGCCATCGACGGCTACGCGGTGCGCAGCGTGGACGTCGGTGGGGCCGTGCAGGGGGAGACGGTCGAGGTCCCCGTCGTGGGAGAGATCCCCGCCGGGTCCCGCCAGCCCCTGCGGTTGCAGCCGGGACAGGCCGTGCGCGTCGCCGCGGGGGCCCCGCTGCCGACGCTGGCCGACGCCGTCGTCCCCGTCGGGTACACCGACGGGGGGGACGCGCGGATCGTCGTCAGCCGGCGGGTGCCGTCGGCGGGGTTCGTCCGCCGCGTCGGCGAGGACGTCCAGCCCGGTGACGTGGCCGTGCGCCGGGACGCGATCATCGGCGCAGCCCAGGTCGGGTTGCTGGCCGCGGCGGGCCGAGAGAAGGTGCTCGTCTACCCGAAGCCGCGCGTGTCGGTGATCTCCGTCGGTGACGAGCTCGTCGAGCTGGCCCGCACGCCGGGCGCCGGTCAGGTCGTCGACGTCTGCTCGCACGCCCTCACCGCGGCCGCCCGCGAGGCCGGGGCCGACACCTCCCGCGCCGGGCTCGTCCGCGGCGACGCGCGCGACATCGGTGCCGCCGTGCAGGACCGGCTGCCGTTCAGCGACGTCCTGGTGGTCTGCGGCAACGTCGGGGGCCGGGCGGGGGTCGAGATCCAGGCGGCGCTGGCCGGGCTGGGCGAGATCGACACCACCCGCGTGGCCATGCACCCCGGCTCCTCTCAAGGGTTCGGGCGCCTGGGCGCCGACGCCGTCCCGACGTTCCTGTTCCCGGCCCACCCGGCCACGGCCCTGCTGCTGTTCGAGGTGCTGGTCCGGCCGCTGCTGCGCGTCGCGCAGGGTCGATCCGACCCGCACCGCCGGACGATGACCGCGCGCCTCACGTCGCCGGTCTCGTCGGTGGCGGGCCGGCGGGGGTACGTGCGTGCTCGCCTGCTGCGCGAGCAGGCCACGGGCGACTACCTCGTGCAGCCCGTCGGCACGTCGGGCACGCACCTGCTGTCGTCACTGGTGGACGCGAACGGGCTGATCGTGCTGCCCGAGGACGTCACCGAGGCCACCGTCGACGAGACGGTGACCGTCGCGTTCCTCCCGGTCCCCTGAGTACTGCGGGCCGATGGCGCACTCGTACCCGGACCAGTCCAGCGGCCGGCACCCGGGCTGGCCCGCCCGTCCCGGGATGCTGACGGTGAAGGCCGGGACGGTGGCGCTGCGGTCTGTCCGGCTCCGCGACGGTGCTGCCTGGTCGGCGATCCGGACCCGTGACGAGCGGCACCTCTCACCGTGGGAACCGACGATGCCGGGCGGCTGGGTCCGCCGCAACGCCCAGGCCGAGTGGCCGGGGCGCTGGTTGCAGCTGCGGTCGGCGGCCCGGCGCGGGCAGGCGCTGCCCTTCGCGGTGACACTCGACGGCCGGTTCGTCGGGCACGTCATGGTCGGCAACGTGCTGCGCGAGCCGCTGCTCTCGGCCTACGTCGGGTACTGGGTGGACTCCGGGGTCACCGGCGGCGGTGTGATCACCGCGGCCGTGGCCCTGGCGGTCGACCACTGCTTCGACGTGGTGGGCCTGCACCGGCTGGAGGCCACGGTCCGCCCGGAGAACGGCGCGAGCATCCGGGTGCTGGAGAAGCTCGGCTTCCGCCAGGAGGGGCTGTTCCGGCGCTACCTCGAGATCGAGGGCGCCTGGCGGGACCACTTCTGCTACGCGATGACGGCCGACGAGCAGCCGGTCGGCGGGCGGGCCGGGCAGCTCGTCGCCGAGGGACGGGCCGCGCGGATCTGACCCTCCGTTACCAACTCGTGACGTGGCGTGCACCCACACGAGCACCACTCGTCACAGCAGCCCCCTGATCCTCACGAGTGAACTCGGGTAGCCACGGCGCGTCGCTGCCGCGTTCCTTCTGCTGTGCTCACTACCGTTGCCACGAGGATGCGATCTCGCCTGGGGAGACGGATCGCGCCCTGACTGCGCCGTGGGGGGAGGAAGCAGCCGTGCCCAGTTCGATGATCTTTGTGGGACTGGTGGTCCTGTGGCTGCTGATCCTCGTCCCGGCGGTCGCACGGCACCGCCAGGAGGTGGCCCGGCCCAGCGTGGCTGCGCTGTCCGGGCGGGTGCTCGAGCGGCCGCAGCGGCGCCTCAATCTGGAGGTGGACGTAATGGACGACTCCCGATCGGTCGCTACCCGGATCGGGCGCGAGGAACCACAGGTTCCCGCGGCCCGGTCTGCAGGCGACCAGGTGCCGAGGTCCCCGGTCGCGACCGAGGACCTCGTCGACGGCATCGAGAACGAGGCCGACGAGGACTACGAGTACTCCGACGAACCCGGCGACGGTCGGGTCTGGGAGCGTCCCCCACCCCGCTACCGTCCCGGCCGCGGCGGCTACGACCCGGAGGCCGCCGCGCTGTCGGCAAGGGCCCGTTACGGGTTCCGTCAGCGGGTGGTGCTGACCCTGTTCGTGGTCGCCGTCGTCTCGGCCGTCGTGGCGGCCGTCGCGATCCCCGCGGTGTGGTGGGTGCACGGCGCCGCCGACCTCGGCCTCGTGGGCTACCTGGCCTACCTCCGTCGGCAGGTGCGGATGGAGGAGTCCATCCGGGACCGCCGCTCCGCACGGATGGCGGGCACCCGCCGTCGCCCGGCTTCCGAGGATGCGGGGCACGACGGGTACTCCTCGACCGAAGGGGCGGCCGGGACCGGTGCCGAGGGCCTGGACGCGGATATCGCGGAGTGGGCGAGGCGCGGGCGCGAGGCCACTGCGGTCGAGGGGGAGGTCGACGAGCCCTTCGTCGCGGACGAGAACGACCTCGAGATCGAGGAGCCCGAGCGGGTCGCCGGTACCGGCGCGTCGCTGAGCACGGCCACGGAGCTCAAGGACCCGGTCGAGGAGAACGCCCTGCCCCGCCTCCAGCCGGCCCCGCCTCTGGCCCTGCCTGCGGGAACGGCGCTGGTCCAGGCGGACGACGACGACCCCGACCTCCACGACCTCGACGGCCCGGCCCGGCCCGACTACCGGCGTGCGGTGGGGGAGTAGGCGGCTGATAGTGTCCTTCACGCCTGCCGGGGACGGCGGGCGCCGGGGCTGTGGCGCAATTGGTAGCGCGTCTCGTTCGCATCGAGAAGGTCAGGGGTTCGATTCCCCTCAGCTCCACACCGGTTTTCCGACAAACACCCCGAGTCTCACCGAGGCACGGGGTGTTTGTCTTTTTCGCCTGGTACCGGCATCCGCCAGGGCTGGCGCCGGTCGAGTCGATGACGTCATCATCGGCACAGGGATCGGGTGGGGGGCGACGGTGTCGGATGACGACGAGATCGAACGCGAGTTGAAGGAACACCCGGCGAAGAAGGGGATCGTCTTCAACGTCGCGGTGACGGCGCTGGAGGTCGGGGGCGCCATCGGTCTGTTCCACCTCGCCACGAGCCTCGGCGCGAGCGACGTCACGGCGTACCTGGTCGGCAGCATCGCTCCGGTGCTCGGAGCGGTGGCGGTCTGGATCCGTTCCAGGAAGTTCAGTGGCGCCTCGGCGGCGATCTTCGCGTTCACCGCGCTGTCGGCGGTGGTCGCCGTCGTGGGCAGCACCGACTCGAAGGTGCTGTTGTACAAGGACTGTGCCACCACCGCGCTGGTCGGGCTGATCTTCGGTCTGTCGTGTGTCCTCATGCGACGGCCGGTGATGTTCTACTTCGCCCAGCGCTACGGCACCGACGGGACGAACGAGGGCATGGCGGCGTTCGACCGGATGTGGGTGGCGTATGCGGGATTCCGCCGGAGCATGTATCAGATCAGCATCGTGTGGGCCGTGGTCTTCCTGGTGCAGGCCGGCGTCACGGCGCTGATCATCGCGTCCACGTCGTTCAACGCCGCCTACGACTGGGACCAGATCCTGCCGATCGTCGCACTCGTGGTGGCGATGGTCCTGACGGTGCTGATCTCCCGTCGCGCCCAGCGGGAGGGTGAGGCCCGGCGCGCCGCGGCGGCCACCTCAGGTGCCCACCACCCTGACCAGCAGTGACCACCCCGCCCGCGTCCGCCGCGCCGGCCCGGTGATCGTCGCGGTCAGTACCCCGTCGCTGCGGCGCCGCCGGTTGCGCAGGTCGCGGTAGGCGTCCCGTTCGGTCGGGGTGGCCGGGCGGGGGCTGCGTGTCTCCAGGTCCCAGGCCAGTTCGGTGCCGGGGAGGAGCGCCCGGAGCCGCATGGGGGTGGGTCCGGCGAGCAGGAGGCGCCCGTCGCGTTCGACGACGCTGCCCGTCACCGTCAGCTCGATGCCGCGGAAGGCGTAGCCGCCGCCGGCCGATCGCGCGATCCGGGCGGGCCAGCGGCGCAGGTCGGGCAGCCCCGTTCCGCGGAGGTACACGACGGCCGTCGAGTCGGCGGTGTCCGCGACGGGATCGACCGCCGCCACGTCGTCGATCCTGCTCAACGCCTCGTACGCGCCGCCCCAGCAGGGGCCGAGGCCGTACGGGCACTGCGCGGTCAGGCCGACGGTGACGCGCGTGCCGCGCCGGTCCGGCACAGGGCGGACGGTCGCGGCAACCGCCTCGCGGGCCGCGAACCGCGGGGTGGCAGCGGGCAGCAGCCGCACGATCCTCGCCACCGACGGCACCCCGTCCGCGCTCAGGACGAACAGCATGTAGTGGCCGGGCGGGCCGTCGGTCGGAGCCGTGACGCTCAGCGTGCCGCCTGCAACGGTGAAGATCAGCGTCGCGATGCGCTGGTTCTGGTCGAACGCGTGGGTCACCGAGCCGAGCCGCACGAGGCTGACCGTCACGATCCCGGGTGTGGCCCCGACGTCGAAGACCTGGCCGTACGCGATCTCGGCGGGCGCGTCGAGGATCTCCGGGCGGGGCCCGCGGAACAGGTAGGGCGGGTGGAAGACCTGCGCGTCGCGATGGGTGTCGGCCGGCGCGTTCGGGGAGGCGCCGACCATGAACTCGCCACCGCCCGCGCTCAGCACCGTCGCGTCGGGCAGGAGCAGCGCGGTGGCGTGGTAGCAGCGGTCGACGTCCTCGACGGCCAGTTCCGTCCAGCGCCCGGAGACCGGGTCCCACAGCTCGGCGGTGCGCACGGGCTTCCCCGGCGAGACGTCGTTGAAGCCGGGACCGCTGGTCCCGCCCGTCACGAGGACGGTGCCGTCGGGCAGCAGCGTCGCGTTGTGCTGGCGCCGCCGGAACCCCATCGGCGCGACGGCCCGCCAGGTCGGGGGCGTCGCGGTGAGGTCGATGACCTCGGTCGCAGCGCCCGGGAGGTCGGTGCCCGCGTCGTTGCCGCCGCCGATGTAGACGACCTTTCCCGGGCCGTACAGCACCGACGGGGCGTACTGGCGGTCACCGTTGACACGAGCCCCCGTGGGCGTCCAGGTGTTGGCCGCTGTGTCCAGGAGGTACGTGGTCGGGTTCGAGCCCGACATGAACACCCGCTCGTCCGGGGCGACATGCATCCGCGGGTACAGCGGCAGGCCCGTGAAGTCGACGGTCGGCTGCCACTGCGTGCCGTCCCAGATCTGGGGGACGGTGTCGACGACGCTGTTGCCCTGGGCGTTCGCCGCGGCACCGGACGTCACGAGCACGCGGCCGTCGGCCAGGGTGGTGGCGGTCGGGTACCAGCGGCCCGCGTTCATCAGCGGCAGCGCGGTCCATGTGCCCGCGCCGTGGTCGTACGTGCACGCCTGGTTGACGCCGTTGCCGTCCGTCAGGTGGCCGCCCGCCACGAGCAGCCGGCCGTCGGGCAGGAAGGTGTGGCCCGAGCAGAAGAGGTTGACGGTGGTGCCGTCGGCCAGGGCGGGTCGGGCGGTGGGCGTGGTGGCACCGGTGGCCGGGTTCCACACGTGCGGCGTGCAGAAGTGGTCGTTCATCGAGCCGTTCGGGTCGTCGCGGCGCCCCCAGAACAGCACCGTCGCGTCGGGCAGCAGGTGCGCGTGGATGGCGACGTTCGGCAGCGGGAAGACCGCGTCCCAACGCCCCACCTGAGCGGGATCGGCCATGAGGTCCTCCTCGGTGCGAACGGTTCTCGGAGAGGAGATCCGGTACCCGGCGTGCCTGATACGGGCACCTGCCAGGATGCGCGCGTGACACGACTGCGCGCCGGCATCGCTCTGATCGGACTCGTCGTGGTGGTGGCGCTGCTCGCCGGGCTCGCGCTCGTCGATCCGTTCCACCTCCGCCACGCGCGGTGGTTCACCGCCGGGCTGGTCGGGCTCCTGCTCGTGCTGCTCACGGCTCTTCTGGCCGTGATCGCTCGCCGTGGGCTGCTGCGCGGGGCGGTGGTGCTCGTCGGGGTCGTGGCCCTCCTCGGGTGGGGCGTGTTCGTGATCGGGGCGAGCCGGCTGGCCGGCACCAACACCGAGGTGCTGCGGGTGGCCGCCGGTGGGCGCAGCCTGGTCGTCCTGCAGGGCAGGGGGTCCACGATCGATCCGGTGTACGCCGTGGTGCTGCGTGCGGGTGGCGGGCCGTTCGAGCAGGAGACGCTGGTCTACCAGGGCGCGGAGGGCTCGCCGCCACCGTCGCTCACCCGGTTCGTCGACGCCCACACCGTGCAGGTCGACACGCTCGGGGGCTGCCGGTACCGCTCGTCGGTCGAGGACGTGACGCTGGCCGTCGACCCGGTGTTCCGGCCGTTGACGGGGAGCAGTTGCTGACACCTGTCAGGTGAACGGATGGCGCGGACGACTGGCGGTCGTTGCGTCCGGTTTGTCCACGGACTGCGCCACGGTGCAGGTGCCCGTCGACTACGCCGAGCCCGAGGGGGAGACGATCGGGACCGCGCTCGTCCGGCACCTGCTCGACGGCGTCGTGCCTGCGGACGGGGCCAGCTGTGAGCAGGCCCCGCCGACGGCGAAGCCCCTGCCGGGTGCTTCCTAGTCCGACTGCGCCTCGGCGATGCTGGTCGGCGGCACGAGGCCGGCGTCGCCGGGCTGCAGCACCACCATCACGAACGTGACGTCCACGTCCCCCGCGCAGCTGTAGCGGTGGGGCGCGTGGGCCTGGAAGAGCACGGTGTCGCCCGGGTCCAGGGTCTGCTCGGTGGCGCCGACCCGCAGGTCCAGCCGGCCCGTCCGTACGGAGAGCACCTCCTGCGTGCCCATCGGGTGCGCCTCGCCGTCGAACGTCTCGCCAGGGCGCAACGTCCAGTCCCACAGCTCGACGACGTCGGGCGGGTCGGTGCCGATGCGGAACACGGCGCTGCTGCCCGCGGCGCTGCTCCACAGCCGGGCGGCCTCGGCGTCGCGGCGGATCACGACGTGCGGCTCGGCGTCTCCGTCGACGAGCGAGGCGACGCCGACGCGCAGCGCCGCGGCCAGTCCGACCAGCGTGCCGATGCTGGGGTTGCCGCGGGCGGTCTCGATCTGGATCACCGTGCCGCGGCTGACCCCGGCCGCGGCGGCCAGGGCGTCGATGGTCATGCGGCGTTGCTGGCGCAGGGCGCGGACGTTGCGCCCGACCGCGGCGGCGACGGCATCGGGGGACTGCATGGCGGACAGTCTGCCGTACTCGCTCGGATAGTTCATTGCACGCTCGGTACAGAAAGAGCTACTTTGATGGCCCATCAAGTACGTTCTAGTGAACTGAGCCGACGATGTCCGTGCCCATCGCCCTGCCCGCCGCCCTCGCCTACGGTGTCGCCGACTTCGCAGGCGGGATCGCCTCCCGTCGCGCGCCGGTGCTGGCCGTCACGGCGGGGGTGCAGCTCGTCGGGCTGATCGCCCTGCTGCCGTTCGTGTTCGTGGTGTCCGGCTCGCCCTCGCGGGCGGCGTTCGCGCTGGGCGCCGCGGGTGGCCTCGCCGGTGCCACCGGGCTGCTGCTCTACCTGCGCGCGCTCGCCGTCGGACCGATGGGGGTGGTCGCGCCGCTGTCGGCCGTGGTCGGGGCCGGACTGCCGTTGGTGGTCGGCATCGTGTGGGGCGAGCGCCTCAGCGTGCTGACGCTGATCGCGATCGCCGTCGCCCTCGTCGCGATCCTGCTCGCCACCGCGGGCACGGCCCGCGGCACGGGTGCCCGGCTGGGCCCGTTGCTCGGGCTGGGTGCGGGCGTCGGCTTCGGCCTGTTCTTCGTCGCCCTCGACGCCACGCCGCCCGACTCGGGCCTGTGGCCGCTGCTGGCCGGGCGCCTGACGACCGCCCCCGTCCTCGCGGTCCTCGCGCTCACCACCCTCCGAGGACGCGGGTCGACCGATCCGACGCGTCGTACTCGCCCGTTCGGCACGCGCTCGATCGGCGAACTCGGCGTGTTCGATCGGTCGACTCGCCGGATGGTTGGGGTCAGTGGCGTGTTCGACACCGGGGCCAACGTGCTGTTCCTGCTGGCCACGCGCACCGGGGACCTCGGGGTGAGTGCGGTGATCGTGTCGCTCTACCCCGTGGTCGTGGTGCTGCTGGCCCGGTTCGTGCTGAAGGAGCGGCTGACGGGGATGCAGATCGGCAGCGCGGGGTTGGCGCTGGGCGCGAGCGTGCTGCTGGCCGTCGGTTCGTGATCAGGCACGCCAGCTGGGCAGCCAGAGTTCGGCGTTCCACTGGGCGGCGGTGATCGGCAGGCCGTCGAGGATGGGGAAGAGCCAGATGAAGTTGGCCACGACCAGCCCCACCCACAGCCCGACGACGAGCAGCCCGGTCTGGCGGCGCTCCTTCGACGCGCCGGCGCGGCCGAGGATCTCGCCCATCACGAGCACCGTGCCGATCACCAGGAACGGCACCACGGGCGTCATGTAGAAGAAGAACATCTGGCGGCTGATGTCGAGGAACCACGGGACGATGCCGGCGCCGTAGGCGACGAGCACGGCGGCCCAGCGCCAGTCGAAGCGCGTGACGAGGCGCCACAGCCCGAACAGCAGCACCGGGATGGCCGGCCACCACAGCGCCGGGGTGCCGACGAGCATGACGGCGCTGACGCAGTCGGTGCTGCCGCAGCCCGTGACCTCCTGGCCGGACGCGTAGTAGTACAGCATCGGCCGCAGACCCATGGGCCACGTCCACGGCTTGGACTCCCACGGGTGCACGCCCGCCGACGCCGTGGTGAGGCCCTGGTGGAACTCCAGCACCTTGCCCTGGAAGTAGACGAAGCCCTGGAACGCCTCGGGCAGGAACGAGAGCGGCCCGCCCGGGGTGACCTTCTCGCCGACGGCGTAGCGGTCGACGGCGGTCTCGCTGCCCCACCACGCCCACCACGACGCCAGGTAGACCAGAACCGGGATCAGTGCGAGGGCCCAGACGCCGGGGAGGACGTCGCGGCGGATCGTGCCCACCCACGGACGCTCGACGCCGGCGTTGCGACGGGTGGTGAGGTCCCAGAGCACGGTGAGCACGGCGAACGCGAGCACCCAGTAGATGCCCGACCACTTGACGGCGCAGCCCAGCCCGAGCAGCACGCCCGTGGCGAGCCGCCACCACCGCACGCCCATCCGCGGGCCGAACGGGGAGTCGTGGACGCGCCCTTCCGCGACGACGACGGCCATCCGCGCGCGGACGTCGTCGCGGTCGCAGACCATGGTGGCGAACGCGGCGAGCACGAACAGCGCGGAGAAGATGTCGAGCATCCCCATCCGCGACTGGACCTGCGAGAGGCCGTCGCAGATCAGCAGGACGCCCGCGATGGCGCCGAGCATCGTGGAGCGGGTGAGCCGCCGCGCCACCCGGACCAGCAGCAACACGCACAGCACACCGGACAGCGCCGCGGCGACGCGCCAGCCCACGCCGTTGTAGCCGAAGACGAGCTCGCCGATCGCGATGAGCTGCTTGCCCAGCGGTGGGTGGACGACCAGCTCGAAGCCCGGGTTGTCCTCGACGCCGCCGTTGCGCAGCATCTGCCAGGCCTGCGGCACGTAGTGCTTCTCGTCGAAGACGGGGGTGCCGCCGTCGGTGGGGTGGCCCAGCCCGGCGAACCGCACCACGGCCGCCACCAGCGTCACCACCGCGGTGACGATCCAGCCGCGCAGCCGGTCGGTGGGCGGCGGGGCGCCGAGGACCGCCCGCCGGTCAGTGGGCGCGTGGAGGAACGGCGGGGAGTCGCCGATCGGGACGTTGCCGTCCGCCGAGTCGTCGTCGCTCGCGGGACGGCTGGCGTGCCGCGGGGAGCCGACGGTGTGGGTGGCCACGCGCCCGATCGTAGGCGGTCCGCTGTGCGGCCCGGATCACCTCCTGGGTGGATGCTCCGCCGAGGACGGGGGCGATCTAGTGTCGCGTGTCGGAAGTAGATTTACGGTGCGCTTTCGCGATGATGGTGTCGGCGTCCTTGGTCCAGACGAACGGTTCGCAGCGGTCGTTCCAGCCGTTGATGAAGCCGGTGATGGCCTCGATCAGATCGCCGACCGAGCCGTAGCTGCCGCGGCGGATTGCTTGGCGGGTGATGATCCCAAAGAAGATCTCGACCATGTTGAGCCACGATCCCGACGTCGGGGTGAAGTGCATGGTGATCCGCGGGTTGCGGGCCAGCCAGGCCTTCACCGCGGGGTGTTTGTGGGTGGCGTAGTTGTCGCAGACCACGTGCAGTTTCACGCGCGGGTAGGCCTTCGCGACCTGTTTGAGGAACCGCAGGAACTCCTGGTGGCGGTGCCTGGGCAGGCACACCTGCTCGACCCGGCCGGTGGCGACCTCGAGGGCGGCGAACAGGGTGGTGGTGCCGTGACGGCGGTAGTCATGGGTCGCGCTGGCGGGCAGCCCGGGGCGCATGGGCAGCATCGGCGCGGTCCGGTCCAAGGCCTGGATCTGCGACTTCTCATCGACACAGACCACGACGGCCTTCTCCGGCGGGTGCAGATACAGACCGACGACATCACGGATCTTCGCGTCCAGTTCCGGGTCGGTGCTGAACTTGAACGTCGTGGTCCGCCACGGTTGCAGGTCCCATTTGCGCCAGATCCGGGCCACCGTGGCGAAGGAGATCTTCAACTGGTCGGCCAACAGACGGGCCGACCAGTGCGTCACACCCAGATGCGCCGGCGGCCGGCCGTCATCGGACAGAGTGGCCACCACGACGTCGATCTCGTCGATTTCCGGCGGCCGGCCACTACGCCGCTGATCG
>JBBRLM010000042.1:0-58276 GCA_038231335.1 Mycobacteriales bacterium
CGCCGACTCGACCGCCTGCTCCGCCGACATCCCGTGACTGGGTGCGGCCACCGAGTCGGCCATGAACCGGGTGATCTCCGCGTACTGCCGGGCCTGCGCCCACGCGATCACCTTCTCCCACGTCCCGATCCGCTCCACCCGATCGAACGCATCCGCCGCGGGCGGGATCTCGTCCAGCATCATCACCAGGTTCGGATCCACGTCCTGACCGGTCCACGACAACGACCGCCACTCCTCATCGGAGAGCGCATCGAGTGTGAACATGTGTTCGATCATAACCCACAGAACCGTTGCAGCGCAGGAGAAACCTGCGGTCTGCCAGCTGAAATATGATCACGCCCACCGGTGCAGACAGCCGTACCCCGGACGCTGCGGCCAGCGGAAGGCGCGGCCTGGTCACCGGGCGTCCTGCGCGCCGCGGCGCCGGCACTCGACGCGGCGGGCCGGTGCACGTCCACGGCCTCACGCGCGAGCAGGTCGCGGGCACGCCGAGCTCCAAGCAGATCGCGCCGGTGACGTCGGTGCCGTCACCCTCGGTGTTCAGGGTGACGGCGTCACCACCGAGCGGACGATGCTGTTCACCGAGATCCGCCGCCGCGGCGGTCTCCGGCGCCTGCGTGCCATCCGCCAGGGCTACGACGACGGACTGGCCGGGCGACGTCGACAAGGAGTGTCATCCCCGGCCCGGAGCCCAGATGCGAGCAGCGTCGGCACCGGTGAGGTCGTTCAATCGTGGTCCGCGGTGAGGGCCTCCACCGGAGCGAGTGGCACGATGCCGCCGGCCTTCGCCGCCAGTGCCGGGTCGACGGTGACCAGCGCGTCGGCCTGGAGCCGGGTGACGGCGAGGTACTCCGCGTCGTAGGTCGTCTCCCAGCCCTGCTCGCGCGCGATCCGCCAGGCGGTGCGGCGCGACATCCGGTCGCCGAGAAGGCGCATCGTGAGCTCCGTGAACCGCTCGTGCTGCAGCAGCGCCTGCTCCTCGGTGAGATCACCGTGCCGCACCCTCTCGAACAGCAACGACAGCGACTGCGAACGGATGAGGTTCGGGGCGACCAGCTGGTGGCGCACGCTGACCGGGGCGTCGGCGCCTACGAGGTGCAGGAGGGTGGGCGCGTCGATCACGTAGCGGGCCATCCCCGCACCCTAGACATCGGTGGGACGAGGAGCTGACCGACAGGAGCCGGCGATCGGGGCTGGTACACGGCGTCCCGTTGAGGACGCGGTGCATCAGGGGCCGCGTGTATCAGGGGCCACACCGGAGGCCTCTCCCCCGCGTCTGCATCCCCGTCGGCCGTGGAGGCATCGTGAAGGCGATCGTTCGACTGATGACGGTGCCCGAGGGCAAGCGGGACATGCCCTGGGTGCTGGAAGGCCTGCGTGCGGCCGTCGAGCTGGAGCTGAGCACCATCCCGCCCTACCTCTACGCGGCGTGGTCCATCGGGCAGGATGCCGACCCGTCGGGCTGCCGGCAGATCATCACCGGGATCGCGGTGGAGGAGATGCTGCACATGGGCATCGCCTGCAACCTGCTGGCGGCCGTCGGCGGGCATCCGGACATCGTCGGCTCCGCCTCCGTCTACCCCACGCAACTCCCGACCCACATCCACAAGGGACTGGTGGTCGACCTCGCCCCCCTCTCGCCCACCGTCCTGCTCCACACGTTCATGGCGATCGAGGAGCCGTCCGCCCATCTCGTGGACGACCCGGACTTCACCCCGTCGGGCGCCACCCTGATCGGCCAGTTCTACGACGACCTCTACACGGCGCTCGCCGCCGCGTCGCCGACCTTCAGCACGGCCGGGCAGGTCGACCTCCAGCCCCATTTCCCGGGCGCGCCCCCGCTCGTCGCCGGCCTCGACGACGCCAGGGCCGCCATCGACCTGATCAAGCGGCAGGGCGAGGGCACCGCGGCGACGCCGTTCGAGGACCCCGCGCATCCTGGCGAGCTCGCGCACTTCTACCAGTTCGGGGAGCTCTTCCACGGCCACCGGCTGACGCGGACCAGCCCGTTCGCCTACACCGGGGACCCCGTCACGCTCGCCGCCGCACAACTGGTCCAGCCGGCACCGGCGACCGCGCCGGGCGCGGCCGGCTTCGACCAGGCCTACAGCGATCTGCTCAGGAGCCTGCAGAGCGTGTGGGACGGTGGCACCAAGCTCGGCGACACCATCACCGCGATGTTCACGCTCGAGTCGCTCGCCGGCGACCTCGTCACGGCCGGGTTCGGGCCCGCGTTCCGCATCGTCGACGCGCAGCAGGCGCCACCGCCGCCGCCCCCGCCGCCGGTCAACCGGTTCGCGCAGGTCACCGGCATCCTCGACGCCGCCGTCGGCCCGGGCACGTTCGGCGCCCACGGACCGTTCTGGCGCGGGAAGTCGCGCGACCAGCTCGTCGCGCAGGTCGTGTTCGGCCAGCAGCTGCTCGTCGTGGGCGACGGGGCCGGCTCCAACCTCGTGAAGGCGCTGCGCGGCCAGGCACCGTTCGGCAGCGACACCGGCACCGCCGGGGCCCTCTTCGAGCGCATGCCCGCGGGCCGGTCCCCCGTGGCCCCCGCCGACATCGACACGATCCGGCAGTGGATCGACGACGGCTGCCCGGACACCGCGCCGGCGGTGGCCGCCGCCGTGCCGCGCCTGTCCGTGACGACCGGGGCGTTCCGGCCCGACCCGTCGGTCCACGTCGCCTACTTCCGCGACCTGGACGACTGGTCGATGTTCCACGCCACACCCGACGTCACGGCCGCGATCGGCACCGTGTTCAGCACCGTGGCGGCCTGGATGGCCTTCGCCCGCGACGCCACGACGGAGCAGGCCTGGCTGGACGCGATCGGCCCGGACCCGGTCGAGCAGGCCCTCACCCTGCTCGCCACCCGGCAGCAGCAGACCCTCGAGACCCACTACGGCGTGCCGGTCCCGCTGCTGACCGTGCTCGACGGCTTCGAGCGGTTCGGCAACGACGGACTGCCCGACGACCCGCTCCGGCCCGAGGACCCGCGCCACGACATGAACGGCGCCACGATGTGGTTCGTCCTCGCCTCGTTCGCCGAGGCCTGTGTGCGGCGCGGGATCTCCGCCGAGTTCTGGACGTTCCTCATGCGCCCGGTCCTGTGCGGGCTGCTCAACGACGGGCTCTTCCGCGGACGCTTCACCGTCGTCGGCTTCACCGCGACGGACGAGGGACGCCAGGCGGTGTTCGAGCACTGCCAGAACGTCGCCGACGCCGACCTCCCGGCCGAGCTCAGGAAGCGGTACGTCGAGTCCGGCCTCTGAGAGCGGAGGCGGGGGGCCGGCCTCGCAGCACCTGCCGTGCGACCGTGGTCGGGATCTGCAGACCCCAGCGCGGCGGGGCGGGACGTTCCAGCCGCTCGGCGACGAGCCAGAACGCCACCGCGGCCATCACGACCGGCTCGGCCCGGGGGCCCGCGACGAGGGTCAGCAGCATCAGCGCCCAGCAGGTCGCGATGCACCACAGGGCGTGGGTGAGACCGAACCGCAGCACGGCGACGTCACCGGCCAGACCGAAAGCCGGCTGCGCGGGATGGCTGTGCGTGCGGTTGAGACACCGCGTGCGGGCGGGTGTGGTGTGCCAGACCAGCATCGACGCCACGACGACGGCGAGCGCCGGGCCCGGAACGGCGTGCCGCAGCGTCCCGGCGACGGCGGTCAGCAGCCCGCCCGCGGCGAGCCAGCCGGCGAAGTAGCCGACCACGAACAGCGTGATCACGCGCCCGCGCCGGCGAGCCAAGCTGCGCGACCACAGGTGGTACACGGGCGCGGCGAGCAGGGGCAGCATCATGGCGGCCAGCATCAGCAGGAGACCGGCCGCCAGCGACACCAGCTCGAGCGGGCCGCCGGCCGCGGCGTCACCGTGGCCGGCGGACCCACCCATGCTCACCGTGTCGACCCCGATCAGCAGCCAGGCCGCGGCCGCGATCGTCACGAGGGTCCCCCGGACCTGCGCCAGGTCCTGAGACCCTGCGGCCATCGTCAGCGGCCCTGGCGGTAGACGCTGACGCGTCCGACGCTCAGCTCCATGCCCGGCGGCAGCGGTCGGCGCGGGACGATGGTGACGTCCAGGCCGTCCGGCAGCCCGCCGGCGAGGTGCAGGTCGTCCACGGTCCTGGTGATCTCCAGGACGGCGGTGTAGCCGTCGCCGCCGTGCCGGCCGTCCCGCCGGCTCGCCGCCGTCACGCCGAACAGGCCGACGCTGCCGGCCAGCCGCTCGGGGTGATCGGCGGGATCGGCACCCTCGGGCAGGTCGATGTAGACCCGCAGGGTGACGCCGTCAGCCGGCCCGCGGATGTTCTCCAGGTCGAGATAGACCCGGTCCGGTGTCCCGCCGCCGGCCACGTCCGTCAGGCTCGCGGTCACCTTGTCGCGCACCGCCGCATCGAGCCGCACGGTCGTGCGTACACCCGCACTCACCATCGCCAGCGCCTGGTCGTTGGCGCCGACCAGCTCGACGTTCGAATCCTCGGGCACGGTGGTTCCTCCTGCGGCAGGCTCGGGCGCCCCGAGCCGTTCCAGGCGCGCCGCGAAGGTGGCCGGCGGCGCCGTGCCGCTGGTCAGGTCCTCGTAGGAGTACTTCAGCGCCGTCAGTGCGTCCATGTCGGCCGGGGCGTAGGTCCACGTCGTCCCACCGGGAAGCGGCATCGCGAATCCGCGATCGGTGGGGCCCTGGAGCCACCGCTGGACGGTCGGGTCGGTGTGCGCCGGATCGGTGCGTCGCCACGCCTCCCACAGCCGGTCGATGTTGGCGTGGTGCAGCCAGAAGATCGGATCCAGGGCCGCGGTGTCCGGGCTGCTCATCAGGCCGGGAGGACCCTGCTGATCGGGCTCGCCGACGAGGACGTGCACCAGGTCGTGCGGGTTCTGCTCGAGGCCGCCGTGCGGGAACGTCCCGTGGTCGAACCTGTTCAGCCGGGGTCCCCCGAAGCCGGGGATGGCCCCGTTCGCGTTGCCGACGAAGTGGTTCTCCGCCATCGCGGAGAGGTTGATGTCCGTTCCGGAGACGGAGCCGTCGCTGACGGGATCCGATCCGAAACGGAGGTCGACGAACAGCGGGTTGGGCCCGGGGCCCGGCCAGCCCTGCGCGTCCTTGGTGAACGCGGGCGGGATCGCATCCTGGCCGTTCTCGAAGTAGTCCCAGTAGGGCAGTGCCCAGTCCGCCGGTCCGCCCGCGGCGACGACCGCGTCCCGGACCACGGCCTCGAACGCGAGCAGGTATCCGCGGTGCCACGGCAGGAAGTACCAGCTGCCGTGCTGGCACTGGGCCCACAGCTTCGTCTGGACGGCCGGGGCGGGCTGGGGCTCGTTCGCATCCCAGAACCCGATACCCGCCCAGGTCTGCTGGTCGAATCCGTGGATCGCGGCATAGGAGCGCCAGCTCGTCGGATCGGCGAGTGGACGTCGCTGCATGGCGGCGACCGCCCTCGCGTACCAGAGCAGATCCGGATTGTTGAAACTGCCGCCCTTCGCGTAGGCGTTGGGTCGGACGACGGCCTGGGCCGGCACGGGCGAGATCACGATGTGCACCTCCAGCACGATCGAAACCGGGCCGCGCTACCGCGGCCCACTCCGACGAGGCGCGAAAAGCCGGTGGTGATACGCAGACCGCCGTCATCGCGGCGACCTTCCCTGTCGTTCCCGTGAGCTGCGGGCGAGCCACGCCGTGCCGGCCAGGATCAGCACGCCGATCGGCTCCACCACCAGCGTCGCGGGCACGAGCGGCGCCTGCAGGACGTCGAAGAAGCCGAACAGCCCGACGGTCAGGCTCAGGAGCAGGGCCGCGAGCGTCCCGGCCACCAGGACCGCGCCGACGAACGCGACGGGGGCCAGTACCCGAACCGGCGCGAGCAGCAACGCGGCCGCCACAACCATCCCGGCGACCGCGTTCACCAGGAACGACGGACCGATGAACGCGATGTCGGCATAGCCGTCGAACCACAGGTACAGGTGGATGGCCGCCATCGCGAGGATCAGTGCCGCCCCGGTGAGGCGGCCGACCACCAGGACCCGGCGGGTGTCAGTAGGCGCCGGCACCGGTGCCTGCCGACGTCGCCGTCGCCGTCGCCGCGGCGCCGCCGCCGACGGTGAACCGCACCTCCATGCCCATCGCGCGGTGGTTGCCGACCGGGCAGTACATGTCGTAGGCGCCGCTCTGGAGCGTGACGGTGAGATCAGCGCTCTGGCCGGGCTGGACCACGCCGGCGATCCGCTGGGCGGTCACCCCCGGGCCGTCGATGACGATCGAGTGCGGGGCCTTCCCCGCGTTGACCGCGTGGAAGGTGTGCGGGCCCGGACCGACGACGGTCGGGTCGAGCGCCAGCTGGAAGTCGGTCATCCGCACGGTGACGACGTCGCCTGCGGGCGTCGCGGCGGCAGGTTCCGTGGTGGACGCAGCCGCCGGGGTGCTCGCCGGCGCGGCGCACCCGGCCAGCACCAGGGCGGCGACGACCGTCGCGAACGGGAGCAGGGCACGTAGGTGGCGGCGGATGGTGGGCATGGGGGCCTCCGTGTGGGTCGGGTGCACCCAGTACGGCGGGATCGGGCCGGGAGATTGCCTGAGCCGTCGTCGTGATGCGATCGTGACCTCTTCGGAGGAGAAATCGGCGTCGGCGGTCATCCCGACCGATCCGTGCTCCGTAGGAGAGGTATGCCGTTCCGACACCAGCGCGCGGACGGCCGGTCCGACGATCTGCTGCTCGCAGGTCTCGGGGCGGCCGATCCTGAGCTGTCTCTGGCGTTTGTGCGCCGGTTCCAGCGCACGGTCTTCGGGGTGGCCCACACCGTCCTCGCAGACGTCCGGCTCGCCGAGGACGTCGCACAGCAGGCGTTCGAGCGGGCGTGGAGGCACGCCGCGATGTACGACCCCCGGCGGGGCTCGGTCGGGGCCTGGCTGGCCGGCATCACCCACAATCTCGCCGTGGACGCGGTGCGGGCCCGTCGCCCCACGTTCGTCGACCCGGCTGATCTCGACGCGCTCCTCGATTCCGTCACGCGCACCCCCGAGGGCGATGCGCTGGCCACCGAGGCGGCCCGCGAGCTGCGGGCCGCCATCGCCGCGCTGCCGCCGGAGCAGGCGAGGGCCCTCGTCCTCGTCGCCTACCGGGGCATGACCGCGGCGCAGGTCGCGGTGGCCGAGTCGATCCCGTTGGGCACGGCGAAGTCGCGGATCCGGGCCGCCATGCTGCGCCTGCACGACGTTCTCGAACCCCGGCGGGTGGGCAATGACTGACGTCGACCCGTGTGCGGCGGTGCGTGGTCACAGCGCCGAGCTCGCCCTCGGGGTGATCGCCGGACGGGAGCGCGCCCGGGCCCTCGCCCACCTCGACGGGTGCCCGCAGTGCCGTGCAGAGGTCGAGGGGCTCACCCGGGTCCACGACGCGCTGCGGCTGCTCCCGCCCGCCCACGACCCGCCCGCCGGGTTCGAGAACCGCGTGCTGGCGGCCCTGCCGCGCCCGCGTCGCCGCCGGTGGAGGACGGTGCTCGCCGCCGCCGCGGTGGCCGCCGTGTTCGCCGGCGGCTGGGTGGCCGGCGGAGTCGTCTCCCGACCCCTACCGCTCACAGCGGCACCGGCGACCCGGACCCTGCGCGTGGCGGATGTCGTCGCGGCCGGCCACGGCGTCGGCCAGGCGTTCGTCTACCCCGGTCCTCCGGCGTGGCTCTACATGTACCTCGACCTCGGGGGCACCCGGCCGGGTGGCCCCGTCACGTGCCGCGTCGTCCGTGCGGACGGCACCCGCGCCGTGGTCGGTACGTTCACCCTGACCGGTGTCGACGACGCCTACTGGGGCGGTCCCGCGGGATCCGCCGACGTCACCGCCGTCGAGGTGACGGACTCCGCCGGCGCGATGATCGCCACCGCGCGTTTCCGCGGGCCGGGAGGCTGAGGGGAGCTCGCAGACCACGAACACGTGGTCCTGCCGTCGGGTCCCGGCATGCTGCGGTGTCAGGCCGACCCGTCACGGGCGCGCCCGTAGCGCTCGTAGATCACGCGCGAGCCGAACGTCCTGGTCTCGACCAGCTCCAGTGCGACGATGTCGGTGACCGGCGGGAGGAAGGGCGTGCCGCCGCCGACGACGACCGGATTGCGGAACATGCGCAGCTCGTCGACGAGGCCGAGCTCGATCGCCGCCGCGGCCAGGCCGGCGCCGCCGATCGAGACGTCCTTGTCGGTCGCGTCGAGCGCCGCGGCGACCTCCTCGGCCACCGACGCCCCGGCGAGCCGGGCGTTGCCCTGAACGGTGTCGAGCGTGCGGCTGAAGACGACCTTCGGGAGTGCGCACCAGACGTCGGCGAACGCGGCCCCGAGCTCGTCGTCGCGCAACGACGGATCGGTCTCCCACGGCAGCATGGTCTCGTAGAGTCTGCGGCCGCACAGATGGCTGCCGAGTTCGCGTGTCTGCGCGAGGTGGAAACGAAACTGCTCCTCGCGAGGGACCGTCCAGCCGAACGCGCCCGCGCGGTCGGCGATGAAGCCGTCCACCGAGACGCTCATCGAGTAGATCAGCATGGCGTCAACCTATCGACGATGGCCATCACGACGGCGGGTGCGGGTTCGGGTGGACCGTGGCGAGGAAGATGGTGCGGGCGACCGTCCCGTGCGCGGTGAACTCGACCGTGGAGTTGTCGGGGCGGTACCCCGGGGCCGTGACGGTGAGCCGTGCCGGTCCGGCCGGGATCCGCGAGACGGTGTACTCGCCGTCGAACCCGCTGTGCACACCCCTCGCGCCGTCGACACGGACGAACGCGTCGTGGAGGGCGTCGCCGGTGGCACCGTCGGAGACCGTGCCGGTCAGCGTGGCCGACGCCTCGACCAGCGCGAAGTCCTCGTTCACCGCGCCTCCGGGTGGGACGGTCGAGGTCACTTTGGCCCGTTCGAAACCATCGGCCGCGACCGTGACGGCGGTGGGTCCCGCAGGCACCTGCAGTGCGTAGCGGCCGGTGGCGTCGGACTCCGCGGTGACGGTGCCGGCGGCCACCCACGCGCCGGCCACCGGTACCGGGGGTGTGACGCTGCCGTCCATGACCAGCCCGGTCATCGACCCGAGTTCGACCAGCACGACGTCCCCGGTCACGGTGGCGCCGTTCGGGATGCTCGGCACGGTCGACTCCGACCCGGCGTAACCGGGGAGGGTGGCGACGAGGGTGTAGTCACCGGTGTAGAAGCCCGGGTCCATGGTCACGCTGTAGGCGCCCCCGCCGTCGGTCGTGGTCGCCGTCCGCCGCGAGTCCAGGCCGTTCTCGATCAGGGTCACCGCGACGCCGGGCAGCGGCGCGTGCACCGGGTCGGTGACCGTCCCGCGCACCGTGAACGGGTGGCTCACCAGCAGCGCGACGTCCGCCCTCGTCGTGGTGACACCCTCCGTGACGACGACGGTCCGTCCGCCCGGCACGTATCCCGAAGCGGTCACCTCGAGCGTGTAGGTGTCCGGCGGGATCGCCGGCGCCGTGAACGAGCCGTCGGGCCCGGTGCGCAGCTGCAGGTGGGCGGGCGCGAGGGTGGTGGCGGTGGAGCCGTCGATCACGACGACCGCGCCGTCGATCGGCCCGCCCGCGTCGCCGTCGGAGATCACCCCGGTGAGCATGCTGGGCGCGGGCAGCACCCACACCGGTGCGCTCACCGTCACCCCGGCGTAGGTGGCGTGGATCGTGATCGACCGCGGTACCCCGATCACGAGCTGCGACTGCACCAGGAACACGGCGTCCAGCGCGCCGGCGGGGATCAGTACCGCAGGCGGAACCGCCAGCGCGCCAGGGTCGTCGCTGGTGAGCTGCACCGTCACGTCCACCGGTGTCGTGCGGTCCAGGGTGATGAACACCTGCGCGGACGCCCCGGCGACGACCCTGACCGCCGTGTCCACCCAGGTCAGGTTCGGCACGGGGAAGATGTTGTCGCCGGTCGTGTTCAGCGACGTGCCGGGTGGATAGTGCTGCGTGACCAGATCGATGAACGAAGGCCACGCATCCGTGCGCCCGGTCAGTGTCCGGTAGACGCCGGCCAGCGTTGTGGAACCCGCGTCGATGATGTCGGGAATCGCGTGCCCCAGCTGGTCGTGCAGGTAGTACAGGAAGCACGTCGTGCCCCCGCTGACCACGTCGGGCTGGGTGTCGTCCGGGGCCCCGTCGACGTAGTTCGGCCGCGTGGGCGAGGTCAGCCACAGCGGGACGACCTCGGTGCGCGGGAACCGGGTCGTGATCCCCCGCGCCAGGGTGAACTGATGCGCCAGGAAGCGGGACAGGCCCTCGCCCTTGCTGCCCTCGTCCCCGTTGGTCAACAGGGTCGTGTGTTCGTACCAACCGTTGTCCTTCGACGCCATGTACATCTCGGTCACCTCCGACACCAGCAGGTAGCGGACGACGTCGAGGCCCGCTTCCGGGGGCGGGCCCACCGCATTGACCCTGACCGTCGGGTGGAACCCGAGAGCAGCGCCGATGTCCGGCGGATCGGTCCAGCTCCCCCCGCTGTCGCCGCTGTTGATCTCCACGCTGATCGGGAACGAGAACGCGAAGTCGGTGCCCCCGAACCAGCCGGTCACCACGTCGAGGTCCTGTTCACACACGTCCATCAGGCCATGCGCGACGAGCCGGCCGTTCGCGTCGGACAGTCCCGAATCGTAGGAGATCGCGTAACGGCGGGTGTTCCCGTCGTTCGCGAGACCGTTGGTCGTCTGTCCCATTTCGCTCTCCTGGAACGCCGTGGTCCGAAGTGCGCGACAGTTCGCGAGAAGAAAGTCGACATCGCACCGGGAGTCGTTACGGACCGCGCAGCGTGGGGTCCGCACCGCGGGCGATCTCACTGCGTAGCCAGTCCAGCAGGCGGGCGTAGACGGCGTCGTCGGTCAGGAGGTCGCGGTGTACCAGTCCGCCGAGGCGCTGCGTGCGGGCCGGCGGGGTGGGTGCGAGGGCGCTGGTGGTCGGCACCATGAGGTCGCCCATCCACTGCCCGATGGGGCCGGGGTTGCGCAACAGCGTCGCGGCGAGGTTGCTGTGCTGGACCGCGGCCGGCGGCCGGTAGGGGCGCGGCCCGCCGACGCGCTGCAGCGCGTCCGGGTCGGTGCCGAGCCAGTCGAGCTCGTGGATGCTGCCGTGGCGCAGGTCCTTGATGCCGGCGCTGCGGGCTGCGAGCAGCTCCGCGATCGGAGCCGAGGAGTCGAATCGGCGCAGCAGCCAGGTGAGGGTGTTCGCGCCGCGTTCCAGGGGTGCCCCGGTGAGCGGGCTGCCCAGGCAGATGAGGTGCCGGGTGCGGTCGGGCCAGGTGTGGCCCCGTTCGGTGCCCTGGTGCAGTGCGCTGCGTGCGACGAGCCCGCCCATCGAGTGCCCGACCAGCGCCAGCTGCCGCACCGGCCGGGGCCACGCCGTGACCAGGTCCTCCAGCAGCTCGGCGAGATCGGCGCCGTTGTCCGAGACGTGTCGGCCGCTGATGTAGCGGATCTGTACGCAGGTGCACCCCAGGTCCGCGGTGAGCCGGGTCGCGAAGTCTCCGTCGACGGCGGCCGGGTCGGTCCACCATTCCTCCGTCTCGATCACTCCGTGCAGGAACACCACGACGGAGTCGGCAGCCTCGGGGTAGTGCCGGGCCAGAGCCGTCGGGTCGGTCTCGACGTCGGCCCCCGCGAGGCGGACGCGCATCGGCCCGGCCAGCACGGGGTGGCGTCGCACGAGATGGTCGCCGAACGAGCCGTCGAGCATCCCGGCAAGGCGGCGGCCACGTGGTGTGCCGCTCCACGGCGTGGCGGTCCGGGTGCGTTCGGCGGAGTCCAGCGCGGCAGCGGTCGTTCCGCCCGTGACCGCGATCCCGGCGCGGACGAGGCCGTAGACGACGGTGGTCGCGGCCTCCTGCGCGACGCGGACGGGCGCCGGCAGCAGCCGGGCGACGCCGCGGCGGGCGATCACCCGGTGCATGTCGTGGACGGTGCGGGTGAGGCGGTCGAGCACGTCGGTGACCATCAGCGCCGATGCCGCCGCTTCTCCCGGCACGTGCCTGGTCGTCGACATGACGTGCCTCCTGCGATGCGGTGGCCCTCGGCGCACCGGGTGTTGTGGCGGCCATTCTCCTGGACAACCTGCCGAAAGCCGGGACGAAGCTCCGGACGATCGCGTCATCGAAGTCCGTCACCGCATCGCGGAACGGTGTCCGGCCCTAGGGTGACGAGGTCGGGACGGATGATCGTCGCCCGTAAGCCGAACGCCTCGGGCCCTCGCCGAGCCGCTCGATGTCGCGGTCCGGGACGGCTGCGATCATGGTACGCCATCGCTCCGGAGCGACCCGGTCACCGACGGTCGTTCGGATCGCGGAACGGCCGGACGCCTGACCGGCGTGCTGGACGCTGGTCAGTCGGAGGTATGTGCGCGAGCATGGTCGGCACGCCCGGAAGGGCGCTGCGACGATCGCCGGACGTGGCTGCATGAGGAGGCGCGATGGAGCGGGTGACAGGCATCGGAGGCGTCTTCTTCAGGTCGAGCGATCCGGAGCGGCTCGCAGACTGGTACGAGAAGCATCTTGGCGTCACCTCCGGTCTTCAGGGCGACATGCTGTGGCATCAGGAAGCCGGGCCCACGGTCTGGTCGCCCTTCCCACAGGACACCACCTACCTGGGCGCACCCCAGCAGCAGGTCATGGTCAACTTCCGCGTCCGAGATCTGGACGCGATGCTCGCGCAACTGCGCGAAGGCGGGATCCTCCCCGAGGGTGAGGTCGTCGAGGAGGCCGGCGTCGGGCGGTTCGCCCACGTCTGCGACCCAGCCGGCACTCGACTCGAGCTGTGGGAGCCGGCCGAGGACCAGTAGCGCCCGCAAGCGGATCGCTGACGGGACTTCCCGTGCCGCGGGCCCCGGGACGTCGGACAGGGTGAAGAGGAGACGGGGTCGTACCGGCCGATGTCCAGAACGACGCGGTCGACATCAACAGCCTCGGCCTCGACGTACTGCCGGGACAGGTTGTAGGTGGGCCCACCTACGGCGGCCTCGACGAGGAACCGGCCGTCGTCGGTCAGGTGACGTGCCGCGTTGTCGAAGCAGCGCACCTGGTCGTCCTGCGTGAGCAGGTTGAAGATCGTGTTGAAGACCAGGTACACCAGCGCGTACTTGCCGGGCAGCACGGCGGTCGACATGTCGCCGCGCTCCACGAGCAGGTGCTCGCCGCCAGGTCTGGCGCGTAGACGCTCGATCATCGCGGCCGACTGCTCGATGCCGTCGACGCGCAGGCCGCGGGTTGCCAGTGGAAGCGCGATACGCCCGGTGCCGATGGCGAACTCGAGGGCCGGCCCGTCGCCGGCAATCTCGGCCAAGCGGGCGACCGTCTCGTCCTCGTCACCGCGCAGACGGTCGTCGTAGCGGGCGGCGACGTCCTCGCCGAAGCTGGTCATAGGGTCGAAACCGTGCACGCCGACATCCACGCAGCCCGCGCCCGCATCACGCAACAGAATTGCCCCGCAGCTGGTCGTACGGCCCGGCTCCGATCCGCGGGCGGGTGTCTGTCACGTGCCGAGCAGACCGGGGACGAAGAGCTCGTCGACCGTCCGTCGCCGCGCCGACAGCCCCTGCTCGAAGTGGTAACGCAGGTAGGTGTCGACGGCGACGCGGTTGGCCGCCACCCCTAGGGCCACCAGTCGTCGCCCAACAGGTCGATGTCGGCCTCGACGAGGGAGTTCATCCACGGCAGCATCGTCGGCACCTGGTAGAGCCGCTGGGCCCGACGGTACCGCTCGGCGGCGACGTTCTTCGACTCCAGGAACGCGTCATAGAGGGATGTCACGAGGTCGGGACGGGCATCGGCGAACTCCCGCGGAACCACCTCGGGCCGGAACCCGTACTCGTCCATCAGCATGCCCTTGATCCACACACCCGGATCCTGGCCGTAGATCCCGAGCTCTCCGATGGTCTTCCCGACCAGGTCCGCCGGCTCCCGGATGCCGCTGCGGCTGTTGACGTAGACCGCCGAGTGCCGGAACAAACGGTTGGGGAACGCCGGGATCGCGACGAACGACGCGTCGGCGTCGAGGTCACCGAGGTAGAACGGCATCCCCAGTTCCGCGCAGTCGACCTCGCGGTGCCGGATCATCCGGTCGAAGATCTCCGGCAGGGTCCGTGCGGTGCGCATGGCGACATCCGGGCCGTCGACCGTCACGGTGCCGTCGAACAGCGCGCGGGTCGCGTCGTACTCGAACCCACCGATCGTCAGCCCGACATTGCTGGACACGGTTCTCCTCACGTCGTGGAATTCGGTAGGACGGAGGCATGCACCCACTGCGGTTCGGGCTCAAGCTGAGCCAGGCGGCCACCCTCGACACCCTCATGGCGATCTGGCGGGTCGCCGACGACTCCGGCTTCGACCACTGCTGGAACATGGACCACTTCGCGAGCCTCGGCCCCGACGACGGCCTGGACATCTTCGAGGCGTGGACGCTGCTGGCCGGCATGGCCGCGCACACCAGCCACACGCGGATCGGCTGCTCGGTCAGCGGCAACACCTACCGGCATCCAGCCGTGCTCGCGAAGGCCGCCGTCACGGTCGACCAGCTCTCCGGCGGACGGCTGGAGTTCGGCATCGGTGCGGGTTGGGCCGAGAACGAGCACACGATGCTTGGCCTCCCCTTCGGCACGGCCGCCGACCGTGCGGACCGCCTCGAGGAAGCCCTGCCGATCATCCGGTCGCTCTGGACCGAGCCGCGCACGACGTTCACCGGCAAGCAGTACCACCTCGTCGAGGCGGTCGCCGAGCCGAAGCCGATCCAGTCCCCGCACCCGCCCATCTGGATCGGGGGCGTCGGCCGCCGCAGAACCCTGCGGTTGGCGGCCGAGCACGCCGCGGTCTGGAACTCACCCGGCGGGACCCCGGAGCAGGTCAGCGAGCTCTCCGTCGTACTCGACCGGCACTGCGCCGACATCGGCCGCGACCCGTCCGAGATCCGGCGATCGGTGCAGATCCGCGTCCCGGACACCGACGACGACCTGGCCGAGCAGGTGCGCAGCTTCGTCGCCGTCGGTGTCACCGAGTTCATCCTCATCGTCACCACGGATCCGGTCGCACAGGCCGAGCAGGTCGCCGCCCTGCTGCCCCGCCTGCGGGCCTCGACCTGAGCATGCTTGTCGCCCGGCCACCGTCTGCAGGTCGCCGAAGCGATGACATCACCGCAGGAGCAACGCAATGGCGGTGCCGAGTTCCTCGCGGAAAGTCTCAGTTGAGCCCGCCTGGTGCTTGAGCCCGACGGACGTGCTGACGAGGATGCGGGCGATCGCTTCCGACGTCGCCCGATCCGTGGATGCCCTGGCGCTGACGACCGCGTCGACGATCAGGACCTGGAACCGGTGCGGGGCCTCGAGCACCGTCACGTCGAGGATGTCGCGGTAGGCCTCGGCAACCGCACTGAGCTCCCCGCCCACCGTGCCGACGTAGCGACCGGTCCAGGCGTCGAAGGCGTCGAGCAGCCGCTCGCGGAGGGGACGGGCCTCGTCCCCGAGGGCGCGGGCGGCAGTGCTCAGGTCCCGCTCGACCGCCGCCGCCATCGACTCGGCGAAGAGCCTCTGCTTGGACTCGAACAGGAAGTAGAGGCCGGGCCGCGAGATGTGCGCCGCTCTGGCGACATCGTCCATGGAGGTCTTGCGGTAGCCGTAGCGGACGAAGATCTCCAGGGCAGCCGTCAGGACGACGTCACGGCGGTCGGTCACGCGCCGACCGTACCGACCCTTGGCAGACTTTACAAATATTGCCTTCTCTGTACAGTTGCTGCTCGTGGGCACGGTGCCCCGGAGGAGCCCAACGTGACACCCGAGCCTTTGATCACTGGCCGCTTCACCGCGACCAGCACGGCCGACGACGTCGTCCGCGACGTTGACCTGCAGGGACGGGTGGCCGTCGTGACCGGCGCGTCCTCCGGCATCGGCGCCGAGACCGCACGAGCCCTGACCGCTGCAGGTGCCGCCGTGACGCTGGCCGTACGCAACGTCGACGCCGGCACCGCCGCCGCGGATCAGATCGCCGCGGCGACCGGCCGGCCACGACCCCAGGTCCGCGCACTCGACCTCGCCGACCCCGCCAGCATCGCCACCCTGGTCCGCCAGTGGAGCTCGCCACTGGACATCCTGGTGAACAACGCCGGGCTCGTCACCGCAGGGCTGCAACGCACCTCGCAGGGCTGGGAGCTGCAGTTCGCGACCAACCACCTCGGGCACTTCGCACTGGCCCTCGGCCTGCACCCGCACCTGGCCGCCGCCGCGGCCCGACGAGGAGAAGCGCGCATCGTGGCGCTGTCCTCCACGGCACACATGCGCGCCCCGGTCGACTTCGACGACATCCACTTCCGCCACCGCACCTACGACCCGCAGACCGCCTACGCACAGTCGAAGACGGCCAACTCCCTCTTCGCCGTCGACGCAACGAGGCGCTGGCATGCCGACGGCATCATCGCCAACGCGGTGAACCCCGGCGGCGTGGTCACCGGTCTTCAGCGCAACTTCTCCGACGCCCAGCGCCAGTCCCTCGCGGCTGCCGAAGCCGCAGGGATCTTCACCTACAAGACCCTCGGGCAGGGAGCGGCGACGACGCTCGTCGCGGCCGTCGCCCCCGAGTTCGCAGGCGCAGGCGGCCACTACCTCGACGACTGCCGCGAGGCCTACACCGTGCCCGACGACGCCACACTCGCCGAGCATCCCCACGGCGTGAAGCGGTGGGCGCTCGACCCGACGGCAGCAGACCGACTCTGGCAGCGCTGCCTTGACATGACCACCTGACCACGGCTGTCCGACACATCTGCGTGCAGCGTCCCCCGAGCCGATCGGTCAGCGGTCAGGTCGTGGCCCGAGCAGATCCCGGCGATCCCCGGCGACGCGTCACGACGTGCGGCTGCCGTGTCAGGCGATGCAAGACTCGGCATCGCCGGCCCCGAGCGCCACGCGCGCCAGAAGACGCCGCAACTGTGTCTGTTCTTCCGTGCTCAGATCACGCAGCAGCGCGCCTTCGACGGCGCGCAGCGAACTCCGCGCTGCGATGAGCGTCGCCCTGCCCTCGTCGGTCGGGATGATCTGTCGCATGCGACGGTCCTGAGGATCGGGGCGGCGCCGGACGAGTCCTCGGTCCTCGAGCGCATCGACCACGGCGGTCATCGCGTTCTTGTCGATGCCCAGTCGGTGGGCGAGCGCGAGCTGCGACGAGGGCTGCTCGGTGGTGATGGCGACCAGCACCTGATATCCGCGCGCTCCGCCGGGGACGGACACGACGGCCGTGGTCGCGGTCCGCGAGTACCCGGAGTAGGTCGCCTGCAGCGACCAGCCCAGCTCCGTCTCGATGCCGTCGGAGGACCAGTCGATCTGCTCGCCGCCGCTGGGTGACGCCTGCGTCGGCTTCGTGGGAGGCACCATGGGGACATCTTACCTTGACAGGATCGTCCCAATCAAGGACGATCCTGCTGGAGGACGACCTCCAGGTTGTCACTCCGGCCGATGTCTCGGGAGCCTCATGTTCGACCATCCACACCGCTATCGACCAGCCGCACCTGCGTCGTCGAGCAGGTGGTGGGCGCTGGCCGTGCTGTCCCTCGCGCAACTGATGGTGATTCTCGACTCCACCATCGTGAACATCGCTCTTCCGCAGGCCCAGGCCGCTCTGGGGTTCAGCTCCGGTCAGCGGCAGTGGGTCGTCACCGCGTATGCGGTGACCTTCGGAGGCCTGCTGTTGCTGGGCGGGCGGCTCTCCGACAGGTGGGGCCAGAAGCGCACGCTGGTGATCGGCCTGGCCGGGTTCGCCATCGCGTCCGGCGTCGGTGGCGCAGCGCCCACGTTCGCGGTGCTGGTGGCCGCCCGCGCCGTGCAGGGCGGGTTCGGTGCCCTGTTGGCCCCCGCTGCCCTGTCCCTTCTCACGATCGTCTTCACCCGCCCGGCCGATCGGGCCACGGCGTTCGGGATCTTCGGGTCCGTATCGGGTGCCGGTGCCGCCGTCGGGTTGCTGCTCGGGGGCGCTCTGACCGAGTACGGGAGCTGGAACTGGTGCCGGCATGTTCGCGGTGTTCCTGTTCGTGACGTTCTACCTGCAGGACACGCACCACTTCAGCCCGTTGGCCACCGGGGCCGCGTTCCTTCCGATGATCGGCGCGATCACCGTGACCTCGATCGCTGGCGCACCGGTCCTGATGCGCCGGTTCGGGCCCCGCATCCCCATCGCCGGCGGCTCGTTGCTCGGCGCCGCCGGCCTGTTCTGGCTCAGCACGTTGACGGCGACCAGCACCTACGCCGCAGCGGTGTTGCCAGCACTGATCGTTCTCGGACTGGGTATGGGTCTGATCTTCGGGGCAGGGTTCGACTCCGCCACCGCAGGCGTCCGGGTCGGTGACGCGGGTGTCGCTTCGGCTCTCGCGAACGCCGGACAGCAGATCGCCGGTGCGCTCGGTGCGGCGCTGTATGAGCAGCATCGCGCTGCAAGCCACGTCCGGCGACAGCGACCGCCTGGTCGCCGCGGTCGCCGGGTACGACCGCGCTTTCCTGGTGGCCTCCGTCGTCTTCCTCGCCACCACCGTCACCACCGCGATCCTCCTACCCCGCGGCGCGCCACCCCACCCGGCAACAGATCCGGCGACCCCGGACATCCCGCCCCTGGCCACCACGGCATCAACCACAACACCTCGGAGCACATCATGACCACCACCACGCCCGTCAGCTCGGACATCACGCCGTTCACCCTGAATGTCCCGCAATCCGACCTCGACGAGCTCCGCGAACGCCTGCTCCACACCCGCTGGCCCGACGTCGAGACCGTCGAGGACACCAGCCAGGGTCCGAAACTCGCGAAGATCCAGCGGCTCGTCGACTACTGGGCCACCGAGTACGACTGGCGCAAGACAGAGGCGCTACTGAACGGTTGGGGGCACTACACCACCGTCATCGACGGGCTCGACGTCCACTTCGTGCACGTCCGCTCCGCCGTGCCCGGTGCCCGCCCCCTGCTGCTGACCCACGGATGGCCCGGATCGGTTCTGGAGTTCCGGCACGCGATCGGACCGCTGACCGACCCGATCGCTCACGGCGGGTCCGCCGAGGACGCCTTCGACGTGATCATCCCCAGCCTGCCCGGGTTCGGCTTCTCCGGCCACCCCACCGGCACCGGCTGGAACCTGCACCGCACCGCCACGGCGTGGGCGACGCTGATGCAGCGCCTCGGCTACACCTCGTGGTTCGCCCAGGGCGGCGACCTGGGCGCGGTGGTCACTGCCGAACTCGCCGCGCTGCAGAGCGAACAGGACATCGGCCTGGCCGGCATCCACCTCAACATGGCCATGTTCATGCCCACCGACGAGGAAATGGGAGAAGCCGACGACGCCGAACGCACGATGATGCAGCAGAGCGGTTACTACCGGCAGATGCTCTCGGCCTACTCGAACGAGATGTCGACGCGGCCGCAGACCATCGGCTACTCCCTCACCGACTCACCCGTCGGGCTCGCGTCCTGGATCTACGCCATGTTCCAGGACGTCGGCGGATCCCACGACGAACACGGCGACGCCGAGAAGCTGTTCTCACTCGACGACATGCTCGACGACATCATGCTCTACTGGCTCCCCAACGCGGCCGCCTCCGCGGCCCGGATGTACTGGGAGATGAACCAGGTCCAATGGGCCGGACCGGGCACCATCGAGGCCCCCCTCACCGTCGCGACCGGACTCAGCATCATGCCCGGCGAGTACGTCCGCCGATCCCGCCGCTGGGCCGAACGCCGCTACACCAACCTCGTCCACTTCAACGAGGTCGCCCGCGGCGGGCACTTCGCCCTCCTCGAACAGCCCGACCTCCTCGTCGCCGACATCCGCCGGACGTTCCAGCACGTCCGCACACCCTGAAGGGAAGGCCGGCATGTCGCAGGAATCGCACACGGGCCCGCCCACGATCGAACCGACGAACATCCGCTCCATCATGATGCTCGACGTCGCACGCGAGATGATGCTCGCCCAGGACTGGCGGCAGCGGGCCGTCACGGTCTCGATGCGCGACCTGGCGGAACCGGCATCTCGAGAGGTCTCCTTCTTCGGCCAGAACGGCCTACGAGGCCTCGTCGACGTCGGTGCCGGCCGGTTGGACATCGCCACCCTCAACCCGATGGTGATGCTCACCATGGCCACGCTCGGCACCGGACCGTTCACGGCCCCGCTGGATCTCGCGACCATCGCGGTCCTACCGCACTACGACCAGCTGGCTTTCGCGGTCTCGAACCGACTGGGCTTCGCAGGTCTCGGCGACATCGCCGCCGCCCGCTACCCGCTGCGGGTGTCGGTGCGCGGTTCTGTCGATGAACTCACCAGCATGTCGGTCGACGTCGTCCTGGGTGCCTACGGGTTCAGCCTCGCCGACATCATCAGCTGGGGCGGGAAAGTCGTCTACGACCAGCCGATGCCCGACCACCCGACCCGACTCGGACGCCTGCGCGACGGTGAACTCGATGCGATCTTCGAGGAGGGCACGATCATCTGGGCCGACAAGGTCAAGGCCGCCGGCGCCACGTTCCTGCCCATCGATGACGAGCACCTCGACGTCCTCCAGAACCTGGGGTTCAGAAGAGGCGTTCTCGACGCCGCGACCTACCCCAGCCTCGGCACGGACGTGCAGACGCTCGACTACAGCGGCTGGCCCATCTTCTGCCGCAGCAACGAGTCCGACGATCTCGTGCGGCAGTTCTGCCGGGGCCTGGACCAGGCCAAGGACCGCATCGTCTGGCACATCGGCCCCGCACATCAGCCGCCGCTGCCGCTGGCCGAGATGGTCCAGGAATCCCCCGCCACACCCTTCGACGTGGCCCTCCACCCAGCCGCAGCGACCTACTGGCGCGAACAGGGATACCTGGCCTGAGCAGGACCTGATCCTCTCGCCTGCACGGCTCGCACCTGGCTTCGTGGCCGGGTCTGTGGTGCTGCGGCGGTGAGCCAGCCGTTGAGCGGCGGGCCGAGGACTGTGACCGCCACGGCGAGGAACCCGGCGGCGATGTAGCTCCCACCCGACGCCCCGAGTGCCTCGAGCCCGAGGTTCAGCGCGAACGACGTCACGGCCAGGGCGACCTTGGATGTGGTTGCGCGCCCGACGTGGATCGGCAGCTCCAGGGGCCGACCGTGCCGGCGACGTGCTCTGCGGTCGAGCAGGAGCATCACGCCGCGCACCCCGGTCACGGGCGGACCTGTCCCGTGCCGTCATCCCCGACCGGCTCCGGGTCGTCGGTCCAGATCGGTACGGCGAGACCGGCCCGGTGGGAGCCGCCGGTGTGGACGTGCCAGCGCTGGGGTCGGGTCCGGCCGTAGATGGCCGGGAAGGCGCCGGTGAGCTGGTTGGCCGGGAAGAACCAGCGGTCACGCAGCTCGAGGACGAGCTGGTCGCCGGGGACGAACCGGGTCGCCGAGGGCAGGAGGGTCAGGTCGAGGTCGAGTACGCGGCCGGGCGGCAGAGGCTCCGCCAGGGTGTGGGGGTGGTGCGCCTCCCACTCCGTGGAACGGGTCTCGTCGACGGCGCGGTGGGAGGCTTGCAGCCAACCGCGGGTGACGATGTCCTCGGTGAAACCGTCGGAGCCCTCGACGACCACCTCGCGGCCCCGGTGGAACTTGCGGACCCCGGCGAAGAGGGTGAGGTCGTCGCGCTCGGTACTGACGGATACCCGCAAGCGCATCGGCCCCACCACGTCGGTCTGCTCGGTGATGTCCCAGGTGAAGCGCAGCCCGGACCGCGGCACCACGGCCATCGACTCCGTCACCGGCTCGCCGGGCCGCAGGTGCCCGCCGGCGGCGTCGAGGTGCAGGAGCAGCGGTCGGGCCTGGGTCGGCGGCCACGTGTCGGCGGTCCGCACGGCGGCGACGCCGGAGCGGCTCTCCCGAACCTCGATCCGCACAGCCGGGACCTCGTGGACCCCGGTGTCGTCGTCGCGCAGGAAGTGGTCGAAGAACAGGGCCTGGATCCGCCGGGCCTCCTGGCCGTAGTAGGTGGACCACTTGGGCGCCCGGTGGGTGTAGAGCCACTTGTCGGGTGAGCCGATGCGGCGGAAGCCCTCGAAGGACCCACGCGGGTGCAGGCTGTGGTCGGAGAAGCTCGCGCAGACCAGCGCCGGGACGTCGATGTTCTCCAGGTCGGGGGCGCGCCGTTGCCACCAGGAGTCGCGCAGCGGGTGCTGTTTCTGCCCGGCCCGGAACGACGGCGCCCGCGGGCGCAGGAGCTTCTGCCAGGCGCTCCAGACGACCGTGAAGCCGTTCTCGCGGACGCCGCCCGGGTAGGAGAAGTCGGTGTAGGCGTCGGTGAACCCTTCCCACGGGTTGATCGCGGCCAGGTGGGGAGGTCGGGTGGCGGCGGTCGTCCACTGGGTGATCGCCAGGTAGGACACCCCGCTCATGCCCACCCGGCCGTTGGACCACGGCTGGCCGCGTCGATCTCGACGCCGTCGCGCTCGCCCACGACGAACCAGCACGGCCGCCAGCGGGTCTGGCGGCTGATCGACGTCACCGTCACACCCAGGTTGCGCCGCATCGACTCCGTGACGTCCTGCAATGTCGGCACTGCCATGGAGCACTCTCCTCGTCGGGTGGGGATGAGCCGGTCGTTCGGCGCTACCGGGCCGCAACGCCGTCGATGACCTCGGCGCCGTAGCGGTGCAACGCGTCGATGCCCTTCCCGGCGTCGTCACCGGGCGGGTCCACGACGAACCAGGTGGCGCCGGCGGCCGCGAACTCGCCCAGCCGGTCGCGGTGCCGGTCCAGGCTCGCCTCGCCCGCCCATGTGCGGCTCTCGGACGACTCCACCTGCACGGCGATCTCGTCCGGATCCCTCCCCGCGTCGGCGGCGAGCCCCCGCATCTCGGCCACGGCGGCCCCCAGCTTCGCCGGCGTGTCGAGCAGCGCGGTACGCGTGACCGCCGCGGCGGCCTCGTCGTTGAGCAGAGGGGTCCAGCCCTGGCCGAACCGCGCCACCCTCCGGCGCACCGCAGGGCTGTTGCCGCCCAGCCAGAACGGCGGGTGCGGCCGTTGCACCGCGCGGGGCGCCGCCGTCTGGCCGTAGGCGGTGAAATGGCGCCCCTCGTGCCGGAAGTCGTCGGTCGACCAGACGCCGCGCATCACCTCGACGGCCTCGGTGAACAGCGCACCCCGCTCGGTGAAGTCGACGCCGAGCGCCGCGAACTCCGAACGCACGTAGCCGCTGCCCACCCCGAGCACGAGCCGCCCTCCCGACAGCACGTCGACGGTGGCGGCGGCCTTCGCCGCGAGCAGCGGGTTGCGGTAGGGCAGCACGAGCAGCAGCGTCATCAGCAGCAGGTGCTGCGTGACCGCCGCGCAGAACCCGAGGGCGGCGAGCGGGTCGAAGGCGTCGTGCCCTCCGGATCGCATCCATTTCTCCGACGGCGCCGGATGCTCGGTGAACGCGATCGCGGAGAACCCCGCCTCCTCGGCTGCCCTCGCGAACCGTGCGACCACCGCCGGATCCAGGTAGGCAGGGTCGTATCCGGCGTGAGCGATCGGGTACTGGACGGTGAACCGCATCCCGCCCATAAATCGGTGCATGTTATGACTCTATCGAGCCGGCCTCTGTCTGGGCCAGAACCCGGCCGCTCAGACAGCACGGCGGTCCCGGGCCGGGTTCGGTCGCCGTCCTAATCGTCCACGTCGTCGACGGGAATTGCCGTTCCTGCGGTGAGTCGGGTGAGGTGGGCTTCGACGTCGGCGAGTCGTGTCGGCCCGATGTCGGCCGCCCAGCGCTCACGGACCTCGTCCAGCAGCGTCCCGCCGATCGACATCATCTCGTGGCCGCGGGCGGTGACCCGCAACCGCTTGCGGCGCGCATCGGCCGGGTCGAGGTCGCGCTCGACATAGCCCAGCTGCGCCAGGACGGCGATTCGCTGCGCGGCCGCCTGCTTGGTGACCGACAACCGTCGCGCGAGCTCGGACGCAGTGTCGGCCCCCTCCGCCACCGCGCGCAGCGCGAACTCGTCGGCGGGACGGACCCCGGCGTGTCCGCGGTGGGCCAACCCGCTGCTCACGTCGTCGACCATCGTCCGGAAGCCGCGCAACAGCAGCAGCGCGAGCGCGGCCCCCGCGGATCGCTCCATGACCGAACCCTATGCCAACCCACCAACTCGACAAGCTGCTTGACTAACACTAGATTAGACAAGAATCTTGTCCAACAGGAAGGGATGATCATGGGTATGTCGTCCAGTGGCGCCACCATCCCCGGCGTCGAACACCACCGTGCCGACGTCAACGGCACCGAGTTGCACTACGTCTGCGCCGGTACCACCGGGTCACCGGTGCTTCTGGTGCACGGCTTCCCCGAGAACTGGTGGACCTTCCACAAGGTGATCCCGCTGCTCGCCCGACGGCACCGCGTCGTCGCGGTCGACCTGCGCGGCTTCGGCGACTCCGCCACCGCCCACGACGACCACGACAGCACCACCGCCGCCGCCGACCTGGCCGAACTGATCACGCAGCTGGCCCTGGGCCCGGTTCATCTGACCGGGCAGGACGTCAGCGGCCCCACGACCTTCCGGCTCGCCGCGACCCGCCCCGAGCTGCTGCGCAGCTACACCGCCATCGAGACCGGACTCCCCGGGTTCGGTGTGGAGATGCTGGCCGACGTCACCCACGGCGGCGCCTGGCACATCGGTGTCCTCACCGCACCCGGCATCCCCGACATGCTGCTCACCGGGCGCGAGCGCGAGTTCATCGCCGACTACGCCATCCCCGCCCTGAACGCGACACCGGGTGCGTTCTCCACCGCCGACATCGACGAGTTCACCCGCGCCTACGCACGGCCCGACGGATTCCGCGGTGCGACCGGCCTCTACCGGTCGATGCTCGGCGAAGGCGACCAGATCCGCGAACTGGCCACCCGCAAGCTCGGTACGCCCGTGCTCACGGTCGGGGGCAGATCGAGCGAGTTCACCGCATCCGCGCTGCGCCAGGTCGCCACCGACGTGACCGCCGTGTCGCTCGAGGGCATCGGACACTACGCGGCAATGGAGGCCCCGGCCCCGCTCGCCGACGCCCTCCTCGCGTTCTACGAGGGCATCGACAACCCGGACGCGGGCCGCTGAGGCGAGCTCGATGGATCGCCCGTACCGGCCCGGTCGATCCAACACCGATCCCGCGGCGCGCCGACCGGTGGCATCATTGCGGTGTGGACCAGGTCCTCCAGTTTCTTTCCCACTTCTGGTGGTTGATCTTTGTTTTCGGCGGCACCCTCGGCGGTGCGCTGAAGGCGATCAGCTCGGCCAACGAGCGCCGCATCCAACGGCGCCAGGAGCGCTACCGCCTCAGGCAGCAGACGAAGATCGCGGTAGCACAGGCCAGAACACACGACCAGGCCAACGATCGAACACAGCGGCACGAGATCGACAGGACCATCTACCAGCACGATCAGACCGACGCCAACTGGTTCGCCTACGAGATCGATCCGGGGACGCTGCTCGACTTCCCGATGATGACGGACATGCGCGAGCCCTTGACGGTCGAGTTCCACAGAGCCAGGCGCCGTGCCGATCTGCTGCGTCCGGCAGACGCCGAGGCGCTGATGGGAGACCGACGGGCCGAGGCCGAGTATCGAGAGGCCGTGCACTCGTACGCCATCGCCTTCGATGTCGCCGAAGCGGAAGCGAAGCGACGACGCCGTGGCGGATTCAGCCGCGACGAGCAGGAGCACCTGGTGCGCGCCCAGAGTCTGCTGCGCCTGGCGTTCGACGACGGCGCCACGCCGCAGGAGCGCCAGAGCGCATACCGCAAAGCACGGAAGGAGCTCGAGGGGCTGGTCGAGCTGCCGTCAAGCATGCGAGCGCAGATCGAACAACGTGTCGCCGGACAGCTCGAGCCGTGACCTATGACGCGCCGGCTCGGTTGGCCCATGGTCCGGACCGGCGGCCCTGTTGGACGAAAGGTCACCGGTAGCGCCGCGGCACGGTCCACGGGCGCCCGAACTCCTCGTTGAAGGACTCAGGATCGAACGGGCTGTCGCCCCCGGCGGGAAAGCTGGTCAGCTCGCCGAAGACCACCCGCCCGTCGACGTCGTACAGATCGACACGCACGAAGTCGGTTTCGGCTGCGAGCCGCTCGGCCACCTCGATCATCTCGGTCAGGCACGCGGGCTTCGCGGGCTCGGGCTCCGCCCCGGGCGGTCCACCGCTGAGCGGCAGATGCCGCCAATCGGTTCGGAAGAAGTCCTGGGTGCGCCGGCCGAACCGCCCGGCATCGATCTGCACGAAGAGGCATCTGCCATGGAAGACGAAGAACTTGTAGTCATCGGGAATCGCACCGTCCGCACCGGCGAGCAACTCCTCGACGATGGTGCGTCGCGGCACGCGCCCGTACACCCACTCGTGATTCGGGCCGCGCCCGTAGAGCTGGGCCATCCAGCCCTGGGCGATCCGGACGAGCTCGCCCCGGGGCGCGAACCCGGGACGAACATTCCGGTACACCCAACTCCCCGGTTCCGTCGGCAGACGTGCCTCGCTCGGCGCACTGTGCGAGACGACGATCGCCGTTCCGCTGCCGTGGGTCGGCTTGACCACGTAGGCGTCGGGCAACGCCACGTCGCGCAGTTGGGTGGGGTCGTCGACGATCGCGTACGCGTTCGGCAGGTATCGTTCCCCGACCGCTGAGGCGACGTAGTCGCGGACCGCCGCCTTGTCGGCGAAGGTCACGACGAGCGCGCGGTGATCGCGCAACATCTTGTAGCGCACCTTTTCGCGGAACGTCCGGGGATTCCGTGTGCGCCACAGGCGGACCGCCCGCACGAGCCGGCTCCGCTCGCGCCAGCGGACACCCGACCGGTCCCATCCCACCCGAGTCACCTGCCCAGGCTACGACCGATTGGCATGGCACCTAGGTCACTAGGGAGCTAGGCTTCGCCCATGTCGTCGACCCGACAGCAGTTCAACGTCAGCCTTCCCCCCGACCTCGTCCGGCGGGTCAAGCACCACGCCATCGACGTCCAGCTCTCGCTGTCGGACCTGGTCGCCCACGCTCTCCATGCCGAGCTCGCCCACCAGGAGGAACCCGTGACCACACCATCGGCACCCGGCCCCCGGATCACCCTCCGGCCTATGGTGCACGTGGAGGACATGGCCGCGGCGGTCTCGTTCTACGAGGCCCTGGGCGCCACAGTCGTGCACGGCAGCCGCGACGGCGACTGGGTCCTGCTGAGCCTGGGCGATGCGCAGATCGGGCTACTGGCCCACCCGCCCAACCCCGAGCAGAACGAGGGGAAGGTCGAGCTGAACTTCGAGGCCACCGAGCCCCTCGAGCAGCTCGAAGACCGGCTGCGCGCCGCCGGGGTGAGCATCGCCCGCCCGACCACGGATGAGGGCTTCGGCCGCCAGCTCCAGATCACCAGCCCGGACGGCCTTCTGGTGAAGATCGACGAAGTGGATCCCGAGCTCTACACCTGATCCGGAACGGCACGCACCCCGACCCGGGCCGAATCCGGCCGGTCAGGGTGTGACAGCGGCTGGCACGACGCCCGTGACGATGTAGTCCAACCGGCGGGCCACGGATACCGCCTGGTCGGCGAATCGCTCGTAGAACCGGGTCAACAAAGCCACATCGACGGCAATCCGGACGGCGTCCGGTCCGGCGTTCTGGTGGACCGCGGCGGCCAGGAGCTCGCGCTGAAGCTCATCGATCCGGTCATCGTCGCGCTCACGCTGTGCCGCGTGTTCTTCCAGCGGGTGGGCGATCGTCTGCGCCACGCTGCGGGCGATCTGTACAGCGAGGCGGCCCATCTCGGTGAACCCGGCGACCATCTCCGGCGCGATCGCGCTCGCGGGGTGGCGTCGGCGGGCCAGTTCGGCGATGTGACAGGCCAGGTCCCCCATCCGCTCGATCTTCTCCGCCACCCGAATCCCGGTGACGACCAGTCGGAGATCCCGCGCAACCGGAGCCTGGAGCAACAACAGCCGATAGCCGTCGTCCTCGGCCTGTGCTCGCAACTCATCGATCCTGATGTCGCCGCTGATGACCTGCTCGGCCAGGGCCAGGTCGGTACCCAGCAGTGCCCGGGTGGCCTGCTCCATGGAATCGGCCGCGAGTTCGCACATGAGTGTCAGCCCGGCCCCGAGCTGTTCCAGCTCACCGTGGAAGTTTCCCCGCATCCCGGAAGGATAGGGGGCCCATCGCGCTCGGACACTCCGAAGGTCAGACCCGGGATCGTCGGCCACGCACGAAATGCAGGATCACGGCCACTACCGCGAGGATGATGAGAAGGTGGATGAACGCTCCGCCGATGTGGATGACGAGAAAACCCAGCAGCCAGAGGACCAGCAGCACAACCGCGATGGCCAGCAACATCGTGAACTCCCTTGTCCAACCAGGATGGCGTCGGCGACCGATAAGGCTCGACAGTCCGGGCAGCAACACCTGACGTCCCGACGATTGCCGGCGCACCGTCGCGGGTAACCGTCGACCCATGGCCATTGCGACGATCAACCCGGCGACGGGCGAGACGGTTCGGACGTTCGACGAGCTCACCGACGAGCAGCTGCACCAGAAGCTGCAGACCGCGGCGGACACCTTCCGCAGCTACCGCTCCACCACCTTCGCCGAACGCGCAGGCATGCTGCGCCGCGCCGCAGACATCTTCGACGCCGAGACCGACGAGCTCGCGCGGCTGGCGACGCTCGAGATGGGCAAGACGTTCGCCGCAGCCCAGGCCGAGGTGGCCAAGTGCGCCAAGGGGTGCCGCTGGTTCGCCGACCACACCGAGGACATCCTCGCCGACCGTCCGCACGCAGTGGAGGGTGCGACGGTGTTCACCCGCTACGAGCCCATCGGACCGGTCCTGGCGATCATGCCGTGGAACTTCCCGTACTGGCAGGTGCTCCGCTTCGCCGCCCCCGCCCTGATGACCGGCAACGTCGGACTGCTCAAGCACGCGTCCAACGTCCCCCAGGTGGCACTGGCGATCGCCGATGTCCTCCACCGTGCAGGCTTTCCCGAAGGCGCTTTCCAGACCCTGCTGATCTCGTCGTCGAAGATCGAGGGTCTCATCGACGACGACCGCGTCCGCGCTGTGACGCTCACCGGCAGCGAGCCCGCGGGCCGCGAGGTCGGCGCGCGCGCCGGGAAGAACGTCAAGACCAGCGTCCTCGAACTCGGGGGCAGCGATGCGTTCATCGTCATGCCGTCGGCGGACCTCGAGGAAGCGGCGAGCAACGCGGTCAGCTCCCGGACCCTCAACAACGGTCAGTCCTGCATCAACGCCAAGCGGTTCATCGTCCACGAACAGATCGCCGACGAGTTCGAGCGCCTGATCGTGGAGAAGATGGAGGCGCTCGTGGTCGGGGACCCGATGGACCCGGCCACCGACATCGGTCCCCTCTATGCGCCCGCCGGTGTGGAGACGATCGACCAGCAGGTGCGGGACAGTGTCGCCGCGGGCGCGCGGCTGCTCACCGGCGGCAAGCCGCTCGGCGGCCCGGGCGCCTACTACCCCCCGACGGTCCTCACCGACATCCCCGAAGGCTCCCCCGCGCACCGCGAGGAGTTCTTCGCCCCGGTGGCGCTGGTGTTCCGCGCCCACGATGTGGACGACGCCATCCGTATCGCGAACGACTCGTCGTTCGGCCTCGGCGGCAGCGCCTGGACCCAGGACGGAGACGAGCAGGAGCGGTTCGTCAACGAGGTGGAGACCGGGATGATCTACATCAATCACTTCACCGAGTCGACACCCGAGGTGCCGTTCGGCGGGGCCAAGAACTCCGGTTACGGCCGGGAACTCGCGCAGTTCGGTCCGCGCTCGTTCGTCAACGCCAAGACCGTATGGATCCAGGAGGGCTGACGCCCGTGGCGGTTCGTGCGGTCCGCATGGCTGGGTTCCAGCGCCTCTGGCATGGTCGGGCCATGCCGGAAAGCGTCGACGCCGTCGTGATCGGCGGTGGGCACCACGGGCTGGTGGCCGCGGCAGCTCTCGCCGATGCCGGGTGGGACGTCGTCGTGCTGGAGGCCCAACCCGAGATCGGAGGCGCCGTCCGCTCGGCGGAGCTGTTCCCCGGCTACGTGTCGGATCTCTTCAGCGCGTTCTACCCGATGAGCGCCGTGTCACCGGCGATCGGTGCTCTGGGGCTGGAGGCGCACGGGCTGAGCTGGACCCACGCCCCGACCGTGCTCGCGCACCCGTCCGGACCCGGCGACGAGCGCGGCGCTGTGTTGCACCGCGACCCGGCCCGCACCGCCGCGCACCTGGCCGAGACCGACCCCCGCGACGGCGAGACGTGGTTGCGGCTGGTCGAGCAGTGGCAGCAGCTGAAGCCACACCTGCTCGAGGCGTTGTTCACCCCGTTCCCGCCCGTCGCCGGCCCCGGGCGGTTGCTACGAGCACTCGGCGGCCGGGCCACTCTGGACCTGGCCCGCTTCCTGCTGCTCCCCGCCCGGCGGATGGCGTCCGAACTGTTCCGCAGCGAACCCGCACGACTGCTGCTCACCGGCAACGCCATGCACGCCGACGTCCCACCTGACGCCGCGGGAAGCGGGCTGTTCGGCTGGCTGATGACCATGCTCGCCCAGGACGTCGGGTTCCCCGTCCCCGTGGGCGGGGCCGGCATGCTGACCCAGGCGATGGCCGCCCGCGCCCGCGCGAGCGGCGCCGACATCCGGGTCGGCGATGCAGCCGTCCGGATCGGCGTGCGACACGGGCGGGCCGACGACGTCACCACCGCCGGCGGCACCACCCTGCGGGTCCGCCGCGCGGTGATCGCCGACGTCGCAGCCACGTCCCTGTTCGGCGACCTGCTCCCACCCGACGTCCTCCCACCGCGGCTGCTGCGCGCCATGGACCGATTCGAGTGGGACCCCCCGGTGGTGAAGCTCAACTGGGCACTGGACGGGCCGATCCCGTGGCGCGCGAGCGGCGCACACGGGGCCGGGACCGTTCACCTCGGGGCCGACGCCGACGGCATCGTGACCTGGATGGCCCAGCTGTCCGCCGGCCGGATCCCGACCACACCGTTCGCCCTGCTCGGGCAGATGACCACCGCCGACCCGACCCGGTCGCCCGCAGGCACCGAGAGCGTCTGGGCCTACACCCATCTCCCCCGCGGCATCAGCGACGACGAACCCGCCGAACTGCTCGCACACCGGATGGAGGACATGATTGAGGCCCACGCCCCCGGGTTCCACGACCGTGTCACCGGCCGGCACCTGCAACGGCCCTCGGACCTGTACGCCGCCGACGCCAACCTGGTGCACGGCGCGTTGGGCGGGGGCACCAACCAGATCCACCAGCAACTGTTCCTCCGGCCGGTACCGGGCCTCGGCCGGCCCGGGACCGTCATCCGCGGCCTCTACCTCGCCAGCGCCGCCACGCACCCGGGCGGCTCGGTCCACGGCGCCTGCGGCGCCAACGCCGCGCGGGCCGCGCTCGCCGACCACGGCTGGGCCGGGCCTGCCCGCAGGGTGGCCGGCTCCGCGTTGCTGACCGCCCTCTACGGCCGGGGGCGCTCGGCCAGATAGGCCAACCGCTGCAACGACTCCTGGTTCCTCGGAGCGATGGCGAGCTGCCGCACCGGTGTGGGCACGAGCCGGCCTGGCCCGTGGGTCGCGTCCTCCCGCATCCCGATCCGGCACCCCACCACGCCGGACTCCGTGGCCGGGGTCAGCCGCAGCTCCACCCGCGCTTCCCCGGCCGGCCAACCCTTCGCCTGCAGTACCAGGGCCTCACCAGGACGGCACTCGAGAACCTCGGTGACGTCGTCGATCAGCAGCGGCCAACTCCCGACCGAGTGGTGGATCCGTGAGCCCACCGCAGGCCAGTCGATGTCCACCGCCCGGACCCGCGACGCGCCCACCACCCACGACGCGTACAGGAACCCGTCCGCCAGCACCGACCAGACGGCTTCGGCACGCGCCGGGCTGAACCTGCTGACCTCGATCATCGGCCGAACTATAGATGGGGTCCGCCCTCACCGCGGAACGTGTACGGCACCGCAGAGACGGAAGTCGGCCGATTGCCGTGGGTCCCGGCCGGCATGATTTCCCGCGGGACGGGCACCCGACAGCGTGACCCTCGAACCCCGACCCGAAACCGATCCGCGTCGATGGCGCGCGCTCGCCGTCTGTCTCATCGCCGGGTTCATGACCCTCCTCGACGTCAGCATCGTCAACGTCGCCCTGCCCTCGATGCAGACCGGTCTCGGCGCCTCGGCGGCCGAGCTGTCGTGGGTGGTGTCCGGGTACGCGCTCACGTTCGGACTCGTACTGGTGCCGGCCGGGCGGCTCGGCGACGACCGCGGACGACGCCGGATGTTCGTGGCCGGCCTGGCCCTGTTCACCGTGACCAGTGCGGCAGCCGGACTGGCGACGTCGCCGACCTGGCTCGTCGTCACCCGGTTGTTGCAGGGCGCAGCGGGCGGCCTGCTCAACCCGCAGGTCGTCGGGTTCGTCCAGCAGCTGTTCCGGGGCCGTGAACGGGGGAAGGCGTTCGGCCTGTTGGGCGCGGTGATCGGGATCTCCACGGCGGTCGGACCCCTGCTGGGCGGGCTCCTGCTGCAGTGGGGCGGAACGGCCGACGGCTGGCGGTGGGTGTTCTACGTCAACGTCCCGATCGGCGTGGTAGCGCTCGTCCTGAGCTTCCGGCTGCTGCCCGCCGACAGCCCCGCCGCCGAGAAGCGTCCGCTCGACCCGGTGGGGGCGCTGCTGCTCGGGCTCGGTGTCGTGGCACTCATGTTCCCGCTCGTGCTCGCCGAGCAGGACGTCGCCTCGGCCCCCTGGTGGCTGCTCGGGGTGGCCGCGGTCCTGCTGGTCGGCTTCGTGGCGTGGGAGCGCCGCTACCGGCGCACCACGGGGTACCCGTTGGTGGACTTCGCGCTGCTCCGCACGCGCAGCTACGCGCTGGGCACGACCGTGGGGACGTTCTACTTCGCGGGCTTCACCGCGATCTTCTTCGTCCTCACGCTGTTCTTCCAGCAGGGTCTGCACTACACCCCCTTGGAGGCCGGCCTCGTCCTCACGCCGTTCGCGCTCGGATCGGCCGTGACCTCCGCCATCGGTGGCCGCCTGGTGAGCCGCTTCGGAAGGCCGATGGTGGTGATCGGCACGTTCGTGGTCGCGGTGGGTCTGGCGGGCACCGACGTCGTGCTGCGTCTGAACCTGCCCTCAGGCATCGGCTGGGCCGTCGCGGGACCGCTTCTGCTCGCCGGGATCGGGGGCGGGCTCGTCATCGCCCCCAATCAGACACTCACGCTCGAGGACGTCCCGCCCCGGGACGGCGGCACCGCCGCGGGAGTGCTGCAGACCGGGCAACGGATCGGTACCGCGATCGGGATCGCGGTGGTCGGTGCGGTGTTCTTCGGGCAGCTCACCGCCTCGCGGGGCGACTGGGCGAGCGCGATCAGTCGCGGTCTGCTCGGCTCGGTCGGGTTCGTCGTGCTCGCCCTCGTGGTCGGACTGATCGACGTGATCACCGGCCGTCGACGCTCTCGTGCCGTCCCCGAGGAGTGCGCTACCGAGCTGCCCGCCGAGGAGCCCGCCCTTCCGGGCCTGCACGGGCGGATCCGGAGCACGACCGACGGTGTCGGGGTCGGTGCGGCGGTGCTGACGCTCGTGGACCAATCGGGGCGGCAGACCGCACAGGGATTCACCGGAGAGGACGGAACATTCACCCTCGATGCGCCACGACCCGGTTCCTACCAGCTCATCGCCGGTGCGCGTCGCCACCGGCCGCAGGCCCTGTGGATCGTGGTCGACGAGGGTGGTGCACCGCTCGAGGTCGACCTGTCCCCGGCCTGATGCCGCCCACCGAGCGGCCGCCGGGCATGATCTCGGCGAAGCCGGGTACACCCACCGACATGACCTCATCGACACGGGACACCGACCTCGACCCGGCCGCGGCGACGACCGCCGCGCCGGGCCCGGCCGACGCATTCACCGGCGGGCTGCTCACGCAGGTGACCGCGTTGGCCAAGGGCGAGCTCAAGCTGGTTCGGGCCGAGTTGACCACCAAGGGCAAGCGGGCGGGCGTGGGCGCGGGGTTGGCAGGTGCCGGCGGCGTCGTCGCCCCGTACGGCGAGGGTCCGCTGCTCGGGCGCAGCCGCCTGTCATGACGATTCTCGATGCGCTCACCGACCGGCTCGAACGGGCCGAGGCACTCGACGGTCCCGCGGGCGCCGCGCGCGACGTCGTGTCGAGGGTGTTGACCAACCAGACGGTCAAGGACGCGCTGCACGGGGTGTGGCTCGGCCACGCCCTGCACCCGGCGCTCGCCTCGCTCACCCTGGGATCGTTCACGTCGGCGGCGCTGCTGGACACGATCGGTGCGGGCCGGCGTGAGTCCACCGTGTTGATCACGACGGGCCTGCTCAGTGCGGTGCCCACAGCCGCTGCAGGATGGGCCGACTACGCCGACGGCCACGAGGAGCAGCAACGTGTCGGGATCGTCCACGCGGCCGGCAACGCCACCGCCGTGGCCCTCTTCGCCGTCGCATTGGTCCAGCGCTCGCACGGCGGGAACGGCCGGGTGGCCTCGATCCTCGGCGGAACGGTCGCCGGCGTCGGTGCGTGGCTCGGCGGACACCTCGCCTACCGCCGGACGCTGGGACCCAACCAGGGCGAGGCCGTGGACCACATCGGGCCGGGCGACTGGCAGTCGCTCGGCGAGCTCACCGATCTCCCGGACGGGGAAGCCGTCCGGCGGCACGCAGGTGACGTCGAGGTGCTCGTCGTCCGCCGCGGCACGGACGTGTCGGTGCTCTCGGATCGTTGCCCCCATCTGTCCGCGCCGATGCACGAAGGTCAGCTCGACTGCGGATCGGGGCACATCACCTGCCCCTGGCACGGCAGCGTGTTCCGGCTGGACGGCTCCGTCGTGCACGGCCCGGCCACCGCGCCGTTGCCGGGCTTCGCGACAAGGGTGGTGGACGGCGTCGTACAGGCGCGGGTCCTGACCTACCCCGGCGTTCCGGCGAGCTGAGGAGCCCGCACATGAGCGACCACCCCGACGTGCCTCCCGTCTCTCCGGACCGCCCCGTCGTCGACGGCCGCGACCGCTCCCCCGACGACCTGCGCGCCGAGGTCCAGCGACACAGCGACGCGGATCTGCAGGAGGCGCAGCAGAACGCCCAGCAGCGGCGTGCGGAACTCGGCGAGACGGTGGCCGAACTCGCCGCCCGACTCGACCTGCCCACCCGGGCGCGCAGCCGTGGCGCCCGGATCGGGGACACCGTGCTCACCGCCACCCGCGCCCACACGGAGCTGATCATGGGCGCGGTCGCCGTCGTCCTGTTCGCCGTCGTGGCGCGTCGGGTCCGCAGCGCAACCCGGTAGACGGCGGCGGACCGGGGTCCCACGGACCGATGTCCACGACGCCGCGGTTGCCGGGCTGGTCAGGTGGTGTCGATGCGGGTGCGCAGAAGGGCGAGTGTCCGGCTGAGGATACGGGAGACGTGCATCTGGGCGAGCCCGACCTGGGCGGCGATCCGACCTGTTCGAGGTCCTCGACCGGTCCGCCGCGGTTGCGGTAGCGGCGCGCGACGTGCGCCACGACCGGCCAGAACGCGGCGGCCAGCTCGTCGCGCAGCACCCGGCGCCGAGGATCGCCCTGCGGGAGAGCGGCGAATTCGATCAACCGCGGGGTCACGTGCCGGTAGTGGTCCCGGTCGCGGGCACCACCGGGACCCCTCGCCCCGGCGGTGGCGTCCCGGTGTCGGCGGCGCTCATGCCGGCGACCGTTCGTCCACGCCTCCCGGCCGTGCGACTCCCGCGTCCTCGATCACCAGGACCTGGTCCGCGGCGAGGATCGCGAAGATCCGCCGCTGCATCCGGGTGGGGTTGCTCAGCACCAGCCGGCCACCGTCCGCGGCGATCCGTCGGTGCACCTCGAGCAACACGCCGATCGCGGCCGCGGACAGGAAGGTCACCTCGCCCAGGTCGACGACCACCACCTCACCGGTGGGCCGTGAACACCCCGCCAGCGCCTCGCGCAGCGTCGGCGCCGTCACACAGTCCAGCTCTCCGCGTAAGCGGAACGTTCGCGGGCTCCCTCCGGAGACGATGATCTCCAGCCAGCGGTGCGCGGCTGTGGAGGTGGTGTGAGGGCCGGGCGATGGAGAGGACGTCGGGATACTGTGCACGGGAACTCCTCGTTCCGCGGATCGATGATCACGCACGAACGCCGCACAGCACACCGGTGGCCGATCACCGTGTCCCTGCGGGGTCCGGGCAGGACAGTGTGAGGCTGTGGTTTCAACCCCCTACAACGGTAGACCCACCCGCGTCCCGCCGCGACAGATGACCGGCCGCTTCAGCTACGCCAACAGGACCGCAGTCCTGATCGAGGCGGACCGTCGGTTCCCTCCCGGGACGTCGATGGCAGCTACCTGCCTGGGCCTTCATCATCAGCCGCGTCTGACCTCGCTCTGCGCAGGGCCAGCGGCACGACACCCCCACAGGCCGGTGAACAGGACGAAGGCGCACGCTGCGGCGATCACACCCACCGTGCTGCCCGCGACGGTGTCGAAGATCAGCAGCGAGGAGCACCGTCGCCGCCACGGACAGGGACGTGGTCACCAGGTAGACGACGCGGGCGTGCTCGGGCAGCGTGGGGAACCGCTGTTGGAAGGGCACGGTGAGCAACAGCCCGGTCAGCAGCTGCACCCCGGTCTGCGCCACCCGCAGTTCCTGGAGCAGGTCGGTCCAGTTGCGGTCGAGCCGCTCGGTGTCGGTCTCGTCGCGTACCCGCCGATTCCACTCGGCGTCCTCGACCACGACCGCCGCGCCTACGTCAGGACGACAGCGGCGTCGGGCTCCACCACACGGAACGCGAAGCTCTCCTCCAGGAACAGGTGCACCGTCTCACCGTCGTGGTGGCTGTAGCCGACCGACAGGTCCTGGCCGACGTCGAGCAGGAAGTCTCCGCCCCGCTCGCTGACCAGCACCGCGCCGTCCAGGCCCGGAGCCCAGATGACCGAGCCACCCAGGATCCGGGTGAGGTGATCGATGAGCAGGTAGCCGCCGTGCTCGGTGGTCTCGACGATGCGCGTGTATCCCTCCGGTCCGATGGCCAGCGCGTAGGGCCCTTCGATGCCGCTGCAGCGCAGCCGGTCCACGGCCCGGGCAACGATGGAGGGGTAGGCGTCGCAGTCGATGCCCAGCGCGATCGCCGGATGGGGTGATGCCTCGGTGATCCCCGCGATCCCGGCGGTGGACCAGCCGTGGAACACCGCCCGGTTCTCGATCTCCGCGGCGGCCCGCGCGGCGCGGTCCAGATCGTCGAACTCGGGGTCGGTGGCTCCACGCTCGATGTCGTCGATCTCGCGCCGGCTCACCGTGAACGGGACGCGCACCTCGGCCAGCGGCAGGACCCGGCGCTGGCGGACCTCGATCCCCTCCGTCACGACACCGCCGGGCGGCCCGGCCAACAAGCTGGTGTGTCCCAGACTCATCGCGTCGCGCTGCCACCCGCCCGCACCCACCCAGTCGGCCAGACGGCGGGCGGCCAGCAACGGGGTCAGGCGCTCCCGTGCCTCGTCGTCGATCTCCTTCCACGCCTTGGGCGGGATCGGCGCGAGGCCGCGCAACAGATGGTCGGTGGCGCTCACAGTCATCGTCCTTTCAGGCTTCCGATTCCCAACGACCCATCCGGCGGGTCGAGGTCGTGCTCGACACCGCGGACGTAGCCCTCGGGGTCCTTGTCAGATGTGTCCAGCCCGCTGGTCGTCGGATGCGTTTCGAGGAACTCGCCGAACTGCACGCCCAGAGACTCCCTCAGGCCGGACGGCGCGTGCAGGCGGAAGTCGGCCAGACCCTCGCGCTCCTCCTCCCCCATGTGCTCGTCGTTGGCCTCACGGGCCCGGCCCACCGCGCCCCACCAGGAGGGGGTACCCACCGGATGCCGCGCCGCGTCGTGCACGCCGTCGCGGATGTCGTTGTGATCGCCGATCGCATCGAGCGTCTCGTCCTGGGGGTCCTCGCCCACCTTGAGCAGCTGGGGATAGAAGATGCGCTCTTCGGCGATCGCATGCACATCCAGGCGCGCGGCGAGCGGGTCCCACACCTGCGCCACCGCGTCAGGATCGAGCGGCTGCTGGGCCTGTAGTTCATCCAGTCGCGCGAACTGGCGGCGGAACCACGCGTGGTCGTCCATGATCAGGGCGGTGATGTCCGGCACGATCCCGGACGCTAGCGCTCCGACACAGCCACCGCCCGGTCTGAGCACGCCCCACATGATCAGGCGGGCGGGTAGGGCGCTGGTCCTCACAGTGGTTGTCCTCCATGCCGACCGACCACCCGGGTACGGATAGCCGACATCGGCTTCGGTGATCGTCGATCGGCCCCGGTCCCACAGCGCGCGCTTACGTCACATGCCAAAGCCTATTGCGCCGAATGGATCCAGGACGTTCGTGGCCCATCCATATCTTCGCACCAGGCGCGACATCAGGTCACGTTTTGGCAACGTGATGCGGATACGCACCGTGCAGGTGCATCGTCGGTCACCCATTCGGGTACTCACCGGCATCCGACCCTGAAGGAGTACTTCATGACCATCACCGGCATCATTTCCGCGATCATCATCGGCGCGATCATCGGCCTGCTCGGGCGCCTCGTCGTGCCCGGCAAGCAGCACATCCCGATCTGGCTCACCATTGTGATCGGCATCGTCGCCGCCTTCATCGGCAGCTTCATTGCCGGCGCGCTCGGCTACGCCAACTCCAACGGCGGTTTCCCCTGGATCCTGCTGCTCATCCAGGTCATCATCGCCGCGATCGGGGTGGCCATCGTCGCCGGCACCTACGGCCGCCGCAGCGTCCGCTGATCGCCCGAGCACTCGATCACTGCGTGACGCGGGTCGACCTGACCGGTTGTGGGCCAGGTCGACCCGCTGGGCGTCGGCCATCCGACCTGCTCAGGCCAGACGCCCACCGGCAGTATGGGCGTGACCGGACCAGCCGCGCATCTCCTCGGCAACGCGCGAGCCCTTCCGTAGGCGCCGGTCAGGTCGACGACATCGACACAGATGTGATGACTGGATGGTGCAGTCCGGTGGCAGACGAGATCAGCGAGGTGCAGGGGCTCTACCGGCTGTGCCGCGCCTACCAGGCACAGGTGGTGTGGGGGCAGACGATGGAGCACGGTGAGGATCCCGCGGTCGCCGGGCAGGTCCTGGCCGGGTTCCCGGACGTGTCGGCCCTGGATGCTCTCGAGGCCAACCGGCTCCTGGTGGAGATGTTGTTGAGATGGCGCCGCGACGCCGTGCTCGCGGCCCGCGCGACCGGGTGTACCTGGGCGGCGATCGGGGCGGCGTTGGGCACCAGCAAGCAACGCGCGCACGCCTGGTTTCGGTACGCGATCACGCCTTGAGGTTCGGATCGGCCCTCCGAAGATCGACTCTCACCGCGCTCCCGGTCCCTTCCCACCTCGGTCGCGCCGAGACGGTCAGTGCTCGGCACAGATGCAGAACGGCTCGCGGCAGGAGTAGCACCCGGGTCGGTCCCGGCAGCAAGGGCGCCCGCAGTCGACGGGCTCATGCGTGGCCCGCGCGGCGACGTTCTCCCAGTTGGGTTCGTGCCGACATGTCGGACACACATCGACGACGACCGCGACCTCTTCCATACCGGCGCATCCTCGTCCTGACCGGGCACGATCGGCTCGGGATTCCCCCGATCGGGAATGCGCCGATGGCGCCACAGCAGCGGTTCCGCAAATGCCGGCCGCGAGAATTTGCTAACACCTAATGTTCGGCGATCGAGTTACCACTGCGCGCTGCTGCCCCTCCTGGCAGCGCGCCTCGCCCGACGAGCGGCTTGCGCCGGACGAGGGCAGCGCCCACCCCGTGCCCGGGTGTGGGCGCTGCTGTCCGCGGGTGGGCCGAGCAACTGACGGCCGGCGGGTCGGGCTCGTCGACTTCACGATCTGCGAACGCGGCCCGGCACGAACGGGCCTCGTCCTCGCCGAGGCGCTCACGAGGTCGAGCTGCCTCCGCGGTGTTGCGGCCGGGAGCAGCGATGTCCTGGGCGGAGCGGTAGGAACCGGCCGAGGTCGCTCCTGGAGCCCATGTCGTGCCGTGCGAGCTCCTATTTCTACCTCAAACTGATGATGCGCCCGAAAAGGCGAAACGTTCGTACCGTCACCTTCGACATGGGGTTCACCAGCCGAGCTAGAGAACTGAGCCGCACCAATGACGACGCCGACTCCGCCGTACCAGCCCTACCCGACGCAACCGCAGAACGGTCAGCCCACCTACCCGCAACCACTGGGCACGCAGGCCCCGTACCAGCAGCAGCCCCCCGCCTACGGACAGCCGCCGCACATCCCGCAGCAGCGGGGGTTGCCGACGCCTCCGCCGGCCGCCAAGAAGAAGCGACGGCGGTGGCCATGGGTCGTGCTCGCCGTGCTGGTTCTGTTCATCATCGTCGTCTCAACCGGTAGTAAGGGCGGAACACCTGCACCGACATCCGGCGCGCCCGCGTCTGCAGCTGTCACCCCGAACGCGGTCACACCCGCCGCCCCCGCCGTTCCGGCACCGGCGGCTCCAGCCCCCGCCGCTCCTGCTGCTTCCGCGCCCACGAGCTACACGGGCAGGGGCGACGACGTCGTCACCATCAAGAAGGATGACGGACCGGCCATCGTGACCTTCGAGTGCGCGAAATGCTCAGCGAACACGGTCCTGCAGTCCGACGGCGGCGACTCACTGCTGGTGAACACGATCGGTTCCTACTCGGGCCGGCGCCTCATCGACGCCACCGACGGCTCGACGACCAGCACCCTGACGGTCAAGGCGACCGGATCGTGGAAGATCACCGTCGCGTCCGGGCTGGCGTCGGCGACGAAGGGCGGCACCTCGGTCAGTGGCCACGGTGACGACGTCGCGGTGCTGACCGGCAACATCAGCAAGGCGGCGATCACCAACAAGGGCGGCAGTAGCAACTTCGTCGTGCAGGTGTACGGCAGCTCAGGCTTCCCCGATCTCGCGGTCAACACCATCGGCGGTTACTCCGGGACCGTCCCGATCGAGACGCCAGCCGCCTTGGCCATCACCTCGACCGGCAGCTGGTCCGTCACCGGAAGCTGACCCGACCACACGAAGCCCCGACGCGACGATCGTGTCGGGGCTTCGGCGATCGTGCCGCCCCCGATCTGATGACCTCACCGACCTGGAGGCGCCGGCTCCGCCACTGTCACAGGCCCGCGTTACCTCTCACTGGCGTTTCCGCGAACTCTGGCCGCTGCCGATCTACGTCCGTACCGTTGTCGCGGTGCGCGCTCCCCGTTCCGCCGTGGCGACCAGCCATGCCGGTGTCGACGTCATGAACGGGCCCGTCACCGCGGCCACGGAGTACCTGCGGTGGACCAGCGTCTCGGAGTCGATCCTCAACATGGTCCTCATCGGTCTCGTGGCCCTGATCCTGGCCGTCGCGCTGGTCCCTGTGGAGGCAGCGGACCGTCGGTTCGGACGACCCGACTAGCAGCGAGGCGGGCCTCCGACCAGCTACCGCTATCGCGACACCGCCGTCGAATCCTGACCGAACTTCGTCCGGCTGAACAACGCAACCGCGGTGCTGACCGTGCAGATGGTGGGCAGTTGCTGCTCGCCGTCCCGACTCAGGATGAACGTGCTCCGGCGCTCGTCGATGTCGCGCAGGGGCACCCGGAGGAGCCTGCGCCCGCTCGGTGACGGTGTCAGCACGGGCGCGAGGCTGACGCCCCAGCCGAGGCCGACGAGACCGAGGGCGGCGTGGAGATCGTCGACCGCGGCCGCGACGTGGGGTTCGAACCCGGCGCGGTGGCAGGCCGCGATCACCAACGCGCCCAGGGGTGTCGTGGGGCCGAGCACCCACGGCTGGTCCGCCACGTCGGCGAGTGCGGTCGGCGGATCCTGCGCTGCGGGATGGTCGACCGCCGTGCACAGCGTCAGTGCGTCGCTGCCGAGCAGCTGCTCGTGGAGCCCGGGTCGCGGGGTGGAGACCGCGTCGTAGCGGGACACGATGGCCATGTCGAGTCGGCCGAGCCGGACCGCCTCGGGGGCCTTGTCGCTGGCCAAGCCCTGCAGCCGCATCTGGAGGCCCGGGTGGCGCGCACGGACAGCCGTCAGGGCCGCGGACATGATCGGCGGGCCTTCCCCGAACGAGATCCCGATCCGCAGCGATCCCGTGACCTCGCCGGCGTCGACGCTCAGCGCGGCGTCGGCCGCTCGCAGCTCGGCCAGGATCCGCTCGGTGTGGGCCACGAGGGTGTGCCCGACCGGGGTGAGCTCCATCCGGTTGCCCCGGCGCCGCAGCAGCGTCACTCCCGTCTCGGTCTCGAGTGCTGTCATCTGCTGCGACACCGCCGACCGTGTGTAGTGGCGGGCCCGCGCCGCGGCGGCGATGGAGCCGTGGGCCGCCACCTCCCGCAGCAGGATCAGCTTGCGGACATCCAGCACGGTGTCTCCTTTCCTTACGCCCAGTGGCATGAACGCTCACGCCAACTTACTTGTCGCGGCGGCTGTGGTGGCCGTCTCATGGGCACATGAACGAGCATCTCCTGCAGGAGGTCGGGCGCATCCCGACCAGCGGAGCCAGAGCCGTCGAACCGGCGCGGGTCGGCGGGGTCACGCTGCTGGCCGTGCCGCAGCTGGCCTACGACATGCCCGGCACCGCCGCCGACATGAACGGCGGTGACAGCGACACCGTGATGCTGCTGCTGGCGCGCGACGGCGACGACTTCCGGCCGTGGGGATCGCTCCCGGCCCCGGGTGGGGAGGACGCCGAGTCCTTCTCCATCGACGACCAGTCGTTCCTGGCCGTGGCCGGCATCCGCTCGGGATCGGGGCCCTACCGCTTCGACGTCGACTCGCATCTCTGGGCGTGGGACGGGCACGCGTTCACGCCGTTCCAGGCCTTCCCCGGCTACGCCGCGAAGCAGTGGCGCCACGTCGCCCTCGACGGCAGGCACTTCCTGGCCCTGGCCCAGGGCGTCGCCCTACCCGGCCACGACGGGGCCACCCTGCCCTCCCGGATCTACGAGTGGGACGGCAGCCGCTTCGTCCACTTCCAGGACATCGACTCCCGCTGGGCCTACAACTGGCACCACGTCGAGATCGACGGCACGCACTTCCTGGCGCACGCCGACCACGTCGGGCCCAGCGTGCTGCACCGCTGGGACGGCGACCGGTTCGTCGCGCACCAGACGCTCGCGTCCCGGGCCTGCCGGGCGTTCGCCTCGTTCGTCGACGGCGGCACGACGTTCCTGATCGTCGGCTGCCTGCTCTCGGCCTCGACGGTGCTGCGGTGGGACGGCGACCGGTTCGTCCACCACCAGGAGCTCGACGGGCTCGGCGCACGCGAGTTCGCCGTGCTGCACGGCGAGCGCGGGCTGTACGTGGTGCGGGTCAACTTCATCTCCGGGACGCCTGCCGACCCGAGGACGGCGCTGACCTCGCAGCTCTACCGCTGGGAGGACGGCGCGCTGGTGGTCGTGGACGAGTTCCCCACCACGGGCGGGACCGACGTCGCGGTGCTCCCCGACGAGGACGGGGCCCTGGTCGTGGTGAGCAACTCGTTGTCGGCCGACGTCCGCTTCGCCGCAGACACCGTGATCTACCGCTTCACCGACTCCTGACCCCGGGATGAGCATGTACCGCTACGAGAACCCCGAGCTCGTCGAGCTCTTCACCACCTACACGGCCGGGCCCGCGAGCATCGGCGCCCGGCTCGGCCGGGCGGCCGCCGACGCGAGCAACGGCGATCCGCTGATCGTGGCGACAGGCACCGACATGGTGCTCTACCCGGGTCATGGACGGCGACCTCTGATCGAGCCGTTCCGGCTGTCGACGCGCGGGTTCAAGGAGCTGGCTGCGGTCTCCCACCTCGGGCCCGCCCTCGCCACCCTGGTCGCCGTCAAGGACCTCGGCCACTCCTCCTGGACGACCGACGCCGAGCGGCTGCTCGGGTCCGTGCGGGGGGCCCGGGCCGCGAACACCGTCGAGATGTGGCGGGACCGGATCGCCGTGCAGACCTACCGCGGGCGGGAGGCCGCGATCACCGCCATGATCGACTACTCCTGCGCGCTGACCGAGACCTACCTCGTCTCCGCGCTCTCGGACCCGGACTACCTCACCGAACGCACGCTGCGCGAGGACTACCTGGCCGGTGGGGGGCCCGAGGCCCCGCCGGTGCCGTTCAACCGGGTCATGATCGCCACGTTCTTCCTCACCGGCCTGGACATCGCGCGGCGCCTCATCAGCTGGTTCGACGCCCAGCATCTCGACTGGTCGCGCGCCATGGTCGTGATCGCCGGCCGGCAGGGCCGACCGACCGCGGGGGTCACCTGGAACACCAACAGCATGGCCGGGATCGTCCTGGGCGCCGCCCGCGGCCGGCTCGACCTGGATCGCGTGTACCTCGCCCCGCACGCCCCGACCCCACCCCCGTTCGACGGTGCGGACACCGGCCCGGCCGCCGATCTCGAACCCGTGCTGCGCGCGCTGTGGGCCGGCACCCGGGCCACCGCCGGGCTCGGCGCCCTGATGTTCGACGGCTACCCGGCGTTCACGCCGGCCTCCGCGGCCACGCCCGAGCTGGACGCCTCCACCACCGAGCTCCACGACATGCCGCGCGTCGGGTCCCCCTCGGACTGGCTCGCGCTGATCAGCCGGCTGCGCGTCGTCCTCGAGGACCCCCGGCAGCTGCTGTCGGGCGCGGTCACCGACTACGCCACGGCCCAGCTCATCGAGCACGGCAACGATCCGGCCGCGGTGACCGTGCCCGGCCTGGACGACGAGCCGTATCCACGTCCGACAACTCAGCTGTTGTCGCCATCTCACACAGGAGTGACATGACACGACACGTTCTACGTCGCGCTGTTCTACGTCAGAGCCTCATGGCCGTGGCGGCGTCGGCCGTCCTGGTCGTCACGGGATGCTCCTCCGGGACCGGTGCGCCGACGGCGTCCGCGACCGGTCCCCTCAAGATCGGGATGTCGCTGCCGCAGTCGGGCGCGGTCGCCGACGTCTCCAAGAGCGGGTACCAGGGCTACGAGCAGTGGGCGGCCGACGTCAACGCCGGCGGGGGGCTGCTGGGGCGCCAGGTGCAGCTCGACGTCCTCGACGACGGGTTCGACCAGAACGCGGTGGTCGCGAACTACAACCGGCTCATCAGCCAGGACAAGGTCGACCTCCTGCTCGGGACGTTCTCCTCGAAGCTGAACGCACCGGCGTCCGCCGTCGCCGAGCGCCAGAAGATGCTCTACGTCGAACCGTCCGGCGGGGACTCCACACTGTTCGACCGCGGCTTCAGCCGGTTGTTCTTCGCCCAGCCCGCCACGACCACGGCCCTTCCCGACCGCTTCGTCGAGTGGGTCAGCTCCCTACCGGCCGACCAGCGCCCGAAGACCGCGGCCTACGCGACGCAGGACGACCCGGCGGCCGCCCCGGCCATCGCGGGGTTCCGGCAGAAGTTCGAGGCCATGGGCATCACGACGGTCTACGACCAGACCTACTCCCCTGACAACGCGTCGTTCGACCCCATCGCCTCCGCGGTCGCCGCGGCCAAGCCGGACATGGTCGTCCAGGGGGCGGTCACCGACGACGGCACCCAGCTGGTGCGGTCGTTCCAGAAGCTCTCCTACAGCCCCAGGATCCTCTTCCAGATGCAGGCCTCCGACGCCGGCTACCCGGCGACGATCGGCGCACCGAACGCCCAGGGGATCTTCACCGCGGTCGGCTGGAGCGCGGCCGCGAAGTACCCCGGCAACGCCGAGTTCGTCCGCAGCTACACCGCGAAGTTCGGGAGCCCGCCGTCGGAGGACGCCGCGAACTCCTACACGGCCGGGCAGGTGCTGGCCGCGGCAGTCAAGGCCGTCGGCTCCCTCGACCAGGACGCGCTGGCGGCGTGGCTGCACGCGCACACCGTTTCGACCATCGTGGGACCGCTGAGCTGGGACCAGAAGGGCGTGCCGCAGGGCACCCTCCTGCTCGCCCAGTGGCAGAACGGGCAATTGCAGACCGTGCTTCCCGCCGCCGCGGCCACCACCGCCGCCGCCGTCAACCCCAAACCCGGCTGGCACAGCTGATGGCCACCCTCGTGCAGACACTGGTCTTCGGGCTGCTGATCGGCGGCGTCTACGCGCTGATGTCGACCGGCCTCACCCTGGTGTTCGGCGTGATGGACATCGTCAACATGGCCCAGGGCGCGTTCCTCATCCTGTCGGCGTACCTGTGCTGGACGCTGTGGGCGTACGCGGGCATCGACCCGCTCCTGGGCGCGTTCGTCGCCGCGCCCGTGATGGCACTGCTCGGGGTGATCCTCTACAAGACCGTCATCGAGCGAGCCCAACGGATCGACAGGGGACTCGCGATCGTCGCCACCTTCGGTCTCGCGCTGATCGCGGAGGGCGTGATCGCCCTGATCTGGGGCCCGAACTCGACGGGCGCCACGCCGAGCTACTTCACCGAGGCGTTCCATCTCGGATCGATCATCGTGCCGAAGGGGCAGCTCTACGCGTGCGGCCTGGCGGTCGCCATCACCGTCGCGCTGCAGATCGTGCTGAAACGGACCTGGCTGGGTCACGCCATCACGGCGGCCTCGGAGAACCCGGAAGGAGCCCGCCTGGTGGGGGTCGACCCGGCCGGGGTGGGCACCGTGATCTTCGCGCTGTCGGCGGCCACCACCGCGTTCGGCGGTGCGGCCATGAGCTTCCTGTACCAGTTCGTCCCCGACTCCCAGGACACCTGGATCGGCCTGACGTTGAGCGTCGTCATCCTCGGCGGCCTGGGGAGCATCCCCGGTGCGATCGTCGGCGGGCTGGTCCTGGGGGTGGCCGACGCCCTCACCTCGGCCTACCTGTCGGTGCAGTGGTCCACTGCGGTCCCGCTGGTCATGATCCTCGTGGTACTGACGGTCAGACCGCAGGGACTGCTGGCGCCCCGGCTGCGAGAGGACGTCGGGACATGAGGCGCCGGATCGTGCTCGTGGCCGGGTTCGTCGCCCTCTGCGCTTTCCCGCTGCTGTCGGACAACCTCTACCTGCAGAACATGCTGATCATGACGTTCCTGCTGGCCATCGGGGCCAGCGGGTGGAACGTCATGGGCGGCTACGCCGGGTACATCTCCCTGGGCAACAGCGCGTTCATCGGGCTCGGGGCCTACACCACCGCGATCCTCGCGGCCCGTGAGCAGGTACCGCCGTTCGTCGGATGCCTCGTGGGCGGCGTCGTCGCCGGTGCCGCGGCGGCGGTGCTCAGCCTGGTGACCCGCCGGACGCGGGGCATGTACTTCGTCATCGTCACCTTCGCCGCACTCGTGCTGCTGGCCATCACCGCACGCAACTGGTCGTCGGTGACCGGCGGCAGCAAGGGCCTGGCCATGCCGATCCCCCAGTGGGACATCGCCTACCAGGACTGGCCCTTCTACTACTCGCTGCTGGCGCTGCTCGTCGTGACCGTCGCGGTGTCGTTCCGGGTACGCCGCAGCAAGTTGGGGCTGTTCCTGTTCGCCATCTCGGACGACGAGGACAAAGCCACCGGCCTCGGCCTGCAGGCGCCCCTCCACAAGATGATCGCGTTCGTGCTGGGCAGCATCTTCATCGGCATCGCGGGAGGCATCTACGCCTACTACGTGTCCTACCTCGACCCGTCGTCGGCGTTCGACATCGTGGCCAGCGTGCTGATGGTGCTAGCGGCGCTGCTCGGCGGTCGCGGCACGGTGTGGGGCCCCGTACTCGGCGCCTTCATCATCGAACCGCTCTCCGAGCTGACCACCACCAACCTCGGCGGCGTGAACGCCGGCCCCGTCCGGCTGCTCATCTTCGCCGGCATCCTCCTCGCGGTCGTGCTGTTCCTGCCGCGGGGTGTCCTGCCGACCATCGCCCGGCGGCTGGACCGTCGCCGGACCACGGACCTGCTGCGGGCGGCCCGCGCGGCCGCCACCGGTGCCGACGACCACCCCACCCCGGGCCGGACGACGGCGCCGACCACGGCGCCGAACGCCCTCGAGATCCGGGGTCTGACCAAGACCTTCGGCGGGGTCACGGCGGTCTCGAGCGTCGACCTCACCGTTCCCGCCGGAACGATCACCGGGCTGATCGGGCCGAACGGGTCGGGCAAGACCACCCTGTTCAACCTGGTCGACGGCACCGTCTCGCCCCGGGCCGGAACGGTGAGCCTCGCCGGGCAGCACCTCGAACGCCGGGGACGGGCCGCTCGCGCGCACGCCGGGCTCGCCCGCACCTACCAGCTGCCGCGGCTGTTCCCGTCGCTCACGGTGCTGGAGAACGTCGTCCTCCCCGAGCGCAGGCCGGCGCTGCGCCGCCTCCTGCACCCGAGGGTGGGGGCCGCCGAACGTCGACGTGCGCTGGCCGTGCTCGACCGGTTCGGGCTTGCCGCCTACGCCGACATCAGCCCGGCCGACCTCAGCTACGGCCAGCGCAAGCTCGTCGAGCTCGCGCAGATCCTGACCCTCGATCCGGTGCTCGTGATGCTGGACGAGCCCGCCGCCGGCATCAGCCCCGCGTTGTCGCGCCGGCTGACCGCGATCGTCCGCGAGCTGAACGCCGACGGGGTCGCGGTCCTGCTGGTCGAACACGACCTCGCGTTCCTGGCCGAGCTGTGCGACCAGGTCCACGTCATGGCCGATGGTGCGGTCATCGCCCACGGCACCGTCGCCGAGGTCAGCGCCGATCCGGCCGTCGTCGACGCCTACCTCGGTGACACCTCGACCCCCGTGGCGGTGACCCGATGATCACCTTGACCGGAGTCTGCGCCGGCTACGGCGGCCTGGACATCCTCCGCGACCTGGAGCTCACGGTCGAGACGGGAACGATCAACTGCATCGTCGGGCCCAACGGCGCGGGGAAGTCCACGGTCCTCAAGACGATCAGCGGCATCCTGAGTCCGCGCAGCGGATCGGTCGTCGTCAACGGCACGGAGCTGGTGGGGCGCTCCCCCGCCGACATCCTGCGGGCCGGCGTCGTCCAGGTCCCCCAGCGGCACGGCCTGTTCGCGGGCCTGAGCGTCCGGCGCAACGTCATGATGGGCGGGTACGTCGCGCGCAGAGGCAAGCGGAAGCTGACCGAGCGCTACGACGAGCTGAGCCAGATGTTCCCGATCATCGGGAAGCGGGCCGACGAGCGGGCCGGGAGCCTGTCCGGCGGCCAGCGTCGCATGGTCGAGTTCGCCCGCGCCATGATGCTCGAGCCACAGGTCGTGCTGCTCGACGAGCCCACGCTGGGGCTGGACCCCTTGAGCCGCACGGTCATCCACGACGCCACGACGGCCATGAACAAGTCCGGTGTCACCATCCTGATGGTGGAACAGAACGTCCGGTTCGGGCTCGGCCTGGCGCATCGGGCCACGGTCATGAGCACCGGCTCGGTGGTGCTCACCGGCAGCGCCCGGGACGTGCAGAACCACCCCGACCTCATGGGCCTCTTCTTCGGGGTCCGCCCGTGAACCCCTTCATGGCGCGGCTGCGCGCCGACGAGCTGACGTTGATGATGGGGATCCGGAGCAGCCGCACGAGCGACGCCGTGCGGATCGCCCACGCCACCGGCCACCACGCCGTCATGGTGGACCTGGAGCACTCCGCCATGCCCCTCGACGTCGCCGCTGCCCTGTGCGCCACCGCGGGCGACCTGGGGATGACGGCGTTCGTCCGCGTCCCGGAGCGCGAGTACGGGGCCATCGGGCGGCTGCTCGACTGCGGCGCGCACGGGATCATCGCGCCGCGCATCGACACAGCCGCCGACGCCGAGCTGATCAGCCGGGCGTGCCGGTTCGCGCCGCGGGGGCAGCGGTCCCAGCTGGCGATGGTGCCCCAGCTGGGGATGCGACCGATCCCGGCGCGCGAGCTCAATCCCGCCCTGGACGATGCCGTCGTCGTGCAGATCCTGCTGGAGACACCCACCGCCGTCGCCCACGCCGACGCCATCGCGGCCGTGGACGGGGTCGACATCCTGGCTGTCGGCGCCAACGACCTCACCGCCGAACTCGGCGTCCCCGGACAGTTCGACGACCCCCGCCTCCGGGACGCCGTGGCGACCGTCGGTGCAGCCTGCCGGCGCCACGGCAAGCTGATGATGCTGGGCGGCATCGGCGACCTGGCGCTCGTCGAACGCCTCCGACCGCTGGGAGTCTGCTCTCTGCAGCTGACCGGAATGGACACCGACCTGCTCTACGCGGGGGCCGCGGCCCGCGCCCGCACCTTCGACGACAGGAGGACACCATGAGTCCCGACATGCTGGTGACGACGCCGATGCGGCCCGCCGAGACCAACTCGCCACCGGTGTTCCGGATGCCGGCCGGGAGCTGCGACACCCACTTCCACGTGTTCGAGCCCGGATTCGCGCACGTCGCCGACCCGCTCTACACGTTCCCCGACGCCACGCTGACGCAGTACCTGCAGCTGTGCGAGGTGCTGGGCATCGGGCGCATGGTCGTCGTACAGCCCACCTTCTACGGCACGGACAACAGCGTGACCATCGAGGTGCTCCGCCGGGTGGGATCGAACTGCCGCGCGGTGGTGCGGATCGAGGAGGACATCCCCGACGCCGAGCTCGACCGCTTCCACGAGCTGGGCGTGCGCGCCATCCGGATCGACCTCTTCGCCCGGGCCACCTGGCCGACCGACGACGTCATCGCCTACATCCGCCGGATGGCCGACCGTGCGCGACCCCGCGGATGGCACATCCAGTTCTACTCACCCGGCGCCGTGATCCGCGACCTGCTGCCCTTCCTCGCCGACCTCGAGGACACCTTCGTCATCGACCACATGGGCTACATGCCGGAGTCGGACATCGCCGGTCTGCTCGGCGTACTCGCGCAGGGACGGTGCTGGGTCAAGCTCTCCGGCCCGTACCGGATCGCGAAGGAGAAGCCGCTGTCGGAGGTGGACCCGATCGGCCGGGCGCTGGTCGCCACCCGGCCGGACCGCCTCATCTGGGGATCGGACTGGCCGCACCTGCCCGACGGGCAGCGCGACACCGGGGAACTGCTCAACCTGCTGGCCCGCTGGGCACCCGACGAGCAGGTCAGACACCGGATACTGGTGGACGCCCCGGATACCCTCTTCTTCGCCGGCTGACGCAGAGCGCCGTGAACGCCAGCCAGGGCTTCCGTCAGCACGAACGTATTCCGCCGGGCAGCACGTGGGGTTAGCCTCGGTCCCATGGGCCCGATCAACCAGGAGTTCCAGCTCGGTGGCGTCAACCACCTGGCGCTCGTCTGCTCCGACATGCAGCGCACGGTCGAGTTCTACTCGGGCACGCTGGGCATGCCGCTGATCAAGACGATCGAGCTGCCCCGCGGGATGGGGCAGCACTTCTTCTTCGACTGCGGCAACGGCGACACGCTCGCCTTCTTCTGGTTCCCGCACGCGCCCGACGGCGTCCCGGGTATCTCCGCCCCCGCCGAGCTGCCGGGTGGCGGCGACATCGCCAGCGCGGTGGGTTCGATGAACCACGTCGCCTTCTCCGTGCCGCCGGACAGGTTCCTGGAGTACTACGCCCGGATACAGGAGAAGGGCGTCGCGGTCAGCCCGATCCTCGACCACGACGACAGTCCGGCAGGCACGGCGCGTGAGTTCCATCCCGGCGTGTTCGTCCGCTCGTTCTACTTCCGTGACCCGGACGGTGTGATGCTGGAGTTCGCCTGCTGGCTGCGCACCTTCAGCGAGGCCGACGTCGTCCACACGCCACGCACGGCGGCCGACCGCACGGTCCCCACCGGCGTCCGGTGACGCCCCTGGAGACGGTCGAGCGGTTCTTCGCGGCGCTGGAGGCCGGCGACGTCGACACGCTCACCGCGATCTACACCGACGACGCCCGGATCTGGCACAACGACGCGAGCGGCGAGCAGGGCGTCGAGGACAACCTGCGGACGTTGCGGGGGCTGCAGCAGGTGGTCACCGGACTGCACTACGAGATCGTCCGGCGTCTGCCCGTCGACGGTGGGGTGTTCCAGCAGCACGTGCTGCGCGGGAGGCTCCCTGACGGCACCGGGATCGCCATGCCGGCCGCGATGTACCTCACCGTGGCCGACGGCCGGGTGAGCCGCATCGAGGAATACCTCGACTCGGCCCAGGCGGCCCCGATCCGCGCTGCCCGCGCGGCGCTGGCGCGCTGACACCGGCGAGCGATGACCGACGTCCGCCGTGAGTTCGTAGGGCTGCCCTCGCCGCTGGCCCCCCGCGCGGGAGCCGGTGGACATCCCTGCCAGGGCGTCTACCACTCCCCCGCCGGGCGCCGTCCGCGCACCGCTTTCATCGCCACGCACTACAACGTCGACTTCTCGGAACACTATCTCGCCCCCTATCTGGCCGAACGCGGCTACGGGTTCCTCGGCTGGAACACCCGCTTCCGCGGCGCCGAGGCCTATTTCCTGCTCGACCACGCTCTGGCCGAGATCGGCGTCGGCATGCGGTGGCTGCGCGAGCAGGCCGGGGTGGAGCAAGTGGTGCTGCTCGGCAACTCGGGCGGCGGATCGCTGATGGCCGCGTACCAGTCCCAGGCGGTCGAGCCGAACGTCACGCCCTCGGGCCCCCGCGCCGCCGACGCGATCGCCCATCTACCGGCCGGTGACGCCTACGTCGCGCTGGCCGCACACCCCGGCAGGCCCGAGGTGCTCACCGCATGGCTCGACGCGTCGGTCGTCGACGAGACCGACCCGCTGTCGCTCGACCAGGCGCTCGACCCCTACGACCCGGCCAACGGCCCGCCGTTCGACCCGGGTTTCCAGCGTCGCTACCGGGACGCGCAGCGGGCCCGCAACCAGCGGATCACCGACTGGGCACTGGCCCAGCTCGATGCGTTGGAGGGAACGCGAGCGTCCGACCGGCTGTTCCAGACATTCCGGACGTGGGCCGACCTGCGCATGATCGACCCCACGATCGAACCGTCGGAACGCGCGGCCCGCAGCTGCTACCGCGGTGACCCCCGGACCGCGAACTACGGCGTGGTCGGGATCGGCGTGCAGTCGACGCTGCGCACCTGGCTGTCGATGTGGAGCCTGCAGACATCGCAGTGCCGGATCGGCCCGCACCTGGCCAGGATCACAGTGCCGGCGCTGGTGGTGCACGCCCGCGGGGACTCGGGCGTGTACGACAGCGACGCCCGCTCGATCCACGACGGGCTCGTGGCGACCGACAAGTCGCTGCGCCTCATCGCCGGCAACCACTACTTCACCGAACCGGCAGGTGCCCGCGCCGAGGTTGCCGACCTGCTGGCCGAATGGGCGACCCCATCCTGATCCCGGCCGCTCACTGTCTGAACGGTGCAGGCCCGACACGCGACTGCGACGCGGCCGAGGCCCCGGAGTCCGGGACCCCGGCGTAGTCGGGCAGCTCGACACCGTTGATCGCGCGCCCGACCAGCTCCATGAGCGCCTCCATGTCCGGCTCCGGGCTCGGCCCGGCGTCCGGCCCGGGGACGTCCCGGCTGTGCACGTGCATCCGGCCGATCTCCTGGTTGGCCTCGACGAACGGGCGCATCCGCTCCTCATAGGCGGCGAACCCGGCCTCCGGGTCCCAGCCGGCGGCGGCCAGCTCCCCGGCCAGCAGGTAGGCGCCGACCAGAGCCAGCCCGGTACCTCCCCCGGACATCGGCGACGAGCTGAACGCCGCGTCCCCGAGCAGCCCGACCCGGCCGCTCGACCAGCGGTCCATCACCACCTGGGCGACCTGGTCGAGGTAGAAGTCCGGGGTGTCGTCCAGGTGCGCGAGGATGCGCGGGGTCATCCAGCCGAAACCGGCCATCCGCCCACACAGCAGACGCTTCTGGGCCGCGACGTCGCGGTGGTCGACGTCGAAGTCGGCGGCGGTGAAGGACAACATCGCCATCGCCCGGGTGGGGTCCTGGAGTGGCCGCAGGCCGGCGGAGCGCCCGGGCTCCTGGTAGTCGAGCAGCCAGCGGTCCACCCCGAACTCGTTGGGCACCGTGTAGAAGGCCAGCACCATCCCGAGGTGGCGGACGAACCGCTCGCGCGGCCCGAAGACCATCCCGCGCAGCGCCGAGTGCAACCCGTCGGCGCCGACCACCAGGTCGAAGCGCCGCCGGTCGCCGCCCGCGAAGGTCACGTCGACCCCGTCCGCGTCCTGGGTGAGCTCGGCGATCCGGTCGCCGAAGACGTACTCGACACCGTCGCGGGTGTCGTCGTAGATGACCTGGGACAGGTCCCCGCGAAGGATCTCGATGTCCGCGATGTAGCCGTCGCCGCCGTCGTCGTCCGCGCGGTAGGTCTCCAGCACGTTCCCGTCCACGTCCACGGTGTACGCGCCTTCGGTCTCGGTGCGGGCCGCGCGCACCGCCGCATCCAGCCCCATGCGCCCGATGACCTCCTTGGCCACCCCGCGCGCGTCCACCGCCTGCCCACCGGGACGCAGCCCGGGCGCCCGCTCCACCACGGTCACCTCGGCCCCCCGCCGATGCAGCCAGTGGGCCAACGCAGGCCCAGCGATGCTCGCCCCCGCCACCAACACCCTCGTACCGCTCACGGTGCCCCCTGCTCGTCTGTCCGGATCACGGTCCGTGATCCAGGGTTGTCGTTCATCTCCGGTGTGCAGTCGGGATCGTCCTGAGCCCCGCTCTGCAGGCAGGTAGACCCGGGAGCAGGTCACAACTCATCGCTCACCGGGCACGTCGCCGTCGCAGCACGCACCCGCTCCGGCGGCGGTGCTCACAGAGGGCCTGGGGAATCGTGCAGGCCGGCGGGTGTGGGGGCGCGGAGCCCATCGAGCCAGGCCAGGTGCCCGGTGAGAGCGTCGTGGCCGGCGGGAGTGAGCCGGAACCAGGTGCGGGGTCGGCGTCCGACCGCACCTTTGGTGATCTCCAGGTAGCCGGCGTCTTCGAGAGTACGGGCGTTCTTCGACACCGAGGAGTCGGCGACCTCGAGGACGTTGCGGGCGGTGGCGAACTCGACCCATCGTGCCCCCTGCAGCAGAGCACACAGGGCCAGCCGGGTACCGGAGTCCAGCAGAGGGTCCCGGCGGGCGCTCGCCGTCACGTCCATCGCGGGTCGACCCGCCCGGCGCGGATGTCGCGGCGCACCGCGGAGTAGTGGCGCCCCAGCAGCGCAGGTACGGCGACAGAGGTGAGAGCGGCCACCACGAGGGCGGGCACCGGCAGGCCGTGGCCGGCCAGCTGCATGTCCACCAGCTCACCGACCACGAACACGCCGAGGCCCAGGAACCCCGACACCCGGGCCGAGGGATAGGCCATCAGGGTTCGCCGGAAGTCCGCTCCTTGCACGCGGCTGACCACGAACCCGAGAAGCGCCGCGACCACGACCAGCCACTGCGGCAGCTGGACCAGCGGCGACGACGCCATCCAGGACCACCCGCTGAGCCGCGACACCGGCCAGAAGAACAGCACCACCAGCATGGTCAGTCCGAGTACCGCCGCATACCACCACGGCAACCGCGCTTTGGCCGCCATCCGGGAACGCGCCTGCTGGGCGAGGAACGCGTTGCGGGCGTGGGAATCGTTCACGGTGACCTCCATCAACGGATCAGAAGTGCTTTCGCTATCGAAAGTACTTAGTCCATCGGTTGAGCGCAAGGGGTGCAGCGGTGCCTGGTGGTCTGTCAGCCGACGGGAACCTCGCCGGGCTGGTCGACGACGCCGTGGGCGAGGAACGCGGTTGCCCCGGTGGGTTGCCCCGCCTTGCCCTTGCGCCCGTCGATGGCCATGTAGTCGTGGAGGCCGATCGGGTTCAGGGTCACGCGAGCAGCGACCGCCAGTGTCCGTGCAACACCACGGCGGCCTGGTCGGCGCACAGTGATCCGGCCACGAGCGATCCGGTCACCGCGGAGCTCACGGTCTTGTCTGCCACGACGGAGTGCCGGCCCGGTTCACCGCGGCCACACCGCGGGATCGGCGGCCACGCCGGTGCGGTTTCGGGGGCGATGCTCGGGGAGGATGAGTTCGTACACAGACAGTGGACGCTCCAGACCGGTGATCTGTCACGCCCGATCAGCTCGGGCGTTGGCCCGCGTTGTCCACCACGGCCCGCCCGATGACGGCGTAGGAGCTGTCCACCTGACCGGCCTTGCGCGTCGGGGCCCCGGGTTGGCCCGGGTCGTGGTCGCGGGTCCAGATGTCGCGCTGGGGTCACCGCCTCCGCAGGTGCGTGACCTCCCTGGCCGCGGCCTTCCAGAACGGCACCGCGGCGAGGTAGGCACCCCCGGCAGCGATGATGCCGATCGCGATGTCGACACTCCTGCGGCCCTCGTTGGCCCAGTACACGTCCTCCAGCTCGATCAGCAGCGCCGCTTCGTCGATGATCAGCGCGGCGCCACTCCCGTAGGCGGCGGCGGTGACCGGATGGCGGCGGTGGTGCTCCTGACCACGAAGGGCGATCCCGCCGACCGCACCGAGCAGGGCTATTCCGATGTTGTAGTGGTGCAGGTGCGTCCCGCCCGCGGTCATCCCGCCGTCGGACGGCCCGTGGCCGGCGTGGATCCATGCGGTCACGGCGCGGGTCACCCCGAACGTCACCGCGAACCCGGCCCACGCGATCAGCAACGACCGCTCGGTGGACCCGATCTCCTCGCGGAACGCCGATCGCAATCGCTGCCGGAGCGGCGGCCGCACACCCGCTCGCCCAGCGGGCGCCGAGCCTTCCGGTCGCTCCTCGGCAGATGACGTCGATGTCACCACGTTGTACCGCCCTTTCCAGACCGCCACCAAAGCGGCTGCCGTCCGTCGGATACCGCTGCGATGGGATCATCGCAGGAGCAACCAGGAATGCGGCTGTGCCCGCAATACCCGAATCCTCGAGAATTGCGGCAAAAACCTCGTTCCGGCGATTGGTCTACATGGGGAGGATCATGCAGAAAACGCACCGTGGGTGCGCCCGGCCCGGCGCGACGTGCACCTGGGCGCTGGTCGACGGCTACCGGATCCACGTGCGCATCCCGGCCCACCAGCCGGCCGCGACCCATCACGATCCGATCGTGCTCATCCACGGGCTCGGGGTGTCGAGCCGCTACATGGTGCCCACCCTGCTGCAACTGATGCCGGCACTGCGCGTGTACGCACTCGACCTGCCCGGCTTCGGACACAGCGCCGGACCACGGACCGCGCTACCGCTGACCGCCTTGGCCGACAGCCTCGCCGGCTGGATGTCGGCCGTCGGGATGGCCCGCACCACCTTGCTGGGCAACTCGCTGGGATGCCAGGTCATCACCACGTTCGCGCAGCGACACCCGGCCCAGGTCTCCCGGGCCGTACTCGTCAGCCCGACCTGCGATCCCTCGGCCCCCTCCGCGGTCCGACAGATCGCCCGGCTTCTCGCCGACGCACCCCGTGAACATCCTTCGGAGATCGCCCTCGCCACGGCCGACTATCTGCGGGCCGGCCCACGGCGCATGTGGCACACCCTCCTCGACGCACTGGCGTCTCCGGTCGAGGACCAACTCGCGCACCTGGACGCGCCCACGCTGGTGGTCCGCGGCGGACGCGACGCCATCGTCTCCCAGGAATGGGTCGAGAAGGTGGCCACGCTCCTGCCCCACGGTCACCTCGCCATCATCCCCGACGCCCCGCACGCCGCGAACTACAACGCGTCCGAGCAACTCGCCGCCCTCGTCACCATGTTCCTCACCGAACACGACGACGCCGCCCGCACCTGTCCGACCTGACCTCCGAGCGGACTCGTCCGCCGGGATCGAGCGACGGACGCACGGGTTCGTGCCCGTCCGCTGCCGGTGTCGTCACATGGGAACGGTCTCGTAGACCTCGACGGTCCCACCTCCGCTCAGCAGCGGGCATCCCTTCGCCAGGTCGGACGCGGCCGCGAGGTCGGCGGCGCTGACGATGCTGTAACCGGTCAGACCAGCCGCGCCTCCCTCGGTCGACGATCCGTCGCCCAGGACGGTCCGGGAGCGGCTGAACGGGTTCCCGCCGTCGACGAGGGCGGCGCCCAAGCTGCCGAACCAGGCGCCCCACTCGGCCATCGCCTTCTCCCGGTCCTCGGGCGTCGCGGCCATCCCCGGGCCGCCGCGGTACGCGAGTACGAAGTTCGTCATCGTTCCTCCTGGATCCGGCCGGAGGATGGTCTCCGGCGCTGACCAGTGGACGAACGGCGATGGCGGCAAAGGACACCTACAGGCCACGGGCCTCCGCTGAGCTCCACGATCAGCAGCCGCGGTCCGGCGGGTGAGCCGGGCCGGTATGCATGTGGGGGTGGTTCGGACCGCTCACCACGTCGGCATGCCGACCGGCATTCCGGATGATCGCCGTTCGGCGCTAGTACTGCAACGGCAGCTGCGGCGTGTCGTGGGATGCTGAGCCCTGTCGGGCGGTGATGATCACCGCATGGTGGATCTTGCGGGGTGGGTGGCGTCGTTGGATGCCGTGGTAGAGCTGATCTCTGGGCGTTTCGCCA
>JBBRLM010000043.1:0-57710 GCA_038231335.1 Mycobacteriales bacterium
GCTTCGCCGGCTGCGCCGGGGGGGGGCGGGGTTGGTGGGGGTGGTGCTGGACCGCCGCCCGCCCCCGGTGGTGGGGCTGCCCCCGGCGGGGGAGGCATTCCGGACCGAGGCCGAGCGGATCGTGGGGCAGGCGGCGCGGGCGGTGGAGGCGGCCAAGGCCGCGGCGCAGGGCCGTTCCGGCACCGTCAACGTCGGGTTCAACTTCCCGGCCGGGCTCACGGTGTTACCGCCCACACTGGCGCGGCTCACGGCCGATCACCCGAAGGTCCTGGCCCAGCTGTGGGAGCGGCGCAGCGGACCCCAGGTGGAGGCACTCCTCCAGGACGAGCTGGACGTCGGGTTCGTCTACGGGCGGCCGATGCCCGCACAGCTGGAGTCGCGCGAGCTGATGACGTTGGCGGTCGTGGCGGTCGTGGCGCCGCAGCACCCGTGGGCGCGGCGGGAGTCGATCTCGATGCTGGAGCTGGGGGAGCGACCCTGCGTGCTGTTCCGCCGCGGGCAGAGCCCCGCCATGTACGACGCCATCACCCAGGCCGCGGCGCGGGCGGGCAGCAGCCTCAACGTGGCCGAGGAGGTCGACGATCCGCTCGCCACCGGGGTCGTCGTGTCCGCGCGGCCGCTGCTCGGCTTCTGCTCGGCGGCGCGGGCCGCGCGGGCGGGGACACAGGGCCTGGTGTCGGTGCCGCTCACCGGGCCGGTGCCGCGGCTGACGCTGCATGCGGTCTGGCGGGCTGGGGGCACCACCCCGGTGGTGGACGCGTTCCTCTCGAGCCTGGCCGCGGCCGGGCCCTACACCTGGAAGGACCCGGACATCGACCGGTTGTCGCCGGCGTCATAGGCGGATCGCATCGGGCGTACGGACTTTGCCGCTTGCCCCGACCGGTCCGACTGCCCATCGTCGGTGCATGCAGCTCACCGTGCTCGGCACCCGATCCGGAATGCCCGCCGAGGGGCAGCCCAGCTCCGGATACCTGGTCGAGGTCGAGGACTGCCGGCTGCTGCTGGACTGCGGTCCCGGCATCACGACGGCGCTGTCGGCGGTGGCGCCCGCCCAGACGCTGGACGCCGTGGTCATCAGCCACATGCACGCCGACCACTGCTACGACCTGCTCCCGCTGGGCAAGTCGCTGCTGCACGCCCGGGCCGCCCGGGTGCTCGCCGAGTCGGATCTCGAGCCGATGCAGGCGCTGGCCGCCCTCGACGCGAGCGCCCCCGGGGTGCCGCTCTTCGTGCCGGTCGGGGGCCGGGCCGTGCTCGACCGGCTGGCGGCGCTCTTCCCCGTGACGACGTTCCCCTTGCTGGACAAGGCCTTCGACATCGCCTTCGACGTGCGTGAGTACGAGCCCGGCGCCGCGTTCACGGTCGGCGGCTGCGCGGTGTCGCTGCACCCGGGCCGCCACGCCGCCCCCAACTGCGGCGCCCGTGTCGAGTCGCCATCGGGCACGCTCGCCTACACCGGCGACACCGGTCTCGCCGAGGGACTCACCGGCCTCGCCCAGGGTGTGGACCTGCTGCTCGCCGAGGCGACCCTCGACGCCACCGACCACGGGGCACACGGCCACCTCAGCGCCGCCGACGCCGGTGGCGTCGCCACGGAGAACGGGGTGGGGGAGCTGGTGCTCACGCACTTCGCCACCGGCGACCCGGTGGTGCTGGAGCGCCGCCGCAAGGCCGCGTCGGCGGTCTTCGACGGCCGCGTCCACATCGCGAAGCCCGGCCTGCGCCTCCCGGTGGCGGCCCGCCAGCGGACCTGACGCTCGGGCGCGCTGAGGCGCGGCGCACGGTCGGGCCGTGGTCAGGCCTTCACCCAGGCCACGTAGTCCAGGTCCATCCGCGCCACCAGCACCCCGGCGTCGTCGTGCATGAGCGCGGTGCCCTTCAGCTCGAAGCGTTCCGTGGCGCGGCGGGTCAGCACGTCGGCGACCGTCTGCGCGTCGACGGTGGCGCGCGCGCGGATGCCGCCGGTGGGGGGCTTGAGGAACGACTCCTTGCTCTCCCGCAGCACGAAGCGCTCCACCTGCGTGATCCGCGGGGCCATCGCCCCGGAGAACGCACCGGCGCCCGCGACCTCGGCCGTGAGGAACATCGCGCCGGCGTGGATGGTGCCGAAGTGGTTCATCAGCTCCGGACGGACGGGCAGCTCGGCCAGCGCGTACTCACGCGTGAGCTCCGTGATCCGGACGCCGACGAAGTTGTTGAACGGCACCATCGTGTCGACGACCGAGCGCAGGTGCTCCAGGTCCATCGCATCGGTGCCGGGGGCCTTGAGCCGCGCCACGGCTGCGGTCAACGGGTTCGTGTCGGTTGCCATGGCGACAATTAGCCACGCGGAACGTGGACAGAATGTGAACGGAATGTTCACCAGCGCCGAAACAAATGCGTCCGAATCGGTTCGGTCGCGTGCTTGATCGGCCCCCGATATGGTGCGATCGGTGCGCCCCATCGCACATTGACAGCAATTGTCGCCCCCCGTAGACCTTATTACACCGATTTCCCGACCGAGGAGTACACGTCGACATGTACGACGCCATCGTCGTCGGTGCCCGGTGCGCCGGCTCGCCGCTCGCCATGCTGCTCGCGCGCCAGGGCCACCGCGTGCTGGTCCTCGACCGCACCGACCTGCCCGCCGACACCGTCTCCACCCACTACCTGCAGCAGTACGGGCTCTCCCGCCTGCAGCGCTGGGGCCTGCTCGACGAGGTGCTGGCCACCGGGGTCACCCCGATCACGAACATGACCGTGTCGTTCGGCGACGCGGCCATCGACGGCTTCGCCGGCCCGATCGACGGCATCACGTCCACGATCGCGCCACGCCGCACGGCCCTGGACCCGATCCTGCTCGACGCCGCCGAGGCCGCGGGTGTCGAGGTGCGGCTCGGCTTCACCGTCACCGGGCTGGTGTTCTCCGACGGCGCCGTCGTCGGGGTGCGCGGCAGGGAGGCCGACGGCCGCGAGGTCGAGGAGCGGGCCACCGTCGTGGTCGGGGCCGACGGCCGCGGTTCGCTGGTGGCCGACGCCGTGGGTGCCGAGATGTACAACACCGTGCCCGCCGCGTGCTTCATCTACTACAGCTACTTCTCCGGCATGGACGTGCAGTTCCACAGCCGCATCGGCGACCGCGAGCAGTTCGGCGCCTGGCCCACCAACGACGGCAACACGCTCGTCGCCGTGATGCGCCGCCGGGAGCGGTTCGGCGAGTTCCGCCGCAACGTGGAGGGCAACTTCCACGAGATCATCCGCACCATCGACCCGGAGATCGCCGGCCAGGTGCGCGACGCCACGCAGGTGGAGGGCTTCCACGGCATCCGCTACGCGGACAACTTCTACCGCGTCAGCCATGGCCCGGGCTGGGCGCTCGTCGGCGACGCCGGCTACCACAAGGACCCGTTCACGGGTAAGGGCATCTCCGACTGCTTCGTGCACACCGAGATGCTGGCCGGGCGGATCCACGAGGGCCTCGCGGGCGAGCGCTCGATGGCCGACGCGCTGGCCGACTACCAGGCCGAGCGCGACGCCGAGAGCCGCTCCGGCTACGACTTCACCACGATGATCTCCGAGCTGGAGCTCACCCCGCAGCTCGCCGCGCTGGTCAAGGCCGTGAGCATGGACGAGGCCGCGACCACCCAGTTCTTCACGATGGTCGGCGGCGGCATCACCGGCGAGGAGTTCTTCGCTCCCGAGAACGTCGCGCGGATCATGTCGGGTGCCGGGGTGGCGGCGTGAACTACCAGATGGTCGTCCTCGGCGACAGCTTCGCCGAGGGGCGCGGCGACCCCGGGCTCGACGGCAGCTACGTCGGCTGGGTGCCGCGGGTGGCGCGGCTGCTGGGCATCGCCGAGGACGACGTCCTCAACCTCGGGGCCTACGGCGCGCTCACCCAGAACGTCGTGGACACCCAGCTCGAGCAGCTCGTCGACGTCGAGACGCCGCTGCTCGGCGTCGCCGTCGGCGGCAACGACCTGGTCCGCTCCTACGACCCGGACCGGTTCCGGGCGAACCTCCGAACGATCTTCGAGGCCGTCGCCGCCCCTGGCCGCACCGTGTTCACCCACGACTATCCCGACATCCCCGGCCGCATCCCCGGCCTGCCCGAGGAGACCCGCACGCTGCTGCGTGGGCGCTTCGACGAGGCCAACGCGTTCCTCGCCGACCTCTGCACGGAATTGGGTGTGCGCTGCTACGGGCTCGCCACAGCCGACCTCACCCGCGACGCCGCGATGTGGTATCCGGACGGCATTCACCCCTCGTCTCTCGGACACCGCACCATCGCGGTGGAGATCGCCACAATGTTGTCGGCCGTCGCACCCGCAGAACTGTGAACAGCGCCCATTTTTTGTGACGACGCCAACGGAAAGAGATTCCGGTGACCGACGCGACCGCACGATCCGACCGACGGCTGGCCGCCGAACCGATCGCCATCGTGGGTATGGCCGGCTTGTTCCCCAACGCCTCGAACTACCGTGACTACTGGCAGAACATCGTCGACGCCGTCGACTGCACCACCGACGTCCCCGAGACGCACTGGCGTCCGGAGGACTACTTCGACCCCGAGCCGTCGGCCGACCCGGCACGCCCCGACACCACCTACTGCACCCGCGGCGGGTTCATCCCGGCCACGGAGTTCTCGCCGGGCGAGTTCGGGATGCCGCCCAACCAGCTCGAGGTGACCACCACCGTCCAGCTGCTGAGCCTGATCGTCGCGCGCGACGTGCTGCGCGACGCGGGCGCGACGGGGTCGGAGTGGTACGACCCCGCTCGCACGGGTGTCGTCCTCGGTGTCACCGGGCCGATGCCGCTGACCCACCCCATGGCCGCACGCCTGGAGACCCCGGTGTTGAAGGAGGTGGTGCGCAGCTGCGGCCTCTCCGACGCCGACGCCGACGCCATCGCCGAGAAGTACCTGCTGGCCTTCCCGCCGTGGGAGGAGAACACGTTCCCGGGACTGCTCGGGAACGTCACCGCCGGCCGGATCGCGAACCGGCTGGACCTGGGCGGCATGAACTGCGCCGTCGACGCCGCGTGCGCCAGTTCCCTGTCGGCGCTGCGCCTGGCGTGCAGCGAGCTGTCCGAGGGCCGGGCCGACCTGATGATCACCGGTGGCTGCGACACCGAGAACACGATCTTCGGCTACATGTGCTTCTCCCGTACCCACGCCCTGTCCAAGGGCGGGAGGATCAAGCCGTTCGACGACACCGCCGACGGCACGCTGGTCGGCGAGGGCATCGGCATGCTGGCGCTCAAACGCCTCGCCGACGCCGAGCGCGACGGCGACCGCGTCTACGCCGTGATCCGCGGGATCGGCTCGTCGAGCGACGGCCGCTTCGGCAGCATCTACGCCCCGCGCGCGTCGGGCCAGGAGCTCGCGCTGCGCCGCGCCTACGTCGACGCCGACTGTGAGCCGGGCTCCGTCGGGCTGTTCGAGGGCCACGCCACCGGCACCGCCGTCGGGGACCGCACCGAGCTCACCGCGCTGAGCGCCGTGCTCGACGGCGCGCCGGCCGCCTCGGCCGCGATCGGCAGCGTCAAGTCCCAGATCGGCCACACCAAGGGCGCTGCGGGCACCGCCAGTCTGATGAAGCTGGCGCTGGGCCTGCACCACAAGGTGCTGCCCCCGACGATCAACATCGAGACGCCCAACCGCACCATCGGCGCCGACTCACCGCTCTACCTCAACACCCGCGTCCGCCCGTGGATCGCCGACCCGCGCCGCCCGCGGCGCGCCGCCGCGTCGGCGATGGGCTTCGGCGGCACCAACTTCCACGTGGTGCTGCAGGAGAACGACGCCGACCGCGGTGCCGCGCTGCACCGCGGCGCCCGCGCGCACGTCTGGCACGCCCCCGACGCCGACGCGCTGGTGGCCCTGCTGCGCTCGGAGGTCCCGGCCTCCGACGACGCCGTGCCCGCCGACCACGCCCGCGTCGGCTTCGTCTCCCGCACCGACGACGAGGCCGCCGAGCTGCGGGCCCTCGCGACGGACCTGATCGCGGGGGAGAGCGTCACGCACCCGCGCGGCATACACTACCGACGCCGCGCGCTGCCTGAGATCAAGGTCGGCGCGCTGTTCACCGGCCAGGGCAGCCAGTACGTCGACATGGGCCTGCGCGCCGCCTGCGACCTGCCGCCCGTCGGCGCCGCGTTCGACGCCGCCAACGCCGCCTTCGAGAACGGTGCGCTGGCACCGGTCGTCTTCCCGCCGCCGCTGTTCGGGGACACGGTCGACCGCGAGTCCGCGTTGCGGCGCACCGAGTTCGCCCAGCCCGCCATCGGTGCGCTGGCCCTCGGCCAGTTCCGGGTGCTGCGGGAGCTGGACCTGGAGTGCTCGGCCTTCCTCGGCCACAGCTTCGGCGAGCTCATCGCGCTCTGGGCCGCCGGTTCGCTGTCCGACAGGGACGTCGTGCGGCTCGCCCGCGCCCGCGGCGCCGCCATGGCCCCGCCCGCCGACCGGCCCGACTACGACGCGGGCTCCATGGCCGCGGTCGCCGCCGGCCGCGCGGAGGTCGAGGGGCTCCTGGCCGCCCATCCCGGGGTGACGGTGTGCAACGACAACGCCCCCGACCAGGTCGTCATCGGCGGGCCGACCCCGGCGGTGGCCGCTGCCGTCGAGGCGCTGGGCTCCCGTGCCCGCCTGCTGCCCGTGGCCGCCGCGTTCCACACCGAGGCCGTCGGCCACGCGGTGGACGCCTTCCGCGCGGCACTGTCCGATGTGGAGATAGGCCGCCCGGCGGGCCTGCTCGTCGCCGACACCGACGGCGCCTCCTACGGCGACGACGCCGAGGCCAACCGCACGGTGTTGGCCGAGCAGCTGCGCCGGCCCGTCGAGTTCGTGGCCGGGCTGCGCCGTCTCGCCGCCGACGGCGTCACGGTGCTCGTGGAGTTCGGGCCCAAGCAGGTGCTCACCGGGCTCGCCCGGCGCACGCTGGGCGATGACGTCATCGCGATCCCGACCGACGCCGGGCCCTCCGGTGACTCGCCAGGTTCGAACAGCACCGCGGCGCTGCTCGGCGCGGCCGTCCGGCTCGCCGTGCTCGGCGCGCCGCTGGCCGGGCTCAACCGGCACGCCGCAGCGCCGTTCGAACCCGTTGCGCCGCAGGGCCTGACGGTGACCTTGACGGGCATGACCCACCGCCCCACCGCCCGCAACGACGCCTACCAGGCCGCCCTGCGCGACGGCTACCGCGTGACGCCGCCCGCGGCGGCGGCCGTGACGACGCCCGCCGTGACCACGCCCGCTGTCGCCGCATCGGTTGCCGCCCAGCCGGTCGCCGCCCGGCCCGTCATCGCCCAGCCGGTCGCCGCCCGGCCCGTCATCGCCCAGCCCGTCGCTGCCCAGCCCGCTGCGGGTCACCCTGCCGCCGGCCACATGGACCTGCACACCCGCTACCTCGACGGCCAGCTCCGCATCACCGAGGGACTGGTCGCGGTGCTGGGCCGCCAGCCCGCCGATGCCCCGCTCGATCCCATGGTCCTGGCCGCGGTCGAGTCGGTCACGGTGTCCACGGTGGCGATCAGCCGCGGGCACGCCCGGGCCAACGAGGTGCTCGCCTCGCTGACCGCCTTCGCGCCGGGAGCCGCTCTGGCGGCGGCGCCGGCCGTCGCCCCCACGCCCGTCCTGCCCGCGCCCGCTCCGAACGGCCACGTGGCCATCGGCATCCCGGCGCAGAACGGCGCAGGATCCGACATCCCGCCCCTCGAGACGAACGGCTCCCACTCCACCGGCTCCCACTCCACCGGCTCCGGCTCCGACGGCTTCGACGCCGACGCCTTCGCCCCCACGCCGGCCGCCCCTGTGGCTCCGGCATCCGCCGGCGCCGGAGCCGACGCCGCGGCCGTGCGGTCGGCCTTGCTGGCCGTGGTGGCGGAGAAGACCGGCTACCCGGTGGAGATGGTCGACCCGGCCATGGACCTGGAGGCCGATCTCGGCATCGACTCGATCAAGCGGGTCCAGATCCTGGGCGCGGTCACCGAGCGGATCCCCGGCCTGCCCCAGGTCGGGCCCGAGCAGCTCGCGGAGCTGCGCTCGGTGGACGACCTGGTGGATGTCCTCGCCGTCGGCAGCGTCCCGGCCGCGCAGCCTGCCCAGCCCGCCGGTCCCGACGCCGCCACCGTGCGGGTCGCGCTGCTCGCCGTCGTCGCCGAGAAGACCGGATACCCGGTGGAGATGGTCGACCCGGCCATGGACCTGGAGGCCGACCTCGGCATCGACTCGATCAAGCGCGTGCAGATCCTGGGTGCGGTCACCGAGCGGGTCCCGGGCCTGCCGCAGGTGGGCCCGGAACAGCTCGCCGAGCTGCGCTCGGTGGACGACCTGGTCGGTGTCCTCGCCGCCCCGGCGCCCGCCGCCGAGATGCCCGCCGCTGGCGCCCCGGCCGCGATCGACCCCACCCCGCGCCGCTCGGTGATCGCGCTCGTCCCGCTGCCCGCGCCGGACCGGCTCGACCGGCCCTTCGCGGACTTGCCCGTTGCGCTCGTCGTCGAGGTCGGCACCGGTGCGCCGGCCCAGCTCACCTCGGCCCTGGAGCAGCGCGGCTTCGCGCTCCGGACGCTGACCCTGCCGGCCGCCCCCGACCTCGGGGCCTGGGACGGCGCCGCCACCGCGGCCGCCGTGTCAGCGGCCGTCACCGGCCGGCTCGACGCCTGCCTGGTGCTGCTCGGTTCCCAGGGCGACACGGATGCGGCACTGGCCGACGCGGTACTGGTGGCCGCCGGCACGACCGCCGCGCTCGCCCGCACCGCCGCGGGCTCCCGGGCGGCGTTCCTCACCGTCACCCGCCTCGACGGCGCGCTGGGCCACGAGGTGCCCGGATCGACCGGCGACGCCGTGCTCGGGGGTGTCACCGGGCTGGTCAAGACGCTGGCTCAGGAGGTGCCCGGGGTGTTCGCCCGGGCCCTCGACGTCCATCCCGACCTCGACGCCGCCGCCCTGGCCGACGTACTGGTCACCGAGCTGCACGACCCGGCGCTGACCACGGAGGTCGGCGTCGACGCCGGTCGCCGCCGTCGGACCACCGCGCTCGTCGACGTCGGGGAGGCCGGTCCCGACACGACCGCGCCGGAGATCGGCGCCGACGACGTCCTGCTCGTCACCGGCGGGGCCCGCGGTGTCACCGCCCACTGCGTGGTGGCGCTGGCCGCCCGCAGCGGGGCGGAGTTCCTGCTGCTGGGCCGCACGCCGTTGCGGGCGGACCCCGAGTGGGCGATCGGCGTCGAGGAGCCCGGCCTGCAGGCCGCGGCGCTCGCGGCGGGCGCCGCGTCCACCCCGCGGGAGGTGGCGGCGCTGGTGTCCGGGGTCGCGGCCCAGCGCGAGGTGCGCGCCACCCTCGACGCCGTGCTGGCCGCCGGTGGCCGGGCCCGCTACCTCGCCGCCGACGTCACCGACGCGGACGCCGTGCGCACCGCGCTCGGAGCCGACGCGGAGCGCGTCACGGGCCTGGTCCACGGGGCCGGGGCGCTCGCCGACGCTGCCCTGCCCGACAAGACCCCCGACGCCGTGCGCCGGGTACTGGCGCCGAAGCTGGCAGGTCTGCGGGCCGTGCTGAGCGCGGTCGACCCGAGGCACGTCGTGCTGTTCGGATCGGTCGCCGGGGTGCTCGGCAATCCGGGCCAGGCCGACTACGCCGCCGCCAACGAGGCCCTCGATCGAGTCGCCGCCGCGCTGGCCGGCCCGGACCGCCACGCCGTCTGCCTGCACTGGGGCGCGTGGGACGGTGGGATGGTCACGCCCGAGCTCAAGGCGCTGTTCGCCTCCAGGGGCGTACCGCTGCTGGCGCTCGACACCGGCGCCGCCGCGTTCGTCGAGCAGTTCACCCCGTCGCGGGCGGGCCAGCACAGCGTGCTGGTCGCCCCGGGTGGGCCCCTCGCCCCGGCCGCTCCGGCGCCCGCGCCGTCGTCGATCGCCCGCCGCGACCTGTTCGCGCTCACCCGCGACCCGGTCGTCGACGACCACCGGGTCGGAGCCCACGCCGTGCTGCCCGCCGCGGCCGCCCTGGGCTGGATGCTGCGCGGCGCCGAGCAGGCCCACCGCCACCTCGTCGCGGTCGAGTGCCGCGACGTCGAGGTGCACCGCGGGATCGTGCTCGACGGCACCGAGCCCGCCGAGCTGGAACTGCACCTCGGCACCGGGATGGTCGACGGTGCGCAGGTCCTGGTGCGGGCCGCGGTCCGCAGCACCGACCGCGACGGCCGGGTGCAACCGCACTTCGGGGCCACCGTGGTGCTCGCCGCCCGGCCCGGCGTGGCGCCGGTCGGCGAACCACCGACCTGGCGGCTGGGGGAGGGCCCCGAGGACGGACTGGGCGTCTACGCCGACGCCGACCTCTTCCACGGCCCGCTCCTGCAGGGCATCCGGCGCCTGATCGAGCGGACCCCGACCCGCCTGGTGGCGGAGTGCCGGCTGCCCGACACCCCGTTCGCCGGAGGTGGTTGGGCGTCCACCCTGCTCAGCCCGGTGCTCGGCGACGTCGTCCTGCAGGCGGCGTGCGTGCTCGGGGTCTGGTATCTCGACGCCGGCTGCCTGCCGCTGTCGATCGGGCGCGTCGAGCTGCTCGCGCCGCTGCCCGCCGACGAGCCGTTCGTCCTCGTCGTCGACGACCTGCGGCCCGGCGCCAACGGGGTGACGGTCGCCGTTGCGGCCCACGCCCCCGACGGCACGCTCCTGCAGCGCTGGAGCGCCGTCACCGCCGTCAGTACCCCGGACATGGCCGCCAAGTTCGCCGAGGCCGTCGCCCTGCGGGCGGAGGCCGGCTCATGATCGCGCCGACCAACACCGCGGCGGGGCTCCCGGCAGCGTCGCCGGTCCGGGAGCACTCGGTCCACCACGTCGACGAGCTGGCCTTCGACGGCCGTCCCTTCGACGCGCTGGCGGCGGTCGGCGTCCGGGAGACGTCGGTCCCGGCCGGGCCCACCCGGCCCCTGCCTGCCACCGTTCCGGTTCCGACGGCGGCGGGGCCCGAGAGCCCCGCCGCCGCCGCGGCCCGGCTCGTGGCCCGGCTCCGTGGCGAGATCGTCACCGCGCACCTCGCCGCGATGGACGTCCAGACCCGGTGGCAGGAGCAGACACTCGCCGCCCTCGGTGAGGCGCCCGTCGTCGCACCCACGGTCCGACTCCTACGCACCGAGATCCCGACTCGCGGGGAGCGGGGGTCGCGCGTCGTCCTGACCTGGACCGGCATCGCCGGTGAGGAGCCGGTGGTGGTGGTCGAGGGGCCGGTCGTCGAGCCTGCGGGCGACCTGGTTCTCGCGCCCGGCGGCTACCGGCCCGAAGGCGGGCTGGAGCCGCTCGCCACCAGCCCGGTCACGCGGCTCGGCGCCGCGGAGATCGCGCACCTGGCGGCGGGGCGGGCGGGCCACGTGTTGGGTTCCCGCTACGCCCAGCCTGCGCCGGCGCTGCCGGCCGGACCGCTCACCGCGGTCACGGAGCTGCGGACCGGCGGCCCGATCGTCGTCGGCGTGCTTCGCGCGATCACCCCGGCCCCGCACGACGCCGCCGACGTGCTGGCCGCGGGCTGGCACGCGGCGTCGGTCCTGGCGACCTGGCTGGGGCTGCACCTCGTGCTCCCCGACGCGACGCTCGTGCCGGGTGCACGCACCACCGTCGACCTGGTCGACACCCTCGACGGTGAGGCCGAGCTGGTCGCAGAGGTCGTCGCCGCGGACCTCCTGCCCCGGCCCTGGCTCACGCTCGACGCCGAGCTGCGGGTGGCCGACCGGGTCGTGGCGCGGCTGACCGGCCTCACGCTGACCGTCGACGGCACTCCGGCCGGCACGCGCGGCGGAGGGCATCCGCCGGCCCGGCCGGTGCGCCGCGGCGTCACCGGCGAGTTCGCAGCCGTCGACGAACTGGCCCTGGCCACCGCGTCGCTGGGAGACCTCACGCTCGCTCTCGGCCCGGAGTTCGCCCGCTACACCGAGCGTCGGGCCACCCGGCCGCCCGCCGGTGGGCTGCGGCTCGTCGGCCGGGTCATGCAGGTGCACGGCACCCGCGGCGAGCTGTCCGGCGGGGCCGTCGGGATCACGGAGTACGACTCGGCGGCCGACGCCTGGTACTACGGCGCCGCGCCCAGCCCGACCGTGCCCAACGTGATCCTCATGGAGACCTCGCTGCAGTCGGCGCTGCTGCTGGGCTACCACCTCGGCGCCACCCTCGTGGACGCGGCCAGCGACTACTGCCTGCGCAACCTGGACGGCTCCGCCACCCTGCACCGCGACGTGGACCTGCGCGGCCGCACCATCCATCAGCGCTCCACCCTGCTCACCACGACGGTGCTCACCGGCGCGGTGCTGCAGGGGTTCACCTACGAGCTGTGGCTCGACGGCGAGAACCCCGACACCGACGCGCCGTTCTACTCCGGTCAGTCGTTGTTCGGCTTCTTCACCGCCACCGCGCTGGCGAACCAGACGGGCTTGGACAACGGCACGTCGGTGCCGAACTGGCTCGACGAGCACCCCGGGCAGCAGGTCCGCGTGATCGACGCCGCCGTCGGGGCGTCCGGGCCGCTGGAGCTGCTCTCGCGGGTGGAGGTGGTCGACGGTGCCGGTCGCCACGGCGCGGGCTACCTGCGCGCCGTGCGGCCCGTGGACCCGGCGGACTGGTTCTTCACCCGCCACTTCCACCTCGACCCCGTCATGCCCGGCTCGCTCGGCATCGAGGCCGTCATCCAGGCCCTGCAGGCCTGGCTGGTCGACTCCGGCGCGGCCGAGGACCTGACCGAGCCCGAGTTCGTCGTGCCCGCCGGCGTCGAGTTCACCTGGCGCTACCGCGGCCAGATTCTCGCCGGCGACGGGGAGATGATCCTCGAGGTGCACGTTCGCGACGTCCAGCGGCGGCCCGGACGGGTGCGCGTCATCGCCGACGCCAGCCTGTGGCGCGTGTCGTCGGGGATGGCCGGGTTGCGCATCTACGAGCTGGAGAACATCGCCACCGAGATCCGTGAGAAGGGGGCGCCCCAGTGGTAGCCGTGCTGGACATCCCGACCCTGAGCCGGGGCGACCGCCTCGCCCGCACCCCCGACGCCGTGCATGCGGTGCTGGCCGACCTGGAGCAGCCCGTCTACGTCGTCCGCGACGCCGTCGGGCTGGGGCTGACCGGCGACGGCAACCTCGCCCACACCGCCGGCACCGCCGTGCTGGCCGCCGTGCCCCCGCTGCCCCCGAGGCAGCTCGGCGCGGCGGGCTTCCGGCGCGACCACGGCGTGGAGCTGGCCTACCACGCCGGCGCAATGGCCCACGGGCTCGCGTCCGCCGACATGGTGGTGGCGCTGGCGAACGCCGGGATCCTGGGCTCCTTCGGCGCTGCGGGCCTCGTGGCGGAGAAGGTCGACGCCGGGCTCGCGGCGATCGTCCGCTCGGCTCCCGGCCGCCCGTTCGCCTGCAACCTGATCCACAGCCCCAGCGAGCAGGCCATGGAGCGGTCTACTGTGGACCTCTGCCTGCGCCGTGGCGTCACGTGCGTCGAGGCGTCGGCGTTCATGGAGCTGACGCCGGAGATCGTGCGCTACCGGGCCCTGGGCCTGTCCACCGGACCGGACGGTGCGGTCCGGATCGCGCACCGGATGATCGCCAAGGTCTCCCGCACCGAGATCGCGGAGCTGTTCCTGCACCCCGCTCCCGCACGACTGCTGCGCGGGCTCGTGGAGCGCGGGGCGATCACCGCCGAGCAGGCACGGCTGGCCGGCATCGTCCCGATGGCCGACGACGTCACGGCCGAGGCCGACTCCGGCGGCCACACCGACCGCCGTCCGATGCCGGTCCTGCTCGGCGAGATCCTCCGGGTCCGCGACGCCGCGTGCGCCGCGCACGGGCACCCCGTCCGGGTCGGCGCGGCCGGCGGCATCGGCACCCCCGCCGCCGCCGCAGCGGCCTTCGCCATGGGCGCCGACTACGTCGTCACCGGGTCGGTCAACCAGGCGTGCGTCGAGTCCGGCCAGTCGGATGCGGTGAAGCTGCTGCTCGGCGCGGCCGAGAGCACGGACTGCGACATGGCGCCGTCGTCGGACATGTTCGAGCTCGGGGTCGACGTGCAGGTGCTGCGCCGCGGCACGATGTTCCCGGGCCGCGCGCGGCGGCTGTTCGAGCTCTACCGCCGCCACGACGGCATCGACGACATCCCCGCCGACGTGCGCGCCGAGATCGAGCGCACGATCTTCCGCCGCGGCCTCGACGAGGTCTGGGCCGACACCGTCTCCTACTTCTCCGCCCGCGACCCCGAGCAGATCACCCGGGCGCAGGACAACCCCAAGCGCCGCATGGCGCTCGTCTTCCGCTGGTACCTCGGCCTGTCCTCGGGCTGGGCGGCCAGTGGCGATCCCGGCCGCGCGGCCGACTACCAGGTCTGGTGCGGCGCCGCGATGGGCGCCTGCAACGCCTGGCTACGCGGCACCCCCTACGAGCCGGTGCACCGGCGCACCGTCACCGCCCTCGCCCAGCACATCGTGCGTGGCGCGGCGTTCACCTCCCGGGTGGCGGCCCTGCGTTCCAGCGGGGTCGCGCTCCCGGCGCGTGCCACGAGCTACCGACCGACCGAGGAAGGCCTGCTGTGACCAGCACCCTGCCGGATCGAACGATCCAGGCTCCCGCCGCCGCCGACTGGGTCGTGTGCCCCGGCTGCGCGGGCATGATCTACGCCAAGCGGATGGACCGCGCCGCGGGCGTCTGCCCGGAGTGCGGGCACCACACCCCGAGCACCGCGGCCCAGCGCATCGCCCACCTGCTCGACGACGGCAGCACCGACATGATCGACGTCGCCGTGCCCGACCGTGATCCGCTCGGCTTCGTCGACTCCAAGACCTATCCCGACCGCCTCCACGACGCCCGGCGCCGCACCGGCCTGGACGAGGGCGTGCTCGTGGCCCGCGGCCGGATCGACGGCAGCCCGGTGGTCGTCGCGGCCATGGACTTCCGGTTCCTCGGCGGCAGCCTGGGTGCCGCGGTGGGCGAGGCCATCACGCTCGCCTGCGAGGCGGCGCTGGCCGAGCGCACCCCGTTGCTGCTGGTCAGCGCGTCGGGTGGGGCCCGGATGCAGGAGGGCGTGGTTGCCCTGATGCAGATGGCGAAGACCAGCCAGGCCCTGCGGCAGCTCGACGAGGCCGGGGTGCTGACGATCTCTCTGGTCACCGACCCCACGTTCGGCGGCGTCGCCGCGTCCTTCGCGACGCTGTGCGACGTGATCGTCGCCGAGCCCGGGGCGCGGCTCGGGTTCGCCGGACCGCGGGTGATCGCCCAGACCATCGGCGAGACCCTGCCGACCGGCTTCCAGACCGCCGAGTACCTGCTCGAGCACGGCATCGTCGACCTGATCTGCCCCCGCGCCGAGCTGCGGACGGCGCTGGGCCGGGTGCTGCGGGTCGCGGGGACCCCGGACCCGTCGGTGACGCCGATCCGTCCGGTGCTCGTCCGCGACCACACCGCGCTGCCCGCGCGCCACCCGTGGGAGGTCGTGCGCAAGGCGCGACGCTTCGGGCGGCCCACTGCCCTGGACTACGCCGGCCTGCTGCTGGAGGAGTTCACGGAGTTGCACGGCGACCGCATGGCCGCCGACTGCGCGGCCATGGTCTGCGGCCTCGGCGTGCTCGACGGAGCACCGGTCGCGCTGATCGGCACCCAGAAGGGACGCACCCCGGCCGAGGCGGCGAAGCGCAACTTCGGCATGCCCACCCCGGCCGGCTACCGCAAGGCCGCGCGGGTCATGCGCCTGGCCGGCAAGCTCGGCATCCCGCTGGTCACGCTGATCGACACCGCGGGCGCGTTCCCCGGGGTCGCCGCGGAGGAGCAGGGCCAGGCCGTCGCGATCGCCGAGAACCTGCGCCTGCTCTCCGGGCTGCCGGTGCCGGTAGTCGCCGTCGTCACGGGCGAGGGCGGCAGCGGGGGAGCCCTCGCGCTGGCCGTGGCCGACGACGTGCTGATGTGCGCCGACGCCGTCTACTCGGTGATCACCCCGGAGGGCTGCGCGTCGATCCTCTGGAAGGACGCCGGGTCCGCGCCACGGGCCGCCGAGGCGCTCCGCGTCGACTCCCGCTCGCTGCTGGAACTCGGCGTCGTCGACGGTGTGGTGCCCGAGGCCGAGCACGGCGACCACATCGCCGCCGCCCGCCTGCTCGGCGACGCGCTGCGCGAGACCCTCGCCCCGCTGGCCGGGATGTCCACGAGCGATCGGGCCGCCCGCCGCCACGCCCGCTTCCGCGCCTTCGGCCTCGCGGCCGAGGCGTGCGACGAGACCCGGGAGTCCGCGTGATCCGGCCGACCACCATCACGGCACCGGTTCGTGCTGCGGCGCCCCGTGAGGAGTACTCGTGATCCGGCCGACCACCATCACGGCACCGGTTCGTGCTGCGGCGCCCCGTGAGGAGTACTCGGTATGACTGCAACCGTGGAGACCACCGACCTGCACGCGGTGCTGGCCGCGCTGCGCGAGAACGCTGTGGCGCTCGCCGTGTCCGGCACCCAGCCGCCGACCCGGATCCGGGTGGAGGCCGCCGGCGTGGTGGTCGAGCTGGGGTGGGGCGCCGCCGCCCCCGCCCCCGTGACCGCCGCTGCTGATCCGGCCCCGGTGCCGGTGACGGCCGCCGCTCCGGTCGCGGCCGTCGCCCCGACCAACGGATCGTCCGCCCCCGCACCGCCCCCCGGCCATCGGCTCACCGCCCCCACCGTCGGGGTGTTCTACCGGGCGCCCGAGCCCGGCGCGCCGCCGTTCGTCGCAGTCGGGGACCACGTCCAGCCGGGCCAGCAGGTGGGGATCGTCGAGGCGATGAAGCTGATGATCCCCGTCGAGGCCGACCGCGGCGGGCCGGTCCTGGAGCTGCTCTGCGGCGACGGCGAGTCGGTCGAGTTCGGACAGCCGCTGATGGTGCTCGGATGACGACGGTACTGGTCGCCAACCGTGGCGAGATCGCGCTGCGCGTGCTGCGCACCTGCCGGGAGCTGGGGTTCGGCACCGTCGCCGTGCACTCCACCTCCGACGCCGGGTCCGCCGCCGTCCGCTACGCCGACCGCGCGGTCTGCATCGGCCCGGGCCCGGCGAAGCGCAGCTACAACCACATCCCGTCGGTGATCGAGGCGGCCCGGATGACCGGCGCCGACATGATCCACCCCGGTTACGGCTTTCTGTCCGAGAACCCCGACTTCGCGGAGGTGTGCGCGGCGGAGGGCATCACGTTCGTCGGCCCGCCCGCCCCGGTCATGGAACGGTTGGGGGACAAGGCGGTCGCCCGCGCGATGATGGTCGACGCCGGCCTGCCGCTGCTGCCCGGCAGCACCGAGGCCGTCGACGACGTCGACGAGGCGTGCGCGCTGGCCGAGACGATCGGCTACCCCGTCATCATCAAGGCCTCGGCCGGTGGCGGCGGCCGCGGTATGACGGTCGTCCGCAACGGTGAGACCTTCCACGACGACTTCCGCCGCACCCGCGCCACGGCGACGGCGGTCTTCGGCGACGGGCGGGTGTACGTCGAGCGCTACCTGGACTCGGCGCGCCACGTCGAGATCCAGGTGCTGTGCGACGCGCACGGCCACGGCGTGCATCTCGGCGCCCGGGACTGCTCGGTGCAGCGCCGACACCAGAAACTGGTGGAGGAGACCCCGGCGCCCGGGCTGTCCGACGAGACCGTGCGCGAGATGGGGGAGGCGGCCGTGCGGGGTGTGCTCGCCGCCGGCTACACCGGCGCCGGCACCGTCGAGTTCCTCCTCGACGACCAGCACCGCTTCTACTTCATGGAGGTCAACTGCCGGCTGCAGGTGGAGCACCCCGTGACCGAGATGGTCACCGGTCTCGACCTCGTCGCCGAGCAGCTGCGCATTGCGGCGGGGGAGCCGCTGGGGTTCTCCCAGGAGGACGTCGCGCCCCGCGGCGCGGCGATCGAGTGCCGCATCAACGCCGAGGACCCGGCCCGCGACTTCGCCCCCACCCCCGCGGTGGTCGAGCGCTTCACCCCGCCCGGCGGGCCGTTCGTCCGCGTCGACACCCATGTCGGGGCGGGCTACCGCATCCCGCCGGACTACGACTCGCTGCTCGCGAAGGTGCTGGTCTGGGCCCCGGACCGGGCCGGCGCCATCGCCCGGATGGATCGCGCGCTGGAGGAGCTGGAGCTCACCGGGGAGCGCCTGGTGACGACGGCGGAGTTCCTCCGCACGGTCCTGGCCGACCCGGAGTTCGCGGCCGGCAAGCACGACACCGCCCTGCTCGACCGGATGGCCCGTACCCGGACCACGCTGTGACGACCACCGCGCCTGACCCGGTGCGGCAGGCGGTGCTCGACGCCCTCGGCCCGGCGACCCGGCACGACCCCTACCCGGCCTACGCGGTGCTGCGGGCCGGCGGCCCGTTCGTGCCCGGACCGCTGGGCGTCCGGCTCGTGTCCCGGCACGCCGACGCCGAGGCGATCCTGGCCGACCCGGTGTGGAGCCACGCCGAGGAACGGGAGCTGCTGCACCCCACCAGCGACGTCGAGCTGCCCGGCTCCTTCCTCTGGATGGAGCCGCCCGACCACACGCGGCTGCGCCGCCTGGTCTCCTCGGCGTTCACCGCCCGCCGGATCGAGTCCCTGCGCCCCAGCGCGGAGCACGTCACGGCCCGGCTCCTCGACGCGGCGCTGGACGCCCGCGACGTGGATCTCGTCGAGGCGCTGGCCTACCCGCTGCCGCTGACCATGATCTGCGACCTGCTCGGCGTGCCGCCCGAGGCCCACGCCGCCGTGCGGCGGATGTCGGCCGGCATCGCCCGCGGCCTCGATCCCGACGCGCTGCTGAGCTGCGACGAGCTGGCCGCCCGCACACAGGCCGTGCACGACTTCACGGACTTCTTCGGCGGCCTCGCGGCGCAGCGCCGTGCGCACCCCCGCGACGACCTCATCACCGCGCTCGCGCAGGTGACCGACGGCGGTGACTCCTTGACCCCGCACGAGATGCTCGGGACGCTGCTGATCCTGCTGGTGGCCGGGCACGAGACCACCGTCAACCTCATCGGCAACGGGCTGCTCGGGCTCGCCCGCCGACCCGATCAGCTCGCGCTGTTGCGCGCCGACCCCGGCCTCGCTCTCCCGGCCGTCGACGAGATGCTGCGCCACGATCCGCCCGTGCACCTGACCACCCGCACCGCCCGCGCGGCGACGACGGTCGCCGGCACGACGTTCGCGCCCGGCGATGCGGTGATCGTGCTCATCGGCTCGGCCAACCGGGATCCCGACGCGTTCGTGGCCCCGTCCGAGCTGGACATCACCCGCTACGCCGCCCGGCCGCGCCCCCGGCGCCACCTCGCGTTCGGCCTCGGCCTGCACCACTGCATCGGGGCCGCTCTGGCCCGGCTGGAGATGGAGGTGGTGCTGCGCGGCGTCGCGTCGCGCATCGACTCCGTGGAGCTGCTCGCGGAACCGCCCTACCGCCCGAACCTCGTCGTCCGCGGGATGACGCAGCTGCCCGTCCGCCTGACGTGAAGGGATCGGCATGACCACCACCTTCCCCGCCTTCGAGACCGCCCATCGCCACGACCCCTACCCGGCGTTCGCGCGCGTCCGCGAGGCCACGGGCGCCCACCCTCTGCAGCTCGGGGACGTGCCCGTCTCGGTGTTCACCCGCTACGCCGAGTGCGCCGCGATCCTCGCGAGCCCCGACTGGGGTCACGGCTACCGGGCCGGGATCAGCCCGTTCCGCGACACCGGGGCGCTCATCCCCGGCTCGTTCGTGCGCATGGACCCGCCTGATCACTCCCGCTTCCGCAGCCTTGTCAACAAGGCGTTCACCCCGCGGGTGGTGGCCGCGCTCGCGCCGATGGTCGAGGGGGTGGTGGACGAGCTGCTCGACACGGCACTGGCGCGCGACGGGTTCGACGTGCTCGGCGACCTCGCCGTTCCCCTCGCGCTGACCATGATCGGCGGACGGGTTCTGGGCGTGCCCGAGCCGGACCGGCCGACGCTGCGGGACTGGGAGCTGGCTATCGCCTGGGGAACCGACCCCGACGAGCTGCTGCCCGCTGACGTGATCACCGCCCGCGGGGTCGCGGCCCGGGACGCGTTCGGCTACTTCTCGCGGCTGGTGGCGCAGCGCCGGGCCGAGCCCGCCGACGATCTGCTCAGCGCGCTCATCGCCGTCGAGGAGGCGGGGGACCGGCTCACCGAACCCGAGTTGGTCGGCATCTGTCTGCTGCTCCTGGTGGCGGGTATGGAGACGTCGATCAACCTCGTCGGCAACGGGGTGCTCGCCCTGCTGCGCCACCCCGGCCAGCTGGCGCTGCTGCGTGAGCGGCCCGACCTGATGCCGGCCGCGCTGGACGAGATGCTGCGCTACGACCTGCCCACCCAGTTCACGATCCGGGTCGCCCTGCGCGACACCGTGGTCGCGGGGCAGCGGTTCACCCGCGGCGACGGCGTGGTCGTCGTGATGGCGGCGGCGAACCGCGACGCCGCCGTCTACCACGACCCGGACCGCTTCGACATCACCCGCTACGCCGTGCCGAACCCCGCCCGTCGCCACCTCGGGTTCAGTCTCGGCATCCACTACTGCCTGGGCGCCCCGCTCGCGAGGCTGGAGGCCGGAATCGCGATCGGCGCCCTGCTCCGCCGCACGCCGGACCTGTCGTTGGCGACGGACGACCTGGAACACCTGCCGAGCCTGATCCACCGCGGCCTGCGGGCCCTGCCCGTCAGCGGACGTCCGCGCGCATGATGTGCGTCCGCGCGCGCAGCTACGCGCGCGGACGCACACTCCGCGCGCAACGCGTGATCGCCGTTGCCTATCGACGGCGCCACTGGCTCGAGCCGAGATTAGCGTCGGCCGCGTGACTCAGGCCGGAGTGACCTCGCCGAGGCGCACGACGGTGCTGTCGCCCGGCCGGATGGGTGCGCTGCAGTGACCGCACACCGTCTCCGCGTGCAGCTCCGCGCCGCAGGAGTGGCGGAACACCGTGGGCGGCGCGCCCTCGGTGACGTGGCGGTTGCCCCACTCCATGAGCGCCAGCAGGATCGGGGCGATCTGCTCCCCGGACTCCGACAGCGCGTACTCGTAGCGCGGCGGGTGCTCCTCGTAGAGCTCCTTCACCACCACGCCGGCCTCGACCAGGGTGCGCAGCCGGGTGGCGAGGATGTCGCGGCTGGCCCCGGTGCCGGCGACGATCTGGTCGAAGCGGCGCTGGCCGAAGAAGATCTCGCGCAGCGCGAGGATGCTCCAGCGTTCACCGACGACGGCGAGCGCGTTGGTGATCGAGCAGATCCTGGCCGTGCCCGCCACGGGCCCTCCTGTTCATCGTCCCGCCCGGTCCAGGACGAGATGCTGTTCGGCTCCGTTCGAGCCTACGGGGACCGTGGCGGTCACCGGCACGTACTGGGTGGCGGTCACCACGAACTCGCCCGGTCCCACCCCGTCGAAGGCGTAACGGCCCGCGTCGTCGGTGGTCGCGGTGGCGACGGCCCGACCGGCGCCGTCCACGAGCGACACGGTGAGGTTCGCGAGCGGCCGCCCACCCGAGGAGTCGAGCGCGGTGCCGGTGATCCGGCGCAGCACCGCCAGCACGAGATCACAGCGGGCGATCCCGTCGGCCGCGACGTCGACCCGCTCGGCCACCGGCGCCCGCCGCTCCGCGATCGCGGTCAACGTGTGCACCCCGGCGGTGAGTCCGTGCAGTGCATAGCGGCCGTCCGGCCCGCTCATGGTGGTGCCGGCCACCTCGCCGGCCGAGTCGGTCACGGTGACCCGGGCGCCGGCGACGGGCTCCCCGTCGGGATCGTGGATCCGGCCGCCGAGCCCGGTGCCGCCGGCGAGGACGAGGTCCAGGGTGTGGTGGCCCGGTGTGGTCGGCAGGTGCGCGGCCCGCGGGATGTGCCCGGGCGCCGCGGCCACCAGCATGTACATCCCGCCGCCGCGGGGCCGGTCGAGGTGGTAGCGGCCGTCGTGGTCGACGGTGCCGCGTCCCGCGCAGACCCCCAGCGCGTCGATCAGGGTGAGGACCCCGCCGGTCACCGGCGCGCCGTCGTCGCGCGAGAGCCGGCCGCCCACCGACATCGGAGCGATCTCGATCGGGGCTTCGGGCACGTAGGACAGTGCCTCGGGAGCCGGCCGGACCGGGGGCGGCACGGTCGCCGTGGCGGGCTTCGGGGCCGGGCGGACGAGGATGCCGGCCAGCACCGCGCACACCAGTGCAGCGATCGCGGGCACCAGCACCGCCGTGTGGAACGCGTCGGTGAACGACTCCCCGAACGCCGCGACGAACGGCCGCACCACCGCGGCGGGCAGATCCGACAGCGAGCCGCCGTCGGCCGCGCCCTCGCTGAGCCGGGCGGCACCCGCCGCGGGGACGCCCCGGGCGACCAGCGCCCCCGGCAGTGCGTCGAACAGGCCCGTGGTGAGCAGCGTGCCCAGCAGGCTCGCGCCGAGCGCGCCGCCGATCTGGCGGAACATGGTGACGCTGCCGCTCGCCGTCCCGACCTCCGTGTGGGGTACGGAGATGACGGCGAGCGCCGTGCTCGGCGTGAGGATCAGCCCGCTGCCGACCGCCACCAGCACGAGGATGAGCGCCACGACCCAGAACTGCGTGGTCGGGCCGATCGTGAGCAGCAGCAGGGCGCCGGCGCCGGTCGCGACGAGGCCCACCACCATCGGCCAGCGGAAGCCGAGCCACCGCACGATGCGCGAGGCGAACGCGCTGACCACGACGTAGGTGGCGGTCAGCGCGAGCATCCGGGTGCCGGCCGAGAGCGTCGTGTAGGCGTTGACCTGCTCGAAGTAGAGCACCAGGACGAACGACAGACCGACGAACGTGAACTGGCCGAGGAACCCGACGAGGTTGGCCGCCACGAACGAGAGGTTCCGGAACAGGCCCAGGTGCAGCATGGGTGCGGAGCTGTGGTGCTCGGCCAGGACGAACGCGACGACCGCCACCCCGGCCACGCAGAAGGCCACGATGATCTGTGCCGCGCCGAAGCCGACGTTGCCGCCCTCGATCACCGCGTAGCTCAGGGCCCCGATCGCGACGATCCCGAGCACCAGACCGGGCACGTCGAGCCGGCGGCCGGGCGCCCGGCGCTCGTCGACCAGCCCCAGCGTGAGGAAGACCACCACCACGGCCAGCACGATGTTGATCGCGAACACGCTGTGCCAGGAGTACGACAGCAGCAACACGCCGCCGACGATCGGCCCCAGGGCCAGGCCGACGCCCGACACCGCGGCCCAGATGCTCACCGCGGTGGTGCGCTCGTGCGGATCGGCGAACAGGCCGGTGGCGAGCGCCAGGCTGTTGGGCAGGATCATCGCCCCGCCGATGCCCATCACGCCCTGGCCGACGATCACCACCGTGGTGGTCGTGCCGAACAGGATCACGGCACTGCCCGCGGCCATGACGACGGCCCCGAGCAGGAACACCAGGCGGCGGCCGAGGATGTCGCCCACCGTCCCGGCCGTGAGCACGAGAGCCGCGACCACGGCCGTGTAGATGCTGCCCATCCAGACGGCGTCCGCCGCGGAGGCGTGCAGGTCGCGTTGCGCGGCCGTGATCGTGGCCAGGGTCTGGGTGATGGTCAGGAAGGTCATCATCATGCCGAGGCAGATGATCACGAGTCCCCACCACCGTCGCGGCGATCCGCCGTCGGCTTCCATGCGCCGCAACGTAAGGCAGTCAGTTGGATTTCACAACTGACTTCGCACACTGTCCTCCCTCGTGCCGTCCTGCGGACACCCCCGGTTCAGCCGGGCCGACCACCATCATCGTCATGACCGCTGACGACAGCCCGCGCCGCAAGGTGATGAGCAGCCCGTACCTGCACCGGCTGCAGCGTCGCCACTTCCTGCTGTTCGACGTCCTGCCGATCGCCGGGACGGTCGCGGCCTTCGCCTTCCTCACCGTGCACCCGTTCGGCGTCACCGAGCTCGTGCTGCTGGTGGCGATGTGGTTGCTGACCGGCCTGGGCGTGACCGTCGGCTACCACCGGCTGTTCACCCACCGCACGTTCAAGGCAGGCCCGGCCGTGACCACGGCGCTCGCGGTCCTCGGCTCCATGGCCGGGCAGGGCGGCGTCGTGTCCTGGGTGGCGCTGCACCGGCGCCATCACGAGTGCAGCGACCGCGAGGGCGACCCGCACTCGCCCAACCTCGACGGCGACGGGTTCGTGGGCCGCATCCGGGGCCTCGCGCACTCCCACTTCCTCTGGATGCGCCGCCACGACTACCCGAACATCGTCCACTACGCGCCGGACCTGCTGCGCAACCGTGCCGTCGTGCGCGTCGCGCGCCGGTACTACACGTGGGTGGTCGTCGGCCTGCTGGTCCCGGCCGTGATCGGTGGGCTGGTCTCGATGAGCTGGACGGGCGCGGTCAGCGGCCTGCTGTGGGGCGGGCTGGTGCGGATGTTCGTGCTCGAGCACATCGTCTGGGCGATCAACTCCTTCCTGCACATGTTCGGCACCCGCCCGTACGAGTCGCGCGAGAACAGCCGCAACGGTGGCGTGTTCGCGCTGATCAGCCTGGGCGAGTCGTGGCACAACAACCACCACGCGTTCCCGGATTCGCCCTCGTTCGGCCTCGACTGGTACCGCCTCGACCCCGGTTTCTGGCTCATCCGCGGGCTCGCCGCGTGTGGTCTCGCCTGGGACCTGAAGACCCCGACCCCCGAGCGCATCGCCGCGCGCCGTCGTACCCCCGTTTCGGTCTGAGAAGGAGTCACCCCGTGAACGCCACGAAGGACGAGATCGCCGGCTGGTGCCGCGAGTACGTCGCCGACCTGCTGCAGGTCCCCGCCGACACGATCGACGCGGCCGAGGACTTCGACCGGCTCGGCGTCGACTCCGCGCTCGCGGTCTCGCTGCTCATGGAGGTGGAGGAGCGCTACGGCGTGGACCTGGAGCCGGAGGAGCTGTTCGCCAACCCGACACTCGACGCCGTGGCCGAGCATGTCCACGCGCAGATCGCGGTCCGGGCGGCGTGACCGACCTCGCCCGGGCGGCCGAGGCCGTCCGGCACCACTACGACGTCGGCAACGCCTTCTACGACCTGTGGCTCGACGACACGCGGACGTACTCCTGCGCCCTGCGCGACGGCGTCGACGACATCCTGGAGTCGGCGCAGGAACGCAAGCTCGCCTTCCACCTCGACGCGATCGACGCCCGCAACGCATCCGCCGTGCTGGACATCGGGTGCGGCTGGGGCTCGATCCTGGAACGGCTCGCGCTGACCCACCGCGTCCCGCGGTCGGTCGGACTGACGCTCAGCGAGGAGCAGGCGGCGTTCGTCGCGGAGCGCGCGTATCCGGGCGTCGAGGTCCACGTCCAGGACTGGCGCGAGCACGAGCCCGAGGGTCACTACGACGGGATCGTCTCGATCGGAGCCTTCGAGCACTTCGCGCGGCCCGCCGACAGCGTCGACGAGAAGACGGGCCGCTACCGGGAGTTCTTCGTCCGCTGCCGGGACTGGCTGGCCCCCGGCGGCGCACTGTCGCTGCAGACCATCGCCTACGCCAACATGTCCCGCGACGACGCCAGCGGGTTCATGCAGCAGGAGATCTTCCCGCACGCCGACCTGCCCACGCTCGCGGAGATCACCACCGCCGCGGAGGGGGTCTTCGAGATCCGGCGCATGCACAACGGACGGCTGGACTACGCCTGGACGTGCGAGCAGTGGGCGCGGCGGCTGCGCGCCCGGCGCGCGGAGGCCGTCGACCTGGTCGGGGCCGACGTCGTGGCCCGCTACGAGCGCTACCTGAAGCTCTCGGCGCTCGGGTTCCGCATGAACAAGATCGGGCTGCTGAGGCTGGTCATGACGCCCTACCGCGACGGGTTCTTCCGGTGACCGCGACACGCGTCCGGTTCAACCCGTTCGACGCCGGGTTCCGGCGCGACCCGTACCCGCTCTACCACCGGCTCCGCGACGCCGATCCGGTGCACCGCACACTGGGCATGTGGGTGCTCACCCGCCACGCCGACGTGCGGGAGGTGCTGCGCGGCCGCACGTTCAGCGCCGGGCTCATCCCGGCGCAGGTGGAACGGCGGCTGGATCCCGGCACGCGGATCGTGCGGCTGGGCCGGACGTCGCTCGTGTTCACCGACAATCCCGAGCACGCGCGCCTGCGGGGGCTGGTCAACCGCGCGTTCACCGGAGTGGTGGATCTCCGACCGATGGTGGAGCGCATCACCGACGACCTGCTCGGTCGCGCCTGCGGCGACATGATCGCCGATCTCGCGGACCCGTTGCCGGTCCGGGTCCTCTGCGCGTGGATGGACCTGCCCATGGACGTGGCCGGCCGGGTCGCCGCGTGGACCCACGACATCCGTTTCCTCCTGGAGCCGGGCCTGATGAAGCGCAATGACGTCGCTCGCGTGACGCAGGTGGTGGACGACTTCGTGGTGGCGCTGGAGCCCGTGATCGCGCACCGGCGCGCACACCCGGGGGACGACCTGATCAGTCGGCTCGCCGCGGCGGGGACCGGCGGGGGAGACCGGCTCGCCGACGAGGAGGTCGCCTTCGTAGCGATCATGTCCTTCGTGGCCGGCCACGAGACCACCACGTCGCTCATCGGCAACGCCCTGCTCGCGCTGCTGCGCTACCCCGAGCAGGCCGACCTGCTGCGGGGGCGGCCCGAGCTCGCGGGCGCCGCGGTCCGCGAGACCCTGCGCTTCGACAGCCCGCTGCAGATGACCAAGCGCCTCGCCACCCGCGACGGGGAGATCGGCGGGCGGGCCATCGCCGCAGGCGACCAGATCCTGCTGTGCCTGGCCGCCGCGAACCGCGACCCTGCCGTGTTCGCCGACCCCGACGCGTTCGACGTCACCCGCGACACCACCGGGCACGTGGCCCTCGGGGACGGCCTGCACGGTTGCCTCGGCGGGCAGCTCGCCCAGCTGCAGGCTCAGGTCGTCCTCGAGAGGCTGGCCTCCCGACCGCTGCGGCTGCGCGGCGAGCCTCCGGAGTGGCAGACCCACAGCCAGATCGTCCGTGGGCTGACCCGCCTGCCCGTGACGTGGGGGCGCGCGTGATCCCCGAGTCGATCCCCGGAGTCCTGGCCCGCCGCGCCGCCGACGAGCCCGACCGCACGGCCTACCTCTTCCTCGACGAGAACGGCGCCGAGCGCACCTGCCTGACCTACGGCGAGTTGCACGCACGGGCCTGCGCAGTGGCGGAGCAGCTGGCCGAGGTCTGCGCGCCCGGTGATCGTGCGCTGCTGGTGTTCGGTCAGGGCCCCGAGTTCGTCGTGGCCTTCCTGGGCTGCCTGTACGCGCAGGTGGTGGCGGTGCCGGTGAACCCGCCGCGCCGCAACCGCGTGCAGGAAGCCACCCGCGCGATCGTGGCCGACTGCGAGCCGGCGGCGGTGCTCACCGTGACGGCGATGCTGGACCACGTTCGTCCTGCGGTGGAGCCACTCGCCCCCGGCGTGCAGTGGATGACGGTGGACGACCTGGCCCGGTCCGCGGGGGAGCCGCGCCCCGTCACGGGTGACGGCCTGGCCTTCCTGCAGTACACCTCCGGCTCGACGTCCACGCCGAAGGGCGTGATGGTGAGCCACGGCAACCTCGCCGCCAACCAGGACATGATCCGCCGCACGTTCGGTCACGACCGTGACTCCACCGTCGTCGGCTGGGCCCCGTTCTTCCACGACCAGGGCCTGATCGGCAACGTGCTGCAGCCGCTGTGGGTGGGCGCCACCAGCGTCCAGTTCTCGGCGATGGCGTTCGCCCGCCGCCCGTTGCTGTGGCTCGGCGCGATATCGCGCTACCGCGCCCACACCAGCGGCGGCCCGAACTTCGCCTTCGACGCCTGCGTGGCCGCGGCCGCCCGCTCCGGTGTGCCGGACGTGGACCTGTCCAGCTGGAAGGTCGCGTTCGACGGCGCCGAGCCGGTGCGGCCCGACACCCTGCGCCGCTTCGCCGAGACGTTCGCCCCGGTCGGGTTCGACCCGGCCGCGCTGCACCCCTGCTACGGCCTCGCCGAGGCGACGCTGCTGGTCAGCGGCACCGGGAAGCTGCGCGGCCCGCGCACCACGACGGCGGCGGCCACCGGCCGGGAGCTGGCCGGCTCCGGCGTGCCGGCGGGGCCCGGTGCGGTCCGGATCATCGACCCGCAGACGCGGCGGCCGTGCGCTCCGGGCGAGGTCGGCGAGATCTGGGTGGCCGGCGATCATGTGGCGCAGGGCTACTGGCGCCGTCCCGAGGCCACAGCGGAGACGTTCCGGGCGGAGCTCGACGGCCGCCCCCACCTGCGCACCGGGGACCTCGGGGTCCTTGTCGACGGCGAGCTGTACGTCGCCGGGCGCCTGAAGGACCTGGTGATCGTACGTGGTCGCAACCACTACCCGCACGACATCGAGCACACCGCCACCGCCGCGCACCCCGCACTGCGCACGTGCGCCGCGTTCGCCGTACCCGCACCCGACGGCGAGCGGCTCGTCGTCGTCGCGGAGGTGCGGCGCGAGCACCGCGACACCATGGACGACGCCCCGGCCGCGAGCGACGTGGTGGCGAGCGTGCGCGCGGCCGTGGTGGCCGAACACGGAACGACGGGCGAGGTGGTGCTCACCTCGTTCGGCCGGCTGCCGATGACCAGCAGCGGCAAGATCATGCGGGCCGCCATCCGGAACCGCTATCTCGACGGCGAGTACGCAGAAACGGTGGACGCATGAGTGACTGGACCGCCCCCCACCCCGACTACGCCGCCGTGGTGACAGGCGCGGTGCTGAGCATGCCTGCCGCCGGGCACCTGGGGTTCCGGTTCGACCGGGTCGCCCCCGGCGAGGTCGACATCGTCCAGCCGGCGCGCCCCGAGCTGACCCAGCACGGCGGGTTCGTGCAGGGCGGCGTGCTCGGCTCGCTCGCCGACTTCGCCGGGGGTTCCGCTGCCGGCACCCTGCTGCCGGTCGGCTGGGTGAACATGACCGTCGACTACACGGTCAAGATCGTGGCCCCCGCGAAGGGCGAGGTCGTCGCCCGGGGCCGGGTTCTCCACCACGGCCGGACCACGACCGTCGCCGCGGCCGACGTGTTCACCCGCGACGGCAACGCGGAGACCCTGTGCGCCACAGCACTGGTCACCCTGCGGAACCTCAAGCTGTGACGGCCACCCTGTTCGACCCGCAGATCACCGCGGTGCGCGACCGCTGTCGCTGCGTCGCGCTCGACTGGCGCAGCCAGGGTGACAGGTCTCGCGGGACACCGGTGACGCGCTGGCCCTGATCCGACGACTCGACGTCCTCGGGTCATCACCGGCATCGTGGTCCCGCTCCTGCTCGGCCTGTTCGCCGGTGCCGTCGAGGGCCGGCTCCTCGTGCTCTACATGGCCCTGGTCGTGCCGGCCCACCTCTACGTCGAACCGCGGTCGGCGCCGGTGCCTGGCCGCGTCGGCTGACACCGGCGCCACACGTGAACGTCGACGGGCCGCGCGCGGGCGCCGGCTGGAAGGAGTCCGTGGCTCGCTCGCCGCGTCGACGTTCGCGGTGCTGCTCATCACCTGACAGCAGCGGTGCCGGCCGCCGGTCATGATCGACAGGTTCGCACGACCGTGGGCCGAGCTCGACTCGCGAGATCTCCCGCACGGGTCGAAGATCGACGTATGGATAGGTCGACACGCGACGACAGGCCGGCGTCGGATGAGCACGCGATCCGGGAGCTGGCGGAGGCGTTTCCGGACGCCGACGGGGCGGCGGCCGCACGAGAGCTCGCCGAGGCCGAGCGCGCCGTCACCCGAAAGGCTGCGACCCCCGATCAGGAGATCGGCGTCGCGGCCACCCGCGGCCTGCGTCGCGCCGAGGAACGTGTCGACGCCTGGCGCGCGGCCACCACCGACGGGTAGCGGCGGCCCGCGCGATCTGACCCCATCGGCTGGAGCGTCGGTTCACGATCGTGCTGCCGGTCTCACCCTTCGTCCGTCTCTGCCGCACCGCGCTCGAGGACTGCACGCAGGGTGCGGGTGGACATGGTGAAGTGCTCGCGGGCCAGCCGCCCTGCGTCCTCGACCCGTCGCTCGACGACCGCCTCCACGAGGGTGGCGTGCTCGCGGGCCGCTCGGAGGTGGTTGCGCCGCTCGTAGGGCTCGATGGGCAGGCCGAGCGACACCTTGGCCAGCAGTTCGTGGCTCAGCAGGGCGATCTGCGGGTTGTGCGTGGCCCGGAGCACCGCCTCGTGCAACGCGATGTCAGCAGCGTGCTGCCCCTGCGGGGTGCCGGCGTCCCCGTACGCCCCCACCAGCCTGCGCAGCTCCGCACCCTCGCCGCGGGTGTGCCGCTCGGCGGCCGTGCGTGCCACGAGCTCCTCGTAGCGGCAGCGCAGGTCGCACAGCTCCTCGAGCTCGGAGCGCCGCGGGACCAGGATGCGCCGCACCGCAGCGGCCGAGGCGTGGTTCCAGCTCTCCTGCACGTACGCGCCGCCGGTCCGCCCGCGCCGCACCTCGACGATCTCGGCGTCGCGCATCCGGCCGAAGGCCTCGCGCACGGTGTTGCGGCTGACCCGCAGCAGTCGCGCCATCTCCCGCTCGGCGGGCAACCGCTCCCCGGGGACGAACTCGCCGAGCGCGATCGCGGTGAGCAGCCGATCCACTACTTCGTCGACCACGCTGGGCACGTGCAGGGGGCCCAGACCGCCGGGCGTGTCCTCCACTCCGGCGCCCGGATGCGCGTCGGGGGTCATGGGGTCCACCCTGCCCGATCGGTCAGCGTTCGCGGGTCCTGGAAACCCGACCGTTACGCATTAGGTCTGGTCGGGGGTCCATTTAAATGTCACTGTCTGCCGCAGTCGGGTGCGGCCCGACCATCAGTGACCTCCAGGAGGACGACGTGGGGATACCCCCGGGCGACCGTGTCGGCACCATCGCGACCGCGGGCGGCGAGACCTGGTTCCGGGTCACCGGCGACCTCGACGCCACCCGGGCGGCCGGGCTCCTGCCGCTCGTGGTCCTGCACGGCGGTCCCGGCGTCCCCCACAACTACGTGCTGCAGATCGCCAACCTGGCCGCGGGCGGTCGCGCCGTCGTCCACTACGACCAGATCGGCTGCGGCAACTCGACCCACCTGCCCGACGCCGACCCGTCGTTCTGGGCCGTGCCGCTGTTCCTCGACGAGCTCGACGCCGTGCTGGCCGGGCTCGGGATCGCCGACTCCTACGCCGTTCTGGGGCAGTCGTGGGGCGGGATGCTCGCCGCCGAGCACGCCGTCCGCCGGCCGGCGGGCCTGAAAGCCCTGGTCATCGCGAACTCGCCGGCGTCGATGGAGCTGTGGCTGGCGGAGGCGAACCGGCTGCGGGCCGATCTGCCGGCGCCGGTGCAGGCCGTTCTTCTGGAGCACGAGGCGGCCGGTACGACGGACTCACCGGAGTACGCCGCGGCCGAGGCAGTGTTCTACGACCGGCACGTCTGCCGGGTCGTCCCGAACCCGCCGGAGGTCGCCGAGAGCTTCGCGCTGCTCGCCGAGGACCCGACCGTTTACCACACGATGAACGGTCCGAGTGAGTTCCACGTCGTCGGGACGATGAAGGACTGGTCGGTCATCGACCGCCTGCCCGCGATCGCCGTCCCGACGCTGCTGGTCAGCGGCCGGTTCGACGAGGCCACCGAGGCCTGCGTGCGACCGTTCGCCGACGCCGTCCCCGACGTCCGGTGGGTGCTGTTCGAGGAGTCCAGCCACCTCCCGCACGTCGAGGAGCCCGAGCGCTACCTGCAGGTGGTCGGGGACTTCCTTGCCACGTGCGATCCCACCCGATGACCCGACCCTGGAGAGGCCCCGCCGTGACCGGACCCATTCCCCGGCGGCTGCGCGCTGTCGCCGTCGCCGCAGCGCTCTGCCTGGCCGTCACCACCGGTTGCTCGTCGGGCTCCGGCGCCGACACCGCGACGGGAGCCACCGGCTCGGTTGCCTTCCAGCCGCAGCACCAGGGCGGTGACCTCAAGCTGCTGGCCAAGTCGGCGGCCGGCACCCTGGACCCGCAGGTGAACTACACGCTGCAGTACTGGCAGCTCTACCAGGCCTTGTACGACGGACTGCTGGCCTTCAAGAAGGTCGACGGCCAGGACTCGTTCACCGTCGTCCCCGACCTCGCGGAGGCGCTGCCCACCGTCACCGACGACGGGAAGACCTACACCTTCACGCTGCGCAAGGGCGTGAAGTTCTCCAACGGCGCCGACGTCACCGTCGACGACGTGGCGGCATCGTTCAAGCGGATCTTCACGGTGTCCAGCCCTACGGCGGGCACGTTCTACAACGGGATCGTCGGCGCTGCGGCGTGCCTCGCCACGCCCACCGCCTGCGACCTGTCCACAGGAGTGGTCGTCGACAAGGCGTCCGGCAAGATCGTGATCCACCTGGTGGCGGCCGACCCGGAACTGCCTTACAAGCTCGCCGTGCCGCACGCGTCGATCCTGCCGGCGGGCTCCCCGGCCAAGGACGCCGGCAACGCCCCGCTGCCCACCACCGGTCCCTACTCGGTGGGCTCCTACGACCCCAACACGGCCCTCAAGCTCGTCCGCAACCCCCACTACACCGAGTGGTCCCACGACGCGCAGCCGCAGGGCTACTCCGACACCATCACCGAGAGCTTCGGGCTGACGGTGGAGGCCGCAGTGACCGCGGTGGAGAACAACCAGGCCGACTGGGTCTTCGACCCGCCGCCCGCCGACCGGCTCAACGAGATCGGGACGACATACGCGAAGCAGGTCCACGTCAACCCGCTGACGGCCATGTTCTACCTCGCCATGAACACCCGCCTGGCGCCGTTCGACAACGTCAAGGTCCGGCAGGCGATCAACTTCGCCGTGGACCGGGCCGCCGCCGTGAAGCTCTACGGCGGCACCAACCTCGCCGCGCCGGTGTGCACGTTCCTGCCCCCGAACTTCCCCGGGCACGTCGACGACTGCCAGTACACCGCGGGCGGCGGCACGACCTGGACCGCCCCGGACCTGGCCAAGGCCAAGCAGCTGATCCAGGAGTCGGGCACCGCCGGGATGGAGGTCGGCATCGTCACCCAGGACGACGAGGTGAACAAGTCGATCGGGGAGTACCTGCAGAGCCTGCTCACCCAGCTGGGCTACAAGGCGACGCTCAAGCCGATCTCGGCGAACATCCAGTTCACGTACATCCAGAACACCAGCAACAAGGTCCAGATCAGCCTGACGTCGTGGTACCAGGACTACCCGGCGGCCTCGGACTTCCTCAACGTGCTGGCCTCCTGCGCCTCCTTCACCCCGGGCAGCGACTCCAGCATCAACATCGCCGGGTTCTGCGACAAGACCGTCGACGCGCAGATGCAGGACGCGCTGCTCACCGAGCGCACCGACCCCGCGGCGGCCAACGCCAAGTGGGCGCAGGTGGACAAGGCGGTGATGGCGCAGGCGCCGATCGCCCCGCTGTTCACCCCGAAGATCGTCGACCTGGTGTCGTCGCGGGTCGGGAACTACCAGTTCAGCAAGCAGTTCTACATGCTGGTGAGCCAGTTGTGGACGAAGTGACCGTCCCGCTGCGCTCCCAGGGGCCGTGGCGGCTGGGCCTGGCGCAGCTCCGGCGCAACACCGGTGCGATGGCGTCGCTGCTGGTGCTGGTCGTGGTGGTGCTCGCGTGCCTGCTCGCGCCGCTGTATGCGAGCGCGGTGGCGCACACCGACCCGTTCGCGTCCAACATCTCCGGCACCACGGTCGTCGGCGGTGCGACGGTACCGGTGCTCGCGGCCAGCGACACCGGCCTCGGCCTCGGGGTGACGCCCATCGGCCCGACCTGGGACCCGGCGCACTACTTCCTCGGGTCGGACAACCAGGGTCGCGACGTCATGGCCCGGCTGCTCTACGGCGGTCGCGACAGCCTGCTCATCGGGTTCGCGGCGGCGCTGCTGTGCTGCGTGGCGGCCACGGTCGTCGGGGTACTCGCCGGCTACTTCGGCGGAGTGCTGGACGCCGTGCTCGCCCGGGTTCTGGACGTGCTGTGGGCGTTCCCGGTGTACCTGCTGGCCATCTGCCTGTCGGTGGTGCTGCTCACCGAGGGCGTCACCATCGGCCCGGTGACGATCGGGGCGGGCAGCCTGTGGCTGCCGGTCCTCATCATCGCCCTGGTCTACGTGCCCTACGTGGCGCGGCCGCTGCGCGGTCAGGTGCTCGCGCTCAAGGAGAAGGAGTTCGTCGCGGCCGCCGTCGGGGTGGGCGCATCGGACCTGCGGATCATGCGGCGTGACGTCCTTCCGAACGTGCTGCCCACCGTGGTGGTGTTCCTCCCTCTGATGACGGCGCTCGCCATGCTCACCGAGTCGGCGCTGAGCTTCCTGTCGGTCGGCGTCCAGCCCCCGCAGGCCAGCTGGGGGACGATCATCAACGACGGCCTTGGCCTGCTCTACACCCGCCCGGCGGTCAGCATCGCCCCCGGCATCGCGATCGCGCTGACCGCCGTCGCGCTGAACATTTTCGGCGATGGCATCCGCGACGCGCTGGACCCACGCGCCCGCCTGCGTGGGACGGCCTGATGCTCCGCTTCACGGCGCGGCGCATCGGCGCGGCGGTGTTCGTACTGGTCAGCATCAGCATCCTGGTCTTCCTGATCTTCTTCGCAACACCCGGCGTGGATCCGGCCGCACGGATCGCCGGGCGCAACGCCGACCAGGCGACCCTCGCGCAGGTCCGGGCGGAGTTCGGCCTCGACCAGCCGTTGCCTCTGCGCTATGTGCTGATGATGCGGCACCTGTTCGTCGACCGGGACCTGACCTCGTTCGTCAACCGCGGCGTGCGCGTCATCCCGCAGATCGCCCAGGCCGTGCCGGTGACGCTCTCGCTGGTGCTCGGTGCGGCCGTGATCTGGATGGTCGTCGGCATCGGGATGGGCACCGCCGCCGCGGCGTGGCGCGGTCGTGCCGTGGACCCGTTCATCGTTCTGCTCGGTGTCATCGGGGTGTCCACGCCGGTGTACTGGCTGGGCGAGGTCGTGAACCTGCTGACCCAGAGCCGGCTGCACGGGAACGTCTTCGCGTGGGTGCCGCCGCTGGGCTACGTGCCGCTCACCGAGGACCCGGGGCAATGGGCGTTGCACCTGCTGTTCCCGTGGCTGACCCTCGCCACGCTCTACGCCGGGATCTACGCCAGGGTGGTGCGCTCGGAGATGCTCACCGCCCTCGACGAGGACTACGTGCGGACGGCGCGGGCCAAGGGGGTGTCCGAGCGGCGGATCCTGATCCGGCACGCCCTGCGCTGCTCGCTGATCCCCGTCGTCTCGCTGTTCGGTCTCGACTTCGGCGCGCTGGTCGGTGGCTCGGCGCTGCTCACCGAGGTGGTGTTCGGGCTGCCGGGGGTGGGGCGGCTGACCTACACCGCGCTGGAGAACCTGGACCTGCCGGTCATCCTCGGCACCGTGCTGTACGCGGCGTTCTTCGTGGTGCTCGCCAACGCCGTCGTCGACATCGGCTACGCCCGGCTCGACCCGCGGGTGAGCCGTGCCTGAGCCGCTTCTCGAGGTCACCGACCTGCGTGTGGACTTCCGCGGTCGCCACGGTGTCGCGCACGCGGTGGACGGGCTGTCGTTCACCCTCGGCGCAGGCGAGGTGCTCGGCGTGGTGGGGGAGTCCGGCTCCGGCAAGAGCGTCTCGATGACGAGCATGCTCGGCCTGATCCGCGACCCCAACTGCACGGTGTCCGGCCGGGCGCTCTTCCGCGGCCGCGACCTGGTGGGGATGGGAGACGACGAGCTGCGGACACTGCGCGGCCGCGACATCGCGATGATCTTCCAGAATCCGATGACGTCGCTCACGCCGGTGTACACGGTGGGCTGGCACATCGCCGAGCAGCTGCGCGCGCACTCGGCGATGACGAAGGCCGCGGCCCGCGCCCGCGCGGTGGAGCTGCTCGCCGAGGTTGGCATCCCCGATCCGGCCAGCCGGGTGGACGCCTACCCCCACCAGTTCTCCGGCGGCATGCGGCAGCGGGCCGTCATCGCCATGGGCCTGGCCAACAACCCGGCCCTGCTCATCGCCGACGAGCCGACCACCGCGCTGGACGTCACGACGCAGGCGCAGGTGCTCGACCTGCTGCGGCGGCTGCGCCGCGACCACGGCTCGTCGATCATCCTGATCACCCACGACATGGGTGTGGTGAGCCAGCTCGCCGACCGCGTCCTGGTCATGTACGCGGGCCGTGCCGTCGAGCAGGGGCCGCGGACAGAGGTGTTCCGCCGTCCGCAGCACCCCTACACGTGGGGTCTGCTCGGCTCGGTGCCCCGCGCCCGGGCGCCGCGGGTGCGCCGGCTGGCCGCCATCCCGGGCTCGCCCGCGTCCGCGCTCACCGCCCCCGTCGGCTGCGCCTTCGCTCCCCGCTGCGCCCACCGCCACGACGCCTGCTCCGAGCAGCCGCCGTTGCAGGGGGACGTCCACGCCGACGCGTGCTGGCTGCCCCGCGACGGACGGGCGCAGCTCCGGGCCGGCGCGGAGGCGGCGTCGTGACCCCGCGGGCGGCCGAGCGGGTCGCACGCGGCGAGCTGTTGCTGCAGGCCACGGACGTGGTCAAGCACTTCCCGGTCGGCGGGCCGCAGATCCGCCGGGGCGCGGGGCGGCCGGTGGTGCATGCGGTGGACGGGGTGTCGCTGGAGGTGCGGCGCGGCGAGACCCTGGGCGTGGTCGGCGAATCCGGCTGCGGCAAGTCCACCCTGGGCCGCTGTCTGGTGCGTCTGACCGAGCTGACCTCGGGCCGCGTCGAGCTCGCCGGGCGTGACATCACCCGGCTGTCCCGCCGGGCGCTGCGCCCTGTGCGCCGCGACGTGCAGCTGGTGTTCCAGGACCCCTACTCCTCGCTCAACCCGCGGCGCCGCATCGGCGACGTCGTGGCGGAGCCGTTGCAGATTCGCGGCGGCCTGACCCCGGGCGGGGTGCGGTCCCGGGTGGGCGAGCTGCTGGAGCTGGTGGGGCTGCGCCCCGACCACGTCGACAGGTACCCGCACGAGTTCTCCGGGGGCCAGCGCCAGCGGATCGGCATCGCCAGGGCGCTCGCGATGGACCCGATGCTGATCGTGGCCGACGAGCCTGTGAGCGCCCTCGACGTCTCCATCCAGGCCCAGGTGCTGAACCTGTTCGCCGATCTGCAGGACGAGCTGGGCCTGACCTATGTCTTCATCGCCCACGACCTCGGGGTGGTTCGGCACGTCAGCGACCGGATCGCCGTGATGTATCTCGGGGAGATCGTGGAGGTGGCCGACGCCGACCCGCTCTACGACGCCCCGGCCCACCCCTACACCGAGGCCCTGCTCTCGGCGGCCCCCGAGATCGACGACGGCTCCGTGGAACTGCCGCGCGAGCGAATCGTGCTCACCGGGGACGTACCGAACCCGGTGCACAAGCCCACGGGCTGCCCCTTCCACCCGCGCTGCCCGTACGCGGCGGACCGCTGCCGGGTGGAGCGGCCGCCTCTCGTGGCGGTCGCGCCCGGTCGCCTGGCCGCGTGCCACTTCCCCCTGCTCGCGACGGGGCGGTGAACGGGTCACGGTCCAGAGCGACGACGACGCGTCGTCGAGGGGTTCTTGCTGGCCGTTTGCCACGGCGATCCGGTCCCCTCACCCGCCCGCGCCTACCGTTCGTGTGAAGACTGAGTCGCCGTGACCCCGAGATGAGATCTGCACGAATGTCGCTTGATTCCGCCTGGTATCTCGGTGTCAACAACTGGGCGCGGGCCACCCCGGCGTTGCACGGGGTGCTCAGTGTCTACGCGCTGTGGGCCGGCCCGGTGCTGATCGCACTGCTCCTCGTGGTCGGCTGGCTGCGGGCCCGCGCCCGACCCGATGCCACCGCTCAGGTGGCGGTCGCGGTTCTCACCGGTGTGGCCGCCGTCGTGGCGGTGCTGGTCAACCAGAACGTGGTCTCGACCGTGATCGGGCGGCCCCGGCCGTGCGCCGCGATGCCGGACGCGCAGGCGCTGCTGCCGTGCAGCGCGGACTACTCCATGCCCAGCGACCACGCTGTCATCGCCGGTGCGCTCGTGGCCGGTCTGTGGATCCTGTGGCGGAGGTCGGGTGTGGTGGCTGCGGTGCTCGCGCTGCTCCTTGCGTTCTCGCGGGTGTACGTCGGTGTGCACTATCCGAGCGACGTGGCGGTGGGCCTGCTGTTCGGGGCGGCTGTGGCCGCTGCCGTGGTGCTGGGCCTGCGCGGCCCGGCGACCGCCGCGGCCGAGCGGCTGCTCGACACGTCGCTGCGACCGCTGATCTGTTCCCGGCGCGAGGACCGGATCGCCCCGTCCCGCCCCTGCTGACCACGCGCGAACGACCTCCTCTCGTTCAGTCTGATCGGCGCAGGGCCGCCTCGATTCGCGGAGTCGAGTCGTCGAGCCACAATCGGGTCCGCTCGGCGCGTTGTTGGGTGTCCGGTGTCCAGTATTCGGCGAAGCCGGGTATGCCGTTGCGGGCTCCGTCCGCGACGAGCGCGAACATCCATTCATGGTGGCCGATGATGGCGTCGCCGACCAGTTTCCGGTTGTGCGGATCGAGGCCGTAGGCCTCGACGAGGATGTGCAGTCGGTCGAGCTGGCGGCGTCGTCGGGTGTCGGCGATGTCGGTGTCCCCTCGGAGCGGGGCCCAGAACCGCGCGGCGCCTGCGACGTCCCACACGGGGTGGCCCGGGGCAGCCAGGTCGAAGTCGATCAGGGCTACCGCGACACCCTGCCGGAAGACCACATTGTCGAGGTTGGGGTCGTTGTGGGTGATGCCCCCGCCGTTGAACGGGGGCGAGGGCGCCTGCGACCAGGTGAAAGGGGTCGGATCGAAGTCCCTGACGGCGTCGTGGAAACGGCGCAGCAAACGCCCGACGCTGCGGAGAGCGGCGTCGGTGAGACCCCACAGCGGAGCAGGCGCGGTCACGGCCTGGCCGGGTATGTAGGTGAGGACCTCACGTCCGTCGTCGTCGAAGCCGAGTACTCGCGGGGCGCCGTCGAAGCCGACGTGTTCGAGGTGACGGAGCAACGCGTGAACGGCGGGCGTCGTGGGTCGTAGCGGTCGTCGGACGGTGTCACCGACGCGGTGCACGCGGCCGCGGTTGGCGGTGCCGCCCACCAGGGGGATCTCGACGCTCACCCGATGACCTCCCGCGGTCCGGCGGCCTCGATGAGCGCGTTGGCGAGTGCGGTGTGGGTGACGAGGCTGTTCACCAGCCCGCCGTGCACGGCGGCGAGTACCGCGTGCACCTTCGCCAGGCCGTAGACGATGCCGACCACTTCCGGTATCGCCTGCATCTGCGCGGCGGTGATGCCGATCATCCGCTCGGTCAGGTCGGCGATGATCGGCTTCCCGCGGGCGTCGATCAGCGCCCCCGAGACGTCGGCGCACACCCCGAGCTGCGCGAGCTGTTCGCGCTCGGTCTCACCGGTGGCGTCGAACAGTGTCGACTGCTCGGCTGCCCACGCGCCGACGCCGGCGACCGCCTTCGTCACGGAACCGATGAGGGAGAAGGCGCGGGCCACCTCGGGCTGCTGGCGCAGCGCGCGCGCGGTGGCGGCGTCCGGCACAGCCATCGGGGCATAGAAGAAGTATGCGGGTCCTCCGGAGACGCGCGCGACCTCGCGCACCAACTCGATCGAACTGTCGTCCACGCCGGGACGGGCCAGTGCTCCGGTGAGCTGGACGACGGGCACGGTCGCGAGCTCGTGCAGCGCGGTGGCCATCGCGCTGACCGAGCGGGCCCACGACAGGCCGAGCACGTCATCCGGCGTGACGATCTCGGAGAGCAGCCCGGCCGCGGCGACGCCCAGGTGCTCACGCAACGAGGCGGGGTGGTCCTCGGGCGTGTCGGTGACCACGCAGTGGGTCAGGCCGAGAGTCTCCATCAGCCGTGCGGAGAGCTCGACGTCGACCGAGCCCGGGTGGCTGATCTCGATGCGGACCAGACCGCTGCTGCGGGCGTCGTCGAGCAGGCGGGCGACCTTGAAGCGGCTCAGTGCGAACTCCTCGGCAATCTCGATCTTGGAGCGTCCGTCGAGGTAGTACCGCCGGGCCACTGATGCGGTCAGTACCAGCTTGGCCGGCCCTCGTGCCGTTTCGTTCGCCGAGACCACGGCACACCTCCGTCTGCTCATCTGAGCGGCTTGGGTTTCATTCTTGCATAGGCCATTGACTCTACGTGACCCATGCCACAAGCTGATCGCGTGATCAGAGCCCTGCTCATATGAGCAGAGCCAGGTTTCCTGGAGGCGCAATGAAGCGGTGGGGTAGGCGTGGGCTCGTGCTCGCGTGTGCGGCGATGCTGGCCAGCGCGGGTTGCGCGGGCGCGGGCGGCGGAGCCGGTGGCGGCGGGGGAGGAGCCAACAGCATCTCGGTGCTGATGGTGAACAACCCGCAGATGGTGGACCTGCAGAAGCTGACGGCCGACAACTTCACCAAGCAGACCGGGATCACGGTGAACTTCACGGTGCTGCCCGAGAACGATCTGCGGGACAAGGCGAGCCAGGAGTTCTCCAGTCAGGCCGGCCAGTACGACGTGGCCACGCTGAGCAACTTCGAGATCCCGATCTACGCCAAGAACAAGTGGCTTGCCCCACTGGACGGTTCGATCGCAGGCGACCCGGCGTTCGATCAGGCCGACATCCTCAAGCCGATGACCACCGCGCTGACCGGCGCCGACGGTAAGATCTACGGCGAGCCGTTCTACGGCGAGTCGTCGTTCCTGATGTACCGCAAGGACGTGTTCGTGGCCAAGGGCCTCACGATGCCGGCGAAGCCGACCTGGCAGCAGGTCGCCGACCTCGCGGCCAAGGCCGACGGTGCGCAGCCCAACATGAAGGGCATCTGCCTGCGCGGACAGCCCGGCTGGGGGGAAGTGTTCGCGCCGCTGACCACGGTGGTCAACACGTTCGGCGGGACCTGGTTCAACAAGGACTGGACGCCGGGGGTCAACCAGCCGGGGTTCACCCAGGCCACCCAGTTCTACGTCGATCTCGTGAAGGCGCACGGTGAGGCCGGCGCACCGCAGGCCGGGTTCACCGAGTGCCTCAACGACCTGCAGCAGGGCAACGTCGCGATGTGGTACGACGCCACCTCGGCAGCCGGTTCGCTCGAGGCGTCCAACTCCCCGGTCAAAGGCAAGATCGGCTACGTGCCCGCCCCGGTGGTGAAGACCCAGAGCGCCGGATGGCTCTACACGTGGGCCTGGGGCATCCAGCAGGCCAGCAAGAAGCAGGACGCGGCCTGGAAGTTCATCTCGTGGGCATCGGGCAAGGGCTACGAGAACCTCGTGGGCCAGCAGCTGGGCTGGTCCAAGGTGCCGGACGGCAAGCGCACCTCGACCTACGACAACCCGCAGTACACCGCCGCGGCCGCGGCCTTCGCCGCCCCGACGAAAGCCGCGATCGAGGCGGCCGACCCGAACAACCCCGGCGTCCAGCCGCGTCCGGCCCCGGGCATCCAGTTCGTGGACATCGCGGAGTTCCCCGACCTCGGGACGAAGGTGTCGCAGGACATCAGCGCGGCCATCGCCGGGCAGACCACCGTGGCCGACGCCCTGAACAAGGGGCAGGCCTCGGCCGAGATCGTCGCCAAGAAGTACCAGGGGCAGGGCTAGATGTGTCGGTTGGGTGGGGCGCGATGAGTACTGCAGTGGAGCCCCGCACCGGCGCAGGGGCATCCGCCCCTGCGTCGGGCGGGGGAGGCACGAACGGCGCCATGCGGCGCGCCGGGGACTGGGCGCGCCGCGCTCCGCTGCTCCCGGCCCTGATCTTCATGATCGTGGTGACCCAGCTGCCCTTCGTGGGCACGTTGATCGTCTCGTTCATGAACTGGAACGCTTACTACCCCGACGCGATCGGGTTCGCCGGCTTCGGCAATTTCGGGGCCGTGCTGGGCGACGCCGATACCCGATCGGCGATCTTCACGACGATCGGGCTGACCGTGTCGGTCGTGCTGGTGAGCCTGCTGCTGGGGACGCTCATCGCAATTCTGCTGGATCGGGCGTTCCTCGGCCGCGGCATCGTCCGCACGATGATGATCACACCGTTCCTGGTCGTGCCGGTGGCGGCGGCGCTGTTGTGGAAGCACGCGCTGTACAACCCCACCTACGGGCTGTTCAACGGGCTGTTGCGCGGGATCTTCGGAGCGAACGCGCCGCAGCCGGACTGGATCTCGCAGTTCCCGCTCACCGCGGTGGTCACGGCCCTGGTGTGGCAATGGACCCCGTTCATGATGTTGATCATCCTGGCCGGCCTGCAGGGCCGCCCGCTCGACGTGACCGAGGCGGCCCGGATCGACGGCTGCTCGTCGTGGCAGGTGTTCCGTTACATGACCTTCCCGCACCTGCGCCAGTACCTGGAGCTCGGTGGCCTGCTCGGGTCGATCTACATCGTGCAGAACTTCGACGCGGTCTTCACGATCACCTCCGGAGGTCTCGGCACCGCGAACCTGCCGTACGTGATCTACCAGATCTTCTACAACGCCCACGACTACGGGAAGGCGTCGGCGGCCGGTGTGGTGGTCGTCATCGGGACGATCGTCATCGCCACGTTCGCGCTGCGCACCGTGTCGTCGCTGTTCCGGGAGGAGAACCGATGACCGCCACACTCGAGGCCGGGGCCCGTGCACGGCCCGCGGTCACCACGAGGCCGCCGCGGCGCAACGTCGGGAACATGGCACTCGGGGTCGCGGCGTGGGTCGTCGGGATCATCTTCGTGATCCCGGTGGTCTACATGCTGCTCACCTCGCTACACAGCGAACCGGCGGTGGCCACGAACCCGCCGTCGTTCCTCGCACCGCTGACCTTCGACGGGTACGCCAACTTCTTCGGCGCGGCCACCGGGGCCAGCCCGTGGCCGCCGCTGATCAACTCGGCCACGGCGAGCATCCTCTCGACGGTACTGGTGCTGATCCTCGCGATCCCGGCCGCCTACGCGTTGTCGATCCGCCCGGTGCGCAAGTGGACCGACGTGATGTTCTTCTTCCTGTCCACCAAGATGCTGCCGGTGGTGGCCGGGCTGCTGCCGATCTACCTGATCGCGCAGAACCTCGGGCTACTCGACAACATCTACCTGCTGGTCATCCTGTACACCTCGATGAACCTGCCGATCGCCGTGTGGATGATGCGGTCGTTCCTGGCCGAGGTGCCGCGGGAGATCCTCGAGGCGGCGGCGGTGGACGGGGCGGGGCTGATCCGGACGCTGCGCACGATCGTGATGCCGATCATCCTGCCGGGTATCGCGGCCACGTCGCTGATCTGCTTCATCTTCAGCTGGAACGAACTGCTGTTCGCCCGGGTGCTCACCGCGACGGTGGCGGAGACGGCACCGGTGTTCCTCACCAGCTTCGTCACCAGCCAGGGACTGTTCCTGGCCAAGGTGTGCGCGGCCGCCATGGTCGTGTCGCTCCCGGTGCTCATCGCCGGGTTCGCGGCGCAGGACAAGCTGGTACAAGGACTTTCTCTGGGAGCTGTGAAGTGAGAGCTGCTGTGATCAGTGCCGATTCGGTGACCGTCGAGACGGTTCCGGACCCGACACCCGGTGCGCGCGAGGTCGTGGTCAAGGTGGCCGGGTGCGGCATCTGCGGCACCGACCTGCACATCGCGGAGGGCGAGTTCGCCCCGACGCTGCCGATCGTGCCGGGCCACGAGTTCGCCGGTGAGGTCGTGGCGCTCGGGGTGGACGTCACCGAGCTGCGGGTCGGCGACCAGGTGGCCGTCGACCCGTCGCTGTACTGCCACGAGTGCCACTACTGCCGGCTCGGCCGTGGGAACCTGTGCGAGCGCTGGGCTGCGATCGGGGTCAGCGTGCAGGGCGGGGCGGCGGAGTTCGCGGTGGCCCCGGTGGCCAACTGCGTTCGGCTGCCCGAGAGCGTGTCCACGGCGGACGCGGCGCTGATCGAGCCGCTCTCGTGTGCCGTGCGGGGCTTCGACGTGCTCGCGCCGCGGCTCGCGGACAACTACCTGATCTACGGCGCGGGCACCATGGGCCTGATGATGATGGAGCTGGCCAAGCGGGCGGGCGCCGGCAGCGTCAGCATGGTGGACCTCAACCCCGCCCGGCTGGAGACGGCCAAGGAGCTGGGCTGCACGGCCACCGTGACCAGCGCCGACGAGCTCGACCGGCCGCGTGGCTGGGAGAACGTCATCGACTGCACGGGTGTGGTGGCCGCGATCGAGGACGGCCTGGAGCGGGTGGCTCCGGGCGGCACGTTCCAGCAGTTCGGGGTGTCGGCGGAGGGCGCGAAGGCGTCGTTCTCGCCGTACCGGATCTACAACAAGGAGATCCGGATCGTCGGGTCGATGGCGGTGCTGCACAGCTACGAACGGGCCGCCCAGCTCTTCGCCGAGGGCGCGCTCAGGCCCGAGGTGATGATCAGCGACCGGCTGCCGCTGGAGCAGTACCCGGCGGCGCTGGAGCAGTTCCGCAAGGGCATCGGCCGGAAGATCCAGGTCACGCCCTGATGCGTGCTTCGGTACTGCACGGGGCCGGGCAGGTCGAGCTCGTGGAGCGCCCGGCCCCGCGGCCCGGTCCGGGCGAGGTGCTGGTCGACGTGACGTCGGTCGGGGTCTGCGGCTCGGACGTGCACTACTACGAGCACGGCCGCATCGGCCGTTTCGTGGTGGACGAGCCGCTGGTGCTCGGCCACGAGGCGGCCGGCGTGATCACGGCGATCGGGCCGGGTGTTCCCGGCCTGAGGGTAGGGCAGCGCGTGTCGGTGGAGCCCGGCGTGCCCGACCTGAGCTGCCCCCAGTGCCTGGCGGGGCGCTACAACCTCTGTCCGGACATGCGGTTCTTCGCCACCCCGCCGATCGACGGTGCTTTCGCCGAGCAGGTGGTGGTGCACCACGCGTTCGCCCATCCCGTGCCCGACGCGATGAGCGACGACGTGGCGGCGCTCCTGGAACCGCTGTCGGTGGGGGTGTGGGCGTGCCGGCGCGGGCACGTCGGGCCCGGGTCGCGGGTGCTGGTGACGGGCGCGGGCCCGATCGGACTCGTCGCGCTCCAGTCCGCGCTCGCGTTCGGAGCCACGTCGGTGGTGGTGTCGGACGTCAACCCGGCCCGCCTGGAGCTGGCCCGGTCGCTGGGCGCCACCGAGATCGTCGACGCCCGGTCCGGTTCGGTGCTCGGCATCGAACCCGCCGACGTGCTGCTGGAATGCTCCGGCTTCCCGCCGGTCATCGGGGAGGGCATCCGGGCGCTCGGCCGCAGTGGCCGGGCGGTCCTGGTCGGGATGGGGGGCGACGAGGTCCCGCTGCCGCTCGCGGTCGTGCAGGAGCGCGAGCTGGAGGTGACCGGCACGTTCCGCTACGCGAACACCTGGCCCACCGCGATCGCACTGGTGCAGGCGGGCCGGATCGACCTGGAGCGGCTCATCACCGGCCACTACGACCTGGCCGCGACGGAGGACTCCCTCACGGCGAGCCGTCGCGACCCGAGCGCGGTCAAGGTCATCCTGCATCCGAATCGATGACGCGCGCCGCCGTCAGGTGGGTACGGCGACGATCTGCACGGTCTCAGAAGGGGTAGGTGGGAGGGGTGCGGCGCGCGGTGACCCAACGCGTCTCGGTGAAGGCCTCGATGTTCGCCGCCGCGCCTCCGAACCGGGAGCCGGTGCCCGAGGCGGCCACGCCGCCGAACGGGCTGTTGGCCTCGTCGCTGACGGTCTGGTCGTTGATGTGCACGATGCCGGTGGGGATGGCATCGGCGAGTTCGAGACCGGCCATGACGTCGCGGGTGACGATGCCGAGCGACAACCCGTACGGGCTGGCTGTGGCCAGCGCGACGAGTTCGTCGAGGTCGTGGAAGCGGGCGACGGGGGCGACCGGGCCGAAGATCTCCTCGGTGAACGCCGGTGTGTCCGCGGTGACGCCGGCCAGGACCGTCGGCCGGTAGAACAGCCCGTCGTAGGTGCCGCCGCTGACCACGGTCGCGCCGGCCTCGACACTCTTGCGGACCACGGCGTCGATCTTGTCGCGCTGGCCCGTGTCGATCACGGGTCCAAGCGCCACCGGGTCGGTGGCCGGGTTGCCGACCGTCAACGCGGTGGCCTTGGCCGCGAGCCGTTCGACGACCTCGTCGTACAGATGGTCGGCGACGAGGTGCCGGCCGGTGGTCATGCAGATCTGGCCCTGGTGGAAGAAGGATCCGAAGGCGGCGAGGTTGGCGGCCTCGGCCGGGTCGGCGTCGTCGAGGACCACGAGTGCCGAGTTGCCGCCGAGCTCCAGATGGGCGCGCTTGAGGTGGCGCCCGGCGAGCTCGCCGACGCGGCGGCCCGCGCCGGTGGACCCGGTGAACGAGATGATCCGGACGAGCCCGTGGGTGACGATCGCCTCGCCCACGTCGGCGCCGCCGGGAAGCACCTGGAGCAGCCCCGGGGGCAGGCCTGCCTCCTCGAAGACGCGCGCCATCGTCACCCCGCCGGTGACGGCGGTGCGCGGGTCGGGCTTGAGCAGCACGGCGTTGCCCAGGGCCAGCGCGGGCGCGACCGACCGGATGCCGAGGATGATCGGCACGTTGAACGGAGAGATCACCCCCACGACCCCGGCGGGCACCCGCTGGGCCATCGACAGCCGCGGTTCCTCGCTGGGCAGCAGTTCGCCGTACGCGCGGCCCGGCAGAGCGGCGGCCTCGTAGCACTCCTGTTCGGCGACGTGCGCGGCGAACCCGGCCATCGCGGGCACCGCACCGACCTCGCGGACGTTCCAGTCGGCGATCTCGGTCGCGTGCTCCACCCACAGTGCGGCGGCCCGGCGCAGGACCGTGGCCCGCTGGGTGTGCGGGGTGCGGGCCCACGCATGCTGGGCCTCGGCGGCGCCGCGGGCCGCGATGTCGACGTCCTCGGGGGTGGCGATCCCGATCCGGCCGAGCTCGGTGCCGGTGGCTGGTTCGACAACGGGTGCGGTCCGCGACGCGGTCACCCAGCCGCCGTTGACGAAGATCCTGTCCTGCCATGTCTGCTGATCGAGGAACACGCGGAGCTCCTTTGCCGGGTTGGGTGATCGGGCACGGTAGGAGCCGTCGGGAGAACCGACAACAGAGTGTTCGGACCGATGGAACCAGAGTTCGGGCCAGCCGAACGGCTAGCGGGTGGGTTCCCGGTATCCCAGTCGGGTGGAGATCTCCGCGGCGGTCCGGCGCAGCGGCATCTCCAGCCGTCGTACGACGGCGTCGATCGAGGCGTTCCAGCCGGTGGTGTGCACGGCGATGTTCACCGCGGCGGTCACGTGGCCGCCCCGGTCGCGCACCGGGACGGCGATCGAGCGCAGGCCCTGGGTCAGCTCCTCGTCGTTGACGGCCACCGCGCCCCGTCGCACCCGGTTGAGTGCCGCCATCAGGTGTTCGCGGGCGGTGATGGTGTTGGGGGCGCGGCGCGCGAGGTCCACGCCGTCGAGCAGGATCCGCAGGCGCGCGGGCTCCTCGGCGGCGAGCAGTACTTTGCCCAGCGCGGTGCAGTAGGCCGGCAGCCGGGACCCGACCTGCAGGTTCAGGTCGAGATGGCGCCCGCTGCGGCGCCGTTCGACGTAGACGACGTCGGCTCCGTCGAGCACCGCCATGCTCACGGTGAACCCGGTCTCGTCGGCGAGGCGCTGCATCGCGCCGGCCGCCACGCGGGTGATCTCGATCGAGTTGAGCGCGGCGAACCCGATCTCCACCGACTTCGCCCCCAGCCGGTACTTGCGGGTCTCCTGCTCCTGCTGCAGGTAGCCCAGGGTCGCGAGCGTGTTGACGTAGCGGTGGGTGGTGCTCTTGGTCAGGCCCACCTCGCGCGCGATGTCCGCGATGCCGAGCGTGGCGCTGCGCCCGGTGAAGGTCCCGAGGATCGCCAGTCCGCGCTCGAGAGACTGCGAGAACCCGCGCGGCGACGACGCGGCGATGGCGGATGTGGCGTCATCGTTCGACTCCGTGGGTTTCATGTTCGAGAGAGTAGAACACCGTGTTGACGACCACACCGGGCGTTCCTACGTTGCGTCCACTCATCCAACGGTGGAGGCGACGACGTGGATCAACCGCTCGACAGACTGCTGGGCCGCACCGTCAACCGCCGCGGTCTGTTCCGTACGGCCGGGCTCCTCGGTGCCGGCCTGACCGTGGCGAGCCCGCTGCTCAGCGGGTGTGCGGCCAGCTCCGGTCCGGCCGGCGGGACCGGGTCCAAGGCACTGAAGATCGGGTTCGTCAGCCCGCGGACCGGGCCGGCGGCCGGGTTCGGTGAACCGGACGGCTACGTGCTCGACCTCGCCCGCAAGGCGTTCGCGTCGGGGCTCACGATCGGCGGCACGTCCTACAGCGTGGAGATCGTCGACAAGGACGGCCAGTCGAACCCGCAGCGCTCGAGCCAGGTCGCCAACGATCTGATCACCGGTGACGGGGTCGACCTCATGCTCACGACCTCGACGCCCGAGACGGTCAACCCGGTGTCGGACGCGTGCGAGGCGGCGGGCGTGCCGTGCATCTCGACGGTGGTGCCCTGGGAGGCGTGGTACCTCGGGCGCGGTGCCAAACCGACCGACGCCAAGGCCTACAAGTACACCTACCACTTCTGCTTCGGGGTCCAGCAGTTCGCGAACGCCTACACCACGATGTGGCCGCAGGTGACGACGAACAAGCAGACCGGCGTCATGTGGCCCAACGACTCCGACGGCAACGCCATCCGGGCCGCGCTCGGTCCGATGCTCACCGCCAAGGGATACAAGATCGTGGACCCGGGCGCCTACACCGACGGCACCAACGACTACTCGTCGCAGATCGCCCAGTTCAAATCCGCCGACGCCCAGATCTTCAACACCTTCCCGATTCCGTCGGACTTCGCGACGTTCTGGCAGCAGGCCGCCCAGCAGGGCTACAAGCCGCTGATCGCCCAGGCCGCCAAGACCGGCCTCTTCCCGTCGCAGGTGGAGGCGCTGGGCAACCTGGGAGTGGGGCTGGCCGGCGGGGCCTACTGGACTCCCACCTACCCCTACACCTCGTCGCTGACGAACATCAGCTCGGCGGATCTCGCCACCGGCTACCAGCAGGCGAGCGGCAAGCAGTGGACCCAGCAGCTGGGTGCCACGCTCGCCCTGTTCGACGCCGCCGCCGGGGCGCTGAAGGCGGCGGCGGACCCCACGTCGAAGGACGCCGTCGCCGAGGCGATCGGGAAGCTGGACGTCCAGACGTCCGTGGGCCGGCTCGTGTGGGGCAGGGGGCCCAACGGCAACGTGGTGGCCACCCCGATCATCGGCGGGCAGTGGGTGCGGTCCACCGGCGGCAAGGACCCGCTGGAGTTCGTGCTGTGCGAGAACTCCTCGGACCCCAACGTGCCTGTCGCCGCGTCGCTCAAGCCGTTCGGCAGCCTGTGACCGGGCTCCTGGTGGGTACCGGGCTGACCAAGCGCTACGGCAGCCTCACGGTGCTCGACGCCGTCGACTTCGCGGTCGGGGAGGGCGAGGCCGTCGGCATCGTCGGGCCGAACGGGGCCGGCAAGACCACGCTGCTGAGCGTGCTCTCCGGGTCGACCCCCGCGTCGGGAGGCCGCATCGAGCTGCTGGGGCGCGACGTCACGAGCGCCCGGCCCGAGATCCGCTGCCGCCGCGGCATCGGCCGCGCCTTCCAGGTGCCGCGCCCGTTCGGCGGGATGACGGTGCTGGAGAACGTGGTGGTCGGAGCCGCGGCCGGGGGAGGGCTCAACCCCGCCGACACCTACGCCCGGGCCGTCGACGTGCTGGAGGTCTGCGGTCTGGTCGGGCTGGCCAACCGCCGGGCCGAGAGCCTCGGGCTGCTCCACCGCAAACGGCTCGAGCTCGCCCGGTCGCTCGCGACCGGTCCGCGGGTCCTGCTGCTCGACGAGATCGGCGGCGGCCTGACCGACGCGGAGGCGCTCGAGCTGGTGGACACCATCCTCGGCGTCCGGGAACGGGGCGTGGCGATCGTCTGGATCGAGCACATCGTGCACGTCCTGCTCAAGGTCGTCGACCGGCTCGTCTGCATGGACGGCGGCCGCGTCATCGCCGACGGCGAGCCCCGCGCCGTGCTCGCCGACGCCACCGTCGTCGATGCCTATCTGGGCCGGGCCGCGACGTGAGCGCCGTGCTGGAGGTCGACGGGCTCAACGCGTTCCACGGGTTGCTGCACGCGGTGCGCGACGTCGGGCTGCACGTCGCGGAGGGGGAGACCGTCGCGCTGATCGGGGCGAACGGGGCCGGCAAGTCGACGCTGCTGCGCACGCTGGCCGGGGCCCATCCGGCGAGCAGCGGCACGGTGGTCTTCTGCGGCACGGACGTCACGGCGATGGCCGCGCACCAGCGTGTCCGGCGCGGCATCGCGCTGGTTCCCGAGGGCCGCCGGCTGTTCGCCGACCTCACCGTCGAGGAGAACCTGCGGGTGGCGGGCCGCCGGGCCCGGCCCGGCACCTGGGATGTGGGCACCGTCCTGGACGCGTTCCCGATGCTGGCGCCGCTGCGGTCCCGCAGCGCGGGCAGCCTCTCGGGTGGGCAGCAGCAGGCCGCCGCCATCGCCCGCGCGCTGATGACCAACCCGTCGCTGCTGCTGGTGGACGAGGTGTCGCTCGGGCTGTCGCCGGTGGCGGTGGACGCGGTCTACGACTCGCTCACCGGTCTCACCGCCGCCGGGGCCACGCTGGTGCTGGTCGAGCAGGACCTCGGCCGGGCCATGCGGGTGGCCGACCGCGTCCTGTGTGTCCTGGAGGGCCGCATCGTCCTCGAGGGCCCGTCGGCGCAGCTGAGCCGCGAGCAGGTCACCGCCGCCTACTTCGGGGTGGACCGATCTCCTACTGCGTCGGAGCTGCCGTGAACTGGGTCAACGCGATCGTCCAGGGCGTGTTCCTGGGCGGTCTGTACGCGCTGTTCGCCTGCGGCCTGTCGCTGCTGTTCGGCGTCATGCGCATCATCAACCTCGCCCACGGCGACCTCGCGGTACTGGGCGCGTACGTGGTCTGGGCGATCACGACGTCGTTCGGGATCAACCCGTTCGTCGCGCTCGTCCCGGCGCTGGTGCTGATGCTGGCCCTGGGGTACCTGCTGCAGCGGGTGGTGCTCACCCGCAGCATCGGGTCCGGCCCGTTGATCCCGTTGCTGGCCACGTTCGGTCTCTCGATCGTGATCCAGAACGGGCTGCTGCAGGCGTTCTCCCCGGACGTCCGCTCGCTCGGGCCGCAGGCCGGCGCCCTGTCCACGGCCAGCGGCCGCGTCACCGGTGCGCTGAGCATCCCGGTGCTCGGGCTGGTCGTGCTCGCCGTGGCCGTCGTCGTGCTCGGCGGACTGCAGCTGATGCTGCGCCACAGCGGTTTCGGCCGGGAGATGCGCGCGACCGCGCAGGACGCCGACACCGCGGGGCTCCTCGGGATCCCGGCGTCGTCGGTGTACGCCCGCGCCACCGCGATAGCGGTGGCCACCGCCACGGTGGCGGGCGCGTTCCTCGCCGTGCGCGGCACGTTCGACCCGTCCAGTGGCCCCACCCAATTGATCTTCGCCTTCGAGGCCGTCGTGATCGGAGGACTGGGCTCGCTGTGGGGAACCCTCGTCGGCGGCATCGTCCTGGGCGTCTCGCAGAGCCTGGGCGCGGAGATCAACCCGCAGTTCTCCATCCTCGCCGGCCACCTCGTGTTCCTGATCATCCTGGCCACCCCGCGGGGCCGGTCGCTCGCGATGGGCGGAACGCGCGCATGACCACCACCCGCTACACCGTGACGCGGTCCAGCCGCACGTCCTGGGGTGGATCGGCAGGCTACCTGGTGCTCCTGGTGGTGCTCGCGCTCGTGCCGGTCCTGTTCGTGCCGACGGTCATCCAGCAGATGACGTCGTTCCTGATCCTGCTCATCCTCGCCGTGATGTGGAACGCGCTGGCCGGGTACGGCGGAATGGTCTCGGTGGGGCAGCAGGCCTACATCGGGTTCGGCGCCTACGCCGTGATCTTCCTGACGCAGCACGGCATCCCGCCCTACCTCGCCGTCGTGGTCGCCGCCGTCGCGTCCGGGCTGCTCGCACTGGTGGTCTCACCGCTGCTGCTGCGCCTGCGGGGCGGCCAGTTCTCCATCGGCACGTGGGTGGTGGCCGAGGCGCTGGCGCTGGTCGTCGTACTGGATACGGGGCTGGGTGGCGGGACCGGTGTCTCGTTGCGTGGGCTCAACGTGTTCGCCGCCGCCAGTCGCCGTGCCTACACCTACTGGCTGGCCCTCGCCTTCGCCGTGCTGCTGCTGGGCGCCGTCGTCGTGCTCCTGCGCCGGCGGACCGGGGCCGCGTTGCAGGCCATCCGGGACGACGAGGACGCGGCCGCCTCGGTCGGGGTGCGCGTCCGCCCGATCAAGCTCCTGCTGTTCGTGCTCGCCGGCTTCGGCTGTGGCGCCGCGGGTGCGCTGACGTTGACCAACACGCTCTTCATCCAGCCCCAGTCGATCTTCGGTGTGCAGTACACCGCCTTCATGATCTTCATGGTGCTGGTCGGGGGCCTGGGCACCTTCGAGGGGCCGATCCTCGGCGCGATCATCTACTTCCTCATCCAGTACCAGTTCGCGGACTTCGGAGCCTGGTACCTCATCGCGTTGGGCGCCGTCGCGGTGTTGTTCGCGCTGTTCCTCCCGCGCGGGCTGTGGAGCCTCGTGGCCGACCGGTTGCCCGGCCCGCTGCTGCCCGTCGGCTACCGTCTCAGAGCCGCCTCGGGCGATCATCCCGAGCCGTTCCCCGACCTCCGTGAGTGATCCCGTGCCGACCCGCCGCAGACCCGCCCCCCACCTCGACATGTGGATCAACGGCACCTGGTGCGGCGCGCAGAACGGCCGGACCTTCACCGACCACAACCCCTGGGACGACAGCGTCGTGGCCATCGTGCCGGCGGGCGACGCCGACGACACCCGCGACGCCATCGCCGCGGCGGCCGCGGCGTTCCCCGAGTGGGCGGCGATGCTCCCGGCCCACCGGCAGCGGATCTTCCTGCGGGCCGCGGCCCAGGTCGAGGGCCGGGCCGACGAGATCCGGGAGCTGCTCGCGGCCGAGACCGGGTGCGGTGCCCACTTCGCCGACGTCCAGATCGGGTTCACGATCGCGCTGCTGACCCAGGCCGCGCAGATCCCCTACCGCGGCACGGGCGAGACCGCGCCGTCGGACCGGGCCGGCACATCGGCGCTGATCCGGCGCCGCCCGGTGGGCGTCATCGGGGCCATCCCCCCGTGGAACGCGGCGGTCACGCTCTCGGCCCGGGCCGTCGCGGTCCCCATGGCCGCCGGCAACACCGTCGTGCTCAAGCCGTCCGAGGAATCCCCGTGGAGCGGCGGCGTGCTCCTGGCCGACATCTTCGCCAACGCCGGCCTGCCGGCCGGGGTGCTCAACGTCGTCACCCACGCTCCGGGCGAGGCCGGCGTCATCGCCGAGACGCTGGTGTCCTCGCGCGAGGTGCGGCGGCTGAACTTCACCGGCTCGACCGCCACCGGCCGGCGGCTCGCCGAGTCCGCCGCACGGCACCTCAAGCCGCTGGTGCTGCAGCTCAGCGGGCACAACCCGCTGATCGTCCTCGCCGATGCCGACATCCCGGCGGCCGCCCGGTCCGCCGCCTACGGCTCCTTCGTCCACCAGGGGCAGGTCTGCATGTGCTGCCGACGGATCTACGTCGAGGAGCCGGTGGCCGACCGGTTCACCGCCGCGTTCGTCGCCGAGGCCGAGCGGCTGACCGTCGGCGACCCCAGCGACCCCGCAGTCACGGTCGGGCCCCTGGTCAACGAATGGGCGCGGCGGCTGATCGCCCGGCGCGTCGCCGAGGCGGTCGAGCAGGGCGCGATGGTGCTCACCGGTGCACGCGAGGTCCCGCCCTGCTACCTCCCCACCGTTCTCACCGACGTCCCGGCGGACTGCGAGCTCAGCCAGGAGGAGACCTTCGGGCCGGTCGCCATCATCGAACGCGTCGCCGACGCCGCCACGGCGGTGGCCCGTGCGAACGACTCCCCGTGGGCGCTGTCGGCCGGCATCATGACCGCGAACGAGATGACCGGGGTGCACCTGGCCCGCGAACTCCACGCCGGCATGGTGCACGTCAACGACCAACCGGTGAACGACGAGCCCCACCTGCCCTTCGGGGGCTCGCTCGAGAGCGGCTGGGGCCGGTTCGGCGGCTCCCCGGGTATCGACGAGTTCACCGAGACCCAGCTGGTCACCACCCGGTCGACCCCCCGCGATCCGTTCGCCGTGTAGCGCGCGTCGCCGGCTCGAGACCGATACCCAGCTCACCCGCGAGGTCCACTCGCCCGCCACCGAGTTGGCCGTAGCTGCATCCGCTCGATGACCTGGAAGAGAAGTGGGGGTGTTGTCGGTGCCATCCGCGACCGCGGGTGGTCCTGTGTGAAGGAGACCCATGCGCCCCATCCGAGTTCTCGCCGCGGCCCTCTGTACCGGTGCCGCGATGGTCACGACCGCCCTGCTCGCCCCGGCGGCCAGCGCCTCGACCGGATCTCACCACTACCCACGCCCTCCGGCGGCCGGGCAGACCACCGTCGTGTTGAACCCTGCTCTGGTGCCCACACTGGTCACCACGTTGAAGGTCGCGCCCATCGCCCCGGGCCGACTGGCCACACCCGGCGGCGTGGCGCAGGTGTCGTTCCCGATCATCGAGGTCGAGGGCAAGGTGATCGAACACTCCGGTGGCCTGCGGTTCACCCCGGTCGGGGGCGGCACCCTGTCGATCACCCGGTTCGACGTCAATCTGGGCACCGGGTTCCTCAGCGCCCTCACCCGGTCCAACGGAAAGCGGCTGGGCCGGGTCGACGTCTTCAAGCTCGGCCCGGTTCAGCCGATCAACGGGAAGGCCCCGGCCTGCGCCGGTACGCCGGCCGGGTTGACCCTCACCGCAGCCGCGGCCGGTGCTCTCGGGGCGCCCTCGTTCACCGGTGCCTTCCTCGGAGACGCCTGCGTCGTTCCAGCGGCCGGCCACGACAAGGCACACGCTCACCACGACGCCGGCTGAGCATGCCGACCACCACCAGATCCTGCCGCCCGCCAAGGCCGGTCCGGTCCGGGATGACGGCTGGTCCGAAGTGAGCGCCGGCCCGGGGACAGGTGCGTCACCATGCTCCCCGGGCCACCGGCCGGTGCCCGCCGACGTCGTTGCGCGCGAGGGCGCCACGCCCCAGCCCATCATCTCGATGCGGGCCAGCACCGCGGCGAGATCGACTCGCCGCACCACAGGGTTGCGCCTAGCGTCCTACGACGTGACCGACGCCGTTGCGGATCCCGATGCGGCCGCGCTCACGCTCGAGGTCGGATTCCGCAACGGGGACAGGGACTCTCTGCGCGAGGTCTATCTGCGCTGGTCGGGACTGGTTCACGGGCTGGCGCTGCGCGCGACCGGTGACCCCGGCTATGCCGAGGACATCACCCAACAGGTGTTCGTCGCCGCGTGGCGCTCCCACCAACGCTTCGACCCGGCGACCGGCTCGCTCGCCGCATGGCTGGTCGGGATCGCCCGCCATCGGATCGCCGACCACTGGGCCACCCAGCAACGGCAGGAGAGAATCCGCGCCAACGGGATGCCTACTTCCTTGGATCGGGCGCTGCCTGCCGAGAGCGACGCCGTCCTGGACCGGATGCTGATCGCTGAGGAGCTGACCCAGCTGGGGGAGCCCGCCCGGCACATCATGGAACTGGCGTTCTACCGTGAACTGACCCACACCGAGATCGCGGCGCACCTGCAGCTCCCGCTCGGCACCGTCAAGAGTCACATCCGGCGGAGCCTGAGCCGCCTGCGCCACAGTCTGGAGGTCAGCGGTGCGTCCCAACACACCGGAGCAGCCCTCTGACCCCCACCGCCCGGTACCAGCGACCGGCCGCGGCCGGGCGCACCCCGATGAGCGGTGCGACCCGGAGTTCATCGCCCTGACGGCGTTGGGTGAGCACGCGGCCAGTGACGCCCAGCGGGCCCATCTCCAGGACTGCGCGACCTGCCAGGCCGAGTTGGCCGCACTGGCCGACACCGTCCGGCTCGGCCGCACCCTCACTGTCGCCGACCACCTGCAGCCGCCCGCGCCTGACCGGGTATGGGCATCGATCCTCGACGAACTCGACGAGCGACCACGCGACGTATCCGACCCGCTCGAGAGCTCGTGGGTACGCCCCCCAACCGTTCCGCACTCGATCCCGACAACCAGGACCCCGCCGGCCGGGATCCCGGCCACCGGGATCGGGTCACCGCGGGGGCGGTGGTTCGTCGCGATCGCAGCGGCGGCCGTACTCGGACTCGCCGCCGGAGCGATCACCACCTGGACAGTGGGGCGGCCCGCGGCCGTGGTCCGGCCCGCCGTGATCGCCACCGCCGTTCTGGACCCGTTGGGGTCGCCTACCGCACACGGAACCGCCATCGTGGACACCAGCGCAGGTTCGCGACAGATTCGCGTCGAGCTCACCGGCGGCGCGGCCCCTGATCGGTATCTGGAGGTGTGGGTCGCCGACACGGCAACCCGCAAGATGGTCGCCGTCGGCGTGCTCGACGCTGCCTCGCACGGAACCTTCACCCTGCCCCCGGGGCTCGACCTGACCGCGTACCCCGTCGTCGACGTGTCCGCCCAGCCCTACAACGGCGACCCCGCCCACTCCGCCGACAGCGTCGCTCGCGGACGACTCACCCCAGGGTGAACCAGGACGATCCCCCCCGTTGGCCGATCACCCCATCGATCGCCGACAAGAATGAGTTCAGCTGATACTTTGCGATCATGCCGGATGCTTCGATACCCGCGTGGACGATGGTGAAGGCCGCCCGCAGCGCCGAGCGGCATTTCGCTGAGTTGTTCCTCGAGGTCGGGCTCACCCCACCGCAGTTCGGGGTCCTGCTCTATCTCGAGGAGGACCGGAGCCTGACCCAGGCCGAGCTGGCCCGCCTGGTGCTGGTCCGTCCGTAGAGCATCGCGGCGCTGGTGGGCACGTTGATCGAGCGCGGGCTGGTGGTCCGTGACGGTCCGGGTGGGCGGGGCCGGCGATCAGGGATCACGCTGACCGCGGCGGGCCGGGACCTGCTGGAGCAGGCGTGGCCGCGACTGCTCGCGTTCAACGCGCCCGCCTCGCTCGGGCTCACCGCCGCGCAGGCCGCCCTGCTCGACGAACTCCTGGCCCAGGTGCAGGCCACCCTCGACGCCCGCAGCAGCTACCGCGTGGAGCCTGCTGAGAACCAGTGACCGGTGGCCCCGCCGGGCGTGCCCCGGTGCGGTGTCCCAGGCGACGAGCGCCACGACGGGCCCGAGCAGATCACACCCGGTGCTCGGCCCGATCCGCGCCGCCGAACGCCGCCCGGTGCTCGTCGACCCAGTCCCGGTAGCTCATCGGAGCGCGCCCCGGCAGCGATGCGGGCACCGGGAGGATGTCCGCCACGTTCAGCCCCTCGGCGAGGTGGCCGAGGATGATGTCGACGGCATCGGCCGAGATGACCTGGGCCATCTGATCGCGGGCCTGCTCGGGGGTGAGCTCCAGGACCTCGACCGGCCGGCCGGTGACCTCGGCGGTCGTGGCCGCCCGGGCGCGGATCGAGAGCGACTCCGGTCCCGTCATCTCCACGGTGGCCGGCACCGCCCCGGCGTCGAGGAGCGCGGCCACGGCCACGGCGGCGATGTCGTGTTCGGCGATCGGGGCCATCGGGGCCTGGGGATAGGCCGTGCCGAGGGTTCCCGCGGACCCGATCTCTCCTGCCCACCGTCCGACCGACCCGGTCGCACCGCTGACAAGAACGATGTCGTGCAGCATCGGCAACTCCTCAGATTGTTGCGATCACCGACCGCGACTAGCAGTCTAAGAGGTCGCGCGGAATGATCACAGCCTGGTCGCGGCCGGGCGTGGCGGACAAGGAGCGGGCACGGACCTGTCGATCATGAAGTTGTCTACGCTTCGTGATCGTTGGAGGCTCCGTGCCCGCCCTTCCATCCTGGCTCA
>JBBRLM010000044.1:0-55785 GCA_038231335.1 Mycobacteriales bacterium
ACCTGCGAGAGGCAGCCACATCTGCCCGACCCGACCCCGACCGACCCGGCCCCCGACCGCGGTTCCCATGCGCCACGCACAGTCCGCTCCAACTTCAAGCCGAGCCACAGAACCGGCTTCTTCAGCGCCGTCCTAGGGCCGCACCAGCCGCTTGACCAGCACCGACGACGGCACGGAGTAGGCCCCGCGCCGGCGCACGGACTCGACGACGGCGCGGTCGGAGGTGGCCACGGCCACCGGCCGGCCCTGGGGCTCGGCGGCCACGAGCGTGCGGATGACGTCGTCGGCGAGCACGCCCTTGTCGCTGAACAGCACGCGTAGCCCGCGGGATCCGCGCATCGGCGCGACCACCACGCCGGCCCCGTCGAACACCACCGTGATCTCGATGCTCGTGCGGGCGGCGAGCGCGGCGAGCTGGCCGACGAGCCGGGTGCGCTGGTCGGCGAGGGTGAGCTCCGGGTAGGCGGTCTTGCTGACGTTGTAGCCGTCCACGACGAGGTGCAGCGTGGGCACCGAGAGCAGCGAGTCGAGCCCCGAGACGCTGTCGACGGCCGCACCACCCCGACCCTGCTGCGCCCCCGCGACGAGGTCGCCTGGCCGCGGCCCGCCACCCCCCAGCGCCAGCTCGCGGCGCAGGCCGGCCACCGCGCCTCCGAGGGTGTCGACGAGCAGCGCGAGGCGCACCTCGTCGGCCTGGCGGGCCTCGCGGGCGGCCTGGCGGGCCGCGGCCACCTCGGCCGCGGCGCGGTCGGCCCGGCGTCGCTCGGCCTCGGCGCGCCCCCGTTCGCGGTCGCGTTCCTCGTGGGCGGCGGCCAGCTCGGCGTCGGCGTCGCGGCGCACGTCCTCAAGGGCCTGCTCCGCGGTGGTGCGGGCGTCCAGGGCGGCCCGCAGGGTGGCGCCCTGCTCGGAGACCCGGCGCCGCAACTGCTGGTACTCGACGTGGCGGTGCTCGCCCGCCGTGCGGGCCTGGCCGCGGGCCTCGGTCAGCTCGCCGCGCAGCCGCTCGAGCTCGACGGTGAGCTTGTCCACCCGGGAGAGCGCCTCGTCGCGTTCCGCGCGCAGCTCGACGACCTCTCCCCGGCGCGCGGCGGTGGCCACGGCCTCCGGAGCGGACGCGTCACCCAGCAGGATCGCGGCGGCGGCGGCGGTGAGCGGGTCGTCGGCGGCCGGGACGAGCTCGCCGGTACGGTGCTCCTCCCACCAGGCGACGACGGCCGAGCGGAACACCGACGAGGACGCGAGCTCGGTCGTGAGAGCCGGCCCGGCCAGCTTCGCGCGCTTGGCCGGGGCGAACCGGGCGAAACGCCGCAGCGGCACCGGGACCTCGGTGACGGGCATCTCCCCCAGCGCGGTGGCCGCGATCTCGGCCAGCCGCGCGCGGACGGCGTCCGGGAGACGGGCCCAGTCCGCAGGGGGCGGCCCGTCGGGGGTGCCGGGCGTCGCGGACATCGCTCCAGGTTATCCGCGATCCGGCCGCGGCACAGGCGGCACGTCGGCGGAGTGCCGGATCGAGACCAGTCCGGCCCCACTGTGACGAGATGGCGGACTGTCCGACTGCGCCGAGACTGTCGGTGGTTCCCGCTAGCTTCCGGGCGTGGTCGCTCCCCGCTCCCCGCAGCTCTCGTTCGACGAGCTGGGCACGCCCCTGCGCGAGGTCACGTTCGTGGTGCTCGACCTGGAGACCACCGGCGGCGCCCCCTCCACCGACGCGATCACGGAGGTTGGGGCCGTCAAGGTACGGGGCGGTGAGCAGGTGGCCGAGCTGGCCACGCTGGTCGACCCGGGCACGGGCGTGCCGCCGCACATCGTGGCGCTCACCGGCATCACCACGGCCATGATCGCCGACGCGCCGCGGCTGCCCCAGGTGCTGCCCACGATCCTGGAGTTCCTGCGCGGCTCGGTGCTGGTGGCCCACAACGCCCCGTTCGACGCGGGGTTCCTGCGGGCGGCCTGCGAGCGGCACGGGCAGCCGTGGCCGAAGCCGCCGGTGCTCTGCACGGCCCGGCTGGCCCGTGCGGTGCTGAGCCGCGACGAGGCGCCCAGCGTCCGGTTGGGGGCGCTGGCCCGGCTGTTCGGCACGGCCACCACGCCCAACCACCGCGCACTGTCGGACGCCCGCGCCACCGTGGAGGTGCTGCACCACCTCCTGGAGCGCGTGGGCAACCTCGGGGTGCAGAGCCTGGAGGAGCTGCTCGGGCTGGCCCGGGAGTCGGCGCCGCACCGGCCCACCCAGGGGCAGCGGCAGAAGCGGCGCCTGGCCGAGCACGTGCCGTCGGCGCCCGGGGTCTACCTGTTCCGCGGCCCGCGCGACGAGGTGCTCTACGTCGGCACCAGCGGCGACCTGCGCCGCCGGGTGCGCAGCTACTTCACCGCCGGGGAGCGGCGCAGGCGGGTGCGCGACATGGTGGCGCTGGCCGAACGCGTCGACACCGTCGTGTGCGCGCACGCGCTGGAGGCGTCGGTCCGCGAGCTGCGGCTCATCGCGGCCCACCAGCCCCGCTACAACCGGCGATCGCGGCGGCCGCACCGCGCGTGGTGGATCACCCCGACCAAGGAGGCGTTTCCCCGGCTCTCCGTGGTGGCCACACCGCGCGAGGGCGCGTTCGGGCCGTTCCGTTCGCGGCAGGCGGCGGTCGCGGCCGTGGAGACGGTGCTCGACGTGGTGCCGGTCCGGCCCTGCACGCAGCGCATCCCGGCCCACGGCGCGTCGGCGGCCCCGTGCGCGCTGCACGAGATGAACCGCTGTGCGGCGCCGTGCGCGGGACTGCAGAGCGTCGACGAGTACGCCCCGGCCGTCGCCGCCGCGGCCGCGCTCGTCACCGGGGCCGACGACGCGCCGCTGCGCCGCCTCGCCGCGGAGATCGACGGGTTCTCCGACCAGCAGCGCTACGAGACGGCCGCGCAGCACCGCGACCGGCTGGCCGCGCTCGTCCTGGCCCTGGGCCGGGCGCAGCGGCTGGCGTCACTGGCCGCGGTGCCCGAGCTGGTCGGCGCCCGCCCCGACGGCCGGGGCGGCTGGGAGGTGGCGGTGGTGCGGTTCGGGCGGCTGGCCGCGGCGGGCGTGGCCCGGCGCGGGGTGGCGCCGATGCCCGTGATCGACGCCCTGCGCCTCGGGGCGCAGACGATCCTTACCGAGCCCGGTCCCCTGCAGGGCGCGCCGGCCGAGGAGGTCGGCCTGCTCCACCGCTGGCTCTCGGGCGGCGGCACGCGGCTCGTGCACAGCGACCCGCCGTGGGCCGAGCCCGCCCGCGGTGCCGGATCGTGGGCCGGCTGGGCGGCGCGGGCCCGGCCCGTCGAGATGGAGGTGGACTAGGGTCGCGCCAGTCGAGCCGATCTACCCCCGAGGAGTCGACGTGATCACCGCGATCGTCATGGTGCACACCGCCGCCGACCGCATCCCGGAGACCGCCCAGGCCATCGCCGACCTCGAGGGCGTCAGCGAGGTCTACTCCTGCGCCGGCGACGTCGACCTGATCGCGGTGGTCAAGGTGGCCCAGCACGAGGAGCTCGCCGACGTCATCGCGGGCCGGCTAAGCAAGGTCGACGGGGTGCAGCGCACCGACACCCACATCGCCTTCCGCTCCTACTCCAGCGCCGACACCGACTCCACGTTCTCCGCAGGTCTGGACTGAGACGCCGGTACGGCTAGCATCGCCCCTCCCCTGACAAAGGAGTGGTGATGGCCACGAAGCTCAGCCCGTACCTGAACTTCCGCGACGGCACCCGTGAGGTGATGGACTTCTACGTCTCGGTGTTCGGCGGCGAGCTCACGCTCAGTACCTTCGCCGACAGCGGCGGCATGGGCCTCGACGAGTCCGAGCAGGGCAAGGTCATGCACTCGCAGCTGGACGTCGCACCCGGACTCACGCTGATGGCCGCGGACACGCCGTCGTACATGGAGCCGAGCGTCAACGGCAGCATCGCGCTGTTCGGCGACGACGAGCCCGAGCTGCGTGGCTACTTCGAGAAGCTGGTCGACGGCGGCACGGTCGGTGTTCCACTGGAGAAGGCGCCGTGGGGCGACTCCTTCGGGATGTGCACCGACAAGTTCGGCGTCGCCTGGATGGTCAACATCTCCGCCCCCGGTGCCTGAGGGCACGCCCTTCGACGAGGGCCTGATCACCAGAAAAGGGACATGAGCTGCACATGTGCAGCTCATGTCCCGATTCTGGTGATCATGGGCCTACTGGAACGGGCCGTTCTTGACCAGGCCGCCGGCCGGGCCCTCGACGAAGCGGGGGTCGGGCTGGGGGAACTCGCTCTCCAGGCCGTTGGCACCGTCGGGGCGGTTGTTGCCGTTGACGGCGTCGAGCAGCGACGAGACGGCGGTGCCGGCCGTGGCCTGCCCCGCGTCCACCCCCTGCAACGGGCTCTGGGTGTCGGCGAAGGCGATCCCCGCCCCGGCCAGCAGCAGGGCCCCGATCACGCCCGCGATCAGCGAGCGGCGCATCCGTGAACTCATCGTCGACATCCTTCGTGGTGGGGGAGCGTCACATCTTCTCCGCGCCGGCCTTGATGGCCTCACGGATCCGGTTGTACGTGCCGCAGCGGCACATGTTGCGCAGTTCCTCGATCGCGGCGTCGTCGACCTCGCGACCCTCGGCACGGCACTGCTTGACCTTGGCCACTGCGGCCATCACCTGGCCGGGCTGGCAGTAGCCGCACTGCGCGACGTCCTTGTCGATCCAGGCCTGCTGCATGGGGTGCAGCTCGGCGCCGACGGTGTCGGCGAGGCCCTCGATCGTGGTGATCTCGTCGTCGGCCTTGATGTCGGAGACCGGCACCGAGCACGGGTTGAACGCCTTGCCGTTGATGTGGCTCGTGCAGGCCTTGCAGACGTTGATGCCGCAGCCGTACTTGGGGCCGGTGACGCCGAGGAGATCCCGGATCACCCAGAGCAGGCGGACGTCGTCGTCGGTGTCGACCGTGACGGACTTGCCGTTGAGCTTGAAGGTCTGTGCAGGCATGTCGCGCTACTCCTCAGAACGTGGTCTCGAGGCCGTTGGTCGGCGACGGCGGGATCGGCGGCGAGGTCGGGTAGGGGGTGAACGGCAGCGGGTCCTTGTGGTTGATCGGGAAGTACTCCGGGACCCGTCCGGTGGCCCGCGCGTAGGCGTTGGCGACGGCGCCGCAGGTGGCCGCCACACCGAACTCGCCGACGCCGCCGGGCTCGTCGGCCGAGGACTCCACGACGAAGATGTTCATCTCCGGCGGGGTGTTCCACTGCCGCGTGTAGAAGTAGTTGTCCCAGCTCGCCTCGACGAAGTGCCCGTCGTCGAGGTGCAGGCTGGAGGTCAGGGTCATCGCCAGCGCGTCGTTGATGCCGCCCATCATCTGGGCCTCGATGCCGCGCGGGTTGATCGCCAGGCCCACGTCCACCGCGTAGGTCACCTTGGTCACGCGCGGGCCGGTGACCCCCTGGCGGATCGGCCGGTTCACCGTCTCGGGCCGGCAGTCGATCTCCACCAGGCAGGCCGCGACACCCTTGTACTCGACGTGCAGGCCGAGTCCCTGGGCGGTGCCCTCGGGCATGTCCTTGCCCCAGCCGCCCTCGTCGGCGACCTTCTTGAGCACCGCGCGCATGCGGTCGTTCTTCAGGAACTCGTAGCGGAAGTCGTACGGGTCCTTGCCCATCTTGCGGGCGATCTGGTCGACCATCAGCTCGCGGGCGGTGGCCACGTCGGGCGAGTAGATGTTGCGCATGCTGCAGGTGTTGAACCTCATGTCGACCTCGTTGAGCAGCCGGGTCGACACCCCGAAGTTGTACGGCGTCAGCTGGGTGAGCTCGAAGATGCTCTCCGAGAGGCTCAGGTTGCCCAGCACCGGCGCCTTGAACACGGCCGCGGTGATCGGCTCGCCGAGGCCCGGGTTGATCTCGGTGGCGACGCTGGTGTGACGCAGCTCGAAGCTGAGTACCGAGTCGGCGGCCACCGAGGCCCGCACGCGGGTGGTGCACAGCGGGTGGACGCGGCCCTGGCGGGAGTCGTCGGCGCGGGTCCACATGAGCTTGACGGGCTTGCCCATCTTCTTGGAGACCTCGGCCGCCTCGAGCGCGGCGTCGAAGAACAGCTTGCGGCCGAACGACCCGCCGCCCTCGGTGACGTGCACGGTGACCGAGTTGCTCGGCAGCCCGATCTTCTTCGCGATCGCGGCCTGCGCCGCGATCGGGTTCTTCATCGGGCCCCAGATCTCGGCCCGGTTCGAGCGCACGTCCGCGATGGCGCAGTTCGTCTCCAGCGAGCTGTTGCTGCGGAAGTAGAACGTGAACGCGCCCTCGACGGTGGCCCCGCCCAGCGCCGGCACGGCCAGCGGCAGCTCGCCCTTCCTGACCTTCGCCAGCACCGACTCGTCGTTCTCGCCCGCGACGGTGCCGCGGACCCACGTCACGTCGAGCGCGTTGACGCCGTCGATGCACTGGCCGAACGTCGCCGCGCGGACCGCGACACCGTCGCCGATCATCGCGACGTCGGTGACGCCGGGCATCGACCGGACCTCGTCGATGTTGTTGACGTGCTTCGGGTACCCGTTGAGGTCGGGGGCCCGGCAGATCACGGTGGGCAGCGCGTCGGGGATCTGCAGGTCGGTGGCGAAGACCTTCCTGCCTGTGACGATGTCGTGCGCGTCGGTCTTGTTCTGCGGCTTCCCGATGATCCGGAAGTTCTCCTTGGGCTTCAGCGTCACCTGGACCTGCTGGGTGACCTGGCTCGCCGCCTTCTCCGCCAGCGCGCTGAACGGCAGCACCGTGCCACCGGCGCCGGTGATCAGGCCCGCGCGGCTGGTGAGGACCGAGACGTCCTGGCCCATCTCCGCCGCCGCCGCCTTCAGCAGCTGGCCCTGCGCGAGCGCGGCCGCGACCCGGATCGGGGTGTAGGTGGTGAACGTCGTGCTCGACCCGCCGGTGAGCTGGTTGAACAGCAGCTCGGGACGCGCCTCGGCCAGCGTGACGCGCACCTGGTCGACCTCCAGGCCCATCTCCTCGGCGATGATCATCTGCGTCGAGGTGATGATGCCCTGGCCGTTGTCCGACCGCGGCAGCGCGAAGGAGACGGTGCCGTCGCGGTTGACCACGACGCGGATCAGGTTCGCCGTGGGTCGGGCCGCGTCGCGGAGCGAGTCGAGGAGGTCGTAGATCTCCGGCGTCTGCGGTGCTCCGGGGATCGCCGCCGCGGACGCCTGGGGTCCGCCCCAGATCGACTCGCGGGTCAGCTCGGCCGCCACCACGAGCGTGGGTGCGGCGATCAGGTAGCCGAGGAACCTGCGCCGGCTGGGGGTGCGCAGCGACGCGGTGGTCCCGGCGTCCGGGGTGTGATGCTCGTTGGGCCGCAGGGTGGGCGCGCGATGAGCGGGCATCTTTGTCCTCTCCGAACTGCCTGCGGGCCACGAAGGGGGAGCGGGCCTCGTCAGGGTCTGTGTTGACCCGCACAACGGCGCCCTCGTTCGACAGTTACGTCGCGGAGTTGAGAGGTTACGTCGCGTGTGCAGAATCGCCGTCCGTGACGGACCGACAGAACCGCAGGTCAGAGAAAAGTAGGACAGGCTGACCTGATCCGTAGATGCGGATCCAGGCACTCACAGCAGCCGCAGGTGCAGTGCGTTCCGCCTTGACCGGGATCAGCTGAACGGGTGACAGCCGCGATCAGGCCGACGGCACCTGCAGGTCGGTAAGCCTGCGACGGCCGTCCTCGGTGAGGAACCGGTCCGGACCCGCCGTGGCGAGCAGCGGCGGATGCTGTGTGTAGAGCCGCGCGACGTCCGCGGGGCGCAGGCCGAGCTCCCGCGCGGCCTGGTGCGCCTCCAGCTTGTGCATCCGGGCGCCGGGTGCCGCGGCGAAGCGGGCGAGCAGGCCCGCCTCCGCCGCGAGCGGCGCGGGTGGGCTCGACGCGACGGCCTGGGCCTCGGCCAGCTCCGCCAGGAGGCCCTCCATCTGGCTGCCGAACGTCCTCAGCAGCTGGCGGAGCTGCTCCACCCGGTCGACGGGCGACGCGTCGCCGCCGGCGCCCTGCCAGGTGCGCTTGGGGTGGCGGCGCAGGTACTCCTGCTCCAGCTCCAGCATCCGCTCGGTGTGGTGGCGGAACTGGTCGGCCGTGCCGTGCAGGAACACCCAGTTGCGCGTGGCGTGCGCGCGGGTGCCCTGCCGCTCCAGCTCGGCGTCGGGGAGATCACGGGCATCCATGCGGACGATTGTGCCCTGGATCTCACTTCCCCGGGTGGGAAACCGTTCCCGGACCACCCCGGTGAGCGGCAGGCACGCGGCGGAGCGTGAACACCGCGATCCGCACCGTCAGAGCGTCGACGAGCAGGGCGCCGATGCCCCACGGATCCACCGCGCCACCGGCGACGGTGGTGAGCGCCAGACCGAACCCGCTCATCACCCCGAGCGCCCCGACCGCCGCGCACGCCACCAGCCACCCGTCCTCGGCACCGCCGCCGAAGCGGGCGCGCCCCGCGACGAGACCGGCCCCCGCCAGCACCAGCGCCGCGAGCGCGACCAGGAACGTCGCGGCGAGGAACCACATGGGCCGCGCGCCCGGCAGGCCGAGCATGGCTGCGTGGACCAGGGCGGTCAGCCCCACCAGCACGACGACGAGAACGTGTCCCTGAGACGTCCGGGGGTTGGCCATGCACCCAGCGTAGGCGGTGGGATCACCCGTCCGGCGCGTGTCCGGTTGCTAACGGAATGCGGGTGCTCGTCGACAGAGGGGTCGTGACCCAGATCGAGGGGTCGGCGTCGATGCCGACCGTCGCGCTGCCCTCCATGCGCCCCAGCCCCGCGGCCGAGACGGCGCCCCCGCTGTACGCCGCCACGGTCCCGGCCCCGGTCCCGGCCACCGAGCCGCGCCGCCTGGGCATCGGGTTCGCCGTGGTCGCGGCGCTGCTCTGCGGTGTGCTCGGTCTCGTCGTCACGCCGGTCCTGCTCGGGCCGGCCGCGATCGTCGGCGGGTTCGCCGGGGAGCACCTGGGGCGCAGCGGCACCCGCAAGCTCGGCCCGGCCGCGATCCTCGCGGTGACGGTGGCCGGGCTCGTTGCCGCGATCGTCCTGCTGTAGCGGCTGACGCCGCCCGTGCGCGGAGAACAGTGCCCTGGCCCTGATTCCCGCGCACGACCTATCCGAGCGCGGCGCCGAACAGCAGACCCAGCCCGTAGGTCACGGCGGCCGCGCCCAGCCCGATCACGAGCTGGCGCAGGGCGCGGCGCAACGGCGGGCCACCCGACAGCACCCCGACCGTGGCGCCGGTGAGCATGAGGGCGAGCCCGACGAGCAGCACGGCCACCACGAGCGCGGGGGTCTCCCCCAGACCGAACAGGAACGGCAGCACCGGGATCGCGGCCCCCGAGGCGAAGAAACAGAAGCTCGACAGGGCCGCGCCGATGCTGGAGCCCACCACGTCGAGCCCGTCACCGGCCTCGACGCCCCCCGCCACCGACCGCGCCGGGTCGTCGCTGAGCAGGGCGGCCTCCGCCCGCCGCCGGGCCTCCGCCTCGTCCACACCCCGGGCCCGGAAGACCAGGGCCAGCTCGTTGGCGTCGACGTCGAGGCGGCGCAGCACCGACTCGGCGTCGCGGGTGTCGGGCGCGGACGCCGCCAGCAGCTCCCGCTGCGACCGCACCGACACGAACTCCCCCGCCCCCATCGACAGTGCGCCGGCCAGGATCCCCGCGAGCCCCGTCAACAGCACCGTCGCCGTCCCCGCCCCGCCGCCGATGACGCCGAGCACCAGCGCGAGGTTGCTGACCAGCCCGTCGTTGGCTCCGAACACCGCGGCCCGGAACGTGCCGGACACCCGGTTGCGGCCGCGGACGGCGAGCCCGCGCACGACCTCCTCGTGGATGCGCTCGTCCGCGGCCATCGCGGGGGTGGCGTCGACGTCGGACGCGTAGGGCGAGCGGGTCTCGGCCCGCTGGGCCAGCGCGAGCACGAACACCGACCCGAACCGTCGGGCCAGGAACGCCAGCAGCCGCATCCGGGTGGAGCCCCGGCCGACCGTGCCGACGTCGCCACCCAACAGCCGCGTCCAGTGGGCGGCGTGGCGCTCCTCGGCGTCGGCCAGCCCGAGCAGGATCGCCCGCTCCTCCCCGGCCCGGCGGGTGGCCAGATCGCGATAGACCTTCGCCTCCTCGCGCTCGTCGGCCAGGCGACGGCGCCACCGGCGTTGGGCGGAGCGATCGTCGGTCATGTCGACGATTGTTCCGTCCGCGGCGCAGGTGCCCGGACCCCACCCTGCCCCGCGCCGGGATCGGGACACACGGACGTCACCGTGCAAGCCTGGAGGCATGAAGATTCCCGTCCTGCGACTCGCCGGGGCGCGCACCTCCGGCGGCGACTTCGATCCCACCTTCCTCCACGCGCTGCGCACCGCGCTGCACGAGGTGGGATTCCTGCAGCTCGTCGACTTCGGCGCCGCCCCGGGGCAGATCGGGGAGCTGGCCGCCGTCACGGCGCGGTTCTTCGCTCTGCCGCTCGCCGATCGGATGGCGCTGGACAACCGGAACTCGCCGCACTTCCGCGGCTACACGCGGCTCGGGCACGAGATCACGGCCGGGCGGCCCGATGCCCGCGAGCAGATCGACTTCGGCCCCGAACGGCCGCCGGTGCCCCGCGAGCGGTGGGACGAGCCGTTCCGGCTGCTGGAGGGGCCCAACCAGTGGCCCGACGCGGCGCTCCCGGAGCTACGGGGCGTCGTCCTCGCCTGGACCGACCTGCTGAGCCGCGTCGCCACCGAGCTGACCCGCGCGCTGGCCGCCAGCCTGAGCCTGCCTGACACCCATTTCGACGGGCTCTTCGGCGACGATCCGCACTGGTTCGGCAAGGTCATCCGCTACGTGGGGCGCACCGGCGACGCACAGGGCGTCGGACCGCACGCCGACTGGGGCTTCGTGACGCTGCTGCTGCAGGACGGCACCGGCGGCCTGCAGGCCCGTCCGCCGCGGGCCGCGGACTGGGTCGACGTCCCGCCGCTGGACGGCGCGCTCGTCGTCAACGTCGGGGAGATGCTGGAGGTGGCCACCCACGGTTACCTCGTGGCCACCGACCACCGGGTGCTGCCGTGCGCGCCCGGAGCGACGCGGCAGTCGGTCGGGTTCTTCTGGTCCCCGCGGCTGGACGCCGTGCTCGACCCGGTGCCGCTGCCGCCGGAGCTGGCCGCCGCGGCGCCGGGCGTCAGCGAGCACGAGCACAACGCGCTGCTCCCCCGCTTCGGCGACAACGCGCTCAAGGGCTGGTTCCGCTCGCACCCGGAGGTGGCGGCGCGCCACCACCCGGACCTGTCCTACTCGTAGGGATCCAGCGGTGCCGGGGCGGGCACGGCGGTGGCCGCGTTCATCTCGGGCACCCCGTCCGCCCCGACGCCCCTGAACGTGCCCACCACCGTCAGCCAGGTGTCCTGCTCGGGTGGCGGGCCGGGCGGCCCGTAGAACCGGACCACCGCCGCCACCGCGTCCGCGGCGCAGCAGGAGATCTGGAAGCGCGCCAGCCGCACCCCGCCGTCGTCGTCGGTGCGGGCGACGAAACCCGTCAGCGTCACGGGGTTGCCGGCGAAGCTCGCCCCGCCCGCGTCCACGGCCCGCTCACCGAACTCGCGCAGCGCCATCGGGTACGGGCCGCCCGCCGCGAGCAGGGCATAGGTGCGCCCGCCCGCCGACACGGTGACGCCGCTGCGGTCCACGCCGTAGCTGCCCAGCGCGGGTGGCGGCGCGAGGAGCACGGCGAGCACCGGCACGAGCAGCAGCCAGCCGACGCGGTCGCCGCCGTGGTGGTGGTCGTGATCGTCGTGGACCGCCACGCGAACGGGGCTGCGCAGCGCCCGTACCACCGCCACCAGCCCCAGCCCGATCAGCAGCACCCCGGCCACCAGCAGCCACGGGCCCATCGCGGTCTGCACGAACCTCTGGTAGACGTCGGTGACGACGAGCCGCACCATCAGCACGCCGACGAGCAGGACGGCCGTCCCACCGGCTTCCCTGCTCACAACAGCCACCAGCCGGTCAACGACGCCGACCCGACGGCCGCCACGAACGCCAGCGGCACGAAACGCACGGCGAACGCCCGCCCGAACGTCCCGACGTGCAGCGCGATCAGCTTGACGTCCACCATCGGACCGACCACGAGGAACGCGAGCTGCGCGGTCGGGGAGAACTGCCGCAGCGAGGCGGCGACGAACGCGTCGGCCTCCGAGCAGATCGCCAGCACCACCGCGAGCACCGCCAGCGCCAGCACCGAGCCCCAGACCGATCCCGCGAACGCGTCGACGACGGCGCGCGGCACCACGGTCTGCAGCGTGGCCGCGGCGGCCGCGCCCACCACCAGGAACCCGCCCGCGGACAGGAAGTCGTGCTGGGCGGTGGCGAGGAACACCTCGAGCGGGCTCCCCGTCCCGGGGACGGGCCGGCGGGCGCGGACGAGCAGGTCGTCGCGACCGAGCAGCGTCCACACCCAACCGACGACCGCGGCCGCCAGCAGGCCGCCGACGGCGCGCCCGAGGACCATCTCGGGCCGACCGGGGAAGGCGACGGCGGTGGCCACGAGGACGACCGGGTTCACCGCGGGCGAGGACAGCAGGAACGTCAGCGCCGCCGCGGGAGCCACCCCGCGCCCCATGAGCCTCCTGGCCACGGGCACCGAGCCGCACTCGCAGCCCGGCAGTGCCGCTCCCGCGACCGCGGCCACCGGCACCGCGAACACCGGGCGCTTCGGCAGCACCCGTGTGATCGCGCCATCCGGGACGAACGCGGTGACCGCACCGCTCACCGCCACCCCGAGCACCAGGAACGGCGTGGCCTGCACCACGACGGCGACGAAGATCGTGGACCAGTTCGCGACGGCCGGCACGTCGAGGGCCTGCCGCAGCCACGGCTGGGTCAGAGCGGCCACCACCACCAGCGCCGCGATGACCGGCAGACCCCATCCCGCCCGCCGACGGGAGACCGTATCGATCACGGGAGCACCCTACGGGTCGCGCTGCGTCACGTCCGGATCGTTCACCTGCCGGCCATCTTCTGCGTGATCGCGTCCCTTGCCGCTTTCACATGCGCATGTCACCCTTCCGTGGCCCGCGTCCGTTCCGGAGCAGATCGCAGAGGAGATCGCTGTGCGACAGCTTTCCGCCCGCGGACGGATCGGCCTGGTGGCCGTCAGCGTCGCCGCCGTCGTCCTCGCCCCGCTCGCCACCACCGGTACGGCCGGCGCCGTGGAGATCGCCGGGGCCCGCACGCTGAGCGACTCCGTGCAGGTCGACTTCACGGGCGGCAGGAAGCCCGCCCCCACCTCCGACGTGCACCTCATCGCGTTCAACGACTTCCACGGCAACCTGGAGCCGGCCGGGCTGAACATCTACGGCCAGTACGCGGGCGGCGCGGCCTACCTGGCCAGGGCCGTGAAGGCGAAGCAGGCCCAGTACAAGCGCGAGGTCACGCTGTTCGCGGGCGACAACATCGGCGCCGCGCCGCTCACCAACTCCCTGTTCGACGAGGAGCCCGCCGTCATCGTCGCGAACGAGATGGGCGTCGACGTCGCGAGCGTCGGCAACCACGAGTTCGACAAGGGCGCCGCGGAGCTGGTGCGCATCCAGAAGGGCGGCTGCCCGGCCGGCGGCTGCGTCGGCGCGCCCTACGCCCGCCCCGGCAAGAAGCCCACGACCACCTACCCGGGCGCGAACTTCCCGTACCTGTCCACCAACGTCGTGGCCACCGTGAACAACAAGCCGCTGCTGAAGGACACGTTCACCAAGACGTTCAGGAGCGACACCGGCAAGAAGATCGACGTCGGGTTCATCGGCGAGACGCTGCAGGCCACGCCCACCATCGTCACGCCGTCGGGCGTGCAGGGCCTGACGTTCCTCGACGAGGCCGACGCCGCCAACAAGGCCGCGAAGAAGCTCGCGAAGGACGGCGTCAAGATCCCCGTCCTGATCGTGCACCAGGGTGGCTTCCAGACCGGCACCGCGGCGCTGAACGGCTGCGCCGGCAACCTCGCGGGCAGCGACATCGAGAAGATCGTGCAGAAGCTCGACCCGTCGATCAAGGTGATCGTCTCCGCGCACACCCACGCCGAGTACCGCTGCACGATCACCACGAACGGCGTCACGCGGCTCGTGACCAGCGCGTCCTCGTTCGGCCGGATCCTGTCCGACATCACCCTCACCGTCGACGACAGGAGCGGCGAGCTCGTCTCCGCGTCGGCCGTCAACTCGATCGTCGCCAACGCCACCACCGCTCCCCCGGCCGCCCGCGTGGACGACCCGTCCAAGTCCGACCCGACCGTCGCGGCCGTCGTGCAGCAGTACGTCACGGCCGCCGCGCCGCTGGCCAACAAGGTGATCGGGTCGATCCAGGGCGACCTGACCCGCACCGCGCTGGGCGAGTCGACGCTGGGTGACGTGATCGCCGACTCCCAGCTCGCGGCCACCGCGCCGGCCGCCGTCGGCAGCGCCCAGATCGCGTTCATGAACCCCGGCGGCATCCGCGCCGACCTCAGGACCACCGACATCTCCTCCGGCGGCGAGGCCGTGGGCGAGGTGACCTACGGCGAGGCGTTCACGGTGCAGCCGTTCGGCAACTCACTGGTGGTCAAGACGCTCACCGGCGCGCAGATCCGCTCGCTGCTGGAGCAGCAGTTCGCGGGCTGCGGGGGCCAGCTGACGGCCAAGACACTGCAGGTATCGGCTGGGTTCTCCTACACCCAGACCCCTGCGGCGGCCACCTGCGCCGCCAAGATCGGCAGCATCAAGCTCGGCGGCACCGAGCTCAATCCGGCCACTTCCTACCGGGTGACGATGAACAGCTTCCTGGCCACCGGCGGCGACGGCTTCACCGTCTTCAACGCCGGCACCAACGCCACAGGCGGCGGCCAGGACATCGACGCGTTCGTCGCGGCGTTCGCGGCGGCCAAGCCGGCCGGGATCGCGGTGCCGCCGCTGAACCGGATCATCTCTCAGTAGAGGGTCTTCGCGTAGTCGGGGCCGTAGTGCCGCTCGATCACCTCGAGCGGCTCGTCGGTGCGCTCCAGCGCGTGGACGATCTGGGCGCGGGTCGGCATGGCGTCGGGCGCCCAGCCCTCGTGCTCCCAGAGCTGGGAGCGCAGGAACGCCTTGGCGCAGTGGTAGAAGACCTCCTCGACGGTGACCTCCATGGCCAGCACCGGCCGCCTGCCCCTGACCGCCATCGCCTCGAAGTAGGGCGCATCGCGGACGAGCCGGGCCCGGCCGTTGACGCGGAACGTGTCGGTGCGGCCGGGGATCAGGAAGATCAACCCGACGTGCGGGTTGGCGAGCACGTTGTGGAAGCCGTCGGCCCGCCTGTTGCCCGGGCGCTCGGGGACCGCGAGCGTGTGGGCGTCCAGGACGCGCACGAAACCGGCCGGGTCACCCTTGGGCGAGACGTCGCAGGTGCCGTCGCCGGCGCTGGTGGAGATCAGGATCATCGGGGTGTGGGCGATCCACTCCACATCGATGGCGTGCAACGCGGTGCGGCCCTTGTTCGCCGCCGCCGGGCCTGGGCGGCCCAGCAGGTCTTCCAGCTCGGCCTCGGACGTGATCTCGGTGTCGCTCACGTCTACTCAGAGTAGACCCGTCCACCAGCCCTTTCCCGGCCCCGGAACCTACGGACGCACCCGGCCGTTGGCCCCGGGTAGATCCCCGCTCCCTCGGAAGGACTCCCCCGATGCCCCGCAGGTCCACCGTCGCCGTGGCCGCCGGAGCCGCCGCGGCGGCCGTGCTCCTCCCCGATCGGCTCCGGGTGGACCACCTGTTCCCGGCCGTCGACGTCGTGGCCTGGCGTCCGCAGGCCACCGTCGTCACGGGGCTCGCCGCGGCGTTGCTCGCCCGCCGGCACCGCCCGGTCGCGGCGGCGCTGGGGGCGGTGGCACTGGCCGGGGCTGCCGCCGTGGCCGGCCGGGTCGTGGTGCGGCCGCGCGCCGAGCCCGGCCCGGACGACGTCACCATCCTCGCGGCCAACGTGCTGCTCGGCCGCGCCGACACCGGCGCCCTGGCCACGCAGCTGGAGCGCGAGATGCCCGACCTGGTGGCGCTGCCCGAGGCCGGGCAGGACTTCCGGGCCAAGCTGATGCCGCTCGTGGAGAGCCTGGGCTACCGCTCGTGGTCATCGGTCCCGCACGGCGTACCGGACGGCCACGGCGTCGTCCTGCTCGCGTCGGCCCGAGCGGGCGACGTCGTCGTCTCGTCCGGACCGGAGATGACGCACCGCCACCTGGAGGCCACCGGTGGCATCCTCGGGGAGCGGCGCATGTTCGCCGTGCACCCGGAAGCGCCGGTCGGGCCGCGCCGCACCGCCCGATGGCGCAGCGACCTCGCCCAGATCGCCCGCTGGACCCGTGCGCCCCTGGCCCCGATCATCGCGGGTGACTTCAACGCCACCCTCGACCACTCGCGCCTGCGCGCCGCCCTCGGGGGCTGCCGCAGCGCCGCCGACGGCACGGGGAAGGGCCTGATCGGCACCTACCCGTCCACGAGATCCCGGGTGGCGGGCATCCAGATCGACCATGTGCTGGTCCCTGCGGACGCCGCCGTCACCCGCTTCGAGCTCCTCTACCTGCCCTTCAGCGACCACCGTGCGGTACTCACCTCGGTCCGTCTGACGCCGCCGAGGCTGTGATCGACAAGTTGAGCCCGCCCAGGCCGCGGCGCCATCCGCACCCCGCCGTCGACGACGGGCAGCCCGGCGAAGTCCGACGGCTCGCGCCCACCGCACCCGCGGCGAGGACGAGCAGGATCGCGGTCTCGATGGCCTGGAACGGTCAGTAGCGGTCGTCGGGCTGGTAGCGGACGATCCGCTGGGTGACGCCGGCGGCGCGCAGGCACGCGGCGAACTCGTCGTCGCTCGACGCCGTGCAGCCCCGGCCCGCCAAGCGAGGGCGTAGGACTCGCGGCCGCGCCTCGCTGATGGCGGTGCAGCAGAAAAGAACCGGGCCGGAACGCGAGCGTGACGCTCAGTTCGCGCGCAGAATGAGCGTCCGCGCGTGTACCTACGCGCGCGGGCGCACATTCTGCGCGCGAACGCGGTAGCCCGTCGGGAACAGGCGGATGTCGTGCGTACCTGTCAGCAGGCCCCACACACCCCGCCTCGCGTACAGCGCCGCCGCCACCGCGACGACGCCGAGCGCCACCAGGTACCAGACGCCGTAGGGTTCCAGGATCTGCTGGAGGGCGAAGAACGCCAGCGCCCCCAGGATCGGGCCCTCGATCGTGCCCAGTCCCCCGATCACCACCATGAAGATCATGAACGCGGACCACTGCACGCTGTAGATCGAGTCCGGCTGCACCCGCAGCGAGTCCAGCACGATGATCGCCCCGGCCAACCCGCAGCCACCGGCGGCCACCACGAAGACGAGGCGCTTGGCCCGCCGGACCCGCACGCCGAGGCTGTCGGCGGCGGTGGGGTCGTCGCGGATCGCCGTCAGGGCCAGGCCGAGGCGGGAGCGCATGATCAGCACCACCACCCCGACGACGAGGACGGCCGAGCCGAGCGCGCACCAGTAGACGACGGCGCCGCGGAGCACCGGGGGCATGCCGCCGAGCCCGGTGAGCGACGCGCCCGCTCCCCCGCCGACCGCGCCGATCTCGACGGTCAACAGCCGGTAGACCTCGGCGACCACCCACGTGCCGATCGCGAAGTAACCGCCCGACAGCCGGAACACGAGCGTGGTGGTGGGCAGCGACAGCACCGCCGCCACGACGACGGCGAGCGGCAGCGCGAGGAAGGGGTCGATACCGGCGACGTCGGCGGCCAGCACCGTGTACGCGCCGACCCCGATGAATCCCTGCTGCCCCACGGAGATCATCCCGCCGTAGCCGGCGAGCAGGTTCCACATCGACGCCATGATCACCAGGGCGAACAGCGTCACCAGCGCGCGGGTGACGCTCGGCGGCACGATGTAGGGCCCGAACGCCAGCACCACGACGATCGGCACCACCAGAACAGCGGCGATGCGCGACCCCCGGGTCGACCGTGAAATGATCATCTCCGGGACGCCGTTCGCAGCAGCCCCTGCGGCCGCACCGCCAGCACCAGCAGGAACACCAGGTGCCCCGCGAGCACCCCGTAGCTGGGCTGGATCTGCGCCCCCAGCGTCTGGGCCATCCCGAGTACCAGCCCGCCGAGCAGCGTCCCCCACAGCGACCCCAGCCCGCCGATGATCACCGCCTCGAACGCGAAGATCAGCAGCTGCGGGCCGAGGGTGGGGGTGAACGTGCCGCGCATGCCGTAGAAGATCCCCGCCAGCGCGACGGTGCCGAGCGCGATGGCCGTGGCCGCCGCGTGGACGCGCCGGTCGTCCAACCCCATGAGCTGCGCGGTCTCGGGATCGTCGCTGGTGGCGCGCATGGAACGACCCAGGGCGGTGCGCGCCAGCACGAACTGCAGCCCGGCCAGCACCGCCACCGCGACGAGCAGCGTGATCAGTGCCAGCCAGCCGACGGCCAGGTCGCCCCCGATCGCCAGGCTCGCCGTGCCGAACGCGCCGGTGGGCAGCGTGCGGGTGTCGGCGGAGAACACCTGCAACAGCGCGTTCTGGATGACGATCGACAACCCGAAGGTCACGAGCAGCGGCGCGAGCTCGCCGGCCGCCAAGCTGCGCTGCAGCAACGTCCGTTGCAGCACGTACCCCAGCGCGGCGAGCACGGGCACGACCACGACGAGCGCCACCACCGGCGGCACCCCGAAGGCGCCGGTCACGACGACGGCGAGGAACGCGGCGAGCACCGTGAGGTCGCCGTGCGCGAGGTTGACGATGCGCAGCACCCCGAACACCAGCGACAGCCCGCACGCGAACAGCGCGTACACGCCGCCGAGCAGGATGCCCTGCACGATCGCGTTGACCCAGGTCATACCCCACCCCCGAAGTACGCCGACGTGACGTCGGCGGCGGTCACGTCGCCGGCGGCCGCGGTGAGGACGGTGCGACCCGCGCGCAGGCAGTGCACCCGCCCGGCCAGGCTCAGCGCCTGCCCCACGTCCTGCTCGACGACGATCATGGTCAGCCCGGCCTTCCCGATCGTCGCGAGCGCCTCGTACAGCCGCCCGACCACCACCGGGGCGAGCCCGAGCGAGACCTCGTCGAGCAGCAGGACGCGCGGGTTCGCCATCAGCCCGCGCCCGATCGCGACGGCCTGCTGCTCCCCTCCCGACAGCGCCCCGGCCGGGCGTCCGCGCAGCAGCGGGATGTTCGGGAACAGTTCGTACACCGCATCGAGGTCCCACGCTCCGGGCGCGGCCCCGACCTGCAGGGTCTCCGCCACGCTCAGGCTCGGGAAGAGCTTGCGCCCCTCGGGCACCATCGTGACGCCCGCCCGGACCCGCTCATGCGGGCGGAGACCGGCCAGCGAGGTCCCGCCGAGCAGAATCCCCCCGTCCGCGGGGACCTGCCCCATCACCGCACGCAGCAGCGTGGTCTTCCCCGCCCCGTTCGCCCCGATCACCGCGAGCGTCTCGCCGTCGTCCAGGGTCAGGTCGATCCCGAACAGAGCTTGGAGGTGACCGTAGTGGGCGTCGAGCCCGCGCACGTCGAGAACGGTCACGGGCCCACCGATCCCAGGTAGACCTCACGGACCCGCAGATCGGCCAGCACCGACTCCGGCGTCCCGACCGCCAGCACCGCCCCCGACGCCAGGCACAGCATCCGGTCGACGACGGCCGCGAGCGCGTGCACGATGTGCTCGATCCAGATCACCGCGGTGCCGGCGTCGCGCACCGACCGCACGATGGCGATCAGCTCCGGCAGCTCGGCGTCGCTGAGGCCCCCAGCGATCTCGTCGAGCAGCAGCAGCGACGGGCGACAGGCCAGCGCCCGGGCCAGCTCGAGCCGTTTGCGGTCGAGCAGGCGCAGGTCGCCGGCCAGCTCGTCGGCCCGGTCCGCGAGGCCGGTCCGCTCCAGCGCCCCGAGCGCCTCGGGGTGGGCCTCGGCTCGTCGCAGCCCGGCGCCGTGCACCGCCCCCACCAGCACGTTCTCGAACACCGTCATGCCGGAGAACGGCCGCGGGGTCTGGTAGGTGCGCCCCACTCCGGCCCGGCAGCGCTGGGCCGCGGAGGCGCGCGTGACGTCCCGTCCGGCGAGCTCGACGCTGCCCGCGTCGGCGCGCAGCACGCCGTCGAGCAGGTTGAGCATGGTGGTCTTCCCGGCGCCGTTGGGGCCGACGACGCCCAGCGCGGTGGCCGCCTCGATCTCGAGGTCCACCGCGTCGACCACCCGCAACCCGCCGAACGATCGCGTCAGCCCTCTGACCCGCAGGACGGGTGCCACTACGCGAGGGCCGCCACGGTGCCGGCCGTGGGGATGTTGGGGCTGCGGGTGTTGCTGACGATCACCAGGTCGAACGGGTTGGCCGTGCCCTTGCGCCACTGCCCGCCCACCACGGGGGTCTTCGCCACGTTGGGCACCGGGCCCGACGTCCAGTCCAGCGGCCCGACGACCGTGTCGATCTTCATGGTCGAGATCGCCGCGGCGAGACCGGCCCTGTCGTCGATCTTCGAGACGGTCGAGAACGCCTTGGCCGCCACCTCGAACAGCGCGTGGGCGAAGCCGATCGGCTGGGTCCACTGCTTCTTCGTGGCCGCGGTGTAGGCGTCGGCGAGGTCCTTGGCCGACTGCCCGGTCAGCGAGCTCTTGAACGGGTGACTGGGCGACCACCACACCTCGGTGCCGAGGTTGACGCCGATGTCCCCCAGCGCCTCGACGCTCGACGGGAACAGCAGCGCCTTGCCGATCGTCGCGATCCTGGGCTTGAATCCCTGCTGTGTCGCCTGTTTCCAGAACGTCGTGAAGTCGGGCGGGATGGGCACGCCGAGCAGGGCCTGCACGTTGCCGGTCTTGAACTTCGCGATCTGCGCGGAGAAGTCCTGTGTCCCGTTCGCGTAGTTCCCGGGATCGACGATCGAATAGCCGCGCTTGGCCTGTGCGGGTGTGAATCCCTTGGCCGGATCACCCCACGCGAGACCGTCGGGATCATTCGGCCACAGCGCGCCGGCGATCTTGTTCGTCGGCACCTGATCCCACATGTCGGCGTAGACGGCCTCGACGTCCTCCAGACCCCAGAAGAAGTTGTAGGTCCAGGAGAACTTCGAGCCCTCCTTGCCGCCCCGGCCGAAGAACCACGGCTGCCACGGCGTGACGGTGGCGAGGCACGGCATGCCCTGGGCCTCGCACTGGTCGCTGACCGGGTTGGACGTGTCGGGAGTGGAGGACACGAGCATCATGTGGATGCCGCCGTTGGCGATGAGGTCACCCGCCACGTCAGCGGCCCGGTTGGAGTCGGACTGGCTGTCGCGCTTGATGATCTCCACCGGGTACGACGTGCCGCCGACCTTGATCGGATTCTTGCCGAAGTAGTCCTTCATCGCCCCGATGACGAACTGGTCGGCCTCCCCGAACGGTGCCAGTGGCCCGGTCTCGGGGCTGACGTATCCGATCTTGATGGTGGCCGCGTCGCCCGATCCGCCGGCCTGCTGCAGCCCGCTGCTGCACGCCGCGAGCGCTCCGGAGGAGGCCGCCAGGGTGCCCGCTGCGCCGATCGCCTTCAGGAAGCGACGCCGGTCGAGCCGGGTGCCTCCGAACGGTTCCGCCATGTTCGTAGAACCCCAGTCCCGGTGAAGATCGCCAGTGCCGCAGCAGCATCAGGGGCCACTGTGTGCAGTGTCAACGGTCTCTCATCACCGGGCCACGAACGGCTCAACCAGATAGTCTCGATTAGCCCATGTGGTCGCTATCACCACTGACCCACAGTGACAATCGGACCGGCTTTTGCCACTTGCGGACCCTCGTGCGGAAATGCAGATCGGCAATGGCTACATTGCGTCACCTCGTGCCCCTGCGCTTGGAGACCACCATGAGCAACCAGGACGCACCCGCCGACCGCCGGCTCTCGCCACGGGACTGGAGCCTGCGGGTCAAACTCGCCGTGGTGCTGCTCGTCCCCGGCATCCTCGCCGTCGTGCTCGGCGGGCTCCGGATCGCCGACCAGGCGGGCCAGGCGTCGGATCTCGACCGCGTGTCGCGGTTCGCCGCCGCCCAGGGCCGGGTCGAGACGCTCGTCGAACGGGTGCAGCTCGAACGCCTGCGGTCCACGGCCTACGTGGCCGACGGGCGCCGCGGCGACCGCGCGAGCCTGGGCACGGTCTTCGCCGACGTCGACGCGGCCGGCGCGGCGGTGACGCCCCAGGTGGCCGCCCTGCACTCCGACGACGCGACGCTGGTCGGGGTGGACCGTCAGTCGCAGCAGGCACTGGCCCGGCTGGCCGCGCTGCGCGACCTCGTCCTGACCTCCAACGCGCCGGCCTCGGCCGTGATCTCGCGGTACTCCGACCTGCTGTCCGAGCTCTCCCAGCTCGACGAGGCGCTGCTGCGGGGCGTCGACAGCACCGAGGTGGCGGGCCTGACCGGCGCGCTCGCCGGTCTGGAGGCCGCCCGCAACGAGGCGTCCCTGCAGCTCACGATCCTCACGGCCGCCTCGCGGACCACCGACCCCGAGTCCATCGCACTGGCCGGCCTCGGCGCGGGCGACGCCCGGCTGGCCACCGGCCTGGCCACCTTCCGGACGTCCCTGGACGCCGGTCAGCGGGTCCGCTACGCCGGCCTCATCGCTGGCCCGTCCAACACCGCCAGGACCGGCCTGGTGCAGGGCCTGCTCGCCCGCGATCCCGGACAGCCGACGCCGACCGGCACCGCGACCACCGCGGGCCCGGTGTACAGCGCGTTCGTCGCCGAGATCGATGCCGCACAGAGCTCCGTCCGGGCCGAGCTGACGGCGACGACGTCGGCCCGGCGCACCACGGCGGTCGAGCTCGTCTGGCTCAATGCCGGGCTGCTGCTGCTCGCGCTGCTCGTCGGCGCGACCGTCGTCGGCCTCACCACCCGCACGATGCTGACGTCGCTGCGCACCCTGCGGCTCAGCGCGCTCGACGTCGCACAGCGACGGCTTCCGGAGGCGGTGCGGCGGATGCGCGAGGGCACGATGCCCGACGTCGACGTGGAACCCGTGCCGGTCACGACGCGCGAGGAGATCGGCGAGGTCGCCCGCGCGTTCGACGCCGTGCACATCCAGGCCGTCCGTCTCGCGGCCGAGCAGGCCACCCTGCAGAACAGCGTCAACAGCATGTTCATCAACCTGTCGCGGCGCAGCCAGTCCCTCGTGGACAAGCAGCTGCAGCTCATCGAGGCGCTGGAGAGCAACGAGCAGGACTCCGACCAGCTGTCGAACCTGTTCCGACTCGACCACCTCGCCACCCGCATGCGACGCAACAGCGAGAACCTGCTGGTGCTCGCCGGCACGGACCTGGCCAAGCGCACGGCACGCCAGGTACCGCTGGTGGACGTGCTACGCGCCGCCGTCGGCGAGATCGAACGCTACGAGCGGATCGTTGTGGAGCAGCAGCCGCCCGTCGTCGTGTTCGGGCAGGCCGCCAGCGACCTCCAGCACCTGTTCGCCGAGCTGCTCGACAACGCCACCACCTTCTCGCCGCCCCGCTCGCAGGTCGTCATGGCCGCGGACCGGACCCCGGACGGCGCTGTGGTCGTCGACGTCGCCGACCTGGGTGTGGGCATGCGGCCCGCCGAGCTCGCCGCAGCCAACGCCCAGCTCGGCCGCCAGGACGGCCCGACGGTCGACGCGTCACGGCAGATGGGCCTGTTCGTCGTGGGCCGGCGGGCCGCGCGGCACGGCATCCACGTGCGCCTGACCAGCAACTCGTTCTCCAGCCCGGGGAGCCGGGCCGACCAGCTGGGCCTGACGGCCCGGGTGACCATCCCGGCCGCCCTCCTGTCCGACTCCCCCGCGCTGAGCCCCGGCGTGGTGCCGCAGCCGCGCACCGAGCAGCCCGCCGGCCTGTTCGCCGCCATCGACCGGGAGATCGGGGCCGAGCCGGCCGGGGACGAGCCGTCGTTCCCCCCGCGCCCGCCGGCCCCGGCCGTCGAACCCGCACGGATCCCCATGGCCGCGTCACCGGCCCCGGCCGCCCCGCCTCCACGGGCGGCCCAGCCTCCCCCGGCGGCCCTGCCTGCTCCGGCGGCCCTGCCTGCTCCGGCAGCTCCGGCTGCCGCGGCGGCGGAGCCCCGGCATGTGCTGCGGTCCCCGGCCCGCGCGACGCTGTTCGTCGACCAGGGCTCGGGCTGGACCCGGTCCTACCGGCCCGTGCAGATCAACTGGGCACCGGCCCCGGACACCGGCCTGGTTCCCGAGGACGCTAGAGACTCAACGCCGGCTTCAGACCGCTGATCGTCCAGGTCCGCTTCCGGCTCACCACGAGCCAGGTCAGCGCGAGCGAGCCGATCAGGAAGCCGGCGAGCACCAGGACGTCGGCCACCAGGTGCGCGGTGTTGCCGCCGCTGATGGTGACGCGCAGGCCGTCCACCAGGTAGCTCATGGGCAGGAACGGGTGGATCGCGCGGAACGGGGCGGGCAGCGTCTCCACCGGGTAGAGGCCGCCGCACGCGGTGAGCTGCAGGATCAGCAGCACCAGGATGAGGGCGCTGGCCAGGCCACCGAGCCAGGAGCGCAGCAGGTGCGCGATGGCGACGAACGTGGCCGCCCCCAGCGCGACGAGCCCGAGGTGCGCCCACCGGTGGACGGGCGCGAGACCGAGACCGAGGTCCACCACCGCGTCCAGCACGGCCGCGGCGACCAGGCCCAGCGCGAGCGGCGGCAGGTACCCGCCCAGCGCGACGACGATGCTGGGCAGCCGGCTGGCGCGGGCCCGGTCCGAGATCGGCCGCAGCAGCAGGAACGCGACGATGCCGAACACCCACATCGCGACGCCGAAGAACAGCGGGGCCAGGCCGCGGCCGTACTGGTCGGCGGGGTGCAGGTTGGACGTCTCGACGTTCACCGGCGACGCGAGGGTGGCCGCGTTGTTCTTCTCCGCGTCGGGTGAGAGGACGGGGATCTGGTCCTGAGCGCCCGCGAGGCCGGCGGCCAGCTGGTCGGCGCCGGTCGCGAGTTGCGCGGTGCCGTCGCGGAGCTGATCCGCCCCGGTGACGGCGCTGCCCAGGCCGGTGTCGAGCTTCGCCGCGCCGTCCGAGACGGCGGCGGCGCCGTCGGAGAGCTTCGCCACGTCGGTCGCGGCCCCCCGGAGCCTGGCCTGCACCTGCGGGGTGTCGGTGGCGATCGTCGCGGCGGCGGTCGCGACCGTCGCGGTGCCGTCGCGCACCTTCCCGGCCTGCGCCGACACGTTCCCGGTGGCGGTGGTGGCGCGCTGCGCCGCGGCGGTCGCCTTCAGGTAGGCGGGGTCGTTCGCCAGTTCGGGGTGGGCCTGGCCGAGTGCGGCGAGCGCGCCCGACACGGACGACGCGTCGCCGTCGACGGTGGACGCCGCGGTGGCGGCGGCGCCCGTCAGGTCGGCGGCGGTCGTGGCGGCGGTGGCGGCCGGGCCGGTGATCGACGGCAGGGCGTCGGCGATGCGGTTCGCGGCGGGCACGACGGCATCCGCGATCTGCCCGACCCCGCCGGCCACCTGCTTCGCGCCGGGCGCGAGCTGGTCGGCGCCGGTCTTGAGCTGGGCGAGCCCGGTGGCGAGCGCGGCGCTGCCGTCGCGGGCGGAGTTCGCGCCGTCGCGGAGCTTCCCGGCCCCGTCGGAGGCCTGGATGATGCCGGAGCGGAGCCGGTCGAGGTTGCCGAACACCGACTGGAAGTAGGCGCTGACCGCCGCCGCGTCGATCTTGTTGGTCAGCTCGGACTGCACGGTCTCGGCCATCTTGCCGACGATGTAGCCGTTGGCGTCGTCGAGCACGATCTGCATCGACGCCCGCTCCGGCGTGCCGGTGGAGCCGCTGGCGAGCTTCGCGGAGAAGTCGGCGGGCACGGTGATCTGGAAGTAGTAGTCGCCCTCGGCGAGGCCGCGGTCGGCCTCCGGCTGGTCCACGAACTTCCAGTCGAAGATCGGGTCCTTGCGCAGCTCCCCGGTGAACAGCTCCCCCGCCGCCACCCGCTGCCCGTTCACCGTCACCGGCTGGTCGGCGTCGACGACGGCGACGGGGATGTCATCGAGCCGGTCGTAGGGGTCCCAGTTGGACCAGAGGTAGGTGGCGCCGTAGATCAACGGCACGCACGCCGCGAACACCAGGGCGATCTTCTGCAACGGGCTGCGGAACCGGCGGAACTCCAGCCCGGCGAGCCTCAGGATGCGCACGGAATGCTTCCCATCATGGTCACGGCCGCACCGGCCGGGGGTTGGGCGGCGGTGGCCACCACGGTCAGGCCGGACGCGAGCAGCGAACCCCAGGCCGCGGCGCGGTCGGCGTCGTCGAGGCCGAGGTCCACGTCGTCGACGACGATCACGGCGGGCTCCTCCATCGCGGCGAGCGCGACGGCGAGTAGCAGCGCGTCCAGCGCGGGTAAGTCGCCGACGACGGCCCGCTGGTCGAGCGGGGGCGCTTCGCCCCGAGCGCCGAACAGGCGGCGTTCGCGCACCAGGTCGCCGACGGTGAGGTCGGGTTCCAGCTCCACGGCGCCGCCGATCCGGGCCACGGCCACGAGCCGCCGGATCGCGGGCAGCGCCGTGGCCCCACCCACGACGAGCGAGCCGGACGTGGTCGCCGCCCGTCCGGACAGGGCCAGCAGCGCCATCGACCGCCCGCTGCCCGCGGGCCCGCACAATGCGGCGACGGACCCCGCGGCGAGATCCAGCGACAGACCGTCGAACACCTGCCCGCCCTTGGTGCGCAACCCCAACCCGGCGGCCCGCAGCACCGGCTCCTCAGACGTCATGTGACCAGGGTGGACGCCGACGACGACGCGGATCAAGAACGAGCGCTCCGACGCGCAGCAGGTTCATCACCCGGTGACAAGCCACCCATCGGCTGGACGTCGCCGACAGTGTTGATCGAGGATGAGCGCCCGACCACGCAGGAGGGTTCATCACCGGGTGACAAGCATGAACCGCCAGAACGCCATCACCGCGGCCCGGGCCCGGTTGCCTGAGATCATCCGCGCAGCCGTGGCGGCCGTGCAGGAGGCGATCCCGGCCTACCGCGGGCTCGAGGAGGCGCAGCAGCGCGAGGTGGAGGCCGTCGCGTCGTGGGTGCTGCGCCGCCTGCTCGACGCGTGGACCGACGGCACCCCGCTCACCGAATCCGACCGGCGCCGGTTCCGGGCCATCGGCGGCGCCCGCGGCGAGGACGGCCGACCCGTCGCGGCGGTGCTGCGGGCCTACCGGGTGGCCGCGGTGGCGGGCACCGACCTCCTGCTCGACGGTTCCCCCGATCTCGACGTGGATGACATCAAAGCTCTGTCCCACACCGTCCTCGTCGCGATCGACGAGCTGACCGAAGCCATCCTCGGCGGCTACGCCGCGGCCCGGGAGCGCATCGGCGGCGACCGGGAGCGCGCCCTGCGCGACCTGTTCGACGACCTGCTCGCCGGCCGGCACACCTCACCGTCGGCGCTGGCCGACCGCTGCCGCGAGCTCGACGTGGAGCTCCCGGCGTCGCCCTGGCTGCTGGTGCTGGACGGTCCCGATCACCCCACTCCCGGGGCCGTTCTGCGCACGGTCCGCGGCCGCCGCACCGTCGCGCTGCTCCCCGCGGGTGCCGCGCTCCCCGCCGTCCGCGGGTGCCTGATCACCGACCACGCAGGAGAGCCCGTCGCGTTCCGGCTCGCCTCCGACGCCCTGGATCACGCCCCCGCCCACGCGTTCCACGGCCGCACCCTGCTCGACGACGGCGACGCCCAGCTGCTGGCCCTGCTCGCCGCGCGCCCGGACGCCGACCCGGGAGCGGTGGTCGCCGCAGTGCTGGGGCCGTTGGCCGAGCCGGCGCACGAGCACCTGCTCGACGGGCTGGCCGCATTCCTCTCGACGGGCTCGGCCACCGGGGCGGCCGACCTGCTGCACGTCCACGCCCAGACGCTGCGCTACCGCCTGCGCCGCGTCCGCGAGCTGACCGGCCGCGATCCCCGCGATCCGTGGCAGCGACTGGCTCTGGACGTCGCCAGGACGCTCGCGTCGATCGGGCGGGAGTAATCTGCACCCCATGGGGATCCGTGCCCGGTGGAGACGGTTCCTCCAGAAGCCCGGCACCGCCGACATGCGGCGGCCGCAGAAGATCGCGCTGGCGGCCGGTGCCCGCGAGGACGCGCTCCGCGCGATGTCCGACGACGCCTTCGCCACCGCTGTCACCACGCTGCGGCTGCGCACGGGCTTCTCCGACGCCGAGCTCACCGAGTTCTGCGCGCTCGGCCGCGAGGCGGCGCGCCGCACTCTCGACCAGCGCGCGTTCGACGTCCAACTGCAGGGCACGGTCGGGCTGCTCACCGGCCACGTCGTCGAGATGTCCACCGGCGAGGGCAAGACGCTGGCCGGTGCGCTCGCCGCCGCCGGCTACGCGCTGCAGGGCCGGCGCGTGCACGTCGTCTCCGTCAACGACTACCTCGCCCGCCGCGACGCCGAGTGGATGCGCGAGCTGTACGCGCTGTTCGGCGTCGGCGTCGGATGGGTCGACCAGTGGACCGAGGACCGCCGCGCCGCCTACGCCTGTGACGTCACCTACGTGTCGGTCAGCGAGGTCGGGTTCGACGTGCTGCGCGACCGGATGCGCACCGACGCCGCCGACATCGTGCTGCCCGCGCCGGACGTCGTGATCGTCGACGAGGCCGATTCCGTGCTCATCGACGAGGCCCGCGTACCACTCGTGCTGGCCGGTTCGGCGGACGCGAGCGCCCACGACACCCTGATCACCGAGACCGTGCGCCGGCTGCGTGCGGATGTGCACTACGAGACCGACGAGGACGGCCGCAACGTCCACCTCACCGAGGCCGGGCTGCAGCGCGTCGAGCGGCGTCTCGGCGACGTCGACCTCTACACCGCCGAGCACGCGCACCGGCTCACCGAGGTGCACGTGGCCCTGCACGCCCACGCCCTGCTGCACCGCGACGTCGACTACCTGGTGCGCGACGGCAGGGTCGAGTTGATCGACGACGCCAAGGGCCGCGTGGCCCACCTGCAGCGCTGGCCCGACGGGCTGCAGGCCGCCGTCGAGGCCAAGGAGGGCCTGGCCACCAGCGCTAGCGGCGAGGTGCTCGACTCGATGGTCGTGCAGGCGCTGATCGGCCGCTACAAGAACGTCTGCGGCATGAGCGGCACCGCGGTGGCCGTCGGCGAGCAGCTGCACGAGTTCTACAAGCTCGAGGTGGGCGCGATCCCCACCAACGTCGCGTGCGTCCGCACCGACGAGCCCGACCGCCTGTACGACGACGTCGCGGCGAAGGAGGCGGCCGTCGTCGCGTACGTCGCGAAGATCCACGCCTCCGAACGCCCCGTCCTGCTGGGCACGCTCGACGTGGCCGAGTCCGAGCGGCTGGCCGTCGCGTTGAAGGGGGCCGACGTCGACGCCGCCGTGCTCAACGCGCGCAACGACGCGGAGGAGGCCACGATCATCGCCCGCGCGGGCGAGCTGGGCCGCGTCACGATCTCCACGCAGATGGCCGGGCGCGGCACCGACATCCGGCTGGCCGACGGCGTGGCCGAGCTGGGCGGGCTGTGCGTCGTCGGCTCGGGGCGCTACCACACGAAACGGCTCGACGACCAGCTCCGCGGGCGCGCCGGCCGTCAGGGCGACCCGGGTTCCTCGGTGTTCTTCACGAGCCTCGGCGACGAGCTGGTGGTGCGCAACGCGCCGGAAGGCGACGTCGACCACGCGCAGCGCGTGGCCGAGGGCGCGCACCTGGAGAGCCAGCGCACCACGTGGCGCTACAGCCGCATCGTCGACGACCAGCGCGCCGTCGTGCTGGCCCACCGCGACCTGGTGCTGCGCGGCGACCGCGCCGTCAAGCACCTGGAGGAGCGGTCACCGCAGCGGTGCGCGCAGCTGCGGGAGTCGGTCGGCGAGGACGGGCTGGCCGCCGCCGCCCGCACCATCGCCCTGTTCCACCTCGACCGCGGCTGGGCCGATCACCTCGCGTTCCTCTCCGACGTGCGCGAGGGCATCCACCTGCGCGCGCTGGCGCGGGAGAGCCCGCTCGACGAGTACCAGAAGATCGCGGTGCAGGCGTTCGACTCCTTCTTCCCCGACGTCTACGACCAGGCCGCGGACACGTTCGCCGAGGCCGAGGTCACCGCCGACGGGGTGGAACTGGACGACCTGGGCCTGCGCAGGCCCACCTCCACCTGGACCTACCTCGTCACCGACAACCCGTTCGGCAGCGAGACCGACCGGTTGTTCGGCGGGCTGCGGAGACGTGGACCCGACCTCTGAGCTCAGGCCCGGTGGATGCGGATGTCGCCGCCGCCGGTGCGGGCGAGGATCTCGACGGTCTCGTCGGCGGCGTCCGGGCCCGGGGCGGCGTCGAGCTCGTTGTGCACCTCGCCGCCCGCGGTGTCGATGTCGAGCCAGGCCGCGGTGCCTGTCGCGAGGCCGACCGCGAGCTCACCGCCGGCCGTGGCCAGGTCGACGGTGCCGCGCACGACCTCGCCGATGCTGATGCCGCCGTGGGCGGTGCGGCCGTCGACGTCACCGAGCGCGCGGTCGACGGTCATCTCGCCGTTCGTGTCGACCAGCTTCAGGCCCCCGGTGACCTCGCCGATCCAGGTCTCCCCGTTGGTGTTCGTGATCGTCGCGGCGCCGTCGATGCGGCGGACGTGGATCTCCCCGTCCCGGCTGGTGAGCTCCGCAGGCCCGGTCTCGTCGAGCCGGATGCCGCCGGAGGTGGTGCTCAGGCGGCACGCGCCGAGGCGGCCGGAGGCGTGGGTCTCCCCCGCCACCGATCCGCGCACGTGCGAGCCGTTCGGGAGGTCGATCGTGATCTCCGGGGTGTCCACGAGGAGCCGTCCGAGCCGCCCGCGGCGGGGCACGGTGACCGTCAGGGTCTCGTCGCGGAACTGCACGTCGGCCTCCCCTTCGACGACCGTGTCGGCGCGCTCGCCTGTCGAGATCCGGACGTCGCCGGTCCCGACGTCGAGGACCAAGGTGATGGCCGTGGGGGTGTCGAACACGGTGCGCTGCATCATCGGACCCATCCGGTGTGGTGGCCGCGCGACCGGCGCGGAGGTTCGGCGGCCGCGGAGGACACGCGGACGAGCCAGGCGTTGACCGACAGCCCCTCCCGCCCCGCGGCCGCCTCGATGCGGGCCTTGAGGGGTTCGGGCAGCCGGAAGTTGATCCGGGCGGTGGAGGCGTCGTCGGGTTCGGGGACGGGCTCGGGCGCCCGCACCTCGACCGCCCCGGTCGTGACCACGAACGCCGGCTCCCGCCCGCGCAGGCGCAGGTCCACCGACCCGGGGGCGAGGTCGCGGGTGATCTCGTCGGCGGCGGCCGAGAGCACGTCGAGCAGCGTGAGCCGGACCGCCGGCTCCAGCGCCGCGGTGAGGCGCTCGGCGACCACCCGCGCCTCCGGGCCAGCGGCCTCCGCGGACACCGCGAGCTCGTGGCGGAGGTCCGCGACGTAGGGCGTCAGGTTCACGGCGCCATAGTGGCGCCATTTCGACGCCACGTCAACGCCACGTCAACGCCACCCCCGCCACATGGTCGCGTATGGCTGTTCGGACAGCCCGTGTCACCGCCACAGGTGACCATGTGGCGGTTCTGTTCGGCGGGGCGGCGGGTGAGGGGGAACGATCGCTCTGTGGCACGACCCCTTCTGCGTCCCGGCGCCGCGTTCGCCGGTCTCGTCCTCGCGTTTCTCGTCGTCATGACCGGCACCACCATGCCGACGCCCATGTACGCGCTCTACCAGCGCGAACTCGGATTCTCCCCGCTCGTGCAGACGGTGATCTTCGCCGTCTACGCGGGTGGCGTGCTGGCCGCGCTGCTGATCGCCGGTCGCTGGTCCGACGTGGTCGGCCGTCGCCCGCTGCTGCTGGCCGGGCTCACGAGCGCGTTGGCATCGAGCGTCGTGTTCCTCGTGGCCGGGCCGGTGTGGGTGCTGCTGGTCGGACGGGTGCTGTCGGGGATCTCGGCCGGGATCTTCGCCGGGGCCGCCACCGCAGCGGTGATCGAGGCGGCCCCGGAGGCGTGGCGGACCCGGGCGGCGTCGGTCGCGACCGCGGCCAACATCGGTGGGCTCGGGATGGGACCGCTGCTGGCGGGGCTCGCCGTCGAGTACCTGCCCGCGCCCCTGCACCTGTCGTTCGCGGTGCACGCAGTGGCCGTGCTCGGCTCCGCGGTGCTGGTCCTGCTGGCCCCCGAGACCGTCGACGTGCAGCGCGGCGCCCGGCTGCGACCCCAGGCGCTCGCCGTTCCCGCGGACGTCCGCGCGGTGTTCGTCAGCGCCGCCACGGCCGGGTTCGCGGGCTTCGCCGTGCTGGGCCTGTTCACCGCCGTCTCCCCGCGGATCCTCTCCGACGTGCTCGGCATCGGCAACCACGCCGTGGCCGGGTTCGTCGCGTTCCTGCTGCTCGGCTCGTCCGCGGGGGCCCAGCTGGGCCTGCGCCGCCTCCCCACCGACCGGGCGCTGGACGCCGGGTGCGTGCTGCTGGCCGTCGGGATCCTGCTCGTCGGGTTCTCGGTGGCGCGGGCGTCGTTCGCAGCCCTGCTGGCCGGGGCCGTGATCGCGGGGGTCGGGCAGGGGCTGAGCTTCAGCAAGGGGCTGGCCGCGGTGAACGCGCGGGTCGAGCCCGGGTCGCGCGCGGGGGTCACGTCCAGCTACTTCGTGGTGCTCTACGTCGCCATCTCGCTGCCGGTGGTGGGCATCGGCGCCGCCTCGCAGGCGTGGGGGCTGGTACCCGCGGGCGTCGTGTTCGCGATCGCGGTCGCGGTACTGGCAGCCGCCGCGCTGGCGGCGCTGCTGGTGCTGCAGCGCCGCACCCCCGCCCGCGCCTGACGGCGCCCGTGCGCGGAAATCACTGCCAGGGCACCGATTTCCGCGCACGACCGGACACCTGGCCTACGGTGGCGTCGTGGCGAGTTCCGAGGAACCGACGGCGGGCGTGGTGCTCGCGGGCGGGCGCTCGTCGCGGATGGGCACGTCGAAGGCCGCGCTCGAGTGGCACGGTTCCACGCTGCTCCACCGCACCACGGCACTGCTCGGGCGCACTCTCGACGGGCCCGTCGTCGTGGTCGCTGCGCCCGACCAGGAACTGCCCCCGCTCCCGTCCGGCGTCGAGGTGGTGGCCGACCCGGTCGAGGGACGCGGCCCCCTGCAGGGAATCGCCGTGGGGCTCATCGCCGTCGCCGGGCACGCACGGCGGGCGTTCGTCTGCTCCACCGACATGCCGTTCCTGCACCCCGCGTTCGTCCGGTGCGTGCTGGGCGGGCTCACGCCGGACGCGGACGTCGCGCTGCCGTTCGCCCGCGGGTTCCGGCAGCCCCTGGCCGCCGCCTACCGCACGGCACTGGCCGGCCCGGCCACCGAGCTCGTCGCGGACGGGATGCTCAAGCCGGGGATGCTGTTCGCCCGGTGCACCGTCGCCTCCCTCGACGACGCGCGGCTGCTCGCCGACCCCGACGTGGCCCGCCTCGACCCCGACCTGGACTCGGTGGTGAACGTCAACGAGCCCGCCGACTACGCGGCGGCCCGGGGCCGTAAACCCGCCGAGGTGGTCGTCGAGTGCTTCGGTGCGCTGGCCGCCGACGGACGGCGCGGACCACGAACCGTCGTCGCGGCCACCCTCGCCGCGGCCGCCGACGCGGTCGGGCTCACGCTCGACCGGCACGTCGTCGCCGCGCTGAACGGCGACCAGATCACCCGCGACCCGCTGCTGCCCCTCGTCGCCGGCGACACGGTCGCGTTCCTCTCCGCCGACGCGGGCGGCTGACGTGGCGCCGGGCGGGTACTTCGGGCGGGCGCTGGTCGTCGACGTCGCGGGCGACGCGGCCACCGCGGCCCCGCTGGCCCTCGACGACGCCGTGCTGCGCGCCTACCTCGGCGGCGTCGGGCTCGGCACGTGGCTGCTGCACACCCTGTCCCCTGCCGGCGTCGACCCGCTGGCCCCCGAGGCCCCCCTGGCGTTCGTGTTCTCCCCGCTGGTCGGCACCCCGCTCACCACCAGCGCGAAGTTCGCCGTCGTGGCCACCTCGCCGCTGACGGGCCTGCTCACCGACGCGCTGGCGTCGAGCCAGTTCGCCATCGCCGGCAAGCTCACCGGCCACGACGCGATCGTGGTCCGCGGGCGGGCCCAGCAGCTGTCCGTGGTGCTCGTCGACGCCGACGGTGTCCGGTTGGAGCCGTGCCCGGAGCTCGCCGGCCTGCCCGCCGCCGACGCCGAGGCGGCACTGTCGACGCGGTTCGGCCGTGGCTGGCGCAGCGCCGCGATCGGCCCGGCCGGGGAGCGCGGGGTCCGCTTCGCCACCATCAGCCACGACGGCCGGCACGCCGGACGCGGCGGGCTCGGGGCGGTGCTCGGCGCCAAGAACCTCAAGGCCGTGCTGGTGAAGGCGGGCACCAAGGCCGCCGTCGCCGACGCGCCCGCCGTCCTGGCCGCGGCCCGTGACCTGCGGGAACGCAGCTTCGGCCCGGCCACCGCGAAGTACCGCGAGCTGGGCACGCTGGCCAACCTGCTCGCGTTCAACGCCGTCTCCACGCTGCCCACGCGCAACTTCACGGCCGCCACGTTCGAGGGCGCGCCGAAGCTGGCGGCCGAGGAACTGCACGAGCTGCGTGGCGTGGCCCGCAACAGCTGCGCGTCGTGCTCCATCGGCTGCGAGCACATCTACTCCCGGCGCGGGGGCGGGTCGCAGCGCATGGAGTACGAGAACGTGTTCGCGCTCGGCCCGATGTGCGGCGTCTCCGATCCCGACGACGTGTTCGCCGCCAGCGCGCGCTGCGACGAGCTGGGCATCGACACGATCTCCGCGGGCGGCACGATCGCGTGGGCGATGGAGTGCGCGGAGCGAGGGCTCATCGACGCTCCCTGGCTCCGCTTCGGCGACGGGACCGCCCTCCTGCGGGCCCTGGACGCGATCGGCACCCGCGAACCCGGCCTCGGCGAGCTGCTGGCGCAGGGCTCCCGGCACGCGGCCGGCGTGGTGGGCCGGGGCTCGATCGACTTCGCGCCGCAGGTCAAGGGCCTGGAGCTGCCCGGCTACGAGCCGCGCACGCTGCAGGCGATGGCGCTCGGGCTCGCCGTGAACTCCCGCGGCGCCGACCACAACCGCTCCGGCGCCTACGAGGCCGACCTGTCCGGCGAGGTCGACCGCCTCGACGGCGGCGACCCGCACGTCCACGCCGCGATCGCCACCGAGGACCGCGCCGCGATCATGGACTCGATGATCCTCTGCAAGTTCCTGCGCGGCGTGTTCACCGACCCCTTCACCGAGTGGGCGGCGCTGCTCCGGCCCGTCACGGGCTGGGAGATCGACGCCGACCAGCTGCGGGCCACCGCGCAACGGATCGTCACCGCGAAGCGTGCGTTCAACCTGCGCGCCGGCGCCACGGCCGCCGACGACACCCTGCCGGCCCGGATGCTGGAGACGCCGCTGGTGCTGGCGTCGGGGAGATCGGCGGCGCTCACCAGGGAGACGCTGGCGTCGATGGTCGCCGGCTACTACGCGGCCCGCGGCTGGGACGCGCAAGGCCGCCCGTGCACCTGACCGACCCCGGCGCCGCCGAGCTGGCCGGCCTGATCGCCACGCGGCAGGTGTCCTGCGTCGAGGTCATGACGGCCTACCTGGAGCGGGTCGACCGCGTGAACCCGCTGGTCAACGCGATCATCGCGCTCCGCGACGGCGACGCGCTGCTGGCCGAGGCCCGGGCCGCCGACGTGTTCGAAGGGGCCCGCGGCCCGCTCTTCGGCCTCCCGCACGCGGTGAAGGACCTCGCCGAGGTCGCGGGTATGCCCTGGACCTGTGGCTCGCCGCTGTTCCGCGACCGCATCGGCGCCGTCGACGACCCGTTCGTGAGCCGGCTGCGCGACGCGGGCGCGCTGCTCGTCGGGAAGACCAACGTGCCCGAGTTCGGCTACGGCTCCCAGACCTACAACGACGTCTGGGGCACCACCCGCAACCCCCACGACACCACACTCACCGCGGGCGGCAGCAGCGGCGGGGCGGCCGCGGCACTGGCCGCCCGGCTGCTCCCGGCCGCCGACGGCAGCGACTACATGGGCTCGCTGCGCAACCCCGCGGCGTTCTGCAACGTCCTGGGCCTGCGGCCGTCCCGCGGGCGGGTGCCGGGGCCGGGCTTCGTCGCGCAGATGGGCGAGATCGGGCCGATGGGCCGCAGCATCGCCGACGTCGCGCTGCTGCTGTCGGTCATGGCCGCTCCCGATCCGGCGGCGCCACTGGGCCGCACCGATCCCCTCGACGTGACCGGGCTGCGCCCGGCCGACCTGCGCGGGGCCCGCGTGGCGTGGGTCGGGGACCTCGGCGGGCGGCTGGCCACCGAACCCGGGCTGCTGGACGTGTGCCGGGGCGCGCTCGCCACGTTCACCGCGCTCGGTGCCGACGTCGAGGACGTGGTGCCGGCGTTCGATCTCGACCGGCTCTGGACGGCGTTCCTGACCTGGCGCGCCTGGGCCGCCACGGATCTGCCACCCGGCCGTCTCAAACCCGAGGCCCAATGGGAGCGCGCCGGCGGCGCGGCGCTGACCGTCGGCGACATCGGGGAGGCGATGCTGGTCCGCGACGACTGGTACGCCGCGGTGGGCGACCTCTTCGCCGGTTACGACGCCGTGCTCGCCCCGAGCGCGCAGGTGTTCCCGTTCCCCGCCGACGTGCACTGGCCGGAGACGGTCGACGGGCGCCCGATGGACACCTACCACCGCTGGATGGAGACCGTCATGCCGTGGTCGATGGCCGGGGTGCCGGTGCTGGGCATGCCGGCCGGGTTCGACCCCGCCGGCCGTCCCGCGGGCGTCCAGCTCGTCGGCCCGCCCGGCGCCGACCGGCGCGTGCTGGAGATCGGCCTGGCCTACGAGCAGGCGACGGGCTGGGTGGAGCGCGTCCGCCCGCTGGAGGATCCGCCGGGTACCGCCTAGGGTCGCCAGTGGCCGCGCTCACAGTCGATCCGGGGGACCCATGACCACGCTGCAGGAACCCCCGACCGAGCTCGCGACCGTCACCGCCACGATCGACGGCCACGAGGTCACCGTCGCCGCGGGCGCCACGATCCTCACCGCGGCCAGGCAGGCGGGCATCGACATCCCCGTGCTCTGCCACGACGAGCGCTACGACCCCGTCGGGGTGTGCCGGATGTGCGTGGTCGACACGGGCGGGCGGGTGTTCGCCGCCGCGTGCGTCCGCCCGTGCGAGGACGGCATGACCGTCACGACCACGAGCCCCGAACTGGAGCGCAACCGCGCCACCCTGACCGAACTGCTGGTGTCGGATCAGCCGCCCCGCGCGGAGGATCCGAAGCAGACGACCACCGGCGACAACCTCCTGCTGGCGCTGGCCGACGGATTCGGCATCGGCGAGTCCACCCTCCCCTGTGGCTCCGGCCGCGGCACCGACTCGTCCAACCCGGTCATCGACGTCAACCACGACGCCTGCATCCTCTGCGACCGCTGCGTCCGGGCCTGCGACGACATCCAGGGCAACGACGTCATCGGCCGCTCCGGCAAGGGCTACGCCACGCGCATCGCGTTCGACCTGAACGACCCGATGGGCCGCTCGTCGTGCGTCACGTGCGGCGAGTGCGTGCAGGCGTGCCCCACCGGCGCCCTGACGAACAAGGCCATCCGTGGCATCCCGATCCGGCCCCGCGCGGAGCTCGACGCGGTCGACAGCGTCTGCCCCTACTGCGGCGTCGGCTGCGCCCTGACCTACTACGTCGACCGCGAGCACGGCGCCATCTCCTTCGCCGAGGGCCGGGACCAGCCCGGGTCGCAGAGCCGGCTGTGCGTCAAGGGCCGCTACGGCTGGGACTACTCCGCGTCCCCGCAACGGCTCACGGTGCCGCTGATCCGCGTCGACGCCGCCTACCCGAAGGGCCCGCTGTCGGCCGACGTCCGCGGGGATGGCGCCGGGGGCAACCACAACGACCGGGGCCGGGCCGGTTCCGGCGGCAACCGCAGCCGCCGCGACGAGCGCCCCGGCAAGGACCGGGGCCGCAAGCCCGGCGGCCTGGTCGACTACGACGAGGTGCTCCCCCACTTCCGCGAGGCCACCTGGGACGAGGCACTGGACCTGATCGCCCGTCGCCTGAAGGAGGTGCACGCCGCAGGCGGGCCGGGCGCGATCGCCGGGTTCGGCTCGGCGAAGTGCTCCAACGAGGAGGCCTACCTCTTCCAGAAGCTGATCCGCACCGGTTTCGGCACCAACAACGTCGACCACTGCACGCGGCTGTGCCACGCGTCCAGCGTCGCGGCGCTGTTCGAGGGTGTCGGGTCGGGCGCGGTGTCCACCACCTACGGCGACGTGGTCAACGCCGACGTCGTGATCATCACCGGGTCCAACCCGACGGCCAACCATCCCGTCGCGTCGAGCTTCTTCAAGCAGGCCCGCCGGCGCGGCACGAAGATCATCTACGTGGACCCGCGCGCGTCGACGGTGGCCGAGCACGCCGACGTCTTCGTGCAGCTCAAGCCGGGCACCGACGTGGCGTTCTACAACGCGGTGATGCACGAGGTGATCCGGCTCGGCCACATCGACCGGGAGTTCATCGCGAGCCGCACGTCCAACTACGACGAGCTCGCGCGGACCGTCGCCGACTACCCGCCCGAGCGCGCCGCGCAGATCACCGGCGTGGACGCGGACACGATCCGGCTCGTCGCGAGGCTGTGGGGCGAGGCCGGGGCCGCGGTCGTCTACTGGGGCATGGGGATCTCCCAGCACACCACCGGCACCGACAACGCCCGCTGCCTGATCGCGCTGTGCTCGATCACCGGGCAGGTCGGGCGCCCCGGCACCGGGCTGCACCCGCTGCGCGGGCAGAACAACGTGCAGGGCGCGTCCGACGCCGGGCTGGTCCCGATGTTCTACCCCGACTACCAGGGCGTCGACCGCGAGGCCACGCAGGCACGCTTCGAGCAGGCCTGGGGCACCGCGCTCAACCCGAACCGCGGCCTGACGGTCACGGAGATCATCAAGTCGGTGCTGACGCCCGGGGGCGTGCGCGGCATGTACATGCTCGGCGAGAACCCGTTCCTCTCCGACCCCAACATCAACAAGGTGCGCAAGGCCCTCTCCGCGCTGGATTTCCTGGTGGTGCAGGACATCTTTCTCACCGAGACCGCCGAGTTCGCCGACGTGATCCTCCCGGCCACCTCCTATCTGGAGAAGGACGGCACGTACACCAACACCGACCGCCGCGTGCAGCTCGGCCGAAAGGTCATGAATGCGCCCGGGGACGCGCGGCCCGACTGGGAGATCGTGCGGGACATCGCCAACCGCGTCGGGCTGGACTGGCACTACGGCGCGCCCAGCGAGGTGTTCGACGAGATGGTGGCGCTGATGCCGTCCTACACGAACCTGAACTACGGCAACCTCGGCCTGTCGGGGAAGCTCTACCCGAACGCCGACCCCGAGCACTCCGACGGCACGGTCGTCATGTTCGACGAGCACTTCAACACCGACGACGGCCTCGCGCACCTGGTCCCGGCGCAGTGGTTGCCCGCCAGGGAGCTGCCCGACGCGGAGTACCCGCTGGTGCTCAACACCGGCCGGCTGCTGGAGCACTGGCACACCGGCTCGATGACGCGGCGGTCCTATGCGCTCGACGCCATCTCGCCGGTCGCCGAGGTGTACATGCACCCCAAGGACGCCGCCGACCGCGGGCTCGCGCACGGCCAGATGGTGCGGTCGCGGTCCCGGCGCGGGGCCATCGAGCTGCTGGTGCGGATCAGCCACCGCGAGCAGCTGGGCAACGTCTTCATCCCGTTCCACTTCCGGGAGGCCGCGGCGAACCTGCTGACCATCGACGAGGTCGACCCGGTGGGCAAGATCCCGGAGTTCAAGTTCTGTGCGGTGCAGGTGGAGGCGCTGTGACGGCGGTCGTTCCGGGGGTGGAAGCACGAGCCGGGAAGTTCCCGGGCCCGTCCCTGATCCCCGCGCTGAACGCGATCCAGGACCGGCTCGGCTGGCTGCCGCGAGAGGAGCTGGAGGAGCTGGCCCGCGAGGCCAAGCGGCCGCGCTACGAGATCGAGGGCCTGATCTCGTTCTATCCGCACTTCCGCACCACCCCGCCGGTCAAGGTCGCGCTGCACGCCTGCCACGACCTGCCGTGCTTCCTCAGCGACGGCGAGGCGCGCATCGCGGAGCTGCGCGAGCGCTACGGCGACGCCGGGACCGACAATCCTGGCGACGTCGAGCTGGTCGAGGTCTCCTGCCTGGGCCGCTGCGACAGCGCCCCGGCGGTGGCGGTCAACGAGCGGCCGGCCCCGCTGTCGGCGGTGGACGAGCTGGTGGCGGCCGCCCGCGGTGCCGGCGTGGGCGACGCTCCCGCTTCGCTCCGCGACGAGCCGTGGCCCAACGATCCCTACTCGCGGGTGGAGGACCGGTACGCGACGCTGCGCGCCCTGCTCGACGGCACGCTCGACGCCGACGAGGTCGTCGCGACGCTGAAGGACTCCGGCCTGCGCGGCATGGGCGGCGCCGGGTTTCCCACCGGCCAGAAGTGGGACCTCGTCCGCGGCGTGCAGCCCGGCTCCACGAAGTACGTGATCTGCAACGCCGACGAGTCCGAGCCCGGCACGTTCAAGGACCGCCAGATCCTCGCCACCCAGCCGCACCTGGTGCTGGAGGGGCTGCTCATCGGGATGGTCGTGGTCGGCGCCGAGGAGGGCTGGGTCTTCCTCCGGCACGAGTACGGCCCGGAGGAGCACGTGCTGCGCGCCGAGATCGACGCCCTGCGCGCGGCCGGGCTCGTCGGGCCCGGGCGGCAGGTGGACGTGTTCGTCTCCCCCGGCGGCTACATCCTCGGCGAGGAGACCGCGCTGCTGGAGTGCATGGAGGGCCACCGCGGCGAGCCCCGCAACAAGCCCCCGTTCCCCGGAAACTACGGCCTCCACGGTCGCCCGACGCTGATGAACTCCGTCGAGACGTTCGCGGACGTGCCCGTGATCGTGCGCCGCGGCGCGCAGTGGTGGGCCGACCAGGGCCTCGGCGACTCGGTGGGCTGGAAGTTCTTCGCCGTCTCCGGGCACGTCGAGCGCCCGGACGTCTACTGCGTGCCGATGGGCACCACCGTCGGGACGCTGATCGAACTGGCCGGTGGCGTCAGCGGTGGCCGCCGGGTCGGGGCGGTGCAGCCGGGCGGCGCGTCGTCGAACTTCATCGGCCCCGACCAGCTGGACCTGGCTCTGGACTTCGGATCGGCGGCGGAGGCGGGCACCATGCTGGGCTCCGGGGCGGTGGTGGTGCTGGCCGAGGGCACCGACCTGCTCGCGGCGTCGACCAACGTGCTGCGGTTCTTCCGCAACGAGTCCTGCGGCAAGTGCGTGCCGTGCCGGGTGGGCTCGACGAAGGCCCACGAGATCCTCGCCGGACGGTCCACGCTGGACGAGGCCGACCACGCCCAGGTCCTGCGGCTGGAGGAGGCCATGCGCAAGACCAGCATCTGCGGCCTCGGCCAGGTGGCCCTGGGCCCGGTGGTGAGCGTGCTCGGCCTGGCCAAGGGTGGCGCCGCGGCCCGCGACCAGCCGAAACCCGGTGGCGTGTCGGGCCAGCCGAACCGCTGATGCGCGAGTCGGGGTCTGCGTGCGCGCGAGTCGCGACATGGGCGCGCCCGAGTCGCGGGCTGAGTGCGCCGTGAGCGGGCGGGAGTTCTTCACCACGCGCACGGTGTCGGAGGTGCTGGCGGGGTTCCGGCCCGCCCGCCGCACCGAGGTCGAGGTCGTCGCGCTGGACGCCGCCCTGCACCGCGTCCCGGTGGACGCCGTCCCCGCGGCGTCCGCACTGCCCGGCTTCGCCCGCTCCACGGTGGACGGCTTCGCGGTGCGCGCCTCCGACACCTACGGCGCGTCGGAGGGGCTGCCGTCCTACCTCGACCTCGCCGGGGCCGTGCGGATGGGGCGCGCGCCCGACGTCGCCGTTCCGCCCGGGGGCTGCGTCGCCATGCCCACCGGCGGCGTGCTGCCCCCGGGCGCCGACGCCGTCGTGATGGTGGAGTACACCGCCGAGACGATGCCCGGCACCGTGGAGGTCACGCGCCCGGTGGCCCCCGGGGCAGGGCTCGTCCGGGCCGACGAGGACGTCGCCGCAGGCGCCGAGCTGATCCGCGGCGGCCGCCCGCTGCGCGCCCCGGACCTGGGGTTGCTCGCCGCGGCCGGCGTCGTCGAGGTGGCGGTGCACGCCCGGCCGCGCGTCGTGATCCTGTCCACCGGTGACGAGGTCGTGCCGCCGACCACCCGCGATCTCGAGCCCGGCCAGGTCCGCGACGCCACCGCCTCCGCGCTGGCCGGGCTGGTGCGCGACGCCGGTGGCGCATCCCTGATCGCCGGCATCGTCCCCGACGACGCCGGCGCGCTCACCGCGGCGCTGAAGGATGCCCTGCGCGACGCGGACCTCGTGATCGTCTCCGCGGGCTCGTCGGTCGGCGCCCGCGACGAGACCGCGGGCGCCGTCGCCGCACTCGGGGAGATCTGGTGCCACGGCATCGCGCTCAAGCCCGGCAAGCCGACGCTGCTCGCCGTGTGCGGCGGCGTGCCGGTGCTCGGGCTCCCGGGCAACCCGCTCTCGGCGCTGGTGGTGTTCCGGCTGGTCGGGGTGCCGCTGGTGTGGCGGCTGGCCGGCTGCGAGTGGCCGCCGCCGGAGGCCTCCACCCGGGCCCGGCTCTCCCGCGACCTCCCGTCGCTGACCGGCCGCGTCGACGTCGTCCAGGTCACGGTGGCCGGCGGGGTGGCGACGCCGGTCTTCGGGCCGTCCGCCCTGCTGTCGGTGCTCACCCGCGCCGACGGCTGCCTCGTCGTCCCGGAGCCCGCCACCGGCCTCGACGCCGGCACCGAGGTCGACGTGGAGCTGTACCGGTGACCAGTCCCTTCGTGTCCGATGTCCCCAGCAAGGAGGCCACCGCCGCGTGGCGCGCCGCGTGCACGGCCGCCGGCTGCCCCGAGCGGCTCGACGTGGAGCGGGTGTCCGTCACCGACGCGGTCGGACGGGTCACCGCCGAGCCGGTGTGGGCCCTGCGCTCGTCGCCGGCTTTCGACTCCGCCGGGATGGACGGCATCGCGGTCCGCGCGGCCGACACCGTGGGGGCCGCCGAGACCACGCCGGTGCTGCTGGCCGAGTTCGAGGTGGTCGACACCGGCGACCCGCTGCCCGCCGGCTACGACGCCGTCGTCATGCGCGAGCACGTGCACCACACCGGCGACGGCAAGGCCGAGCTGCAGGCGGCGGTGCCGCCCTACCAGCACGTCCGCTCGATCGGCGAGGACATCAGCGCCACCGAGCTGCTGCTGCCCGAGGGCCACCGGCTGCGCCCCGTCGACGTGGCGGCGTGCGCGGCCGCCGGGGCGGTCGAGCTGGTGGTGCGGCGGCGGCCCCGCGTCGTGGTGGTCCCGACCGGTGACGAGATCCGGCCGATCGGCACCGACACCGCGCCCGGCGAGATCCTCGACACCAACTCGCTGATGCTCGCCGCGCAGGCCCGCGAGATCGGCTGCACCGCCGAGACCACCGCGATCGTCGCGGACGATCCCGAGCTGATCACCGCGGCGCTGCGCGACGCCGCCACCCGCGCCGACCTGGTGATCCTCATCGCCGGCTCCAGCGCCGGACGCGACGACCACACCGCCCGCGTCGTCGCCGGAGCCGGAACCCTCGCCGTGCACGGCGTGGCGGTGAAGCCCGGCCATCCGGTGGTGCTCGGCACCGTCGGCACCACTCCGGTCCTGGGCGCGCCCGGCTACCCCGTGTCGGCGTCGCTGACGTTCGACATCTTCGCCGCGCCGCTGCTCGCCGCCCTGGAGGGCACCGCGCCGCGCGAACGCCCGTCGGCCACGGCACGGCTGGCCCGCAAGCTGGCGTCGGCGGTCGGGACGGACGACTGGGTGCGGGTCCGGCTCGGGCGGGTCGGTGGCGAGGTGGTGGCCACCCCGCTGCCCCGCGGCGCCGGCTTGCTCACCTCCCTCGTGCGCGCCGACGGCCTGCTCGTCGTCCCGGCCGGGGTGGAGGGCCATCACGCCGGCGAGCAGGTGCGGGTGGAGCTGCTGCGCGGGCTGGGCGAGATCGGCCGCACGATCGTCACGATCGGCTCGCACGACCTGGTGCTCGACGTGGCGGCGTCCGAGCTGCGGGCCGCCGATCCCCTGGTCACGCTGGCCTCGTCCAACGTCGGGTCGTTGGGCGGCCTGGTCGCGGTGCGCGACGGTCTGTGCCACCTGGCGGGGTCGCACCTGCTCGACCCGGACACCGGCGAGTACACGCTGCCGTACGTCGACCGGCTGCTCGGGCGCGAGGGGATCGCGGTGGTCCGGCTCGTGCACCGCGACCAGGGACTGATCGTCGCGCCCGGCAACCCCTTGGGGCTCACCGGCATCGAGGACCTGACGCGCGCCGCCTACGTCAACCGGCAGCGCGGCGCGGGCACCCGGGCCCTGCTCGACCACGAGCTCACCCGTCGCGGCATCGACCCCGCGGAGATCTCCGGTTACTCCCGCGAGGAGCACACCCACCTGGCCGTGGCCGCCGCGGTCAGCGCCGGGCGCGCCGACGCCGGGATGGGCATCCTGGCCGCCGCCCGCGCGTTCGGGCTGGACTTCGTCCCCGTCGCCCGCGAGCCCTACGACCTCGTGCTGCGCACCGAGACCCTCGACGACCCGCTGCTCGCCCCGCTCTGGGCGTTGCTGGAACGCCCGGAGTTCCGCGCGGGCGTGGAGTCGCTCGGCGGCTACTCGTGCGAGGAGACCGGACGGCGCATCCGCTGACGCGGGGTTACCGTTGCGCCATGGGCCGTTTGACCGTTCGCCGTCCCGTCCTGCGCATCGGGCCGGACGGGTCGACGCGCCGCCAGGACGTGCTGGCCGCCGAGGAGCCGCTGGAGATCCGCGTCGACGGCAAGCCGCTCTCGGTCACGATGCGCACCCCCGGCCACGACGTCGAGCTCGCGCACGGGTTCCTGCTCACCGAAGGCGTGATCGGCTCGTCCGGCGACGTGCTGGCCGCCCGCTACTGCGATTCCTTCGACGACGCCGGCCGCAACACCTACAACGTCCTCGACCTGGCCCTGGCCGCCGGCGTCGAGCCGCCGGACCCGAGCCTGGAGCGCAACTTCTACACCACCTCGTCGTGCGGGGTGTGCGGCAAGGCGTCGCTGGACGCCGTGAAGCTCAAGACCCGCTTCTCCCCTGTCGACGACCCGATCACGATCACCCCCGCCGTGTTGAGCACGCTCCCCGACACGCTGCGCACCGCCCAGAAGCTGTTCGACTCCACCGGTGGGCTGCACGCCGCCGGCCTGTTCACCGCCGACGGCGAGCTGCTCGTCGCCCGCGAGGACGTCGGGCGGCACAACGCCGTCGACAAGGTCCTCGGCTGGGCACTGCTGGAGCGCCGGATCCCCGCCGCGGGCACGGTCCTGATGGTGTCCGGGCGCGCGTCGTTCGAGCTGGTGCAGAAGGCGGTGATGGCCGGCGTCCCGGCGCTGTCCGCGGTGTCGGCACCGAGCTCGCTGGCGGTGGAGCTGGCGGCGGACGCCGGCCTGACCCTGATCGGTTTCCTGAGGGGCGAGACGATGAACGTCTACAGCGGCACCCACCGGATCGCCCAGAACGGGCGGTGATCACGGGCAGATGGTCGTCGCCGGAGATCGACTGGTGACCATCCGGCCGTGATCGACGCGCTGTGGTCGTCCGTGGGGTGAGCCTGGCAGGGTGACCGCATGCCGGGAACGACGGAGTTCGACGTGCCGATGTCCACCCGCGACGGCGTGACGCTTCGCGCGGACGTCCACCGCCCCGGGCCGCCCGGGCGCTACCCGGTGCTTCTGGTCCGCACCCCCTACGGCAAGCGGGCCTCCGAACGCATCGAGCCCGCCTACTTCCCGGACCGCGGCTACATCGTCGTGATCCAGGACGTTCGCGGCCGGGGCAGCTCCGACGGCACGTTCGACCCGTTCACGCAGGAGGGGTCCGACGGCGCCGACGCCGTGGCCTGGGCCGCGACGCTGGACGGCGGCAACGGGGAGGTCGGCACGCTCTCGCAGTCCTACATGGGCCTGGCGCAGTACCACCTCGCCACGCACCGTCCGCCGGCGCTGCGGGCGGCGAGCCCGGTATCGGGGCCGATCACGTTCTTCCACGACTGCCTGTACCGCAACGGAGTCCTGGAGCTGGACTGGACGGTGAACTGGATCGGCTCGCTGGCGCGCGGCGCGGTGGGCCCGGAACTGAACGCCGAGTGGGACACGTGGTCCAGCGTCCCGGGCGCCCGGTTCGCCCCGCTCACCCGCGAGGCCGTCGAGCACACCCCGGTACTCGACTGGGCCGACCGCTTCGCCCCCGGCGCGCCCTACCTGCGTGACCTCCTGGAGCACACCACCGACGACGACTACTGGGCCGCGCTCGACCTCCGCGGCCGCGCAGGCGACATCGACGTGCCGATGCTGCACGTCTCGTCCTGGTACGACGCCTTCCAGTACGACACGCTGACCATGTACCGGAACCTGCGTGCCGGGGCCCGCACCGCCCACGCCCGCGAGAACCAGCGCCTGATCATGGGACCATGGGCGCACCTGCTCGGCTACGCGAAGCCCGAGACGCGCGGCGCGGGCGAGGCCGACTTCGGCCCCGAGGCGGCCATCGAGCTGCACGCGATCCAGCGCGACTGGTTCGACCACTTCTTCCGCGGCACTGCGCTCGACGGGCCACGCGTGCGGCTCTTCGTGCTAGGCGAGAACCGCTGGCGCGACGAGGACGACTGGCCGCTCGCCCGCCGCGTCGAGACGCCGCTCTACCTGCGCGCGGAGGGCTCGCTGTCCTGGGAACCGCCCGCCGACGAGGAGCCCGACTCCTACGTCAGCGACCCCGCGGACCCGGTGCCGTCGCTCGGTGGCGCCTCGCTCGCCCTGCCGCCCGGAGTGTTCGACCAGCGCCCCGCCGAGGCCCGCGACGACGTGCTCGTCTATACCGGCGAGGTGCTCGACGAGCCGCTGGAGATCACCGGGAACGTCACGATGACGCTGCACGCGGCCTCCTCGGCGCCGGACTGCGACTTCGTGGCCCGGCTCGTCGACGTCCACCCCGACGGCTACGCGTGGAACGTCGTGGACGGGGTGGTACGGGCCCGCTTCCGCGGATCGACGAGCGAGCCGAGCCTGATCGAACCCGGCCGGGTGTACGCCTACGAGATCGACCTCTGGGCCACCAGCATCGTCGTCGCAGCAGGCCACCGGCTGCGCGTGGAGATCGCGTCGAGCTGCTTCCCACGGTGGATCCGCAACCCGCAGACCGGCGAGGAACCCGTGCGGGCCACCACGTTCGCCCCCGCGCACCAGCAGGTGTTCCACGACGGCGCCCGTCCGTCGCACCTCACGCTGCCGGTGATCCCTCGGTAAACTGCAGCGGGTGTACGAGTCCGCCATCGATCGGGCCATCCGCGAGGCCGCCGAACGCGGCGCCTTCGACAACCTGCCGGGCGCCGGCAGACCGCTGCCCGGGATGGACGAGCCCGACGACGAGATGTGGTGGGTCCGCCGCTACGTCGAACGCGAGGGCCTGTCCCGCGAGGCGCTGCTGCCCGAGTCGATCCAGCTGCGCAAGGAGATCGACCGCCTGCCCGGGACGCTGCGCGATCTGCGCACCGAGCAGGCGGTGCGTGACGTGGTGCGCGAGCTGAACCTGCGGGTCGTCGAGTACCTGCGCAACCCCGTGGGCCCGCGGGTGAAGGTGGGCCGGATCGACGCCGACGACGCCGTGGCCCGCTGGCGCGCCGAACGCACACCCGCTGCGGCCCCCACCCCACCTCCGACGCCCTCCCCGCCGCCGACCCGCACCCCCTGGCTGCGCCGCCTGCGCCGCCCCTGACCGCCCCCCATCGCCTCATGATCACCTGTGGCGGTAAACAGGCCACGTTGGACAGCCACACGTGACCATGTGGCGGTTCAGCCGGGGGCGGGGATCGGCTCCTCGCGGGCCGCGGTCGAGGTCGAGGTCAGGGCGACCCCGAGCAGGATCAACGCGCCGCCCACGAGCTGGATCGCCGCGGGCACCTGCCCCAGCAGCAGCCACGACGCGACGGCGGAGGCCACCACCTCCAGCAACGCGACGAGCGAGCCACGTGCCGCGCCGATGCGCGCGATCGCGGCCACCCCGGTGAGGTAGGCGATCACCGACGCGACGACGACGATCAGCGTGGCCGCCACCGGCCAGCCGACGTCGACCCCGGCGAGGAACACACCGGTGGCCGCGGTGTCGATCACGATGGGCAGCACGCCCACGAGACCCAGCAGCGCCACCACGACGGTGCCGACCGTCATCCCGACACCCGCCAGCACGAGCGGCGGGGTGGCGGCGCCCGCCCGGTCGGCGATGAGGAAGTACGACGCCTGGCAGATCGCGGCCGCGAAGCCCCACAGAAGCCCCGGGGTGCTCAGTCCGATCCCGGACCACAGTTGCACCACCAGCGTCAGCCCGAACAGCGCGACGAGCGCCCCGAGCACCGTGCGCCGGCTCGGCGGCTGCCGGCGCACGACCCACACCCAGCCGATGACCAGCACCGGGCCGATGTACTCGAGCAGCAGCGCGACGGCCACCGGCAGGTACTGCAACGCGTTGAAGAACGCCACCTGCACGCCGGCCATGGCCAGGACGCCGTAGAGGACGAGCGCCGGGCCGTCGGCGCGGATCGCCGCCAGCGCGCCCGGACGGCGGACGGCGAGGATCACCAGCAGGATCGCCGCGGCCCCGCCCAGGCGGACGAGGACCGCACCCGACGCCGACCAGCCCGCGTCGGTCAGCGCCTTGGCGAACGGGCCGGAGAGCCCGAAGGTGACGGCCGAGACGAACGCGAGGGCCAGCCCCGCCCCCGTCCGGTCGAGCGTGGTCGGTGCGGTCACTCCGCCCCGGTCTGGGCGACCAGACCGGCGGCGGCGATGCCCGCGAGGGCGGCGGCCTCGTCGTTGAGCGACGCGTCCCCGGTGACCCCGACCGCGCCGAGCAGCCCGCCGTCGGCGTCGCGGACGAAGACGCCGCCGGGCACGGACAGGATCTTGCCGCCGGCCAGGGTGGCCACCGAGGTGAAGAACTCCGGGGAGTCGGCGGCCCGCGCGGCGATGGCCCGGTTGGTCATGCCCAGCGCGAGCACGCCGGAGGCCTTGGCCTGGGCGAGATCGGGACGCAGGAAACCGGAGCCGTCCTGACGGCCCAGCGCCACGAGTGCCCCGCCCGGGTCGAGCACCGCGACCGTCAACGGGTTGAAGCCCGCCTCGGTGCCGTGCAGCAGTGCGGCGGCGACGATGGTCTGGGCCTGGTGCAGGGTGATGGTCACATCTGCCGATCCTGCCTCAGACGCGCGACAGCCTGACCACCGGGATCGTGCGGGTGGTCTTCTTCTGGTACTCGCCGAAGCCCGGGTTGGCGGCCACGGCACCCGCCCAGATCTCGTCACGCTCAGCGCCCTCGACCTCGGCGACCTCGACGGGGAACGTCTCGGTGCCGACCTCGACGGTGACCTGTGGGTTGGCCTTGAGGTTGTGGTACCAGTCCGGGTTGGTCGGTGCGCCCGCCTTGGACGCGATGATCACGATGCCGCCCTCCGGTTGCGGGAAGTACACCAGCGGCGTCACGCGCTCGGTGCCGGACTTCGCCCCGATGTGGTGCACGAGGATCATCGGCGCGCCCTCGAACGGGCCGCCCACGCGGCCCTCGTTGGCCCGGAACTCCTCGACGATCTTCCGGTTCCAGTCGTTCATGTCGGTCGGTGCGGTCACGCGCGCTCCTCAGGTCGGTCGGATCAGCAGTACCCAGGCCGCGGTGATCACGGCCACACCCGCCACCAACCAGAACAGGGCCGCCCAGATTCCCCCGGGGACGTGTGTCAGCCGGGCGAGCATGTCGGCGTCCGAATCACCCCGGTATCCCTGCCCGTTCCTGGGCCGATTTCCGGGCCGGCGGCCGGCCTGGAGCTCCCGGGTGGCCCGCAGCCCACCGAACACCAGGAACCAGCACAGCCCCGCGGCGAACCCGTCCTGCACCCGTGGCGTGGCCCAGCCCGCTGCGGCCGCCACCAGCACCCCGGTGGCCAGCACGGCGACCGCTCCGTAGACGTTGCGGATACCGATCAGCGTGGCGACGAGCAGCGCCAGCGCGATCCAGAGCATCAGCTGGGCGCGGTCGGCCGCCACCAACAATGCCCCGCCCACCCCGAGCAGTGACGGCGCCGGATAGCCCCCGAGGAACGTGAACACGAGCCCCGGTCCGCGGCGCGCGCCCGTCGACACCGTGACGCCGGACGTGTCGGGGTGCAGCCGGATGCCGGTCAGCCCGCGCCCGGCCACCAGCGCCACCACCGCGTGCCCGCCCTCGTGGGCGATGGTCACCACCGTGCGGGTCCAGCGCCACGACACCCGCCATCCGACGGCCACCAGCGCGAGGACGGCGGCGAGCAGGACGCCGGGCCGGGTCTCGACCAGCTGCCTGACGGTGTCCACGAACCCAGTCTGGCAGCGGGCTTGACCTTCCAGTGACTGGAGGGTCCAGCATGGGCGGTATGTCCACGCCAAGCCGCCATCACGGCTCACCTCCCGGCCGCGACTCCGGTTCGGGAGCGCTCGGCAGCCCTCTCACCATCGGCCAGCTCGCCCGCCGGTCCGGTGTCCCGGTCCGGACGATCCGCTTCTGGTCCGACGAGGGCGTCCTGCCCGAGACCGACCGTTCCACCGGCGGCTACCGCCGCTACGACGCCCGGGCCGTCGCCCGCCTCGACCTCGTCCGCACCCTGCGCGGGCTGGGTCTGGCGCTCGACGACGTGCGGATGGTGCTGGAGCGCCGCCGCACCGTCGAGGACGTCGCCGCCGCACACGTCCAGGCGATCGACAGCCAGATCCGCGCCCTGCGGACGCAACGTGCCGTGTGCACGCTGCTCGCCCGCGGGGCCCCCAGCCCACGAAAGGCCGCCCTGATGAACGACCTCGCCCGCCTCTCCGCCACCGAGCGCCGCACGATGATCGACGAGTTCGTCGACACCGCGTTCGCCGGCATCGACCCCGACGCGCCCGGAGCCGGCATCGCGCACGGGATGCGCACCATGCCCGTCGAGCTGCCCGACGACCCGACCACCGAACAGGTCGAGGCGTGGGTGGAGCTCGCCGAGCTCGTCGGCGACCCCACGTTCCGGGCCCGCGTCCGCGAGATGGCGACGACCGGCGCCACCACGGCCGCGCCGCCGCTGGACGCGGCCCTCGTCGAGGAGCACGGCGGCGCCGCACTGGCCGCGGGCATCGACCCGGCGTCATCGCAGGGCCAGGAGGTGCTCGCCCGCATCGTGCCAGCGGACCTCGACCGCGCCGCCCTGCTCGACACCCTCACCACGTTCACCGACGCGCGGGTGGAGCGCTACTGGGCATTGCTCGGGGTGCTGAACGGGTGGGACGCCTTCGCACCGCGCGTCCCCGCCTACGAGTGGGTCGTGTCCGCGCTCCGTGCCTGAGTGCGCCTCCGGCGCCCGTGCGCGGAAATCAGTGCCCTGGCACCGATTTCCGCGCACGACCCCGCGGGTCAGTCTCGCCGGCCGGTCAGCGCCAGGCCCGCGCCCATGACGATCATCATCGCGCCGCCCAGCCCGCCGACCCGGCGCAGCCGGGTCGGCGAGGTGACGAACCAGGAGCGGGCCGTGCCGGCGGCCAGGCCCCAGACGCTGTCGAGCACCGACGCGATCAGCGCGAACAGCAGACCCAGCACCAGCATCTGGGTGGTGGCACTGCCCGCACCCGCGTCGACGAACTGCGGCAGCACGGCCGCGAAGAACACCAGCAACTTGGGGTTGGTGAACCCCACGAGCACGCCCTGCCAGTAGAGCCGCCGGTCCGCCGGGCGCGACGCCGCCCCGAGCACGGCGGTGAGGTCGCCGCGGTGGCGGATCGTCTGCACCCCGAGGTAGACGAGGTAGGCGGCCCCGACGAACTTGATCACGCTGAACACGACGGTCGATCCGGCGGCCACCGCGCCCAGCCCGAACGCCACGAGCACCACCACCAGCGCCGCGCCGGTGGTGTTGCCGGCCACGCTCGTCAGGGCGGCACGCCGGCCGTGGGCCAGGGCCCGGCCCACGATGAACAGCACGCTCGGCCCGGGGATCACCACCAGCACGATTCCGGCGAGGGCGAACGTCAGGAGGGTCGACGTGGAGGGCATGGCGCACGGTAACCCGCCGTCACCAGCCGTAGAAAACCCTTTCGACGACCGCACGGGCCCGCCGCGTGGCCTTGCGGTAGTCGTCGAGGAACAGGCCCGGGTCGCCGTCGGCCGGGTAGCCCGCCGCGCACGCGATGGACGCCAGCTCGTGGCCCGAGCGCGGCAGCTGATCGCCCGGCTTGCCCTTGACCAGCATGATCGCGTTGCGGGCCCGGGTGGCCATCGTCCATCCCGCGGTGAGCTCCGCGACGTCGTCGGGGGTGAGGAGCCCGGCCTCGCCCGCCTCGCGCAGCCCCTCCAGCGTGGAGGTCGTCCGCAGTTCGGGCTGGTCGCCGGCGTGCTGGAGCTGCAGCAGCTGCACCGTCCACTCGACGTCCGCGAGCCCGCCCAGACCGAGCTTGGTGTGCAGGGTGCGGTCGGCCCCGCGTGGCAGCCGCTCGGCATCGACCCGGGCCTTGATCCGGCGGATCTCGGTGACCGTCGTCGCGTCCAGGCCATCGGGCGGGTAGCGGATCGGGTCCACCATCTCGACGAACCGGATCCCGAGGTCCCGGTCGCCCGCCACCGGTGTGGCGCGCAGCAGCGCCTGCGCCTCCCACGCCTCCGACCAGCGGGCGTAGTAGCTGCGATAGGACTCGAAGGTGCGCACGAGCGGACCCGAACGACCTTCGGGACGCAGGTCGGCGTCCACCATCAGTGCGGGGTCGGGACTCGGTGCCCCGAGACGCCGGCGGACGGTCTCCGCCACGGTCGTGGAATAGCGCACCGCGTCGCTGTCCGCTGCGCCGTTCGCGGGCTCGCAGACGAACAGCACGTCGGCGTCGCTGCCGTAGCCGAGCTCGGCACCACCGAGACGGCCCATCCCGATCACGGCGATCAGCGCCGGCGCCGGGCTCGCCCCCAGTGCGCGCTCGACCGATTCGAGCGTGGCCTGCAACACGGCCACCCACACCGAGCTGAGCGCCGCGCACACCTGCTCGGTGCTCTGCACCCCGAGCAGGTCGGCGCACGCCACGCGCAGCATCTCGTGGCGACGCAGCGACCGCGCCGTGGCGGCCGCGGTGTCCGGGTCGTGCTGCCGTGCGACGGTGGTGCGCAGCGACACCGCCACCTCGGCGGGATCGCGCGTGAGCTCGTCGGCCCGGCCACCGGACGGAGCGGCCAGCAACCGCAGCACCTCCGGGGCCCGCACCAGCAGATCAGGTACCAGGGCGGACGTGCCCAGCAGGTACATCAGCCGCTGCGCCACCAGCCCCTCGTCGCGCAGCAGCCGCAGGTACCAGGGCGTGGTCGCGAGCGCCTCGGACACCCGGCGGTAGGCCAGCAGACCACGGTCCGGATCGGGGCTGCGCGCGAGCTCGTCGAGCAGCACCGGTAGCAGCGTCTGCTGGATCGACGCCGCCCGCGACACACCGGACATGAGCGCACGGAGATGCGTCAGCGCGCCCTCCGGCGACACCCAGCCCAGCGCACCCAGCCGTGCGGCGGCCGCCGACTCCGACAGCCGTGCCGTGTCGGCCGACAGCCGCGAGACAGCCGTGAGCAACGGCCGGTAGAACAGCTTCTCGTGCAGCCTGCGCACGCGCCGCGCGTTGCGGGTCCACTCCGCCATGAGCACGCCGACCACGTCGTGGCGCCCGTCGGGCCGCATCCGGGCCGCGCGCGCGAGCCATCGCAGAGCGACCGTGTCGTCGGCGGGGGGCAGCAGGTGCGTCCGGCGCATCCGCTGCAGCTGCAGGCGATGCTCGAGCAGGCGCAGGAACCGATAGGACGCCGCGAGGTTGGCCCCGTCGTCCCGGGCCACGTAGCCGCCGTCGGCCAGCGCGGCCAGCGCGTCGAGGGTGGACGGCGAGTGCAGCGCGGGGTCGGTACGACCGTGCACCAGCTGCAGCAACTGCACGGCGAACTCGACGTCGCGCAGCCCCCCGGGCCCCAGCTTGATCTCCCGCGGACGTTGGTCGGCGCGCACGTTGTCCTCGACACGGCGACGCATCGCCTGGACGTCGGCGACGAAGCCGTCGCGGCCCACGGCGTTCCACACCATCGGCGCGACGGCCTCGGCGTAGGCCTTGCCCAGCTCCGGGTCGCCGGCGATCGGCCGGGCCTTGAGCAGCGCCTGGAACTCCCAGGTCTTGGCCCACCGCTTGTAGTAGGTCACATGCCCGTCGAGCGTGCGCACCAGCGCGCCCTGCCGGCCCTCGGGGCGCAGGTTGGCGTCCACCTCGAAGCAGGCCTCGCCCGCGATCCGCATGACCCGCCCGGCCAGCTTCGTGGTGGCCTGGTCGGCGGGCTCCGCGACGAACACGACGTCGACGTCGCTGACGTAGTTGAGCTCGCGCCCGCCGCACTTGCCCATGGCGATGATCGCGAGCCGGCCGCAGTCGGGACCCACCTCGGCCACGGCGATCGCCAGTGCGGCCCGGAGCGCGGCCGCGGCGAGGTCCGACAGCCGGGCGGTGACCTCGTCGACCTCCAGCACCGGGAGCTCGGGTTCCCCCACCGCGGCGAGATCCGCGGCCGCGAGCAGGAGCATCTTGTCGCGGTAGGCGGTGCCGAGCGCCTCCACCGCCTCCGAACCGGTCAACGTGGCCACCGCTCCTGCCGCACCTCCGGCGGGCGGGGCGTCGGGATCGGCGCCCACTGCCGCCAGCAGTGCGGTCGTGGGATCCGCGGCCGGCCGGGCGCTCTCCCGCAGGCGGTGCCAACGATCGGGGTGGGTGACCAGATGGTCCCCCAGCGCCGTCGAGCTGCCGAGCAGTGCGAGCAGCCGGCCGCGCAGCCCCTTGTCGGACCGCAACGCGGTGTTCAGCGCCTGCCGGTCGGCAACCGCGGCGAAGAGCCGCTCGACGGTGCGCAGCGCCAGATCGGGATCGGGGCTGCGCGCCAGCGCCCACATGATCGGCTCGCACCCGAGCGCAGGCCGGTCACCGGACCACCATCCGAGATCGATCAGGGTCTGCTCGGCCCACGGCTCGGTCAGACCCAGCCGTGCGAGCGACCCTCCGATGCGCCGGTCCACCGGTCGATCCTAATCATGCGATCGTGGCGGGTGGCCTACGACAACAGCCAGGAGACGGTGGTGGTGAGCTCGGCCGGATCCTCGCGGTGCGGCCCGTAGACCTCCCACCGGGTGCCGGTCGGCTGCCACCCGTTTTCGGCGCACGAGTCGAGCACGGCCCGGTGCGCATCCGGCAGACCCCCGTAGGACCCGCGGTGGACCGTGGTCGCCACTTGCCCGGCCGGCAGACTCGAGGCCGCCACCCGACCGGTCACCGGACACGGCCGGTCCAGCTCGACCCCGATCTCGACGTGGGGCACGTCGTCCAGGTAGAGCATGACATTGGGGCAGCCACGGTTGATGCCCGCGGCGCGTAGGCAGGCCCACACCTCGTCCAGCAGCGGCATCCACAGCGCCGGGAACTCCGGCCACGTCGTCGTCGCGGCCACCACGAGGGTCGGCCGGGCCGGGACAGCGGTGACGGTCACCTCGTAGCTCATGTCCGTACAGAAGCACAAAAGCGGCCCCCTGTCCGGAGACAGGGGGCCACAATGAGATTTGATGTCGGCGGCGACCTACTCTCCCACACCCTAACGAGTGCAGTACCATCGGCGCAGGTGGGCTTAGCTTCCGGGTTCGGGATGGGACCGGGCGTTCCCCCACCGCTATAGCCACCGACAACACTATCAACTTATGAA
>JBBRLM010000045.1:0-55616 GCA_038231335.1 Mycobacteriales bacterium
GAAGCGCCTCGACACCATGCTGACCACCATCCACTCGGTGTCCACGGCGTCGGTCGTCGTGGCCGGCGTGTGGGCGCCCCTGCCCACGCGCGCGGCGGCGCGTGCGGAGTACCCGCGACTCGCGACCGACGTCGTGCACCTCCATCAGGTCCGGGGCGAGGCGGTGACGTTCATGGACGCGGCCACCGTCCTGGGGGCCGGCGACCTCTTCGACGGGTTGCACCCCGACGCGTCGGGCTACCGCAAGATCGCTGCGCTCTGGGAACACCAGATCAGGTCCATCCGGACAGCCGCACGATGACGACGGTGAGGGAGAACATGGCGGAGGATCAGACGGGCGAGGATGCCAGGACTGCGGTGCAGCCGGTCACGAGCGGCCCGGAGATGCGGGCCTCCGATGCCGAACGGGCTGCGGCGGCGGACCGGTTGCACGCGGCCATCGTCGAGGGTCGGTTGGACATCGGCGAGACCGAGGAACGGCTCGCGGCGGTCTACGCGTGGTTGTACTCAGCTCGAGTACGTGGAGCGGTACCGGCGCGTCCCGACGCGGCGCAGCGGCGCGCGGTGACCGTCGTGCTGGCCGCAGCGGCGCTGTGGGTGATCGTGTGCCTGCTCGCGGGCTTCGCCGCCGGGCTGCTCGGCTGATGGACGCAGCGGTGAATCGCGATTGATCGGCGGGAACCTGCTCCCGCCGTTGCTGGACGCGCCGTCGAGCGCGGGCCCCGCTACCGCGGTGATCAGCGGTCAGCGGCTGCTACCGCGCTCAGCCCGGTTCGTCGCCCTCGGGGTGGACGGTGCCGGAGCAGCACCAGGGCTGTGAGGCACAACGCCAGCCAGGCACCACCCAGCAGCCATCCGGTCAGGACGTCGGTCATCCAGTGCACGCCCAGGTAGAGCCGGCTGATGCCGATCGCGACGATCCCCGCGGCGGCCACGGCGACCGCGAGGATCTGCACGGCCAGGCTGCGCACCAGAAGGACGACGACCGAGGCGAGCACGCCCAGCACGACCATCGAGCCCAGCGAGTGGCCGGACGGGAGAGCGGCGTTGGTCTCGACGGTCAGCCGCTGTGCGACCGGTGGCCGGTCGCGGGCGTAGAGGTTCTTGAACCCCGTGATGAGCAGGCTGGACCCGACCGCGGCGATCACGATGAGCGCGGCTTCCGGCCGACGCCGCAGGCGCCACAGGACGGCGGCCCCGATCAGTGCCAGCACCGCCATCCCGACGGTGTTGCCGACGGTGCTGACGGCGATCATCACCGGGTCGAGAGCCGGGGTGCGGTGGGCGACGAACCACGCCCAGACCAACCGGTCCAGCAACCCGGCACCGGTGGAGTCGGCCACGGTGTCGACCACACCGGCCTGGGCGGCGAACAGCAGGGCGACCGCCCCGGTGCCGACCAGCAGCGGCGTCCGTGTCGGTGCGGTCAGCAACAGGGCGGGGGTGCTGCGCCCGAACCGGGGCAGGACGACGGCGAGGACCGCGAGGAGGACCCAGCCGGCCATGGCGACCCACGCCATTCCGACTCCGATGTCAGCGAACCACATGGGCAACCTCGAATTCCTCGGCGGCCGGGGTCGCCGTGACGATCCCGCGGGGTGGGTGCGGACGGGTGAGTGCGCCGATGCCGGCGGCGGTGGCCAGCAGCCCGAGCGCGCCGAGCCCACCTGCGCGGTCGACCGCGAGGACGGTGACCACGGCGGCGGTGCTGAGGATCGCGGTGGACGAGAGGTGCGGGGGAGGCGCCCCGTGTGGGGCGATGCTCAGAACGGCGGCCAGACCACCGGCCACTGCTGCGGCGGCCGCCCATTCCCGGCGGGTCACGATCCGCCCGTTCAGACGGGCGCCCAGCGGCAGCGCGAGGACGAGGGTCAGGACCCCGAGGGGCTGGACGAAGCTCAGTGGCCCCCAGACGAGGGCGGCGATGTGCAGACCGGCGCCGGCCGCCGTGGCCCCCAGCGCGACCCACCACCAGAGTCGGCGCAGCAGCGGCCGCGCCCGGCCCGAGGCGTCGGGATCGGTCCGGCGGGCCTCGCGTTCCTGCAGGACCGCGGAGCTCGCGTAGCCCAGCGTCGACAGCAGCGCCAGCACGACGGCTCCTGCGACCGGGCCGAACGGAGCTGCGGGAAACGGCACGGTCGTTCTCCTCTCGGTCCAGGCGGGGGATGGTGGCCCTGGTCACCACCGGACGCCGAGCAGGGCCAGGACCAGCAGAACCGTCGCACCGGCGCCGAACAGAACGAGCAGCACCACGCGGGGAACGCGGGTTCGGTCCCCAGCATGCGGCTCGGTCGATGAGAGGTCGATGAGTGTCCGGCGCCGCCTGGGCCGGCTCATCGTCGGTCCGGCCGGGAGGCCTTCGCGGCAGCGGGGGGCCTGCCTGCCTCGGTGAGGTAGGTGCGGCGCAGTGCCGGCAGGTCGGGAATGTCGGGCAGGCCCGCGTCGTCGAACGGCAGGCGGGTGGCCAGCCGCAGCAGGTGGTCGGCCAGTGCCGGGTTGCGGGCCAGTGCCGGGCCGTGCATGTAGGTCGCGACGATCCGGCCCTGGACCGCACCGTCCACGGCGGGGTGGCGGACGCCGTTCCCGGTGCCGTGCCGGACCCGGCCGAGAGGTCGGGCGTCCGGGCCCAGGGTGGTGATGCCGCGATGGTTCTCGAACCCGGTCAGCGGCCCGACTCCGGGGATGTCGCAGTCGCTCACGAGTTCACCCACGGCGCGGGAACGGCCCGGGGTCGTCGTGAGGTCGAGGAGCCCCAGCCCGTCGTGGGTGTGGCCCATCCCGTCGGTGATGGTGGTGCCGAGGACCTGCAGGCCGGCGCACACGGCGAACGTGACCGCTGGGCCGGCCATGGCGCGCAGCAGGTCGCGGTGCCCGGTGAGCCAGTCCACGGCGAAGCGCTGGGCGGTGTCCTCCCCACCGCCCAGCAGGTAGAGGTCGCAGCCGGCTGGTGGTGTGTCGTCGGCGAGGACCGGGACGATGTCGGCGTCGAGGCCGCGCCAGCGGGCGCGTTGCGCGAGGACGACGGCGTTGCCCGTGTCGGAGTAGGTGCCCAGGACGTCGGGGAGCAGGACCCCGATCGACACCCCGCTGTGGCCGCTCATCGTGGGCGCCCCCGGTCGATGCGTTGGCGGATCTGGTGGAACGCGGTGTAGTTGGCCGCGATGTCGACGGGACCCGGTGGGAGGGTGTCGAGGGCGGTGATCGGGTCCGGGACCGTGGTGTGGTCGATCCCGGCGTAGGTGAGGCGGACCCCGAGGTCGGCGGCTCGCTCTCCGCCGGCCACCACGTGCCGGGAGGTGAGGTCCTCGAACGGGACGTCCCACAGCCATGACGTGTCGCGCCCGTCGGCCTCGCGGGCGTTCACGGCCAGCAGGAGCGGGCGGTCGCCGAGCAGGGGGAGGGTCTCGGCCCACCCGGCCGGGTTCTTGGCCAGCAGCATCCTGGCCTGACGCCCCCGGTGGGTCGCCACCGCGTACCGTCCGGCCACCTCCGACGTGGTGGACATCGCGGCGGCGGCGACGTCCGGATCGAGACCCAGCGCCGTGGCGGCGGCCATCGCGGTGACGGCGTTGCCGACGTTGAACGCGCCCGGCAGTCGCAGCGGCACCGGGATCACCCGGTCGCCGATCTCGGCCGAGCCGTCGCCTGCCGTCCAGTGCGGGACGGGCCGCGCCAGCCCGCAGCCGCACCGCCAGCCCGCACCGTCGCCGGTGCGGTGCACCGTCCGGCCGCAGCGGGGACAGGCGCTCGCGTCGCCGGTCCAGCGGCTCCCCGTCGCCACCCAGACGACCCGCGCGGCCGCCCCGACGGCCCACACCACCATCGGGTCGTCGGCGTTGGCGACGACGACGGTGTCGGGGTGTGCGGCGAGTGCGCCACCGACCGCGGCGGCCACGGCGCGGACCTCGCTGCCGCGGTCGAGCTGGTCCCGGGTCAGGTTGAGCAGGACGACGACTGCGGGCCCCACCGCGTCCGCGACGGCGGCCAGGTGCAGCTCGTCGACCTCGAGGACCGCGACCGGCGCGTCGGGATCGGCCATGAGGGCCGCGACCGCCCCGTCGGCCATGTTCGCCCCAGTGACGTTGTGCGCCACCGGGCCGGCGGCGCGCAGCGCGGCGGCCAGCAGGTGGGCGGTGGTGGTCTTGCCGTTGGTACCCGAGACGAGGACCACCTGCCGGCCTGCGGACAGACCGGCCAGCGCCGACGGGGCCAGGGCCATCGTGACCCGTCCACCGATGATCGCCCCGGCGCCGAGCCCGACGTGCCGGGAGAGCCGCGACGCGGCCCGGCCCGCCAGGACGGCACCCCGTAGCCACGGGCTCGCCCGCCGGCGTTGCTGCTCCTGCGGGGACCAGGAGCAGAACCCCGACGCCGTGCCGGGCCCGTCACAGCGCCCGGCCGCACGGTGCGTTCTGGTCATGGGCAGACCCTGGCCCGGTGGCGATGAGACACCGATGAGAGTGCCTCCGGAGAATTCTGCACTGCGCGACCTCGCTGCTCGAATACGGTTCCGGGCCTGATGGTAACCAGATCACCGATGCATTCGAGCGCTGTAGTCGGCGCCGTGGAGTTTTGCGATCGTCTAACCGTTGAATAGCATTCTGTTGGGCTGCAGCTGATCCGCTGCCCGGACGCCCGGACAGCGGATCAGCATGCTCGGGTCAGGTGATGGGCTGAGCCGCCTTGACGAACTCGTCGGTGTAGGTCCTGGTGAGGTCGATCGACTTGCCCTTCACCTTGTCGTTGAAGGCGCTGAGCACCGCGAGGCAGGTCGACGGCCCGTCGGACGGCATGACACCGGTGGGGTTGAAGATTCCCTTCTCGCTGTTGAGGGCAGCGGCGTAGGCGTCCTTGCCGACGCCCTTGTAGTAGTCCGCGGGCATCTTGTCGGCGATCTCCGCAGACGTGTGGCCCTGAATCCACTTCAGCGTCGAGACGTAGGCGTTGACCAGTTTCTGGACCGTGTCCTTGTTGTTGTTGACCCAGTCGGTCGTCATGTAGAGCGACGTGGCCGGATAGGTCCCGCCGAGGGCCGCCTTGGAACCCTGTGCGGTGCGCATGTCGAGCAGGATGAAGGCGGTTCCGTCCGACAGTGCCTGGGATACGGTCGGTTCGGTCGTCATGCCGCAGTCGATGGCCTTCTGCTTCATGGCCGCGATGAAGGTCTGCCCGGCTCCGACGCCGCGCCGGGTCGTCTTGGCCGGGTCCACGCCGTTCTTGGTCGAGAGGTACTGGGTCAGGAAGTCGGTCGAGGAACCGGTGTCGGTGATGCCCAGCGACTTACCCGTGAAGTCCGCAGGGCTGTTGACCACACCCTTGAGGTCGCTGCGGCACAACTCGACCTCGCCGGGGATCTGCAGCATCGACACGACGGATTCCGAGATCTTGTCCTGTGCCTGCAGGGCGATGTTGTGGTCGTAGAAGCCACCGACTCCCTGGACCTGGCCCGCGAGCATGTTCTGGGTGGCGTCCCCGCCGGCGGGTTCGTCGATGAGGTTGACGTTGACCCCGGCCTTCTCGTAGTAGCCGAGCTGCTGGGCGAGCATGAACGGCAGGTAGATCTGCTTGCTCAGGCCGCCGACCATGATCGTCACCGAGGGGGCGCCGGCGACGGTCTGCGCCGAGGCGCCCGACGCACCCGAGGCGTTGTTCGCGCAGCCGGTCACGGCCGCGGCCAGAAGGAGTGCACCCACTGCGGGCGCCAGGTACTTACTCTTCATCGATGATCTCCTCGGTCGAAAGGGCTGGGAAAGGAAAGGTGGTCACTCGACGGCGGTGGCGCCGTGGTACTGCGGGGGACGCCAGCTGAGCAGGCGGTTCTCCAGAACGGTGATGAGCGCCTCGGCCACGAGGGCGATGATCGCGACCAGCACCATTCCGGCGAGGACGCCGTTCATGTTGAAGTTGTTCTGTGAGGACCGGATGAGCAGTCCGAGTCCCTTGTTCGCTCCGAGCAGCTCGCCGACGATCGCGCCGATGAGTGCGAATCCGAAGCTGATGTGCAGGCTCGCGAGGATCCAGGTGAAGGCCGACGGAAGGACGACCTCACGGGTGACCCGCCAGGGCGAGGCGCCCAGGAGCCGCGCATTGGCGAGGAGGTTGCGATCGACCTCGCGGGTGCCCTGGAAGGCGTTGAAGAACACCCCGAAGAACACGAGGACCACGGCGAGGATGACCTTCGACTGGATGCCGAAGCCGAAGGCGACCGTGAAGATCGCTCCGAGGATGATGCGGGGGATGGAGTTCGCCACCTTGAGGAACGGTGCGAACAGCTCGGCCAGCACCCGGATCCGGCCGAGCGCGATCCCGAAGACCACGCCCAGGATCACGCCGATGACGAAGCCGAGGACGGCTTCCTCCAGCGTCACGAGGATCTGCTCGGACAGCGACCCCTGCGGGGTCCCCTCGGTGACCCAGGAGACCAGTTGGTCCCACACGCCGGTCGGCTCGCCCCAGAAGAACGGGTCCACGACCTTGGTGGCCACGCCGATCTGCCAGGCGGCCAGCAGTACGACGACGATGGCCGTGCGCGCCGCGGCCAGCGCGAGCCGACGACGGCCGTTGCGGCGCTTCCGCCGCGCCGGGGGACCGTTCGTCGGACTGGTGACGGTGGCGGACGGGTCGACCGCCAGGGGCAGGTCGGAACGCAGCGGGGTCTCGCTCATGACGCCACCGGCGCCAGGCTCGTCGTGCGGGCGTAGGCCTCGTCGACCTCGTCGCGCAGCGCTTCCCAGATCTGCCCGTAGAGCCGCACGAAGGTCGGATCGAAACGGATCTCCTGGACGACGCGCGGGCGCGGCAGGTCGATGTCGAACTCCGCCTTCACCGTTCCGGGGCCTGCCGTGATGACGACGACCTTGTCGGCGAGGGCGATGGCCTCCTCGAGATCGTGGGTGACGAAGATGACCGCCGGCCTGGTCTGGTCCCACAGTTGGAGCAGTTCGGTCGACATGATCGCCCGCGTCTGGACGTCGAGCGCGCTGAACGGCTCGTCCAGCAACAGGATGCGGGGCTGGTTGATGAGCGTCTGGGCCAGCGCGACGCGCTTGCGCATGCCGCCCGAGAGCTGGTGGGGATACCGGTCCTCGAAGCCCGACAGGCCGACACGGCGCAACCAGTCACGGGCCAGCCCGTTCGCGTCGGACCGCGTGGCGCCGCGGAACTTCGGTCCGGCCGCGACGTTGTCGAGCACCGACTTCCAGGGGAACACCGCGTCCTGCTGGAAGACGAATCCGGTGCTGGTGTCGATGCCGTGCACCGGCTGTCCGTGGACGATCGCCTGTCCGGCGGACGCGAGCTCCAGGCCGGAGACGAGCGTGAGCGTCGTCGACTTGCCGCATCCCGTCGGACCGACGACCGCGCAGAACTGCCCCTCCTCGACGGTCAGGGACAGGTCCTTGAGCGCGGTGTAGGTGCCGCCGTCCGCGGTCGCGAACTTCTTGGTGACGTGGCGTAGCTCGATGGCCGCCATAGGCCGGACTCCTCTGCTCGACGGTGAGTCGCCGGTACAGTAGAAACAGATCCCATGGCCGCGGAAGACTTCTGGTCGATACCTCCGATCGCCGCATTTCCAGTGGTTTTGTGCGTTCTGCTCAATGACGCGTCAGGAGTGCTGTGCCGCTGAAGAGAATGACCTTGTCCGCGCGGATCCTGCTGGCCACGCTCGGCATCATCGCCATGACGATGCTCGTCGGGCTCGCGCTCTACTCGAGGCTGACCAGCCGGGCGAACGACGACCACGCCGTCGAGCAGGCGAGGAGCATCGCCGTCACCCTGGGCAACGCACCGGGACTCGCCGAGACCCTCGCGGCCGCCGATCCCCAGCATCTGCTGCCCGCTCTGGGCGAGCGCATCCGGCGTGAGTCCGCGGCGTCGTACGTTGTCATCATCGACCGCTCCGGAGTCCGCTACTCCCACCCCAACGCCGCGCTCGTCGGCCGGCGCATCGAAGAGCCCGTCGTCGCCCTGGACGGCGTCGTGCGGACGGGCATCGACGCCGGCAGCCTGGGGAGGTCGGCCAACGCCCGGGCCCCCATCGTCGACGCGGCCGGGCGGCCGGTGGGTGAGGTGTCGGTGGGGATCCTCGAATCCGAGGTGGGTGTGCGCTTCTCGCAGCAGATGGCCGATATCGCGCTCTACACTCTTCTGGCCCTGGGGCTCGGAATTGTGGCGTCGTTCGTCCTCGCCCGGGCGATCAGGCGGGCGACGTTCGATCTGGAACCGGCCGAAATCGTTGCCCTCGTGCAGGAGCGGGAGGCGATGCTGCACGGAATTCGCGAGGGGGTGCTTGCCGTCGACACCCTCGGGCGGCTGAACGTCCTGAACGAGGAGGCGCGGCGGCTTCTCGAGATCCCCGCGGCCCGGCTGGGCCAGCACCTCGAGGACTTCCTGCCGGAAGGGCAGCTCCGCAGGGTCATCGCCGGCGAGGTGGACGGCCCCGATCTGGTGGCCGTCACCGACGAGCACCTCCTCGTCCTCAACCGGATGCCGGTCGTCGTGGCCGGGCGCAACACGGGCTGGGTCGTGACGATCCGGGACCGTACCGAGCTCGAGGCGTTGCTCCGCCAGCTCGATGCGGTCGAGGGGCTCACGACCGCTCTGCGTGCCCAGGAGCACGAGTTCGTCAACCGCCTCCACGTCCTGTCGGTGCTGCTCGAACTGGGCGAGTTCGAGGAGGCCGCCGGCTACAGCCGTCACCTCCAGGCCGAGACCTCGCTCGCGAGCGAGGACGTGCGGTCACGCATCGGGTCACCGGTCATCGCCGCCCTCGTGATCGCCAAGACGGCTGTCGCCGCCGAACGCGACGTGGTGATCCGGGTCGACCCCGCCAGCCGGATCCTGCAGGTCGACGGGGACCACCTGGACGTGGTGACCGTCCTGGGCAACCTGGTCGACAACGCCGTGGACGCCATCACCGGCGACCCGACGACCGAAGGCACGCATCCGCGAGGAGTCGTCACCGTCACACTCACCCACACCGACGACGTCCTCCGGCTGGCCGTCACCGACGACGGTCCGGGGATCCCGGCGGACCACCTCGCCGAGGTGTTCGTCGACGGGTTCTCGACCAAGGAACCGCGCTCCGGCATGCGCCGCGGCGTGGGACTGGCGCTGGTCCATCGACTCGTCACGAGGTGCGGTGGCACAATCACCGTCGCGTCGGCCGACGGAGCCCGCTTCGACGTCGTCCTGCCCATCAGGGCCCGCGAAGGAGTCCGATGATCCGCGTCCTGGTTGTCGACGACGACTACCACGTGGCCCACGTGCACGCGAGGAGCGTCGCCACCGTCGACGGCTACTCCGTGGTCGGCGAGGCGCACTCCGGAACGGAGGCGCTCGAACTGATCGCCGCCACGACGCCGGATCTGCTCCTTCTCGACATGTATCTGCCCGACTTCACCGGTCTGGAGATGGTGCGCCGCCTGTCGCTCGCGGGCGGACCGGTCGCCGACTTCGTTCTCCTCACCGCCGCACGCGACATCGAGTCGATCCGGTCCGCCATGCAGTTGGGGGCCTTCTACTATCTCGTCAAGCCCTTCACCCATGCCGCTCTGTGCGAGCAACTCCATTCCTATTCGGCATGGAGGAAACGCCTGGCCGAGGTGCCAGAGGTCGACCAACACGACGTGGACGCCCTCTACGGCATGCGGGGTGCCCGAGCCCGGGGAGCGGCAACGGTCCGGACACTGGAGCCGACCATGGCGAAGGTGCTCCAGATCGTCACCGCGGCAACGGCGCCGATGAGCGCTGCGGACGTTGCGGAGGCCCTGGGTGCCAGCCGCCCGACCGCACAGCGCTACCTGGCCGATCTGGCGAGGAATCAGCTCCTGGAACTCGTCCTCGCCTACGGCGCGACCGGGCGGCCCCAGCACCGGTACCGCCCGCACCCCCGCTGATCCGCGATCGGGCCGATCATCGCCACAGGCTCGACGGGTGCGGATTCGGCGGCTGCGCGCTCCCGCAGGTGGACGGCGTCCTCAGCGTGCGGTCCGCCGGTTCTCGGCGCGGTGGGTCGCGGCGAGCCGGGCCACGGCCACGGCGATGGCGGCGATGAGGACGAGGCTGATCGGGCCGGTACCCAGATCCAGGCCGCCGCGGGCGGGTGGCACGGCGATCCAGTCGGCGAACGACGCCCCCAGCGGCCGGGTCAGGACGTAGGCGATCCAGAACGCGAGGACCGGGTTGAGGCCCCACCAGCGGTGCGCCACCGCGGGCACCGCGATGGCGACGGCGAACAGCACCCCGGAGGCGAGATAGCCCAGGTGCAGGGTGGTGGCGGTCATGTCGCCGGCGGCCGTGCCGAGGGCGAAGGTGGCCAGCACGGTCACCCAGTAGAACGTCTCGCGGCGCGGGGTGGTGATGCTGTGGACGTCGAGGGTGCGCTCGCTGCGGTACCAGGTCGTGAGGACCGCGGCGACGACGACGGCGAAGGCCACCGTCGAGACCAGGTACGGGATGCCGACGACGATGTGCGCCACGTCGGCGGCCATCGTGCCGAACACGCTGACCATCGCGACCGTGGCCCAGTAGATCCACGGCCGGTAGCTGCGCACCGTGAACTGGACGACGAGCAGGACGGCCAGCACGAGCCCGGCCGCGCCGACGGCGAGGACGGGGTCGACGGTGCGGACGAGGTAGTCCGAGGCCGTCTCGCCCATGCCGGTGGTCAGGATCTTGACGATCCAGAACAGGACCGTGATCTCGGGGACCTTGACCAGGAATCTGCGGCTGCTGGAGACCTCGGGGGGATGCGTGCTCACTACGACAGGATCGCGAGCGGGTGGGAGCCCGTTGCGGGCGACCCCGAGGTTTTGCCGAACGCTTGCCGATCGGGCGGTACGAGTGGGACATGACGTCCGTTCTCGCCTTCAACCCCCTCAGCGCCACCGACTACCTGTCGTCGTTCGGCACGATCGGGATCCTGGTGGTGCTGTTCGCCGAGACCGGTCTGCTGATCGGGTTCTTCCTGCCCGGCGACTCCCTGCTGTTCACCGCAGGCCTGCTCTGCGCCACCGGGGCGGGGAGTCTGCACCTGAGCCTGCCGTGGGTGCTGGTCGCCGCCGCCGCGGGCGCGCTGGCGGGTGCGCAGGTCGGCTTCCTGATCGGAAGGGCGGCCGGGGACGCCCTGGCCGACCGGGCCGCGCGGCCGCGGCTGGCGGCCGGGATGCGCCGGGCCGAGGAGCTGTTCACCCGCTACGGGCCGGCGAAGGCGATCGTGCTGGCCCGGTTCATCCCGGTGGTCCGCACGGTGCTCAACCCCCTCGCCGGCGCGCTGCACACCCGGACGTCGACGTTCACGCTGTGGCAGTCCGTGGGCGGCCTCGTGTGGACGGTCGGCCTGGTACTGGCCGGCTACGCGTTGGGGTCGTTCGTGCCGGGCGTGGATCAGTACCTCCTGCCGGTGATCGCCCTGGTGGTCGTGGTGTCGCTGATCCCGTTGCTGCGCGAGGTCCTGCGGGAACGCCGGGCCTCCGGCCGGTAGCCGGGACCGCGCATGCTGTGCGAGTTTGCCGTGCTCTGACCAGCGGCTGGCCGGGTCCACACCGCTGAACTCCTAGTGTCGAACGCATGCTCACCGCACCTCCCGGGGCCCGTCGCCGCCGCGGTGTCGTGGTGCTCGCGCTCGCGGTGCTGCTCGGCGGCGTCGCCGTGCCGTCGGCGTCGCTGGTCCAGGCGCTGACGTACCCGGGCGAGGCGAGCACCACCGTCAGGCTCGTCGAGTGGGTGCGCGAGCACGGCGGCAGCGGGCTCGTCGATCTCGTCGAGAACTGGTGGTACGCCAAGCCTCCCGCCGCCGCGTCCCCGGTGCCGGCCGACCTTCCCCGGCCCGCTACGGCGGTGGCCACCGGTGCGCCGCCGGCAGTGGCGCCCATGGTCCCGGCTCTGCCGGGTGAGGGGCAGTGGGTGGCCGGCGCCTCGTCCTCCCGGGGCGGGCCCGCGATCTACACGACGTTCGAGCGCCCGGACGCCCGGCACCGGAGCGTCGTGGCCGGGGTCGCGCTGCTGGAGGGCCGGGCGACCGTCACCCGCCTCGTCGCAGGCACCCGCCAGCCGCTCCCGCAGACCCGGGTCGACGACTCGCGCGTCCCCGACGCGCTGCGCGCATCGCTGGTGGCCACGTTCAACTCCGGCTTCAAGATGCAGGACGCCCGCGGCGGCTTCTACGCCGACGGCCACGCGACCGTGCCGCTGCGCGTCGGCGCCGCATCGCTCGTCGTGCGGCAGGACGGCAGCGCCACCGTCGGGCAGTGGGGGAGGGACGCCGTCGCAGGTCCGGACGTCGTCGGCGTCCGGCAGAACCTCGATCTCGTCGTCGACGGCGGTCGTCCGGTGGCCGGTCTGGACGGCAACACCAGCCAGCGCTGGGGCAGCGCGAAGAACCAGCTGCAGTACACCTGGCGTTCCGGGGTCGGCATCGATGCGGCGGGCGACCTGATCTACGTGGCCGGCGACGGTCTGAGCCTGGCGACGCTGGCCACGGCGCTCCTGCAGGCAGGCGTCGTCCGCGGGATGCAGCTCGACATCCACAGCCAGATGGTGGACTTCTTCTCCTACCGGCACGCCGGCTCGGCCGTTCCGGTCGCGACGAAACTGCTCCCGACCATGCCTGGTCGGCTGGACCGCTATCTGGTCCCCGACCAGCGCGACTTCGTCGCCGTGACCCTGCGCTGAGATCGCGGCGCTCCGACCTGTGGAGCGGTGGGCGACGGGGTGCTGGGAGACTTGCATGATGCGTAGACGGATCGCCGGGCTGGCCGTGGCGGCGGCGGTGCTCGCGATCGTCCTGTTCGGCCTCCCGCTCGCCGTCGGGGTGGCGGCCTACCTCCTCGGTGACGAGCGGGCCGAACTGGAACGCGGCGCCGACGTCGCCGCCATTACGGTGGCCGCCGACATCGCCACCGGCCGGGTCCCCGCCACGCTGGCCGGGATCGACACCACCGAGGACGACGCGGGCACGCTCGCCGTGTACGACACGACGGGGGCCCGGCTCGTCGGCACCGGTCCGTCGGTGGCGGACGGGCCGGTGCTGGCCGCGGTCGGCGAGGATCCCGTGGCCGGTGACGCCGGCGGGGACCTGGTGGTCGCGGTGCCCGTCAACGTGGATGGCCATCCGCCGCTGGTGGTCCGGGCCAGCACCCCGCGCTCCGAGGTCTACCTCCGGGCGGGCCTCGTGTGGGCGGCGATGGGAGGGCTCGCGCTGGTGGCACTCGCAGCGGTGTGGGTCCTGGCGCGGCGCTTCGCCGCGCGGTTGGCCGGCCCGCTGGAGGAGCTCGCGGTGGCTGCGCGGCAGCTGGGGGAGGGGGACTTTAGTGTCCGGGGCCCGCGCAGCGGCGTGGACGAGATCGACGCCGTCGGCGGTGCGCTCGACAGCACCGCCGAGCGGCTCGGGACGCTGCTGGAGCGGGAACGGGCCTTCTCCGCCGATGCCTCCCACCAGCTGCGGACACCGCTCGCGGGGCTGCGGCTCGAGCTGGAGTCGGCGATGGAGAATCCCGAACGGGATCCGCGATCGGCCATCGTGGCCGGGCTCGCGGCCACGGACCGGTTGCAGGACACCGTGGACGACCTGCTCGCACTGGCCCGCGACACTCCGCGGTCCGCCGATCCGCTCGACCTCGACGCGGTGCTCGACGAGGTCCGCGTCCTGTGGCGGACGCGGGGCCACGGGCGCACCCTCACCGTGCGGTGCGACCCCCGGTTGCCGGTCACCACGGCGTCGGGGCCCGCGGTCCGCCAGGTGCTCACGGTGTTGCTGGACAACGCCGCCACCCACGGACGCGGCGCCGTGTCGGTCTCCGTGCGCGACGCGGGCGGTGCGGTCGCCGTCGACGTCGCCGACGAGGGCCCGGGGATCGAGGTGGCCGATGCCGACCTGTTCGTGCGCCGCTCGTCACGGGCCGCCGGGCACGGCATCGGCCTGGCCCTCGCGCGGAGCCTCGCGGAGGCCGAGGGCGGCCGGTTGCGGCTCACCCGCCCGTCGCCCCCGACCTTCACGCTGTTGCTCCCGGTTCAGCCACCGCCCACCGTGGCGACCATGTCGGTGACGAACCCGGCCGCCATCACATCCTGACCCGCCCGCTCGGGGCCTCCGTCGACACTCACCTGGCGGCGAGCCAAGCCGTTCTTCTCCGCGCCGACGCCTGCGCGAGCCACGCGTCCTGGACGATCTCCGCGAGCTCGTCGCGGCTCAGCTCGCTGACGCGGCTCGCGCGCAGCAGAACCGACGGGTGGCCGTCGAAGTGCCTGGTGGTGAAGAACGGTGTGCCCGGGTCCTGGACGAGCGCCTGCTTGTCGTTCTGCGATTCCACCCAGAACACGATGACGTCGGCGTAGCGCTCGCCGGTGTGGGGATCGACGGCGTCGGGCCGGGGGTTGCGGAAGAAGACGAACGACTTGCCCCCGACCTGGTAGATGGGCCGGTCCTGCGACCCGGGCCAGACGGTGACGTGCGGCATCGCCAGGGCGAGCTCGTGCACGTCCTCGATGCGCGCGCGGCGGACCATCAGGCTGCCCCGCCGACGAGCCGGTCCACCAGCACCTCGATGCGCCGGGCGGTGTGCTCGGGGGGCAGCCGGCCGGCGCGGGTCAGAGTGACCAGCCCGTGCAGCGCGGCCCAGGCGACCTCGGTGAACAGCCCCCGATCGGTGTCGCCCGCCACGGCGCCGAACGCGTCGAGCAGGACCGTGAACGCATCGTGCAGGGGTGCGGGGGTGGCCTCGTCGGCGAAGGGGAGCCCGCTGGCGAGGCTGAACATGGCGTCGTAGACGGCCGGGTTGCGCTCGGCGAACCCGACGTAGGCGGCGGCCACCCCGGCGACGGACGCGTGGGGGTCGGCGGTGAGCGCCGCCGTCAGCTCGGTGAAGCCCTCCAGCGCGACCGCCCCGACGATCTCCTCCCTGCCGCGGAAGTGGCTGTAGAGCACCGGCTGGCTGTACTCGATCCGCTGCGCGAGCCGGCGCGTGGTGACGGCGTCCCAGCCCTCGGCCTCGGCGAGCTCACGGGCGGTGGTGAGGATCAACCGGTGGCGGCCGGCCCGCTCGCGTTCCTTGCGTTGCTGCACCGTCATAGTCGGATTCTAGCAGTGCTAGACAACGGAGCGGCGATGTTCTAGCGTTGGCCCATCATCTAGCGGTGCTAGCAAACGGAGAGTGTGATGCTGGAAGTCCTGGCGGTCGTGACCGTGGTGGTGGTCGGGCTGATGGTGGGCGTCGAGTTCGCGGTGGCGGCGTTCGTCAACCCGATCTTCGACCGGTTGCCCGACGACGGCGGGCTCGCCGCCCGCAGTGACGGCGCGCGCGTGCTCGGCCGCGTGATGCCGTTCTGGTACATCGGGTCTGTGCTGCTCGGCGGGCTGTGGGCGGCGCTGGTGTGGGGGAGGGCGCCGGCCGGCCCGGTGACAGTGGCGGCGTCGCTGCTGGTGGTGAGCGTCGCGATGTCGGTCGCGCTGCTCGTGCCGATCAACTCGCGGGTGGCCCGCTGGTCGGCCGGCAACGCCCCGGCGGACTGGGCCGAGCAGGTGGGGCGATGGGACCGCCTCCACTACTTCCGCGTCGCCGTGATCGTCGCGGCGTTCGTGCTGCTGGTCGTCGCGATCCGAGGCTAGGGCTGGCCGGGGAGCAGTGCCACGAACAGGCCCTCCACCTCGGCACACAGCGTGTCCCCGTGCCGCAGCGTGGCGCGCAGCAGGCGCTTGCGGCCCTCCTCGCTCACGAACCAGGCCTCGATGTCGAGGTCGGTGTCGAGCGGTGTGACGTGGCGGTAGTCGACGTGCAGGTAGGCGGTGCGCGAGGGGGACCGGTCGGCGGACCCGGCGAGGCGGCCCAGCACCTCGTCGAACATCAGCGGGATGACGCCGCCGTGCACCGCGGCGTTGCCGCCGAGGTGGCGCTGGCCGAACCGGGTGGTGCCGCGGAGCCGGCCGTCGCCGGAGTCCCGGAGCTGGTAGGACGGCACGAGCATCTGGCCGCGCCCGGGAACGTCGATGCGGCCGGCGATCCGGTCGCGCTCCGGCACCGCGTGGGCCTCCAGCCGGGCGGCGAGGGCCCGCGCGGTGCGGGCGACGTCGGCCACGAGGTCGGCGGGCGGCAGCGCGACGGAGACCTGCTCCTGCAACGTGCGCAGGGCGTCCACCATCTGGAGGTAGCCGGGCAGGTCGTCGCCGATGTCGGGATGGGCCCAGACGTGGTTGAGCCCGCCGGACTGCTCGGGTGCTGCCGTCACGTGCTCTCCATCCGTGCTGCCGTCGATTCCTTCGGAACCTACGCGGCTACCCTCCGCTGCGTGGCATCGAACGACGTGGGATCGGCAACACCGGAGTGGTTCACGACCGCGCTCGCCGCACCGGTGGAGGTCGGCGAGGTCGAGGTCTCGGGCGTCCCGATCCGGTACCGGTCGTGGGGGGACGCCGACGTGTTTCCTCCCGCGGAGGCGCAGGACAGCGCCGGGGCGGAGGGCATCGTCCTCGTGCACGGCGGCGCGGCCCACAGCCGCTGGTGGGACCATGTCGCACCGCTGCTGCTCGCCGGCGCACCGCGGGTGGTGGCTCTCGACCTGTCGGGCCACGGTGACAGCGGCCGCCGCGACTCCTACGGGCTCGGGGTCTGGGCCGACGAGGTGCTGGCCGTGACGGACCACGCCGGGATCGGGCGCGAGCCGGTGGTGGTCGGGCACAGCATGGGCGGCATGGTGGCGCTCGCGGCCGCGCTGCGGTTCGGGGAGCGCCTGCGCGGGGTGGTCGTCATCGACTCCCCGGTGCGGGCCCGCCCCCCGGAGGAGCGCGCGGCGCGCGACCGCCGCGCGTTCGGCCCCCTGCGCACCTACCCGACCCGGGAACAGGCCGCTGCGCATTTCCGGCTCGTCCCGGAGCAGTTGGGTGCCCTGCCCTACGTGCAGGACCACGTCGCCGCCACATCGGTGCGTCCGGTGGACGGCGGCTGGGCCTGGAAGTTCGACCCGGCGATCTTCGCCGGCATCGGCCTCGAGCCCGCTCAGCTGGCCACCGTCGACTGCCGGGTGGCGCTGTTCCGCGCCGAGAACGGGCTCGTCCCGGCCGAGATGGGCGACATGATCGTCGACCGGATGGGTCGCGTGGTGCCCGTCGTCGAGATCCCGGCGGCCGGGCACCACGTGATGCTCGACCAGCCGCTGGCCCTGGTGACGGGCCTGCGCACGCTGCTGGCCGACTGGCGCCACTCGACGCCGCTGGCCCTCCCGACGAACTGCCCGCTCCCGACGAACGGCACTGTCGTCGAATAGGTTCCGACGACAGTGCCGTTCGTCGGTGTCAGGCGGTGACCTGGGCGTTCGTGGGGGCGGGCGCCGGCTTCGCCTCCGAGACGGAGCTGGATCGCTTGCTGTCCAGCAGCCGCGTCATGTTCCTCGCCTTGACTCTCGTCTCCTCGAACTCGCCGTCGGGGTCGCTCAGCGCGATGATCGCGCCGCCGACGCCGAACCGGACCTCGTCGCCCGTCACCACCGAGGTGCGGATGACGATGCTGAGGTCCACCGAGCCGGTCAGCGACAGGTAGCCCAGCGCGCCGGAGTACACGCCGCGCGGGCCGGCCTCCAGCTCGTCGATGATCTGCATGGTGCGGATCTTCGGAGCACCGGTCATCGAGCCGCCCGGGAACGCCGCGCGGATGCAGTCGACAGCCGTGACGTCGTCACGCAGCTGCGCCCGCACCGTGCTGACGAGCTGGTGCACGGTCGCGTAGGTCTCGACGTCGAAGATCTTGGGCACCTCGACCGACCCGGGCTTGGCGCAGATGCTGAGGTCGTTGCGCACCAGGTCGACGATCATGAGGTTCTCGGCGCGGTCCTTCTCGCTCAGCGAGAGGTCGTCGACGAGCGCCTGGTCCTCCTCGGGCGTGGCGCCGCGCGGGCGGGTGCCCTTGATCGGCTTCGACTCGACCGCGCCCTCGGCGGAGACGGACAGGAACCGCTCCGGCGACGTGCTGAGCACCGACAGGTCGCCCATCTTCAGGTACGCCGCGAACGGCGCCGGGCTCTCGCGGCGCAGGAAGCGGTAGGCCTGCCAGGGGTCGATGGTGCCGGCACCGGTGACCATGTTGGTCAGGCAGACCTCGTAGGTCTCGCCGGCGTGGATCGCCCGCTGGCAGTCCTCGATCAGTTCCAGGTAGCGGTCGCGGTCGTGGCGCAGCGTCAGCTCACCGATGTCCGAGCTGATCTCGGCGGCGCCACGGTCGTCGTCCGCGTCGACCGGCAGGTTCTCCAGCCGCTCCCACGTGGTGTGCATCCACTCGTGGGAGGGCATGTCGTCGCCGTCCTCGGCGAGCGCGAGCAGGTGCACCGTGCCGGTGGCGTGGTCCACGACCATGGCGCGGTCGGCGAAGATCATCGCCGCGTCGGGGTCGTTGGAGCGGTGGGCACGGTCGCCGCCGCACTCGGCCTTGAGTTCGTAGCCGAGGTAGCCGACCCAGCCCAGCGCGAACGAGAACGGCAGGTCCGGGATGGTGACGTCGAGCGAGCGCAGGTCGGCGTCGAGCCAGTCGTAGAAGCCGCTCCCGTGCACCGCGGTGCCGCCGGCGTCGGTCAGCGCGATCTCGCCCGACCACACGTCGGCCTTCGCGACGCGGGCCAGCGGGCCCGACGCGTCACCGAGGATGGAGAAGCGGCCCAGTGTGGGGTCCTGCTTGCTGCTGTCGAGCCAGAAGGAGTGCTCGGCGTCGCCGAACAGCTCGCGGAACGCGGTCTCGACCGGCAGCACGACCTCACGGCTCTCGGCCAGCACGGTCAGCCGGCGGAAGGGCGCGACCTGGCGGTCCCGGACGGGGATGGCCGGGGCCGTGGCGTTGGCCTCGCGCGGGTGCTCGGCGCGCCAGGCGCGGGTCAGCTCGGCGAAGTTGCGCAGCAGCTCCATGCCGTGGCTGGTCTGGATCGACTCGGGGTGGAACTGCACTCCCCACGCCGGGCGGGTGCGGTGCCGGACGCCCATCACGAGGCCGCTCTCGGTGCGCGCCGTGACCTCGAGGTCGGCGGGAACCTTCGTCACCGTCAGCGAGTGGTAGCGGACGACCCGCAGGGGGTTGGGCAGGCCGTCGAAGAGATCGGCGTCGTCGTGCAGGACGTCGGACTCCCGGCCGTGGTACGGCTCGGGGGCGAGATCGACCTCGCCGCCCCACATCAGTGACAGCCCCTGGTGACCGAGGCACACACCGAGCAGCGGAATGGGGGAATGGAGAACGGCCTCGCGGCTGAAACCGAAATCGGCTTCCCGTCCGGGATGTCCGGGTCCGGGGGACACCACGACATTGTCGAATGCATGAAGATCGTCGACGGTCCAGCCGGGCTCGTCGTTGTGCACGACGGTCGGCTCGCACCCGTTGATCTCGGCCAGATAGTGGGCGAGGTTGTAGGTGAAGGAGTCGTAGTTGTCGATGATCAGCGTGCGCATGCCGTCCCTTCCAGGGAGCTCGGTGAAACGGTCGAGCACCGCGGGGGCCCGGGTGGCGATGGGTCACGAGGTGGGGGAGCAACCTCGTGACCAGGGAAAGGGAGCTGTCCGGGCACGGTCCTGCGGGCTCTACACAATCGCCTCACATCCCCGGTGGCGACGCCTGCCGCAGCTGGCCGTCGCTCATCACGCAGGTCCCCCCGTCGGCGGTGACGGGCGGGAGAAGGCGGTGGAACGTCGGTACCGTATCGCCGGTTGGATCAGTGCGCGCGACGGGGTCCCGTGCGTACCCGAATCGGTGACCGTTCATTCTTCTCCACGGCACGGAGAGATATGCACCGCACAAGAGCTGGAGGCACGGGGATGGTTCAGGACGTTCTCGTCTGGGACGGCGCGGGCCTGCGGCCCGCGGATGCAGGTGCCGACCTGCTGGTCGCCGACTCGTGGCTCGTGGACGACGGCGCGGTCGCCGGATGGGCTCACCACCGGAACCGCTTCGTCACCGCGTGTCGCGCCGCGGGCGTGTCCGCGGGTGACTTCGTCGACGCTGTTGCGGCACACCTGCCGTCGGACGGGCGGTGGTTCCCCCGCGTCGAGCTCGGCGCGGGCTCCGAGCTGCGGCTGCGGGTCCGTCCGGCCCCCCCGACCAGCGCCGAGGTCGTCCTGGCTCCGCACCCCGGGCCCGACCCGCGGGTCGCGCCGCGGACGAAGGGCCCCGATCTCGTGATGCTCGGCGACGTCCGGGCGCGTGCCGCCGAGCTGGGAGCGGGGGAGGCCGTGCTCTGCGCCGCCGACGGCACGCTCCTGGAGGGCGCCTACAGCGCGGTCGTCTGGTGGCGGGGCGACATGCTGTGTATCCCGGCCGACGACCTGCCCGTCCTCGACAGCGTGACGCGCCGCCGGATCCTCGACGAGGCCGGGCGGCGTGGGGTCGCGGTGCGTCGCGAGCGCGTCACGCCGTCCGACCTCGACGGTCTGGAGACCTGGTCGCTCAGTGCCCTGCACGGCATCCGGGCCGTCACCGGTTGGCGGGGGTGCACGGTGACGGCCGGACCGGTCGAGCGGGCGGAGACATGGCGCGGTTATCTGGCCGCCGAGCTCACGTCCGTCTGAGGTTGCGTCAGGCGCCGGTCTTTTCGCCGACCGGCGCCGTCGAGGTCGCCCGCAGGTCGCGGCGGAACGTCTCCGGGGCCTTCCAGACCGACGCCATGGTGATCAGTGCTCCGAGCATCACGTAGCCGGCGACGAGCGGCCAGCGCGTGCCGCCCGGCCCGGCCAGGGCCGTCGCGACGAACGGGGTGAGCCCGCCCGCGAGGATCGAGGCGATCTCCCGGCCCGCGGCGGCGCCGGTGTCGCGGCGGTCGGCCGGGAACAGTTCCGCGAAGAACGCGGGCTGGATCGCGTTGATGGCGTTGTGGCCGACGTTCAGTACGAGCACGTATCCCAGCGTGATGAGCAGGAACGAGCCCGACTGCAGCATCCCGAAGAACGGGAATGCCATCACGAAGACGACGGTGGCGCCGAAGAAGTAGACGGGCCTGCGCCCGATGCGGTCGGAGATCGTCGCGAACACCCCGTGGGCCACGAACGCGAGCACCGAGGCGATGAGGATCGCGGCGTTGAGGACGCTCTTGTCGATCCCGAGCGTGGTGCTGCCGTAGGACAGGGCGAACACCGTCAGCAGGAAATAGGGCAGGGCCTCGGCGAAGCGCAGGCCGATGATCAGCAGCAGGTTGCGCCAGTCGTCGACGAAGGTGGCGCGGATCGTGCCGCGCTTCTGCTCGGCCGGTTGGGTGGGCGCGACGGCGTCGGTGAACACCGGGCTCTCGTGCAGCGTGCGCCGCATCCAGAATGTCACGATCAGGATCACGCTCGAGAGCAGGAACGGCACGCGCCAGCCCCAGCTGAGCAGTTGTTCCTGGGGGAGTGTGTAGACCCAGGCGAAGACGCCGGTGATGAGGATCTGCGCGGAGAAGCCGCCGGTGTTGGGCCAGGCACTGAAGAACCCGCGCCGTTCCGGTGGCGCCGACTCCAGCACGATGATCATCGAACCGCCCCACTCGCCGCCGACGGCGAAGCCCTGCACGAGGCGCAGGAGCACGAGCAGCAGCGGGGCGAAGATGCCGATCGTCGCGGCGCTGGGCAGCAGTCCGATGAGGATCGTGCTCAGGCCCATGACGGTCAGCGTGATGAGCAGTGTCGACTTGCGGCCGCTCAGGTCGCCGCGCCGGCCGAAGAACAACCCGCCGAGCGGCCGGGCCAGGAAGCCGACGGCGAACGTGCCGAACGCGGCGAGGGTGGCGACGAAGCCGCTCGCGTCGGGGAAGAAGACCTTGGGGAAGACCACGGCGGCGGCCGTCCCGTAGACGAGGAAGTCGTAGTACTCGAGCGTGTTGCCCAGGAAGCTCGAGCCGGTGACCTTCCAGGTGTAGCGGCGATCTGTCGCGTCCATCGGCGAACGCCCTTCTCGACGGGGCACTGCTCTGTGCCGGTGCCGGAACTATGGACCGTTTACGGTTAACCGTCAACGGTCAACATTGACCGTCAACCGGGTTGGTCCTACGCTGGCCCCACCGAGCAAGGGAGTACCGATGATCGTCACCCCGGTCCGCCGGCCACCGTTGGGCGAGCAGCTGCTCGACCAGTTGCGGGCGCTGATCGTGCGGGGTGAGCTCGCTGCGGGCACGCACCTGGTCGAGGGCTGGATGGCCGAGCGGTTCGGCGTCAGCCGCGGCCCGGTCCGGGATGCGCTGAAGCAGCTGGAGATCGAGGGACTGGTCGAGACGCGCAAGCGCGGCGTCTCGGTGCGGGGGCTCACCGACACCGACCTCGTCGAGCTGTACGCCGTGCGCGGGGCGCTCGAGGGGCTGGCGGTGCGCGAGGTCATCGCGCGGGCGGCCGATGCGGACTGGGCGCCCCTCGACGCCGCCGTCGCCGTCATGCGCGAGGCCGCCGTCGCGGCCGACCCCGCCCGGTTCGGTGCCGCCGACCTCGACTTCCACAGCGGCTTCTACGCCATCGCGGCCAACCGCAGGCTCGCCGCCACCTGGGCGCTGCACCGGCCGCTCTTCGCCGCGATGCTCGCGGTGACCAACACCGACCGCGATCTCGAACCCGTCGCCCAGGACCACGCCGACCTGTCGGCGATCGTCCGCTCCGGGGAGGTCGGGCCGGCGCTGGTCGCTCTGGCGGTGCACCTCGACGGCTCCTGCTCCCGCATGCGTGCCTTCATGGCCGAGCGCTCGGCCGCCTGAATCCTCCGACCCGACGAAGCGAGGCTCCACCATGCCCGAAGTGCTCTCTGCTGTCCCCACTTTCTTCGACGGGGCCGGCGAGGTCGACCTCGCCGCCACCGCCGCCCACCACGCCTGGCTGCACGGCCGCGTCGACGGCGTGTTCGTCGCCGGCACCACCGGCGAGTTCCCCGCCCTGGACCGCACCGAGCGCCGCGCCCTCGCGTCGGCGGCGCTGGACGTCTTCGGTCCCGAGCACGTCGTCGTCCACGTGGGCGCGGCCAGCACCCGGGACACCGTGGCGCTGACCCGCGACGCCGTGGCGCTGGGCGTGCGCCGCCTCGCCGTGCTGACGCCGTACTACCTGCCCGCCGACGTCGACGCGGTCACCCGGCACTTCGCGGCCACGACGGCCGCAGCCGGCGCGGCGTCGGTCTACGGGTACCTGTTCACCGAGCGCAGCGGCGTCACCGTCTCGCCGTCGGAGTTCGGGCGGATCGCCGCCGACACGGGGTTGGCCGGGGCCAAGCTCTCCGGGGCCGCGAACGAGCAGGTGGCGGAATACATCGAGGCCCTGCCCGCGGGCGGGCAGCTGTGGTCGGGCGCTGACACCACCCTCGCGGCGGTGGTCCGGGCGGGTGGCGCGGGGATCGTGTCCGGGCTGTCGGCGGCGTTCCCGGAGCCGTTCATGGCACTGGCTGCCGCCGGGGACGCCGACGCCGAGCGGGAGGCTCAGGCGCAGGCCGACGCGGTGCTCGCCGCGTTGCACGGCTCGGTGGAGGGCATCAAGCACGCCCTCGCCCTGCTCGGCCACGGCAACGGTTCGCTGCGCATGACCTCGCCCGCCGTCGGGGACCCGGAGGCGATCGCCCGACTCGTGCCGGCCACGGTGCGATGAGGCGCGAGTTCCTCACCCTGGACGACCCGCGCTGGACGCAGTGCCACGCCTCCACCGTCGCCGTCGTGGACGAGCGGCCGGTGGCCGCCTGGTTCGCCGGCACCCGGGAGGGCACGCCGGACAACCGGATCGTCGTCTGGCGCGACGGTGCGACGCAGGTGCTCGACACCGGCCGCGACGTCGCCCACTGGAACCCCGTGCTCGCTCCCGGCCCGGCCGACGACCTCTGGCTGTTCCTCAAGGCCGGGCCGCGCATCTCCGAGTGGATCACACTCGTCACGCACTCCGACGACGGCGGCGTCACGTGGGACCGGGCGCGCGAGCTCGTGCCCGGCGACACCTCGGGCGGCCGCGGACCCGTGAAGAACCCGCCGCTCGTGACGCCCGGCGGGTTGTGGCTCGCGCCCGGATCCGTGGAGCAGTGGGACGAGCCCGCGTGCTGGGACCCGTTCGTCGACGTCTCCTCCGACGGCGGCACCACCTGGCAACGTGCACCGATCCCCGTCGACCACGAGGTGCTGACCGGTGCCGGGCACATCCAGCCGACGCTCTGGTGGGGCCGCGGGGGACCGGTTGCCCTGATGCGCAGCACCGAGGGCCACGCGTACCGCTCCACGTCGCCCGACGGCGGCCGCACCTGGACCACCGCCGCATCGACCACGTTGCCCAACAACAACTCCGGGCTCACCGCGGTGGCGCTCCCGTCCGGGCGGGTGGCGTGCGTGCACAACCCGTCGGGGGATGACTGGGGGAGCCGTTGCCCGCTCTCGGTCTCGGTATCGGACGACGACGGGCGGACCTGGCTGCCCGCGCTGGTGCTGGACGCCGGCTCTGGTGAGCCGGAGCCGTCCGGGTTCGCTCCGGGAGATACCGGCGTCGTGACCAGCGGCGCCGGCGAGTACTCCTACCCCTCCGCCGTCATCGATGGCGATCTTGTTCTCATCACCTACACCTGGCAGCGTCGTGGGATCGTGCTCGTGACGCTGCCGATCATCGATCTGGAGGACGCCCGATGACGTACGCCCTGCCCGCCACCCGTCCCGAACCGACGGCTCCGCCGCGCACCGCGTACATGGTCGCGAGCGGCGACCTCCGCCCCGCCGCGAACGCCGCCGGCTGGCCCGCGCAGGAGGCGCTGGAGAAGGCGGTCAGCTCCGCGTTCGCCGACCTGGGCTGGACGGTCGTGAAGGCCCACGACACGTTCATCGCGAGCCAGCGCCAGGGCCTGGAGGTGTTCGCCACCATCCCGCCCGACGCGCCGCTGATCGTCGCGGAGGCGGTGTGGCAGTACAGCCACCACGTGCTCGCCGGCCTGCGGACCCACCGCGGCCCGATCCTCACCGTTGCCAACTTCGACGGCACCTGGCCGGGCCTCGTCGGGCTGCTCGGTCTCAACGCGGGCCTGACCAAGATGGGCCGCGCCTACTCCACGATCTGGTCGGTGGACTTCACCGACCGCTACTTCCTCGACGCCCTCGCGGCGTGGGTCGCGGGGGAGCCGATCGTGCACGACGACTCCCACGTGCGCCCGTTGCCCGCCTTGCCCGCCTCCCCCGAGCGGGAGCTGGGCGTCGCGTTGGCCGAGCAGCTGCTCACCGAGAAGGCCATCGTCGGCGTGTTCGACGAGGGCTGCATGGGCATGTACAACGCGATCATCGACGACGAGCTGCTCAACCCGCTCGGGATCTACAAGGAGCGGCTCTCGCAGAGTGCCCTGTTCGCGGAGATGCGACGGGTCTCCGACGACGAGGCGGCGGCGGCCCGGACGTGGCTCGAGGAGGCCGGGATGACCTTCCGCACCGGCCCCGACGACGCCACCGAGCTCACCGACGGCCAGCTGCACGAGCAGATGAAGATGTACGTGGCCGCGCTGCGGATCGCCGACGACTTCGGCCTCGACGCCGTCGGCATCCAGTACCAGCAGGGCCTCAAGGACCTCGCGCCCGCCTCCGACCTGCCGGAGGGGCTGCTCAACAACGTGGAACGGCCCCCGGTCACCAGCCGCGACGGCTCCCGCGTGCTCTACGACGGCGTCGCGCTGCCGCACTTCAACGAGGCCGACGAGGGCGTGGCCGTCGACGCGCTGGTCACCAACCGTGTGTGGACGGCGATGGGGCTGGACCCGGCCACGACGCTGCACGACGTGCGGTGGGGCGAAGAATTCCCCATCGACGGCACCGCGCAGTTCGTCTGGGTGTACGAGATCTCCGGCTCCGTGCCGCCGTCGCACCTCACCGGCGGCTACGCGGGCGCCACCAGCTGGCGGCAGAACCCCGTCTACTTCCCGGCGGGCGGCGGCACGATCAAGGGCGTCTCCCGGCCCGGGGAGATCGTGTGGTCGCGGCTCTACATCGCCGACGCCGCACTGCATCTGGACATCGGGCGGGCGTCGGTCGTCGAGCTGCCGGAGGAGGAGACCGAGCGGCGGTGGCGGGCTACCAACCCGGAGTGGCCGATCGCCCACGTCGTCACGCACGGGGTGGACCGCGACCAGTTCATGGCCCGGCACAAGGCGAACCACGTGCAGATCGCCTACGGGTCCGATGCCGCTTCCGCCGATCGCGCCCTCGTCGCCAAGGCCGCCCTGTTCGATCGACTCGGTGTCGCCGTGCACCTGTGTGGGGACGTGCGGGTGTGAGCGCCTCCGGCGCCCGTGCGCGCCGATCGTCGCCAGAGCGACCATCGCCGCGCACGACCCTTCTCGGCGTCGACGTGGGCACCGGGAGCACGAAGGGTGTGCTGGTCGACGCCGATGGCGCCGTGCTGGCCACCGCCGTCCGTCCGCACACGGTGTCGCGGCCGCATCCCGGACACGTCGAGATGGACGCGAACATCTGGTGGGACGAGTTCGTCTCGATCACCCGGGAGCTCGGGGCCCAGGATGTCTCGGCCGTCGGGGTGAGCGGGATGGGGCCGTGCGTGGCCCTGGCGGATGAGCGCGACGAGCCCGTCCGCCCCGCGATCCTCTACGGCGTCGACACCCGAGCCACCGCACAGATCGCGCGCCTGAACACCGAGCTCGGCCGCGATGACGTGCTCGAACGCTGTGGCAGCCTGCTCTCCACCCAGGCGGTCGGGCCGAAGATCGCGTGGGTGGCCGAGCACGAGCCCGAGGTGGCGGCGCGGGCCCGGCGGCTCTACATGCCCGCGTCCTTCCTGGCGCAGCGGCTGACCGGCGCCTACGTGCTCGACCACCACTCCGCCAGCCAGTCCGTCCCGCTCTACGACTCGATCGCCCAGGCCTGGTACCGGCCGTGGTGCGACGTCGTGGCGCCCGGCATCGAGCTGCCGGAGCTGCGCTGGCCCGGCGACGTGGCCGGGCAGGTCACCGCGGCCGCAGCGGACGCCACCGGCCTGCCCGCGGGCGTCCCGGTGATCACCGGCACCATCGACGCCTGGACCGAGTCGATCAGCGTCGGCGCCACCGGCGTCGGCGACCTGATGCTGATGTACGGCACCACGATGTTCCTGGTGGCCACCACGGCCGAGCGGCTGCTGGTGCCCGAGCTGTGGAGCACCGTCGGCGCGTTCCCGGGCACCCGCAACCTCGCCGGCGGGATGGCCACCTCGGGCGCGGTCACGGAGTGGTTGCGCACCCTGGTGGGCTCCCCCGAGCACGCCGAGCTGCTGACGGAGGCCGAGGCGTCCGGGGTCGGGGCGGGGGGCCTGCTGATGCTGCCCTACTTCGCCGGCGAGCGGACCCCGATCGCCGACCCCGACGCCCGCGGCGTCATCGCCGGCCTCACCGTCTCCCACACCCGCGGCGACCTCTACCGCGCCGCGCTGGAGGCCACCGCGTTCGGCGTGCGGCACAACGTCGAGGCCATGCGCGACGCCGGCGCCGGGGTGCACCGGGTCGTCGCGGTGGGCGGGGGCACGAGGTCGGCGTTGTGGCCGCAGATCGTCACCGACGTCACGGGCCTGGAGCAGCACGTCCCGACCGTGACGATCGGCGCGAGCTACGGTGCCGCCTACCTGGCCGCCGAGGCGGTGGAGGAGGCGGACATCGCGGCGTGGAACCCGGTGCGCGAGGTCCGCACCCCCGACCCGGCGGTCACCGCCCGCTACGACGAGCTGTTCGACCTCTACAAGCAGCTCTACCCGGCCACCCAGAACATCGTCCACGCCCTGGCGCGTCAGCCCTCATGATCAGCAGACAGCGATCATGGAGCCGGTTTCAGAGCGTTTCCAGCTCGTCCAGCGTCGGCGTCGGCGGGCGGGTGGCCGTGGGGGAGTCGAGGTAGAACAGCGCCGTCGAGGCGATGTCGTCGTGCAGGGGCAGGTAGCGGTGGCCCGCCCGCCACCCCAGCGCCTGGACGTCGACGCGCAGGGCCGAGTCGAAGCGGATCGGGTCGGCCACATGCCAGCGGTACATCCCGAAGCGCTGCTGGCTCTCGTAGAGCCCGTCGGGCGTGATGATCTGGTGCAGGCCCAGGTGCGGCGTCGTGTACGTGGTGTAGCCCTGCCCGGGCACGTCGAAGTTCCAGGCGCCGCCGAAGTAGTCCTCGGTGCCGGTGCCGCAGATGGTGGGGAACCCGTCGTCGCCGTCGAGGTAGTACTTCATCTCGCCCTCGCCCCACCACCCCCGCGAGTTGACGCCCCACGCGAGGTAGGTGCCGACGTACTGCCCGGCGCCGGTCACGCCGTGCACCAGTGTGTGCAGAGCCTGTTCGACGGGGTTCGACCGTCGCCACTGCGCGTGCAGGTAGCCGCTCGCGGCCTCGTCCGTGCCCGCGTCGTAGGTGATCTGGAAGTAGACGACGGCGGGTGCGTCGGCGAGGTTCTCGATCGTCAGCCGCGCGGAACGGCGGAACGGCATCGGCCAGTAGCTGTTGAAGCCGCCGTGCGGGTTCACCGCGATCATCGACGAGCTGACCTGCGCGAACTTCCCCCAGCCCTGGCCGAAGAAGTCCCCGACCGGCACCTCGATCGCGGGCTCTTCCGCGCCGTCCCAGAACGCACGCAGCAACAGCGAGCGCCAGTGGTTGGGGTGGGTCGTCATCCAGATGTGGGTGATCCGCCCGGGCCCCTCGACGTCGGCCAGGTCGATCGAGGAGTTCGCGGGGATCTCGATGCTCGGCGAGATCTTCCAGCCCGGACCGAGCTCGCGTCCCGGCCCGGACCCGGTGCCCTCGGTGGCCCGGCCACCCCGCCCGGGCGCCCCGGTCGGGTTCTCCGGGCTGACGGAACGGGTGGAGACACCAGGGCGGAGGCGCGCGACGTCGGACATGCCCCAAGATCTTGCCCGGGCGGCACCGCCCGGTCGAGTGCCGCATGTCCACTTACGACGCATCTGTCGAGCACAATGCCCTGAAGGTGGTCATCAGGACGTAGTCAGAAGGTGGTCGCGGGCGGCACGATCACCGGATGGCCCTGCCCGACGTGCTCGCCGCGACCCGCTCCTACGAGGAGTGGACCGCCGCATGCACGCCGATCACGGCCGCGGGCCGGGTCGACCGGCACAAGCTGATGGCGAAGGACCCCTTCGCGTTCCTGCGCGGGTCCTACTACCGATGGGTGCAGCGCTGGGCGCAGGAGGCCGGGCCGCTCGCCGACGCCACGGCGGTGCTCGCGGTCGGCGACGCGCACATCGAGAACTTCGGTACCTGGCGCGACGCCGAGGGCCGCCTGGCCTGGGGCGTCAACGACCTGGACGAGGCCGACACACTGCCGTGGCCGGTCGATCTCGTCCGGCTCGTGGCCAGCGCGATGCTGGCCGCCCGGATCGCGCGGCTCGGGATCGGGCCCGCCACGGCGGCGGACGCGGTCCTGAAGGGGTACGCGGGATCGCTGGCAGCCGGAGGCGAGCCGATCCTGCTCGACGGTGGTGTCGACGACCTGCACCTCGGCCGCGGCACGTCCGGCGGCCCCGCGTTCTGGCGGGGGATCGGGAAGCTGCAGGCGGCCACCGACGTGCCCGCAGGCGTTGCGGGGTCCCTGCGCGCGGCGCTGCCCGAGGGCACCCGCGGTGTCCGGATGGTGAGCCGGACCGCCGGGATGGGCAGCCGCGACCACCTGCGGTTCGTCGCGGTCGGCACCTGGTCCGGTGGTCCGGTGGCCCGGGAGGTCAAGGCGCTGTCGCCGCCCGCGACACTCTGGCTGCGCGGCGACCCCCCGGACGCCGGCGCGGCCGGCGCGGGCGGGAAGCGGCTCGCCGGCCGGATCCGGCACTCGCCCGACCCCACCCTGCGCATCGCCCACGGCTGGGTCCTGCGCCGCCTCGCGCCCGACTGCCGGCGCGTCGAGCTCTCGGACCTGCCCGCCGTCCGCCGGGAGAAACGTCTCCTGCGGGCCATGGGCCGCGAGATCGCGAACGTCCACCTCGGCTCGGTCGACGCCGCGGTACTGCGGGCCGACCTCGCCGCGCGCCCCGACGGCTGGCTGTTCGACGCCGCCCGGGGGATGGTCCAGGGCGTGCGCGCCGACTTCGCGGCGTTCGCGGCGGGGAAGCTCCGATGACCTTCGGCGTCCTCGCCCTGATCACGGTGGCCGGCCTGGCCGGCCCGCTGCTGGCCTCCGCCCCGCGGCTCGGGATCCCGCTGGTGGTCGGCGAGATCGCGGCGGGTGTCCTGCTGGGGCGAACTGGGTTCGGACTGATCGACCCCGACCAGCCCACCGTCGCGTTCCTGTCCGACGTCGGTTTCGCGACGCTGATGTTCGTCGTCGGCACCCACCTGCCTCTGCGCGACGTGAAGATGCGCCGGTCGCTGCCCGTGGCCGCGCTCGGCACGGTGGGAGTGCTGGTGCTGGCCGTCCCCGCCGGGTTCCTGCTGACGACGGTCGGGCCGGACCGGCCGTTCGTGCTGGCCGTGCTGGTGGCGACGTCGTCGGCGGCCGTGGCGCTGCCTGTCCTGCAGGGGCTCGGCACGGACGTGCTCGCGACGCCCGCGGCCGTGTTCGCGACGGCGTGGATCACCCTCACCGACATCGTCACGGTGCTGGCGGTGCCGCTCGTGCTCGCCACCGGCGCGCTAGGAAAGGTGCTGGCCGGGGCCGGGCTGGTCCTGCTCGGCGGGGCGGCGGTGTTCCTCGTGATGCGGGCGCTGCGACGCACCGGCGCCATGCAGTCGGTCCGGAAGATGTCGAAGAGCCGGGGCTGGGCGCTGGACCTGCGGGTCGGGCTGGCCGTGCTGTTCGCGCTCGCCGCGCTCGCCACGGCGTTCGGCACCAGCATCCTCATCGCCGGGTTCACGGCGGGGGTCGTGCTCGCGGCCACCGGCGAGCCCCGGCGCCTGGCCCAGCAGCTCGTCGGCGTGGCCGAGGGGTTCCTCGTGCCCCTGTTCTTCGTCATCCTCGGGGCCCGGCTGCAGTTCGCGGCGCTGTTCACCTCGGGCCGGGCGCTGCTGCTGTTCGCCGGCCTCGCGGTGCTCGCCACCGCCGTCCACGTCGTGGTGGCGCTGGTGCTGCGGCGTCCCCTGGCGGTCGGCCTGCTGGGCACGGCCTCTCTCGGGGTGCCGTCGGCGGTCGTGTCGATCGGGCTCGCGCAGCACGTCCTGGACGCGGGCCAGGCGGCGGCGGTCGTCAGCGCCGTCCTGGTGACGATCGCGGTTTCGGCGGCCGGCGGCGTGCTGCTGGGGCGCCGCGGCACTACCGTCAAGGCGTGACGATCTCCCCGCCCGAACAGGTCGTGCTCCTCGACGACGACGGACACCCGGTCGGCGTCGCCGACAAGGCCACCGTCCACGGCCCGACCACCCCCCTGCACCTGGCGTTCTCCTGCTACGGCTTCGACCGGGACGGACGGCTGCTCGTCACCCGCAGGGCTCGGGTGAAGCGCACGTTCCCCGGCGTGCTCACCAACACCTGCTGCGGGCACCCGGCACCCGGCGAGCCGATGGAGGACGCCGTCCAGCGCCGCCTCGACGACGAGCTGGGCCTCGCGGTCACCGGTCTGCGGCTCGTGCTGCCGGACTTCGGCTACCGCGCCTCGGCGGGCGGCATCGAGGAGAACGAGCGCTGCCCCGTGTTCGTCGGCACCGTCGTCGGCGAACCGCGGCCCCGGGCGGGTGAGGTGGACTCCTACGAGTGGTGGTCCTGGGACCGCTTCCTCGCCGCAGCGGGCGACGCGACCAGCGAGCTCTCGCCCTGGGCGCGCCTGCAGGCCCCCCTCCTCGACGCGGAGTTGCGCGTTGCGTGAGATCACGATCTTCAGCGGTTCGGCCCACCCCGAGCTGGCGGCGGCGATCTGCCACCACCTGGAGGTGCCGCTCGCGCCGAGCCGGGTCACCCGGTTCGCCAACGACTGCCTCGAGGTGCAGCTGCTGGCCAACTGCCGTGAGCGTGACGTGTTCGTCGTCCAGCCGCTCGTGCCGCCGGTGCAGGAGAACCTCGTCGAGCTGTTGCTCATGCTCGACGCCGCACGCGGCGCGTCGGCCGCGCGGATCACCGTCGTCATGCCGCACTTCGCCTACGCCCGCTCCGACAAGAAGAACGCGCCGCGCATCTCCATCGGCGCCCGGCTGGTGGCCGACCTGCTGCGCACCGCGGGCGCCGACCGAGTCCTGACCATGACCCTGCACTCGCCGCAGGTGCACGGCTTCTTCTCGATGCCCGTCGACCACCTGCACGCCCTGCACGAGCTGGCCGAACACTTCCGCGGGGTGGATCTCCGCAACGGCGTCATCGTCTCCCCGGACCTCGGCAACGCCAAGGAGGCGTCGCGGTTCGCGGCGATGCTCGGCGTGCCCGTCGCCGCGGCGGCGAAGGAGCGGTTGGCCGACGACAAGGTCGTGATCAGCTCCATCATCGGTGACGTCCGCGGCCGCGACGTCATCGTGCTCGACGACGAGATCGCCCGCGGCTCCACGATCATCGAGCTGCTCGACCGGCTCGCCGAGCACGAGGTCGCCTCGGTGCGCGTGGCGTGCACCCACGGCCTGTTCGCCGACGGCGCGCTGGCCCGGATCGACGAGCGCGACGACGTGCTGGAGATCGTCTGTACGACCACGGTGCCGCTGCCCGACGAGGCGGTGTCCAAGAAGCTCACCCAGATCTCCATCGCCCCCGCCCTGGCCGAGGCCATGCGCCGGATCCACAACGGGGAGTCGGTCAGCGTCCTGTTCGACGAGCACTGATCAGGTGTTCCGTGGCCACGACACGCAGCATCGTGGCCTCCGACAGCAGCGCCGTGAACGTGGCGCCCATGTCCCGGTAGCGGTGCACGTGGGCGGCCGACGCGCAGTAGATGCCCACCGGGATCCCGGCGTCGCGGCACGGCCCGATGATCGATGCCACCAGCTCGTCGTGTTCCGGGCCGCCGTCGAGGGGCAGACCGGCGCCGAGCGCGAGATCCGAAGGGCCGATGAAGATCCCGTCGATGTCGTCGACCTCCAGGATGCGGGGCAGCGCGGCCACCGAGGTGGTCGTCTCGACCATGACGACGCACAGCGGCGCCGGCCGCTCGCCGAGCCAGTGCACGCGGGTGGGCCCGTAGCTGCGTGATCCCCGCGGCGGGTGGTGGCAGGCCGCGACCGCCGCGTCGGCCTCCTCGGGGGAGTCGACGAGTGGGATGATCACTCCGTCGGCGCCGCGGTCGAGCGCGCGCCCGATCGCGGCCGGCTCGTTGGCCGTGACCCGCACCAGCGACGGCGTGCCCGTGGCGCGCAGGGCCTGCAGCATCGGCAGCAGCGCGTCGTCGCCGACGAGGCCGTGCTGCTGGTCGACGCAGACGAAGTCGAACCCGACCGACCCCATCAGCTCGGCCGTGGCCGATCCGGGCAGCTGCAACCAGCCGCCGACCTGCCCGCCGTCGATTCGCAGAGTTGTCATGAGGCACTGAACCCCACCCCGCGCGAGTTGACCATCCGGGCGCGCCGAGTGTGCGGATTCGCCACGGCCGGCGAGCCCGATCGGCACTGTCGGCGTGCCGGATCGGTCAACTCGCCGGGGTGATCGCTCCCGCCGCGCCGTCGACGGTGACCTGCTCGCCCGTGTGCAGGCGCAGGGTGGCGTCCGGGACGCCGACCACCGCAGGGATCCCGTACTCCCGCGCCACCACGGCGCCGTGGGAGTTCGAGCCGCCCATCTCCATCACCAGCCCGCCCGCGGTGAGGAACAGCGGTGTCCAGCCGGGGTCCGTGGACGGGGCCACGAGGATCTCGCCGGGCTCCAGGTGGGCGCCGACGGGGTCGAGCACCACCCGCACCGCGCCGGTGACGATGCCGACCGAGGCCGCGGTGCCGATCAGCGCACCGGCGGCGGGCGGCGCACCGAGGGCCTCGGGCTCGGTGCCGTCCGACAGCAGGACGCGTGGGATGTGCCGGCGGCGCAGCTCGCGCGAGTACTCCTCGCGGCGCTGCGCCACGACATCGCGGTGGTCGGCGCCCTGCAGGGCGGTGGCGACGTCGCGCAGGTCGAGGAAGAACACGTCGTCGGGCTCGTCGAGCAGGCCGCGGGCGGCCAGCCCGGCGCCGATCTGCGCGAGCTGGGCCCGGGCCCGGGCGAGCAGGAGCACCAGGTAGTCCTTGTGCGTCTCGCGCATGCCGGCCAACTGGCGGGTGCGCCGCAGCGCGAACCGGACCACGGCGGCCCGCACCCGCGACCGGCGCCGCACACGGGCCACCACCACCGCAACGGTCTCCTCCGCGGCCGCCGCCCCGCGCCGGAAGAGCACGTCCGGAGCCCGTTGCGGATCCTCCAGCCGGAGGTAGTTGGCGAGGGACCCCAGCACGTGCGACGGATCGTCGGACCAGCGCGGCATCCCGAGATCGATCTCGCCGACGGCCCGGTGCCCGTGCTTCTCGAGGAACCCGGTGAGCTCGGCGGTGAGCACGGGTGGCAGCGGCCCCCCGTCGCGGAGCGCGGCCACCGAGTCCGGGTCGGACCGGATCCGGGCGGCCACGGCCCACAGCTCCAGATCCATCGCCGTGGTGGAGTTGTACGGCAGCGAGCGCAACACCTCGTGCGTGGCGTCGGCGTCGAGGTCCGGGCCCGCCACCTTCCGGGCCAGCCCCAGCATCGCGAAGCCGGCCGCGGCCACGGGCGCCGTCGTCGGCAGGATCGGGAACACCTGGAGCAGCAGGTCCAGGACGTCGTCGAGCGTCGGTTCGGCCGGGGCCGGTGCGGCGCGCAGACGCTCCCCGATCCGGTCGACGCGGCGACGTGCGGCCGCCGGCCGCAGCAGAGCCAGCGCGAGCAGTGGGGGGATCCGGAACGCCACGAGCGTGCGCAGCACCCGACGGGCGAACGGCCACGGCGACCGCGACAGCACCGACAGCTCAGGGTCGTCCATGAGGGCCCGCAGCACCACGGCCGACCGCGCCTCCATGACGTCGAGCACCCGGGGCACCAGCGCCCGGCCCACGCTGCCGCGCAGCGCCGCCGTGGCGTCGACGAAGGCCCGCCCACCGGCGACCGCGAGCGCGGGTGCCCCGTCCAGCGGGTCGGCCACCGGCACCCCGAACGCGCGGGTGGCTCCGGTCGCCGAGATCACGCGGAACGCCGCGAGGCCCATCGGGGTGATCGGGCGCGTCAGGCCCTGGGCCAGGCTCACGCACACGTACACGCGCAACCCGGGCCGGTTCGGTGTCGGCACGGGGTGGAGCGTCGTGATGGGCCGCGACTGGGTCAGCCAGAGCTCGCCGGCGGCGTCGGTCGCCCACTCGATGTCCTGCGGCACACCGAACCTGGCCTCGACGCGGCGTCCGAGTGCGACGAGGTCGCGGATCTGCACGTCGTCCAGGCAGGGCCCGTCGGTCGTGCCGGCCACGCGCTCGGTGCCCCCGCCCGCCGTGGCGCGGATGGCCACGGCCTTGTCGCCGACGCGGTGCTCGGTGATCGTCCCGTCGCCCTCGACGACGACGTGGTCGGGATTCACCGCCCCGGAGACCACGGCCTCGCCCAGCCCGGGCGCGGCGTCGATCACGGTGCGGGTTCGGCGCCCGCTGACCGGGTCGGCGGTGAACAGCACGCCTGCCACCCGCACGTCCACCATCCGCTGCACGACCACGGCCAGCTCGGCGTGCGCGATGCCGGCCTCCGCGCGGTAGGCCACGGCGCGGTCGGTCCACAACGACGCCCAGCACCGGCGGACGGCGTCGAGCACGGCGTCGGTCCCGATGACGTTGAGGAACGTGTCCTGCTGGCCGGCGAAGCTCGCACCGGGCAGGTCCTCGGCGGTGGCCGAGGAGCGGACGGCGACGGCCACGCCGGTGCCCAGCCCGGCATAGGCGGCCGCCACCGCGGCGGCGACGTCGTGCGGGACCGGGGTTCCGAGCAGCACGGTCCTTGCTCGTTCGCCCAGGTGGGGGCCCGGGACGGCGATCACCGAGGCGAGCCCGGCCGCGTCCGCGACCCGGACGTAGGCGGGAGTGGTGACGCAGAACCCGCCCGGCACCGCGAACCCCGCCGCGATCAGCACCGCGAGGTTGGCCGCCTTGCCCCCGACGAGGGCGGGCAGCCCGGCGTCCGGATGGTCGAGACCGATCACGGACGGCAGCGTCGTTGCCATGGACCACGGTAGCGCGGCCGGCGAGCGAAATTCAACAGGCGATGAGCAACCCCGGTCGCGAGTTGACGTCATCGGCACGCCGTCATTGCCGATCGAGCACGCCGCAGACCGACTTCGTGTGCAGGATCGGCACACTCTGTGGGTCGAATCGGTGGACTCGCGGGGTCAGATCTGGGGAGTGATCGCTCCCAGCGACTTCGAGCCGCGGACCGCGGAAGCCAGGTCGGCCAGTGCCGCGCCGTGGGCCGCGGTCAGGGCTGTGCTCGCCTCGTTCAGCGTGGTGCGGTCCTCGTAACCGGACGGGTCGAAGTACAGGCCGGGGGAGAGGACCTGCACCGCGAAGAACCCGGCGAGCACGTTGCGCAGGTCGTTGGTGGCGAGGAAGTGGTGGCCGCTCGCGCCGGTGAGCACGGTGGCGGCGACCTTGCCCTGCAGCGGGGCGGTCTTCTCGCCCCACTTCCCGCGCTCGGTGCGCTCCAGCAGGTCCTTGAGCAGCGCGCTGTAGCTGGCCCGGTAGATCGGGCTGCCGAACACCACGGCGTCGGCGGCCTCGATGGCGGCGACCACCTCGGGGACAGGCGTCTCCGACAGCTCGATCAGCGAGGTCTCGGCGTCGGTGACGCCGGCCAGGACGCCCGCGATGGCGGTGCTGGTGCGGCCGCCCGCGTCGGGACCACCCGACACCCCGACGATCCTCACGGCTGGTCCTCCGGGTCGGCGGTGACGCCGTAGCGCCCGCGGTAGAACAGCAGGGGAAGGCGCGAGGCGTCCGCGCCGAGGTCGAGCACACGCCCCACGGCGATGGTGTGGTCGCCGCCGTCGTGCTCGGCCCACAGTTCGCAGTCCACCCACGCGCTGACGCCGTGGAGTACCGGGGCCCCCGACGCCGGAGCCGGTCGCCAGTCGACGCCGTCGAACTTGTCGACGCCCGAACGTGCGAACCCGGCGCTGACGTCCTGGTGGTCGGCGGCGAGGACGTTGATGCAGAACGCGCCGACCCCGCGGATCCGCGGCCAGGTCGACGACGTGCGCGCGGGGGAGAAGTTGACCAGTGGCGGGTCGAGGGAGAGCGACGCGAACGACTGGCAGGTGAATCCGAGCGGGCCGTCCGGCCCGACGGCGGTGATCACGACGATGCCGGAGACGAAGTGGCCCAGGACGTCCCGCATGACTGCGGGAGAGACGGGCCCGGGCGGCGCACTGCCTGTCATCCTGCCGACCCTAGGCGTTGCCCTGTGAATCCTCCAGCCGGTGTGATCTGCTCACGACCGGGTGAACTCCGGCCGTGCCGCGCCGTCGCGTGCCAGGATCTGCGGCCCGCGCTGGTACACAGACACCCGACCGGCGCCGTCCGTGCTCACGGGGAGCCCATCATCGGACGGCGCCGGTCAGGTTCGCGCTCATCTCGCCGGCCACCATCACTGCTCTCGTTCCGGCCGCGTCACCGGTCCGGGAGCACTCGGTGTTCATCGCGCCGGCCGTCGTCCCGGCCGCGTCACCGGTCCGGGAGCACTCGGCTACTCAGCTGGCGTACGCGCGCAGACGCTCCGCGCGGTCGCCGATGCGCAGCTTGGCCATGACCTCGCGCTCGATCTGGCGGACCCGCTCGCGGGAGAGTCCGAAGCGCCGGCCGATCTGGTCGAGCGTGCGCGGCTGGCCGTCGTCGAGGCCGTACCGCATGCGGATGACGTGCTGCTCGCGGTCCTCCAGGGTGGCCAGCACCCGGCGGAGGTCGTCGTGGAGCAGGTGCGAGATGACCGTGGACTCGGCGTCGATCGCCTCGCCGTCCTCGATGAAGTCGCCGAGCGGCGCCTCCTCCTCGGACCCCACCGGCATGTCGAGGCTCACCGGGTCGCGGGCGTGGTCGAGCAGGTCGGCGATCTTCTCCTCGGGGATGCCCGACTCGGCGGCCAGCTCCTCGTGGGTGGCGTCGCGGCCCAGCTTCTGGTGCAGGTCGCGCTTGATGCGGGCCAGCTTGTTGACCTGCTCGACGAGGTGCACGGGCAGCCGGATGGTGCGGGCCTGGTCGGCCATGCCGCGCGTGATGGCCTGACGGATCCACCACGTGGCGTAGGTGGAGAACTTGAAGCCCTTGGCGTAGTCGAACTTCTCGACCGCGCGGATCAGGCCCAGGTTCCCCTCCTGGATCAGGTCCAGCAACGGCATGCCGCGGCCGGTGTAGCGCTTGGCCAGCGACACGACGAGCCGGAGGTTGGCCTCCAGCAGGTGGTTGCGGGCGCGGCGGCCGTCGCGGACGACCCAGCGCAGGTCGGCGGCGTACTGCGGGTCGAGCTCCGTACCGTCGGCCGCTGCGGTGTCGATCACGTGCTGGGCGAACACGCCGGCCTCGATGCGGCGGGCGAGCTCCACCTCCTGCGCCGCCGTGAGCAGCGCGGTCTTGCCGATGCCGTTGAGGTACACCCGCACCAGATCGGCGGCGGGGCTCTGGGCGTCGAGGTCCTCGGCGGTGAGCTCCGGACGGCCGGAGGCCGGAAGGGTCGACTCGGTGGTCTCGGAGTCGGTACGCTGGGCCGGGATGGCTGATTCGATAGTGGCGGTCATCTGAGTGTTCCTCCCCTGCGCGACCCGGGCGGCGGGTCTCTGACACCCGCCGCCGGGCTCTCACAGGATTGAACGCCTGCCTTCCGCAGAACGTTCCCCGCCGCTGGGTGCTGTCCGAGTGACTCTCAGCGAGCCCTCAGAGCCCCTGCTCAGGGGGCCGGAACCCGCGGCGTGCCGGCCGGGTCGCCCACCACCGCAGCGGCGCCGCGTCCGCGCCTGCGGCCCGGCTTCGCGCCCGGCACCGAGAGCGCGTAGACCGCCTCGAGCAGCGGCGGCCAGTCCTCGCGCAGCGCGTCGCGGCCCATGAACAGGCCCAGGTGGCCGCCCTGCGCGGTGCGCAGGGTGATCTGGTCGCGCGGGGTGCCCACGGCGTCGGCGGCGGCGAAGAGCTGCGGCGGCGGCGTGATGTGGTCGGTGGAACCGGCGAGCAGGAACAGCGGGCAGGTGATGGCCTTCAGGTCCACCTGCCTGCCGTCGATCACGAGCTCACCGCTGATCAGCTCGTTGCGCTGGAACAGGTGCTCGACGAGCCAGAGGTAGAACGCGCCCGGGATGTCCTGGGTGTGCTTGAACCAGTCCTCGAACATCCGGTAGCGCTCGACGTGCCCGGCGTCGTCGATGTTCTCCAGGAGCTGGATCTGCCGCGAGATCTCCGACTGGGGCTGGATCGCGATGAAGTTGGTGAGCACCGCGCGGCCGGGCATGTTGCCGCCGCCCAGCGCGACGAGCGCCTTGTACGGCGCCAGCCCCATCGCGCCCGTCATCACCCGCGTGGACGACGCGATCACCGACTCGCCCGCATGGAAGTCGATGGGGGCGCCCGCGAGGGTCAGGGTGTGCACCCGCTCCGGGTACAGGGCGGCGTAGATCGCGGCGAGCCAGCCGCCCTGGCAGTCGCCGACGACGTTGGCGCGCCCGCCCATCCGGCGGATGGAACGGTCGATCACCTGCAGGCACTCGGTGATCGAGACGTCGCGGGTGGCGGTGGTGGCCGGTCGCCACTCGAGTACGTAGACGCGCGTCAGACCGGCGGCGGCGATCACGTCGAGCTGGCTCTGGACGGGGGAGAAGTCCACGACGTGGCTGGAGTGTCCGGCCTGCGGGGGCAGCACCAGCGTCGGGACCACGTCGGCCTCGGCATCCGCTGCGCTGAAGTCGCGCAGGTGCGCGAACGGCGTGCTGAAGACGATCTCGTTGGCGCGGTGCCAGCGGGGCACGCGACGGTCGTTCATCGCGTTCACCCACATCAGACCGCGGGTCGCCATCTCCAGCGGCGTGGTGGCGCGGGTGAGCGCGTCCACCCACGCGGTGCCGGCGGCCCGGGTGAGCTCGGCGGCGGTGCGTACGGCGGCGTTCGCGTTGTAGGAGGTGAGGTGCCCCAACGACTCGAGGACGGTGGGTGCGGACTTCGTGCTCGCTGCGGTCACGCCGGGTCTCCCTCGCAGGATGCGCCGCATCGTCGCGGCTACTGAACGGTAACCACCGCTTGACGAATCTAGCAACAGGAAGCCCACTGCTTGGTATGGCACGCACGGCTCCGCCATCCGGGCCCAATGGCTGTCCGTGTGCGGCCGGGCCGTGTACGACGGGGCGTGACCGGGCACTCACATGACCTGTGACCTGCTCGAACGTCTACCCGTGAGTAGGTCGTCACCATGAGTACCCGACAGGGACCACAGCCACAACGAGGAGGCGAGACGGTGTGACCCGTTCGAGTGGGCAGCTGACCCGAGAGACAGCAGTGACGACCGCGACGGAGGCCACCGCCGCGCTGCGCGACCTGCTGGATCCGCGCGGTTTCGCCGCGGCCGTCGACCCGGTGGGGTTCTCCGGTGCCCTCGCGGAAGCCGGTCGGGCCCTGGTGCGGCGCCCGCTTCCCGTCGCGCGGGGCGTACTGGGGCTGGCCGCGGGTTCCGGCCGTGCCGGGCTCACCGCCCTGATGCGCGGTCTGGGCGCGCACGGCGCCGGTCCGGCCTCCCTGCCCGAGAAGGACCGCCGCTACGGCGACCCCGCATGGGATGGCAACCCCTACTACTTCCTGGTGCGCCAGCAGCACGCCCTGTTCGCCGAGCAGCTGCGCACGGTGGCGGGCGGCCTGCAGCTGGGCCCCGTGGCCCGTCGCAAGATCGACTTCCTGGTCGAGCAGACGATCGAGGCCGCGTCGCCCGTCAACTGGCCGTGGTCGAACCCCACGATGCTGAAGAAGGCGCTCGAGACGGGCGGGCAGAGCCTGGTCCGCGGCGCGCGCAACGCCCTGCGTGACCTGGCCACCAACCGCGGCATGCCGCGCCAGACCACTCCCGGCGAGTTCGAGCCCGGCCGCGACCTCGCCGCCACGCCCGGCACCGTCGTGTACCGCAACCGGCTGATCGAGCTCATCCAGTACGCGCCGCAGACCGAGCAGGTTCACGAGATCCCGCTGCTGCTCTCGCCGCCGTGGATCAACAAGTACTACATCATGGATCTCGCACCCGGTAAGAGCCTCGTGGAGTGGGCGGTGCAGCACGGCCACACGGTGTTCGTCATCTCCTACCGCAACCCCGACGAGACCCTGCGCGACGTCACGATGAGTGACTACCTGCGCGAGGGGCCTCTCGAGGCCCTCGACGTCATGCAGCAGATCACCGGCGCGCCGAAGGTCAACGTGGCGGCGCTGTGCCTGGGAGGCACCCTCGCCACGGCCGCGGCCTCGTGGCTCGCCGCCCGCGGGGACGACCGCATCAACTCGCTCACGCTCATGAACACGCTGCTCGACTTCACCGAGCCCGGCATGCTCGGCGTCTTCACCGACGGCACCACGGTCGACCGTATGGAACGCAGCATGCGTCGCACCGGCTACCTGCCCGCCACGAGCATGAAGACCACGTTCGACCTGCTGCGCGTCAACGACCTCGTGTGGAACTACGTGATCAACGACTGGCTGCTGGGTGAGGACCCCGCCGCGTTCGACATGCTCGCCTGGAACGCCGACTCCACACGGATGCCCGCCGCCATGCAGACCGAGTACCTGCGCACCCTCTACCTGGAGAACCGGTTCGCCGAGGGCAAGCTGGAGCTCGCCGGGGAGCGGCTGGACCTCACCTCGGTGCGTCAGGACACCTATGTCGTCAGCGCGGAGGGCGACCACATCGCGCCGTGGAAGTCGGTCTACGCCGGCGCGGCGAGGCTCGGTGGCACCGTCCGGTTCGTGCTGTCGAACGCCGGGCACATCGCGGGCGTCGTCAACCCGCCGTCGCCGAAGTCGCGGCACTGGTTCGGCGAGGCCGAGCACCTGCCCGCCGACCCCCAGGGTTGGCGCGACGACGCCGGTGAGCACAAGGCGAGCTGGTGGGAGGACTGGACGCCGTGGATCGGCGAGCGCGCGGGGGAGCACTGCACGCCGCCGGCGATCGGCAGCGAGGTGTACCCGCCGCTGCAGGATGCGCCCGGGAGCTACGTACTGGGCAGCTGAAGCACCATGATGGGGGCATGAGTGCCGCACGATCTGTTCCCGACGAGCCCGACGACGCCCCCGGCGGGTCGGGCTGGTCGGCCCAGATCAACGCGCTCGGGGGGTTCATCCGGGCGCAGCGGCAGCTCGCCAAGCTGTCGCTGCGCGAGATGGCGTCGATGACCAGCGTGTCCAACGCCTATCTCAGCCAGGTCGAGCGCGGCCTGCACCAGCCGTCGCTGAAGGTCCTGCACTCCATCGCCGACGCGCTGCAGCTGTCCACCGAGCAGCTGCTCAAGCAGGCCGGGTGGGCGTCCGGCGCGGCCGCGTCCGCGGCCGAGCCCGCGAGCGGCACGGAAGAGGCGATCCGGGCCGACCCGCGGCTGTCGCCGGACCAGCGCACGGCCCTGCTGGGGGTCTACCGGAGCTTCGTCGACGGGCCTGCTTGACATACTTAACGCTTGTGCGCACTATGGAACGCATGAGCACACTCACCGATCAGTTCTCCGAGTTCACCACCCGCACGCAGGACGCCGTCCGCTCGTGGGCCGACACCGTCCAGTCCGTCACCACCGGGCAGGCCAAGCTCCCCGACGCGCACGTCGTCGTGGACCGCTACTTCGACTTCGCCCAGCAGGTGCTGGACGGCCAGCGGGCCGTCGTCAGCACCGTCCTCGACGCCGGCACCAAGGCCGCCGAGACCGTCACCGACACGGTCACCAGCAAGGCCGCGGGCGCCACGAAGGCCGCGACCCGGAAGACCTCCGGCACCGGCACGACGGAGAGCTGACCTCCACCGCGGCCCGGCCGCCCACGGCGCGGAGATCGATCACCCGGCCGCCGGAGTCCGGGCAACGGCAGGCGGCCGTGGAGACGGCCTCCCCACGCGGATGGCCGCCCCGCCCGCATCCCCGTTCGTGATCAGACCTCGACCAGCACCGTGAACGGGCCGTCGTTCACCGACTCGACGGCCATGTCGGCGCCGAACACGCCGGTGGCCACCGTGGCCCCGCGTGCCCGCAACGTGGCCACCACGGCGTCCACCAGCGGTTCCGCGTGGGCGCCGCCGGCCGCCGCGGACCAGGACGGGCGGCGTCCCTTGCGCGTGTCGCCGTAGAGCGTGAACTGGCTGATCACCAGCAGCGGTGCACCGGCCTCGGCGCAGGACCGCTCACCGTCGAGGATCCGCAGCTCGTGCAGCTTGCGGGCCATGACCGCTACGGCGTCGGCCGTGTCGTCGCGGTGCACGCCGAGCAGGACCAGCAGGCCCGGTCCGATCTCGCCGACGACCTCCTCGGCGACGGTCACCGACGCGCGGGTGACCCGGGCCGCGACGGCTCTCACGGGGACGGCAGCAGCAGCCCGTGCCGCACGAACTCGCGCACCGCGGGCAGGGTGGCCGCCACCAGCTCGTCGACGGGGCGGTCGTGGGCGAACGCCAGTAGTTCCACCAGATCTCGCAGGGGCAGCGCCCCCGAGCAGCCGGCCAGCAGGGCCGCCGCCGGCTCGTCCACCTCGTGGCGCCAACGCGGGCCGTCCATCCTGGCGACGGCGGCGCCGGCCTCGGCCCACCCCTCGGCGCCCGGCTCTGCGTACCGCTCGAGCACCACCGACGGCGCGACGGCCAGCCGTGCGTCGAGCAGGGCATCGTCGCCCGGGTGGGCGCGCAGCCAGTCGACGCGGTCGAGCCAGCCCTCCACCTCGGGGCCGAGCGGGTCGTCGACGGCGCCGGGGAGGTCCTCGAACACGACGGTGCCGGGCCCGTCGGTCCGCCGCAGGGTGATCATGCCGAAGCCGACCGCCTCCACCCGGGCGCCGTCCATCCAGTCCAGCCACGCGGCGGCCTGGGTACGGGCCGCGGGGGAGGCGAGGTCCAGACCGGCGTCGCGCTGCCAGGTGCCGACGTGCAGGTCCGGATCGGCCACCTCACGCTGGATGATCCAGGCGTCGATGCCCTCCGGGAGCCAGGAGCGCACGCGGTCGGGCCAGTCCTCACCGCGCACGTGCAACCACGAGCCCAACAGTTGTGCCACCCCGCCGGGCTCCAGGTAGCCGGGCAGATCCGCGATCAGCGCGGCCAGCGCGGCGTCGCCGTCCTGGCCGGAGTCGCGGTAGACGTAGTCGACGCGGGCGGGCCCGGGCACGAACGGCGGGTTGGACACGATCTGGTCGAAGCGCCGCCCCGCCACGGGCTCCATCCACGGCCCCTCGACGAGCTCGACCGGTAGGTCGTTGAGCGCGAACGTGGCCCGGGCCAGCGCCAGCGCGCGGGGAGCGAGGTCGGTGCCCGTCACGGCGCGGGCGTGGCGGGTGGCGTGCAGGGCCTGCACCCCACAACCGGTGCCGAGGTCCAGCAGCGATCCGACGGGCCGGCGCACGGTGGCCGCGGCCAGCGTCAGCGACGCGGCGCCGACGCCGGTGACGTGGTCGCGATCCTGCCGGCGCAGGTCCAGGTCGGAGAGGACCCACCAGTCGGGTCCGTCCTGCACGCCGTACGGGCGCAGGTCGAGCACGGCCCGCCAGCCACCGCTGTCGCGGGCCAGCAGCCCGGCGGCCTCGAGAGCGGCCGGGGATCCCAGCGCCGCCGTCACCGCGGCGTCGGGCTCCACCGCCCCCAGCAGCAGCAACCGGACGAGCACGCCCAGCTCCCCGCCGTCGGCGGCGGCCCGGAACGCGGGCTCGACCTCGCCCCGGCCCAGCGCCGCGTGGGCCCCGGGTCCGAGCAGGTCACGTACGCCGTCGGTGGTGTAGCCGGCCTTGGCCAGAGCGGTCCGCAGGGCGTCGACGGTGGCGGGGGAGAAGTCGGGCAGCACACCGGGAGTCTCCCGGATCGGGCCAGGGCGTCGCGCGGCGCAGTACCCTGTCCGCCGTGCCACTGAGCCTGAGCCAGGACGCCGAGTCCGATGCGCTGCTGGACCGCGACCCCCTCGCGCTGCTGATCGGGATGCTGCTCGACCAGCAGATCCCGATGGAGCACGCCTTCTGGTCGCCCGCGGAGCTCGCCAGGCGCCTGGGCCGCGACGCCCTGGACGCCCGGGAGATCGCCGCCTACGACCCCGATGCCTTCATCGCGATCTTCGCGACGCCCCGGGCGCTGCACCGGTACCCGAAGTCGATGGGCGGGCGCGTCCAGGTGCTGTGCCAGGCGATCGTCGACTCCTACGACGGCGACGTGACGCTGATCTGGCGCGGCGTCACCGACGGCGGCGAGCTGTACGCGCGGCTGCTCGCACTGCCCGGGTTCGGCGCTCAGAAGGCCCAGATCTTCACCGCGCTCCTGGGTAAGCAGCGCGGGATCACGCCCGACGGGTGGAGGGAGGCCGCGGGCGGCTACGGCGAGGACGGCGTGTTCAAGTCGGTCGCCGACGTCGTCTCGCCCGCGACGCTGGGCAAGGTGCGGGAGTACAAGCAGGCGCAGAAGGCGGCGAAGAAGGCCGCCGCATCCGGGTGACGGTCTAGCATCGTCGTCGTGCACCAGGTTCCCGAGACCCGTCGCGATGTGCGCGTCATCGATCCCGACCAGGTGTGCGACGCCACCGCGGTGCTCGCGGACGCCGGCCAGGTGCAGCGCGCCGCCACGGTGCTCGACGCGCTGGGCGACGTGCACCGGCTCAGCATCCTGCTCGCGTTGCACCACGCGGGTGATCTCTGCGTCTCGGACCTGGCGTTCGCCGTCGGGATGAGCGACAGTGCGGTCTCGCACGCGCTGCGGCTGCTGCGCGCCCACGGCATGGTCACCGCACACCGCCAGGGTCGGCTGGTGCGCTACCGCGTCACCGGCGCGCTCACCGAGCGCCTGCTCGACGTGGTGTCGGTGGGCGTGGTCGGGGAGGTCGTGCTGCACGCCCACGACGTGACAACCCATGAGTAGTTGTGGGGTGCACCGCCTGCTCGACCGGGCCGGGAACCCGGCCCGTCCCCGCACCGAGGTTCTTTCCGAACGGTGACGCGAGCCCGGGCCCGACAGGCGATCCCCGGAGGCGGGTGGCACCATGACCAGTGGCGGGGGACCCGATGTCGTGGGTCGTCCAACCCGCCGCGACGGCGCCCCCGCGGCGCCAGCGAGGAGTGACGGTGAGCGACGCTCAGCGTTCGGAGGATCCGGTTCTGATCACGGATGCACCGATGTCCTACGAGCAGGAACTGGCTGCCCGCAAGCACCGCTACAAGATCATGATGGGCATGCGGGTGCCGCTCATGATCCTGGCGGCGATCTTCTACACGATCCCGTGGTTGGCCGTGTCCCTGCTGATCATCTCGATCCCGCTGCCGTGGATGGCGGTGCTGATCGCCAACGACCGCCTGCCGCGCAAGCGCGAGGACGTCAACAAGTACCAGGGCGACAAGAAGCAGCTCGAGGCCCGCGAGCACCCGGTCATCGAGGGCTGACAGGGCCGGGCGGACGCGCCCCCGATCGACCGACGGCCCGCGCCGCCGTGGCGCAGCCCGACCGGAGTGCGTCCTCCGGTCCCGCCCCGCCGAGCCACGCCACCAGCAGCCCGGCGTCGAACGCGTCTCCGGCGCCCGTGGCGTCCACCACCTCGACGGCGGGTGCGCCCGTCGCCCAGGCGCCGCGGGCGTCCCGCCACGTGGCACCGTCCCCCGCGCACGTCGCGGCCACGGCGTTGACGTCGTTCAGGAGATCCACGGCCCCGCCCAGCGCGGTCAGCTCGTCGGCGTTGGGGAGCAGGAGATCCACGCCGCGGACCCACTCCCGGAACTCCGGGGTCAACGCCGGCGCGGCCTGCGGGTCCACCGACGTACTGACGCCCGCGGCGTGGGCCGCCGAGAGTACGGCGAGCCCGGCCGCCCGCGACGAGGGATCGAGCAGGACGTAGCCCGAGAGGTGCAGGTGGTCGGCGCCGTCGAGGTCCGGGAGGTCGGCGGGGTCCAGGTGCGCCGCTGCGCCGCGGTCCGACAGCAGCGTGCGGTCGCCGGCGCCGAGCAGCGCCACGACGGTGCAGGTCGGGTGGTGGGGGTCGCGGGCCAGCAGCGGACGGACCCCGGCGGCGTGGAGCTCGTCGGTCGCCGCCCGCCCGGCCGGATCGTCGCCCACCCGGGCCACCAGCGTCACGTCCGCGCCGAGATGGGCGAGCCAGGCCGCGGTGTTCGCGCCGGCGCCGCCCGCCGCCGTCCGGATACGGGCGGGGACGTCGGCACCGGGCACCACGGGCCGCGACGGCTCCACCAGCACGTCGACGGCCACGTCGCCCACCACGACGATCCTGGACGGGCGGCTCACCCCGCCGCCGCGGTGACCCGGTGGGCGTCGACCCGTACGACTCGCGGGGTCATGGCGTGGCCAGGGCCACCGCGACCCGGGCCGCCAGGCCGGCGTTGGCCAGGACGAGGGCCAGGTTGGTGCGCAGGCTCGCGCCCTCGCTGCCGCTGTGGAAGTGCTCCAGCAGCGCCGGGGTGACGTCCTTGCCGGTGATTCCCCGCTCGGTGAGCAGCGCGAGGCCCTCGGAGAGCAGCCGGTCGTGCAGGGTGGCGTCGAGCTCGTCGGCCGCCGGGACGGGCTGGGCCAGCACCGCCCCGGCCGCGGACCCGAGTGCGGTGTGCGCCCGCCAGACGGCGGCGGCCCCGGCGGGGGAGTCGACCCGCCAGGGCACGGTGTGGCCGGAGTCGCGCCGGTAGAAGCCGGGAAAAGCGTCGGTGCCGTAGCCCAGCACCGGTACGGACTCGGTCTCGAGCACCTCCAGGGTGGCGGGCACGTCGAGGATCGACTTCACGCCCGAGCAGACGACGAACACGCCGGTCGTCGCGAGCGCGCCGAGGTCGGCCGAGACGTCCCACGTGTCACGGGCGCCGCGGTGCACCCCGCCGAGCCCGCCGGTGGCGAAGAGAGCCACCCCGGCGGCGTGGGCGAGGGCGGCGGTGGCGGCCACGGTGGTGGCGCCGTCGCGGCCGAGCCCGACGGCGACGCCGAGGTCGCGCGCCGAGAGCTTGACGAGGTCGCCGGAGCACACGCGGTCCAGCTCGGCGGCCGAGAGCCCGACACGCGGCACCCCGTCCAGTACGGCGACGGTGGCGGGCACCGCGCCGTGGGCGCGGACGGCGGCCTCGATGTCGTCGGCGGCGGTGCGGTTGGCCGGAGCGGGCAGGCCGTGGGCGAGGATCGTGCTCTCCAGCGCGACGACGGCGCGGCCGGAGGCGAGGGCGTCGGTCACCTCGGGGGAGGTCTGGACCAGGGAGCGGGAGACGGGGGAGGGCACATGGGGCATCATGGACGACATGGCCACCCAGGTGCTGCCCGACGTCGAGACCCGCCCCGAGGGCACGGATTCGACGGGCAACGACGAGCCCAAGATGTTCCACTACGTGAAGAAGAACAAGATCACCGAGAGTGCGGTGCTGGGAAACCTGGTGCAGGCGCTGTGCGGGGAGACGTTCCCGGTCACGCGCTCGCCCAAGCCGGGGTCGCCGGTCTGCCCGGACTGCAAGAAGATCTACGACGGCCTGCGGCCCGGCGGGGATTCCTGACCCGACATGCCCAAGCTCGCCGTCCGCGGCTGGTTGTACGACCGCCTGATCGTCGGGATGACCACCGACTGGTACCGGGAGGTACTGGCGCGATTGCCCGAGGGAGCCCGGGTCCTGGACGTCGGGATCGGCACCGGGGCCGCGATGTCCCGGTGCGCCGACCTGGTGCGTGCCAAGAACCTGACGGTGGTCGGCCTGGACATCGACGCCGACTACGTCGAGCGCTGCCACCGGGAGCTGGCCAGGGCCGGCCTGTCGGACCGCGTCGAGCCGTTGCTGGCGTCGGTGTACGACCACGAGGGAGGGCCGTACGACGCCGTCTACTTCAGCGCCAGCCTGATGCTGCTGCCCGACCCGGCGGCCGCGATCATGCACGTGGTGGCCCAGCTCGCGCCGGGCGGGCGCGTCTTCGCCACGCAGACGTTCCAGCAGCGGCGCTCGAGGCTGATGGAGCGGGCCAAGCCGATGATCCGGCACGTCACCACGATCGACTTCGGCCGCGTCACCTACGAGGACGACTTCCGTGCCTGCATGACCGCGGCGGGTGTCGAGCTGATGGAGCTGCACACGATGAGCGCCACCCGCTACCTGAGCCACCGCCTTGCGGTGGCGCGAGCGTCGGGCAGCGAGGCCGACCGCTCCGCCGCCTGACCGGGGTCAGGGCTCGAGGAGGAAGGCGTCGATCACCGGCGCCAGTTCCTTCGCCTCCGTCAGGAGAGCCAGATGGCCTCCCTGGTAGAGGTGCAGTCTCGCCCGCGGGATGCCGCGCGCCATGATCTTCGCGTTGACGACGGGGATGATCGGGTCGTCGTCGCCCGCGATGATCAGCGTGGGCTGGCGGATCAGGCCCAGCCCGGGCAGGCTGCTCCACCCCGCCCCGGCGAGCAGCTGGTAGTAGTAGCCGCGGCTGGGGCCCTTGCGGGTGAAGGCGTGCAGCACGTTGGCGGCGGCCTCCGGGTTGGTCCGCATCGTGCCGCCGTAGATCTCACCGGCGATGGTGCGGGCGTAGTCCGGGTCCTGGTGGCGGCGCGGCGTGAGCATCTTCGCGAGCACGTTCGGCCGGGCGGGGATCATGAGCGAACCGGTGCCGGTGGCCGCGAGGATCACCTTGCGGGTCTGGCGGCGCTGCGTCACGGCGAACTGTTGCGCGAGCCCGCCGCCCCAGGAGAACCCCATGACGTCGACCTTGTCGTAGCCCAGGCGACGGATCATCGCGCCGACGAGCGGCGCGAGCGTCGACATGTGGTACGGGATCAGGGGCATGGGGGAGCCACCGATTCCGGGCACGTCGAAGCGGATCACCTCGATGGCGGGCGGCAGCTCGTCGACGAACGGCTGCAGCAGTTCCAGGCTGGCGCCGATGCCGTTGAGCAGCAGCAACGGGGTGCGGGCCGGACCGGGCCCCGCCGCGCGGCGGATGGCCACGCGCAGCTTGCGGCGTCGGACGACGGTCTCGAAGACGTCATCGGGACTGTGCACCGACGTCATGACTCGAACACGTACTCGCCGGGGGCCGGCGCGATGGCGTGCAGGCCGCGCCCACCCAGCTCCGGTGGGGCGTCGACAGTGCCCCCGGAGTGCGGTTCCAGCCAGGCGGCGTGATCGGGCCACCACGACCCCTTGACGGTGGTGGCCACGCTCAGCCACCCGTCGGCCGACGGCGGGGTGGACACGGCGGCGTCGTCGGGCGAGACGCGGAACGTCGACTTCGGGTTGCCGGGCGGGTTCACCAGCGACGCGATGTGGCCGCTCGTGGAGAGCACGAACCGGCTCTCGCCGCCGAGCAGCTGCGTGGTGCGGTAGCAGGACTGCCAGGCGCACAGGTGGTCGGCGATGCCGGCGATGACGTAGCTGGGCCGGTCGACCTTCGACAGGTCCACCGCCGTGCCGAGCATGCTCGCCCCGCCGGGTGTGACCAGCGCGTTGCGCTGCGCGATGTCGATGAAGTCGCGGTGCAGCCCGGCCGTCATGCGGGTGGTGTCGGCGTTCCAGTACAGGATGTCGAACGCCTTGGGCGCCTCGCCGCGCAGGTAGTTGTTGACCCAGTAGCTCCAGATCAGGTCGTTGGGTCGCAGCCACGCGAACACCTCGGCCAGCGTGCGGCCGTCGAGGTAGCCCTTCTTCGCCGACGACTCGACGGCGGAGCGGGCGGTCTCGGCGTCCATCAGCGCGCCCGTGGTGCCCGCCTTGTTCTGGTCCAGCACGGTGACGGCGAACGTCACCGATGCCACGCGCTCCTGCGCGCCGATCGCGGCGAGGTGGGCGAGCAGCATCGAGGTGATCATGCCCCCGGAGCAGAACGCCATGAGCGACGTCGACGAGGTTCGCGTGATCGTCTCGCAGGCATCGAGCGCGTCGAGGATGGCCTGGCCGTAGGTGTCGAGATCCCAGTCGCGGTGCTCGGCACCGGGGTTGCGCCAGGACATGAGGAACACCTGCTGGCCGCTCGCCACCAGGTTCTCGACGATGCTGCGGCCCGGCGCGAGGTCGGCCACGTAGTACTTGTTGATCGTGGGCGGCACCAGGAGCAGCGGGATCTCGCGCACCGTCGGCGTGGTGGGCAGGTACTGGATCAGCTCGAACACCGGCGTGCGCAGCACCACCGCGCCGGGGGTGCACGCGACGTCCTCGCCGACGGTGAACGCGTCGGGCTCGACCATGGTGGGCACACGGGGCGCCGAGGACAGGTCGTTGACCAGCCGGCGCGTGCCCCGGACCACGCTGGCGCCGCGGGTGTCGATCGCCGCGCGCCAGGCGACGGGGTTGAGCAGGCTGTTGCTGGGTGCGAGCGCGTCGATGACGTTGCCGACGGCGAACTGGACGCGCTCATGGTCCGACCAGTTCAGCCCGGCGTCCTCGACGAGCTCGGTGGCCGTGCCCCCGGCCGCGATGTGGGCCTGCACGAGGCGGCGCAGGACCGGGTTGGAGCTCCACTGCGGGTGGGCGTAGCGCTTGTCCTTGGGGCTCGGGGCCACCTCGGAGCTGCCGATGCCGATCCGCGCGATCTCCGCGGCCAGCCCGGCGGCGCGGCGGGTGACCGTCGCGGGCTTCACGGCGAGCTTGGCGGCCATCCGGATCCCGGACGCGGCGGGCAGCATCCGGCGCAGCGGCCCGAGCGCGCCGTCGGTGAGGAGCATGTCCAGTCCGGTGGCGACGTCGACGTCCGGCTCGTCGGTGCTCATGGTCGGCGCTCCTTCTCACAGCGTGTGGATTCTGCCAGCTTGAGTGGCCGGGACCCGCAGCGGCAAGTCCTGACCTTTCCACTTCGGGCGCCCGGGGTGGGCGGCGGGGCCGCCGATGCCGTCGGAGCTACCCTGGCTCCTGCCGCACGGAGCCCACCCCGAGGCCCGCGGAACCCTCGCAGCCGAGACGTCAGGGAGTCGTGTGTCGCAGGCCCAACCGATCGCGCCCGCCTCCCGCCCGCTGCGCGCCTGGCAGCGCAGCGCGCTCGCCCGCTACCTCGCAGCCGCGCCGCAGGACTTCCTCGCCGTCGCCACGCCCGGCGCGGGCAAGACCGCGTTCGCGCTGCGCGTGGCGTCGGAACTGCTGGCCGACCGGGTGATCGAGCGGATCACCGTCGTGGCGCCCACCGAACACCTCAAGACCCAGTGGTCGGTGGCCGCGGCGCAGGTCGGCATCGCGATCGACCCCGACTTCCGCAACTCCACCGGCGCCACGTCGTCGGACTACACCGGCATCGCCGTGACCTACGCGGGCGTCGCGGCCCACCCGCTGCTGCACCGGGCACGCACCGAGAACCGCCGCACGCTGGTGATCCTCGACGAGGTGCATCACACCGGCGACGCGCGCTCCTGGGGCGACGCGATCAAGGAGGCCTTCGAGCCCGCCGCCCGCCGCCTCACGCTCACCGGCACGCCGTTCCGCAGCGACGACAGCCCGATCCCGTTCATCGACTACCTCCCCGATGCCGAGGGGGCCCTGCGCAGCCGCGCGGACCACTCCTACGGCTACGCGGAGGCCCTCGCCGACGGTGTGGTCCGGCCGGTCGTCTTCCTGGCGTACTCGGGGCTGTCGAGCTGGCGCACCAGCGCGGGCGAGGAGATCACGGCGCGCCTCGGCGAGCCGATGACCGGCGAGCAGACCGCACGGGCCTGGCGCACCGCACTGGATCCGGGCGGCGAGTGGATGCCCGCCGTCCTGCGCGCGGCCGACAAGCGGCTGTCCGGCCACCGGGCGGGCGGCATGCCCGACGCCGGCGGCCTCGTCATCGCCACCGACCAGACCACCGCGCGCGCCTACGCGGCGATCCTCACCGAAGTGACGGGTACGCCGCCCGTGGTGGTGCTCTCCGACGAGCAGGGCGCCTCGGCCCGCATCGCCCGGTTCGCCGATTCCGAGGACCGCTGGATGGTCGCCGTCCGGATGGTCTCCGAAGGCGTCGACGTGCCGCGCCTCGCCGTCGGCGTCTACGCCACCAGCGCGTCCACTCCGCTGTTCTTCGCGCAGGCCGTCGGCCGCTTCGTGCGGTCGCGTCGGTCCGGAGAGACGGCGTCGGTGTTCGTGCCCAGCGTCCCGGTGCTGCTGGGCCTGGCGAGCGAGCTGGAGGCCCAGCGCGACCACGTCCTGGGCAAGCCGCACCGCCCCGAGGAGCAGTGGAACGACGAGGAGCTCGCCGCCGCCAACCGGCAGGAGGACGAGCCGGGGGAGGACGAGAAGTCCTTCACGGCGCTCGAGGCCCACGCCGAGCTCGACCAGCTGATCTACGAGGGCACCTCCTTCTCCGCCGACGAGGAGGACTACCTGGGCCTGCCCGGCCTGCTGGAGCCCGACCAGGTACGCACCCTGCTGTCCCAGCGGCAGAAGGACTGGCTGACGCGCTCGCAGCGCAGGTCGGCCGCGGCGGCCCCCCCGGTGGTGGCCCCTCTGGCGGAACGCCCCCAGCTGTCGGTGCGCGAGAACCTGAACAAGCTCCGCAAGGAGCTCAACACCCTGGTGGCGCTGCACAACCACCGCACGAAGAAGCCGCACGGCATGATCCACAACGAGCTGCGCGCGAAGTGCGGCGGCCCCCCCACGGCGATGGCGAGCATGGAACAGCTCGAGGAGCGCATCGCCACCCTCCGCAGCTGGCGCTAGCCCCACGACCTCCACCCACCACCCGCGAGTCGGGGCCTGAGTGCGACCGAGTCGGAGGCTCACTGCTACTCGCCGGCCGTGGATACGCGGCGCTGGATGCGACTGTGCGCACGTCGAGCCCTCACGGGTTCCGATCTCCACCTGAACAGGTGCGCGCTGATCATGTCGGCTGCCCACCGCTCGAACGTGATCGCCGGTTCGCGACGCCGGGCCGTGGTGGGGGCGGCTGGGCGTCCCCGGACGGTGATCATGTGCCGTGCCCCGGGGTGATCATCATCCGGGGACCGCCAGCCGTACCCGTCCCACATCCTGGACCGACTCGATCGCACCGAGGCCCCGACTCGCGGGCTGAGGGTGGGTACGGCGGAGGGGCGGGGACCGTGTGGTCCCCGCCCCTCCGCGTGACGTGTCGGTGGCCGGTCCGGCGCCGGCTCGCTCGGGTGCCTACTGGAGCTGTGCCTGCATCTCGGCCAGCTTGTCGGCGTGGGCCTTCGCGTGGTGACCGCAGAAGAGCAGCTCGCCGCCCTTGGGCAGTACGGCCCGCACCTTGGCTGCCGCACCGCATCGGTCGCAGCGGTCGGCAAGAGTCAACTCGGGCCGGGTAAGGGTTCCTGGCTGCATGGCGGTCTCCCTCCGTTCGACCCCGGGACAACTCCCGGGGCCGTTCACTGTGACGACCGCTTGCGCGGTGCGCCCACTCTCCCAGACGTTCAGCACCCCTGCTTGTGTTCCCGCCGCGCGTCGCGACAACCATCACGTTTCGACGCTCCCGGATCGCCGAGCGGTCACCGGGGTGGCCTGGCGGGATCAGCAGATTCAGTTGGCTGGTTCGGTCGACACCCTGTCGTCGGTTGACGATGAGTGAATTCTGCGGTGCGTACCGGGTCACCGCAAGGTGTGCATTGTTAACACTCCTGAAGGAGTGGTTACGCTGAGCAGTCGTGACGACCAGTGTACGGAACCGGGTCCCGGCCCCTGCTCTGTTCGTCGTCGGCGCCGTCTCGATGTACGTCGGGGCGGCGTTGGCGGTCGGACTGTTCGATCACCTGTCGCCGACCGCCGTCGCCGTGTTACGGCTGGTGGGGGCGGCTGTGGTGCTGATCATCTGGAGACGACCCGAACGGGTGGCGTGGCGGGGCAGGCGCCTCGGGCGGGCCGTTCTGTTCGGCATGGCGACCGCGCTCATGAACGTGGCGTTCTACGAGGCGATCGCACGGCTCCCGCTGGGCACCGCGGTGGCGGTCGAGTTCTGCGGGCCGGTGGCCGTCGCGGCGCTCGCGTCCCGTCGCGCCCGCGACGTCGCCGCGGTGGTGCTGGCCGCGGTCGGGGTGCTGCTCATCGCGGACGTGCGCTGGTCAGGCAGCCCGTCGGGGGTGTTGTGGGCGCTCGCTGCCGCCGCGATGTGGGCGGCCTACATCGTGCTCGGCAAGCGGGTGGCGAGCGCCGGGAACGGGCTCGACGACATGGCGGTCGGCTTCGCGGTCTCGGCCGTGGTGCTCTCGCCGCTGCTGTTCGTGGGCGGCGCGGGGGCACTGTCGGCGCTCGGCGACCCGCTGGTGCTGGGCATCGCGGTGGGCATCGGCGTGCTCTCGAGCGTGGTGCCGTACGTGATCGACCAGGTGGTGCTGCGCCGTGTCGGCCGGGCCCGGTTCGCGGTGCTTCTGGCGCTGCTCCCGGCCACCGCCACCGTGGTCGGCCTGGTGACGTTGCAGCAGGTCCCGGGCGTGTGGGAGGCAGTGGGCATCGGCGCGGTCGTCGCCGCCGTCGCGTTGCGGTCCCGCGACGGCGACGAGCCGGAGCCGGTTCTGCGGACGTGACACGGATCACGCAGCGTAATCTGCAGAATATCACGCTGAGTAATTGATTTCGCCCGGATCGGGTGACGCTGGGACACCTGAGTGAAATCGCCTGTTAGAGGTCGCGCGGATTGATGTGTTGATCATGGTCGGCGGGCGGGTCGGGTGTCCCAACGATGCGTGGTCCAGGCCAGCCGGATGAGGCGACGCACGGTGATGATGGCGTCGGCCAGGTCGAAGTAGGCGTCGATCACC
>JBBRLM010000046.1:0-54888 GCA_038231335.1 Mycobacteriales bacterium
CGGCGTCATCGAACGACGGCAATACTCGCAACGCCCACCCCGCCACGAGTACCACCTGACACAGGCTGGGGTGGACCTCATCCCCGTCATCCTCGCCCTCAAGGACTGGGGAGAGCGCCACACCGGCGAGAGCGCCCCCAAGGCGGTCTTCCGGCACCGCTGCGGGGCCGACCTGCACCCGGTCACCGTGTGCGGTGAATGCCGCCACGAGGTGCGACCCGGGGACTTCGAGGTCGCCGGGGGCACCCATCCGCCCACCCTGCGCGGGTAGGCGGTCAGCAGCGGCGGAACAACTGCCGAGCTCGGCGTCGGCGCGCAGCTCGCAGCGCTGTGACGCCGAGACTCCAGCCCGGCCCTTGCTCGACTGACGGACGGGGGTCCGCCTCAGGTGCCGGCGGGGGCGGGCCGCCGATCCTGTGCTCCCCGAGCAGGGCAGGGCCCGTCTGCCGGCGACGTTGCGGCGGTGGCCGCCGCGCGGGGCCGGGCGGGGCGACCAGGCGTGGTCTCGGTGAACGCGGTACCCCGTGCCGGGCCCGCTGGACCGTGGCGCTGAACGAGCTCGACGGTCCGGAGGATCAGCCGGCCTGAGCCGCCCGGACGATGTCCACGACCACCGTCACGAACTCGTCGGCGTCCCAGAAGTCGTCGATCTGCTGTGCGAGGAACAGCCCCTCGTTCGCCGCCAGCACCACCTGGGCCAGCTCCCGCGGCAGGTCCGGGCGGTGCCGGTCGGCATCCGGGGGCAGGTTCGCCGCGAACCAGTCGGTGATGGTCAGCTCGACGCCGTCGCGGATCTGCAGGAACAGGGTGCGCGCCGCCGACTCCGTCGTCCGGTTCTGCAGCGTGAGCATGTGGCCGATACGCAGGAAGTCCGGTGCCGCGGCGAGGGCCCGCATCGATCGCTGCAGGATCGCGGTCAGTCCGTCGAGGAACGGCGTGCCGGCCGGAAGATCCGCCCAGACGGGCTGGCCGGCGGCCCAGCGCCCGTAGCTGTGCCGGACGACCTCGGCGAGCAGCGCGTCCTTGTCGGTGAAGAACCAGTACACCGAGCTGACGGGCAGGCCCGACCGCTTGGTGACCTTCGAGATCGTCGTGCCCTCGTACCCCGACTCGGCCGCGATCTCGGCGGCGGCGGCGAGGATTCGCTCGCGGGAACCCTCGGGCACTCCGCTCACGTGCCGGCTCCTGCACGAAGCGCGTGGGCGTGCATCCCGGAGGCGATGATGTCGATCAACCTATCCCCGTCCCAGCCCCGGTTGGCACGCATGCCGACGTAGAGCCCGTCCATCACCGAGAGATGGAACCGGGCCAGCCGCCCCACCGTCTCGTCGTCGCACCGCAGCGGGGCCAGGACCTGCCGCCACCACTCCGCGACGCCGTTGCGCGTCTCGTCGCGGACCTGGAGGAACCGCCGCCGGGCAGCGGGCTCCACGACCCGCCGTTCCAGGGCCAGCATCAGACCGAGCCGCCAGAACTCCGGCGAGTCGGAGATGGCGGCTGCGGCCCGGTGCAGCCGGCGGTGGATGCGGGCGTCGAGATCGCCGGTGTCGTCGTCGGTCTCGGCAGACCACGCCGGCGCGGACTCCCGCCAGTGCCGGTAGCTGTACTCGAGGGCCTCGGCGAGCAGCTCGTCCTTGTTCGTGAAATGCCAGTACACCGAGCTCGCGGGCAGCCCCGTCGCCTCGGTGACCAGCGCAACGCTGGTGCCGTCGTACCCTCGCTCCGCAGCCAGGGCGAGGGTGGCCTCCAGGATGCGATGGCGCGACTGCTCTCCCTGCTCGTTGCGTCGCTGGGTCTTCCTCGGCATCCGTCCCCCCTCGGCTCGGTGAGCACCCTACGGTTTACCGGCGGGGCCGTTCGAGCACGCTGGTCGACAGCGTCGCCGCCTCGGCACCACAAAGGTCGCGGCCGGTGTTCTCCAGCCACGTGTCGATGCAGTGGGCCCCGTGCATGGCACCGGCACGGCAGTTGCGGGCGATCAGCTGCAGCGGCTGCCGCTTCGTGATGGCGGACGCGCCCGACGCCTGGAACAGCGTCTCGACCGCCGTGGCGCAGGCGTCCCAGACGTACGCGGCATCGGTGTGGAACTGGAGAGCCTCCCGCTCGGTGGGGTCCACGCCGTCGGCGTCGAGGCGGTCGAGCTCGGTCAGCGCGGCCTCGGCCACCCGGCCCGCCGCCCGGATCTGCGTGTGGGCGCGGCCGACCGCGTGGTGGGTGACCGGCGAACCGAGCTGCGATGGGTACGGCGAGTAGGGGACGCTGCGCCTACCCACGCCGGCGGTGAAGATCTCCAGCGCGTGGTCGGCCATGCCGAGGGCGACACCGGTGCACGTCATCAGCGAGCGGACGATCCCGCCCCGGCGCGGCCCGAGGCCCTGCCGGGTGAGCTCATCGATCCTCGCGGCCAGCCGCTGCGGGGTGCTGAACCGCCCGTCGGGGACGAAGAGCTCGCCGTCGGTGGCGACGGTCTGGCTGCCGGTGGCGGCCAGCCCAGTCGCGTCCCAGTCGTCGAGCGAGCGCAGCTCGGACGTGGGCACCAGGGCCATGCCGATCTTCGCGTCGTCGGTGTCGTCGTAGAAGACGGCCAGGTAGCCGTGCGAGGCGTGCACGCTGCCCGTGGCGAACGGCCAGACGCCCTGGATCATCCAGCCGCCGTCGACCTGCCGCGCCGTGCCCGACATCCGACGGCTCGTGCCGCCGAGGGCGAACGTGCGGTTGCCGACCCAGGGCGCCCCGTAGACAGGCTCGATGACGTCCTCGGGGAAGGCACAGCTCCACAGGTTGCCGCCGGCGGTGGCCCACACGACCCAGGCGGTGGACCCGCACCCCGACCCGAGCGCGCGGTAGACGTCGTAGAGCTCGCAGGCCGTGAGGTCGGCTCCGCCGTAGCGCTTCGGCGTGGTCAGGCTGTAGATGCCCGCCGCCTGGAGCAGCTCGACGGTCTCCTGTGGCACCCGGCGCTGACGTTCCGCCTCGGCCTGGTGCTCGCGCAGCCACGGTCGCATCGCTTCGGCCCGGGCCACCAGCTCCCGCGCCCCGATCTCCGTCGTCGTCATGGTCATGCGCTCCTGCTGGTCGTGGTGGCGGGCCAGGCGTCCGCACCGGTGGGGGTCCCGTCGAAGCCGGCGGTGGGGCGCAGGGTGGGGTCGCTGCCGTCGCGCAGGTCCACCGAGGCGTCGGGGTGGTCGTCGAACCATCCGTCGGCCGGGTAGCGGTACATCCAGTCGACGACGAGCCGGCGGCGGGCGATCAGCCAGACGCCGTCCCGCTCCTCGAACCGGTCGAGGTAGCGCCCCCACAGCTTCACCTGCCCGCCCTTCCAGTGGTGGCGCTCCGAGCCCCGGTGGTCGGCGTTCAGGTAGGTCTCGACGTGGGCGACGCGCGGGCCGTCGAAATCGATCAGGCTGTTGCCGAGGAAGTGCATCGTCCGGTCGAACCGCGGCATCTCCGCGGACAGGAAGTCGAAGAAGCCCTCGACGCCTCCGATGTGCAGGCTCTCGGGGAAGTCGATCCACGCGTCGGTGTGGAAGGCGCTGCGGACCAGCGCCATGTCGACGCGGTCCAGGCCGCGGCAGTAGCGCAGCAGTGCTTCGTGGATCTGGGCGCGGGCGAGCAGTTCGTCGACGGTCATGAGGTGCTCCTCGCCGGCACGACCGGCAGTTGGATGTAGCTGGGGTGGTCGGGGCCGGTGTGCAGGGTGTTGCGCGCCCCGTCGTGGTAGGAGGCGTCGTAGGCGTGCCGGTTGCCATGGCCGGTCCCGGTGTAGGGCTCGACGTCGACGCGGAGGCGGTGGCCCTTCCGCACGAGGCCGGTGGTCGGCACGATCTCCACCTCCGCCGGCACGATCTCGCCGGCCCGCAGCGGGGCGTGGTCGGCGCGCAGGTGGGTGTGCTTGGGGCGGAAGGCGGTGGACCGCTCCTCGTCCAGCTTCCGGTGCGACACCTTCAGCCACCCCTTCGCCAGGGGGTAGAACCGCGTGCCGGTGCCGGGGATCAGGGCCGGGCCACAGTAGTCGACCTCGCGGCCGTCCCCGTCCAGCACGCGGACGCCGACGTGGATGTCCATGTCCTCGTGGGTGGAGGACACCCACACCACGAGCTTGCTGTACCCGGCGATGACGCAGTCCTCCGTCATCGGCTCGCTCAGGAAGGAGGCGCCGGCACAGGGCGCGGTCGTCAGCGTGGAGTCGATCGCCCGCGGGGCGGCCAGGTCCACCTCGGCCCCGTAGGTCACCGACCGCCCGACGGCCGGGATCTCACGGACCAGGCGAGCCTCGGGCGACGCGTCGAGGTACCACCGCACGTACTCGGTGCGCGCGATCGGCCACTCCTGCTCCTCCGCCACGTAGGACGCCCCGCGGCCGGTGCGGATCTCCAGGCGCACGGGTGGGCGTTCCATGATCCCGTTGTCGACGCCCTTGAGCCAGTGGTCGAAGAACGCGACGTGGTCCTCGACCATCGACGGGGAGTAGGACTTGAGGAACCAGTCCTCCCAGAAGTCGAGCTTCTTGTGCGTCGTCGGCGTGTTCAGGTAGGTCTCGCTGCTGCCGAGCTGGTGGAAGTGGCTGGGGTGCGAGGTGGCCGCCACGGCCCAGAGCGGGGTGGACACCTCGCTGAGGTCGGGGCTCATCAGCACCTGGGACCGCGGCCCGAAGATCGCCGCCGGGTCGTCGCCCTTGAACGGGTTCGCGCGGGCGACCGCCATGAAGTCCACCGCGTCGACGTCGCCCACGATCGCCGGCACGATCCCGCCCCGGAACCAGAAGGGGAAGAACTCCTCGTTGAGGATGCCGCCGGTGTACATGACCTCTTCGTAGAGGTCGGCGTCCGTGCCGATCGCGATCATGGCCTTGAGGTGCGGCGGGCGGAGGCTCGCGACCGCGTGCTGGTTCATGGCGTAGTACGACATGCCCCACAGTCCGACGTTCCCGTTCGACCACGGCTGCTCGGCCGCCCACTCGATGGCGTCGTAGTACGCCTCGGCCTCGTCGATCCCCCAGATCGCGAGGGTGCCGGGGCTGTTGCCGGCGCCCGGGCCGTCGACGCGGACGAGTGCGTAGCCGCGCGGGACCCAGTCCGCGGTGTTGATGCTCTCGTGGTTCTCGTACTCGTAGCCGTCCGGGTTGCCGAGGAAGTAGCTCTCCTCCATCTGCTCGTGGTGCTCGGCGTCCTCCGGGCCGCCGATCGAGTGGTGGACGAAGGCCCGCCCGTAGACCCCGCAGTTCATGACGACCGGGACGGGCTCGCGCGTGTCGGGCCGGTAGACGTCGGCGCGCACGAAGGACCCGTTCTTCAGCGGGATATGCACGTCGCGGAAGCGGCGGATCCCCAGGACGGTGCGGCGGACCTCGTTGCGCGCCGCCGCCGGCGAGCGCAACGTCCTGGGCGCGGCGTCGGTGAACACACCGGCCCGGTTCAGGTCCTCGAGCAGCGTCGCGACGACCGGGTCGGCGCTGAACGCCGCCACGGGGTCGGCAGGTGCACCCGGCAGCGACATGAGTCCGTAGCGGAAGTCGACGGACCGCTCCCCCACCAGCTCGTGGATCTCCGGGGTCAGGGTGACGCCGGTGTCGGGGTCGCCGTCCCGGTCGAGGGTCTGCAGGAAGCGGGCGATGTTCGTCAGGCCCGGGTCGGCCACCTTGTCGACGTTCCCGCCGACCCTGGCCACGATGTCGGCGACGGTGAGCCGCACGGAGCCCCGGGCGGCACCGAGGACCACGGAGCCGACCGAGAAGACCACGACCTCGTTGTCGCGGTACCGGAAGGTGCCCTCGTCGTCGGTGACGCCGGAGCAGGTGGGCGTCTCGTACCGCAGGCCGACGACGGGGCCGGCGAAGGTGCCGTCACGCAACACGGGGATCTCCTGTCGGGTCGCACGATCTGGAGCGATCACTATGGGGAAGTTCGCTGTAGCGATCGCTACAGACTCGGTGAGGGTGAACAGTACGGACGTCGACCGCGCGCCACAAGGGCGTTCACATCACCGCCGACGGAGCGTCAGATCGTCACCGCGTCGAACCACCGGATGCCGCCGGGCGTTCAACGGAACGCGCTCGGCGGGTTTCACGATGGCACGCCGCGCGGCCTGCGAACTGACTTCCGGCCCTGTGATCACAGTCGACCGCACCTCCCGGTCCCGGTTGGAGCGCTGCCGTGCGGCTCACGCTGATCATCACGGCCGTTGCCGCGGTGGCCGCGACGGCGGATCGGGCCTCACGGACCCCTGCCGAGGATCACCGGGTCGGCGGGACGCTGACCTCGCTCGTCATCACCGAGGGCCAGCGGACGACGGCCCGCAGCACGCTCTGGTGGACGTCCTCGATGTAGCTCCGGGCCTGCGTGGCGGCCGCGTCGGGGTCGCGCTCGGCCAGGATGCGGCGCACCCAGTGCTCGGCGCGACCGGCGGGGGCGGCCAGGCCGTCGGAGGTGAGCAGCAGCGCCCGGATCCGGCTCATGTCTCCCATGAGCCGGTGGAACAGGCTGATCAGGTAGTCGTTGCCCGTGGCCTCGGCGAGGATCTCGAACGTCCCGTTGACCACGTCGATGTCGCGGATGGCCGGCGCACCCCCCTCCGTCTGCGCCACCCGATCGAGCTCCTCGAACGCGGCCCGCGCCGCGACGATCTGCTCCTCGCTCGCCTGGCTGATGCCGAGCCGGATGAGCTCGGGCCCCACGATCGTCCAGACGACGAAGAGGTCGTCGATGGACTTCGGGGTCAGCGGCGCCACCTGGTAGCCCTTGCGGGGCACGGTGCGGATCAGCCCCTCGTGGTCGAGCCGGATGAGCGCGTCCCGCAGCGGCGCGAGGCTGAACCCCAGATCGGCGGCCAGCTGCTTCTCCGTGAGCCGCTGACCCGGTGCGAGCCGGCACGTGATGATGTCGCTCCGGAGCCGGTTGTAGGCCACCTCGTTCAACGGGACGCGGGAAGCAGGGCTTGACACCGACCGCTGGGACGCTTCTAACATGGCAGCGAGCATACAGTGACATGTCACAGCGGACCAGAGGAGACCAGCACCGTGGCTGAGAACGACGACAAGGCAGCGATCATCGAGCTCCTCAACCTGTACGGGTTCGCGCTCGACGCCCACGCCTGGGACCTGTTCGACCTGGTCTTCTCCGACGACGTGACCGCCGAGTTCGGCCCGGCCGGCAACGCCTGGGTGGGCCTGGAGAACTTCAAGCGGTCCTTCGCGGAGTTCCACGAGACCCTCGACAGCCACCAGCACACCATGATGGGACAGCTGGTCCACATCGACGGCGACACGGCCAACGCGTTCAGCTACGGGAACTGGCTGCTCATCCGGGAAGCCGCCGCGGACGGTCCTACGTGGACGGGCACCGGCTGGTACGACGACGAGCTCGTCCGCACCGGCAGCGGATGGCGCATCCAGCACCGGGTGTGCCGGCTGATGGCGTGGACCGGCAACCCGCTCGTCCCCGAGCCCAACGCCGAGCACCGGCCCGACATGCAGCGGGGCGTCCTGCGCGAGCACGCCGACGCCGGCCGGATCGCCTACCTCAACGCCGTCCGGAAGTTCCGGTGAGCGGCTCGACCGGCGTCGTCGCGGGCCCGATCGCCGGGCTGCGCTACGAGACCCCGACGCACTCCGGCGTGACGAACGAGCGCGGTGAGTTCCGGTTCGTCGAGGGCGAGATGGTGTCCTTCCTCGTCGGCGGGCTCGTCCTGGGCTCGGTGCCGGGAGCGCCCACCGTCAACCTGGCGCAGCTGGTGCACCGCGTGGACGGGCGGATCGACAAGCTCCACGACCCCGCCGTCACCAACCTGGCCCGCCTGGTGCAGACCTTCGACCGCGACGGCGACGTCGAGTCCGGCGTGACCATCGCGCCCGCCGTGCACGACCTCGTTCCCTCCCTGCTCTCCTTCGAGCAGCCCGAGGCCGCGTTCGAGGCTGCGGTCGGGGACCTGCTGCAGACGCTCAACGCGGCGCCCGACGTCTTCACCGCGCGGACGCCCCGGACCCTGCAGACACCCGAGGCCGCCCGCAACGAGCTGCGGCGCAACATCCGCGGCCTCGTCAAGAGCACCGACGTCCGGATCCCCCTGCGCGACGGGTCCTTCGTCTACGCCGACGTCTTCCGGCCCGCCGCCGAGGGTAACTACCCGGTCGTCATGAACAAGGGCTTCTACGGCAAGGCCTTCAACCACGACTGCATCGGCAGCCCCGAGCAGGCGCAGGAGAAGGAGGTGCTGGAGGACCGCTTCTTCTCCGGCAACCCCGACGGCCTCCAGTACGAGAACCACGAGAGCGTCGACTCGGCGGTCTGGGTCCCGCAGGGCTACGTGTGCATCCGCGTCGACAGCCGCGGGGTCGGGCGGAGTCCGGGCCTGCAGGCGCCCTTCAGCATGCAGGCCGCCGAGGACTACTTCGACGCGATCGAGTGGGCCGGCACCCAGGCCTGGTCCAACGGCAACGTGGGCCTGTGGGGCATGTCGTACCTGGCCATGACCCAGCACATGGTGGCCAGCCTCCAGCCGCCCCACCTCAAGGCGATGATCGCCCTGGGCACCGATGCCGACCTCTACAACGAGGCCACCTACGGCGGCGGCCTGTTCGGCGAGGGGTTCTGGATGTGGTGGTGGAAGGCCATGTCCGGGCACAACTTCGTGGGCGATCAGCGGCCCGAGACCGACTGGATGGCCCGCCTGCGCGCCACGGAGTTCAACGACCCCGAGGCGTACGGCGACCACGGGTCGATCTTCATGCGACCGGTCCTGGAGAAGGCCACGGCACCGGTCTGGATCGTCGGCCCGCAGACCGGCGTCACCATCCACCAGCTCGGCAGCAGCGAGACGTTCATCCACTCGACGGGGGCGGCGGACCGCCGCTTCGACTTCGTGGACGCCTGGTTCCCCCACAGCTACAAACAGTCGACCGTCGCCGAGCACGTGCGGTGGTTCGACCACTGGCTCAAGGGCTCGGACGACGACGGCGTTCTGGACGGGCCGCCCGTCCGGGTCCAGGTCCGGACGGGCAACGGCGCCCACCGGGTCCTGCACGAGCAGGAGTGGCCGATCGCGCGCACCGAGTACCAGCGCTGGTACCTCGACGCCACCCCGTCGGACTGGACGGGCGACGGCCGCCGCGACGACATCCTCCGGATCGTCGAGGAGGCGCCGGACGCGGCGAGCCGGGCGGACTACGACGCCCACCTGGACCTCGGCCGTCCCATCCCCGCGCCGACCGGCCACGTGGGCGGCACCCCGCGCTGGTCCACGGGCGTCTCCTTCGTCAGCGACCCCCTGGCGCGGGACATGACGCTCGCCGGCTACATGAAGGCCGGCCTGTGGGTGTCGTCGACCAGCACCGACATGGACGTGTTCGTGTCGCTGCGGATCATCGACAGCCACGACCACGAGGTCCGCTACGAGTCCGTGGTGCTGCCCATCGACCCGGCGCACATCCACCCCGTCGGGCACGGACTGCTCAAGGTGTCTCGCCGCGCCCTCGACGCGGACCGGTCGACGGACTACTGGCCGGTGCACACCCACGCCGAGTTCGACCACCAGCCGCTGCGCAGCAGCGAGATCGTGCCCGTCGAGGTGGGGCTGTACCCGAGCACCGCGCTCATCCGGGCGGGTTCCCGGCTGCGCATCGACATCCAGCCCTACACGCCCGCGGGAATCCCGGTCCGCGCCTACGACGAGAGCTACCACGTCGGTGCGACGAACACCGTCCACACCGGACCCGAGCACCCCAGCTACATCCAGCTGCCCCTGATCGACAGACCCGTTGCGGAGACCCACGATGCTCGCCACTGACGCACGGCCCACCACCCTCGCCTCGGTGCTGGAGAAGGTGCGCGAGCTCGGCCCGACCCTGCGCGCCAACGCGTTGGAGGGCGAACGCGCGGGTCGACACTCGGACGCGACGATCGCCGCCCTCGACGCCACGGGCGCCTTCGCCATCGCCACGCCCGCCGAGTTCGGCGGCGCGGAGCTCTCGGTGCGCCAACAGCTCGACGTCGTCACCGAGGTCTCGTCGTGGGACGGCTCGTGCGGGTGGACCGTCTGGGTGGCGGCCTCCACGAACTGGATCCCCGCCGGCTCCGGCGCCCGGGTCGTCGAGGAGGTGTACGGCACGGAGTGGGTCGGGCCCCGCGTGGCCGGATCGAGCCACTTCCCGGCCTCACGCGGGCGCGCGAAGCGGGTCGACGGCGGCTGGATGATCTCCAGCGGCCCCTGGACCTTCGGCAGCGACGCGCTCTGGGCCCCGTACACCAACCTCGGCTGCATGGCCGACGACGGCGACGGCCGCTACCTCGTCGGGGTCCAGGTCCCCCGCGACGAGCTCCGGTTCCTCGACGACTGGCAGGTCGCCGGCATGCGCGCCACCGGCAGTGTCTCCGTCACCCTCGCCGCCGACGAGCTGTTCGTGCCCGCCCACCGCGTCGTCGACTTCCGCGACGTCGTGGGCGGCGCCCTGGACAACGGTCTCGCCGGGTCGCTCTGGAAGGTGCCCTCGCTGGGCTGGGCGTTCAGCCTCATGGCCGGCATGTCGATCGGGATCGCCCAGGGCGCACTGGACCGGTTCCTGGAACGCTCCGCCGGCCGGCCCATCCGCGGCACGACGTACAAGAACCAGCTGGAAGCACCGCTCACGCACCTGATGCTCACCGAGGTCCACAGCAAGATCCGGTCGGCGGCGCTGATGGCGCAGGCCAACGCCGAGGAGACCGACCGCCTGGGCGAGCTCGCCGCCGCCGGCACCCCCGCGTCGACGGAGTACCTGCAGCACTTCAGCGCCCGCGTCCTCGCGGAGACCGCCTACGCCGCCAAGTGGTGCGCCGAGGCGATCGAGCTCCTGCAGCGCAACTCGGGCTCCACCGCGATCATGGACAGCGAGCCCATCCAGCGGGCCTGGCGCGACGCGCGCGTCGTCACCCTGCACGGGGCGCTGAACCTGGAAGCCCTGTCGGAGAACTACGGGCGGCTGATGGCGGGCATCCAGCCGCACGACTTCGCCGGGATCACCACGCTCAACCGGTCGGCACGCAAGGTTGGCTGAGTCCTCCCTTGTCATCCGCATCCCACCATGGTCTGATTTCTGTAGTGATCGCTACAGCGAAAGGAGGTGCACGGCCATGACCGCGAAGCTCGACACGGTGCGGGCGGGCGTCGTCGACGCCCCCGGCGCCGAGCCGCGGCTGGGCTCGGTGGCGCTCCCGCCCCGCACAGCCGGCACGACGCTGGTCGCCGTGGTCGCGGCACCGGTGAACCCGCTGGACCTGCTCATCGCGTCCGGGTCGTTCCACTCGGCCCGCCACGATGCGCCGTACGTCCCCGGCAGCGAGTGCGTGGGCGTCGTGCTCGCGTCGGACGCCCACGCGGCCGGCACCTGGGTGTACGCCGAGTGCCACGCCTCCCCGGACAGCCCGGGCGCGTTCGCCGCGCAGGTGCTCGTCGCCGACGAGGACGTGCTGCCGCTGCCGGACGGCATCGACCCGGTGCACGCGGCCGCCGTCGGCAACTCCGGTGTGGCCGCGTACCTGCCGCTCGTCGACATCGCCGGCCTGCGGGCGGGCGAGACGGTGCTGGTACTGGGCGCCACCGGCGCGGTCGGGCAGCTCGCGGTGCAGATCGCCCGCGGGGTCGGGGCGGGACGCGTGGTCGGCGTCGGCCGGGACCCTGTTGCCCTGCAACGCCTCCTCGCCCTCGGCGCCGACGACGTCGTCGGGCTGCGGACCGACGAGACCCGCGACGACCTGGCCGCCCGGCTGCTCACCGCCGCAGGAGCGGTCGACGTCGTGCTGGACGGCGTCTACGGGCTGCCGCTGGAGGCCGCGCTGCTGGTCTGCGCGCCGCGGGCGCGGGTCGTCAACGTCGGAAACCTGGCCGGAGCGACCGCGCAGATCCCGGCCGGCATGCTGCGCGGCCGGCAGATCACGCTGTCCGGTTTCGCGGGGCTCCATATCCCTCTGCAGGACAAGCGGGTGGCGCTGACGGCGCTGTGGGCCGGTGACCTGCAGCTGGAGACCCGCACCTTCATCCTGGACGAGCTCCCGGAGGCGTGGCGGGCGCAGGCGGCCTCGCCGCACGGCAACTGCGTCGTCGTGCCATGAGCACGCCACCGTCGGAGGTCGACTGCCTGGTCGTGGGCGGCGGGCCGGTCGGTCTGCTCACGGCGATCCTGCTGGGCCGGGCCGGCCTGCGGGTCTCGGTCGTCGAGCGCTGGCCCCGGCGCTACCCGCTACCGCGGGCCTGCACCATCGACCACGAGGCCCTGCGCATCCTGCAGGCCGCCGGGGTGATGGCCGACCACGCCGACCTCTTCGAGCCCTCGCAGGGGCCGCGCGGCGGCTACCAGTTCCGCAACGGCGACGGTGAGCTGCTCCGGTCGATCGACTGGAACCGCCCGGCCGAGTCGGGGTGGGCCAACACGAACGGCTTCTACCAGCCCGATCTCGAGGCCGTCCTCGAGGAGATGGCTGGCCCCACCGTGCACCGCGGGTGGACGTTCGACTCGCTCGCCCAGGACGGGGCCGGGATCTCGACGCGGATCCTCTCGACCGACGGGCCGGCCACGGTCCGCAGCCGCTGGCTCGTCGGCGCGGATGGGGCCAACAGCCCGGTCCGGGACGCCCTCGGCATCGGCGTCGGCGACTCCGGATTCGAGGCCGACTGGCTGGTGATCGACTACCGGCCGCTGGTCGAGGAGCGGTGGGACGCGTTCGTCGTGCAGTACTGCGACCCACGGCAGCCGGCCACCGCGGTCAACAGCGGACCCGGGCGGCGCCGCTTCGAGTTCATGCGCCGCGACGACGTGTCGGTCGAGGAGCTCGGGCAGGAGGCCACGGCCTGGCGTCTGATGGCCCCGTGGGGCGTCACCCCCGACACCGCGGAGCTGGAACGGCACGCCGTGTACACCTTCCGGGGCCGGTGGGCGGAGACCTGGCGCGCCGACCGCGCGTTCCTGGCCGGCGACGCTGCGCACCTCATGCCCCCGTTCCTCGGGCAGGGGCTGTGCGCCGGTCTCCGCGACGCCCGGGCCCTGGCCTGGCGGCTGGGCATGGTGCACGCGGGTCTCGCCGCGCCGTCGGTGCTGGACAGCTACGGCCCGGAACGGTTGGGGCACGTCCGGGAGATCATCGACGAGGCCGTCGCCGCGGGCCGGGTGATCTGCGAGCTCGACCCCGCGCGGGCCGCGCTGCGCGACGCCGAGCTCCGGGCGCAGGCCGTCACGGCCGTCGAACCGCCGCACCCGCAGCTGGGCAAGCCGTCGATCACGGTCCCCAGCGGGGGCGTGGACGGGCGACTGGCACCCCAGGGACGAGTCCGGGTCACCGGGCGGACCGGCCTGTTCGACGACGTCGTCGACGGCGAGTGGCAGCTGGTGAGCCGGGTGGGAGATCCCGCTCCGCTGCTGGACGCGGAGACCCGGTCGTGGTTCGACAAGATCGGGGGCAGCGTCACCCACGTGTCCGCGACCGGCCCGGTGCAGGATGTCGACGGCGCCTACGAGCGGTGGTTCTCCCGCAACGGCTGCGACGTGTTCCTGTCCCGGCCGGACTTCTACGTCTTCGGGGCCGGCGACCACACCGACATCCCCCGTCTCGTCGCGCAACTGCGCGACACGCTGCAGCACCACTTCGCCGAAGGGAAGCATCTCCGATGACCATGCGCGTCACCCGGCTCGCCGAGGCCGAACGCTTCGACCCACCCGGCCACAGCCGTGTCGGCCCGGTGCGCCTGCAGGGCGGTGCGGCGACCCCGACCACGGACGTCACCGTCGTCCTGTCGCACTACCTGCCCGACGGGGAAGCCGCCATGTCCGAGCAGCCCACCGAGACGGTGTACGTCCTCGTCAATGGCGAGCTGGTGATGGTCAGCGAGGGGCAGGAGGAGACCCTGCGCCCCTATGACTCCGTGCACTTCACCCCCGGCACCGTCCGCCAGGTGGTCAACCGCAGCAAGCTGCCGGCCAGCATGCTCGTCATCAGGCCGGCCGTCCGATGACCGCCCTTCCGGCCGAGCACCGGCCCCGGATCGGCGGTTCCTTCGACGCCACCGTCGTGACGTTCGCCGCGATGGGCCTGTTCGACAGCCTCGACGGTGACCAGCGCGCGCGGGTCCTGCTGCCGCACATCGACTCCGGCCGTACGCACTGGAACTTCCTGCCCGAGTCCGGCCGGCACGGACTCGCGCTGGGCGAGCTGAACCGCCAGCAGGAGGTGCTGGCCCACCGGCTCGTCGCCGAGTCGATGTCGCTGCCCGCCTACGCCCGCGTCGTACAGGTGATGAGCAACGAGCACGTGCTGCGCGAGCTCAACCTCCCGGTCTTCGGTCACGTCGCCGCCACCTTCCGCGACGCCCGCGGCTACTTCCTGACCTTCTTCGGCCAGCCGCAGCCTGACGCGACCTGGGGCTGGCGGCTCGTCGGACACCATCTCTCGCTCAACGTCACCGTCGTCGACGGCGACGTGGTCAACGCCACGCCGTTCCTGCTCGGCGCCGAACCCGCCCGCATCGGCCCGTTCCGCATCCTCGGCGAGGAGGAGGACGCCGCGTTCGCGCTGCTCGACCAGCTCACCGGCGCCCAGCAGGCCGAGACGGTGATCCACCACCGGCCCCCGGCGGACTTCGTCACCCGGACCGTGCCCCGAATCGGCGAGGTCGAGTACCCCGCCTACCACGGCGTCGGACGCCGCGACGCCATGATCACCGACGAGGACCGTGAGGCGCTCGCCTACTTCCGCGCCCACCCCCGCGGGATCCGCGTCGGCGACCTCTCCCCCGCCCAGCGCACCTGTTTCGACGAGCTGCTGGCGACGTTCGTGCACCGCGCCCGGCCCGGCCTCGTCGGGTTCGAGATGGACCGCATCACCGCCGCCGGCGGGGTCGAGGAGCTGCACTTCGCCTGGGCCGGTGGCACCACCATCGACCAGCCCCACTACTTCCGCATCCAGGGCGGCGCCACGCTGGTCGAGTTCGACAACGCCGAGGACGGGGCCAACCACGTGCACAGCGTCTGGCGTGACCCGTCGAATGACTTCGCCTCCGACCTCCTGATCCAGCACCATCTCGACACCCCGCACGGAGGCGAGCGATGAGGATCGTGGGCATCCGCCGCGACGGCGGACCGGTCGAGGTCGCGGCGCTGTCCGACGACGGGGGGCGGGCCACCGTGCTGGCCGGGCTGGACGCCTTCTGGGCCGACGCCGCGGGCTCCCTCGCACAGCAACCGGAGGGACCGACCATCGCGCTCACCGACGTCGAGCAGGTACCGCCGGTCCTGCCGGGCGCGCGGGTGATCTGCATCGGGCTGAACTACCTCAAGCACGTGGCCGAGGGCAGCTTCCGCGACGAGGACCTGCCGCCGTACCCGACGCTGTTCGCCCGCTGGACGGCGTCGCTCAGCGTCGGGGACTCCCCGATCCCGGTACCGTCCACAGAGGACGGTGTGGACTGGGAGGGCGAGGTCGTCGCCTACGTCGGCTCGACGCTCGTCGACGCCACCCCCGACGAGGCGCTGGCCGCGGTCGTGGGCTACTCCACGTTCAACGACGTGACCTCGCGGCGGGCCCAGAAACTCACCAGCCAGTGGATCCTGGGCAAGAACGGCGACAGCTCCGGCCCGCTCGGTCCTCTCGTCCCGGCCGCGGAGGTCGGCGACCTGCGCGACGGCCTTCGCGTGCAGACCCGCGTGAACGGCGAGGTGGTCCAGGACGGCTCCACCGCCGAGATGGTCTACACCGTCGGCGACACGCTCTCGCTCATCTCGCACACGTTCACGCTCCGGCCGGGCGACCTGCTGGCCACCGGCACACCGTCCGGCGTCGGCTACGCGCGCACGCCGCCGTGGCTGCTGCGTCCGGGCGACGTCGTCGAGGTCGACGTCGACCGGCTCGGCACGCTGCGCAACCCGATCGTCTCCAACGACCACCGCCAGAAGTAGAGGTATCACCATGACCGTTTTCGTGCCGTCCGGCCCGCTGCCCGCTGACCGGTCCGGGATCTTCAGCGACTTCGATCCCGGTACCCGGACGCTACCGGCCGGTTACCAGGCCGCGCCGCCGTTCCTGCCCCTGCCGGTGGACGTCGTCTTCGAGAAGGACACCCCGGTCACGCTGCGGGACGGCGTGACGATCCACGTCGACGTGTTCCGCCCGGCCGGGACGGAGAAGGTCCCCGTCATCATCGCGTGGAGCCCGTACGGCAAGGGCCAGGGCACGTCGGTCAGCGTGATGGGCGTGTTCGCCGTCGTCGGGCTGAGCAACGACATCGTCTCGGGCCTGGAGAAGTTCGAGGGCCCGGACCCGGCGTACTGGTGCGCCCGGGGGTACGCGATCTGCAACCCCGACATCCGCGGCATCGCCCACTCCGAGGGCGACAGCGTGCTGTGGGACCGCCAGGAGGGCCGCGACTGCTACGACCTGATCGAGTGGCTGGCCACCCAGGAGTGGTGCACCGGCAAGGTCGGGATGAGCGGCACCTCCTACCTCGCGGCGTCGCAGTGGTTCACCGCCGCCGAGCGGCCCCCGCACCTGGCCGCGATCAACCCGTGGGAGGGCGTCAGCGACGTCTACCGCGACCTGGTGAAGCGCGGGGGTATGCCCGACACGGGTTTCGCCGAGATGCTCCAGCACGGCTCCTTCTTCGGGAAGAACCGGAAGGAGGACATCATGACGGAGGTCGATCGCCACCCGCTCATCGATGACCTGTGGGAGGACAAGATCCCGGCCTTCGACCAGATCGGCGTGCCGGCCTACGTCGTGGCCAGCTACTCGAACACGCTGCACACCGCGGGCACGTTCCGGGCCTGGCGGCGGATGGCGTCGCAGGACAAGTGGCTGCGCATCCACAACAGCCAGGAGTGGCCCGACTACTACACCCACGCCAACGTCGAGGACCTGCGGACGTTCTTCGACCGCTACCTGAAGGACGTCGACAACGAGTGGGAGCAGACGCCGCGCGTCCGGTACTCCGTGCTCGACCTGCACGGCGGCGACCGGGTGGCCGTCGCCGCCGACCGGTTCCCCCCGTCGGACGTCACGTCGACGCGGTTCTACCTCGACGGCCGCACCCGCTCCCTGGTGCCGTCGGCGCCGGCCGACGAGGTGCCGGCGGGCTACGAGGTCGGGTCCAACCCCGACGCGGTGTCGGTCCTCGTCCGGTTCGAGCACGAGACGGTGCTGGTCGGCTACCCGAAGGCGCACCTGTGGGTCGAGGCCCGCGGCGCCGAGGACATGGACCTCTTCGTGCTGATCCAGAAGCTCGACGCGTACGGCACGCCGCTGCAGGCGTTCACCGCGCTCAACCAGAGCGCCATGGCCCACGACATCACCGAACGGGGCGCCACCATCCTGCGGTACAAGGGATCCGACGGCCGCCTGCGCGTGTCCGCGCGCCACCTCGACGAGAAGCTGTCGACCGACGACGTGCCCGCCCACACCTTCGATCGGGTCGAGACGCTGTCCGCCGGCGAGGTCGTCGACGTCGAGATCGACCTGCTCCCGATCGGCCTGGCCTTCGGCGCCGGCGAGCAGCTGCGCTTCGTCGTCAGCTCCCGCAACCTGCTGGGCCCGATGATGCCGAGGGTCCGCGAGTACACCCCGGTCAACGGCGGGCAGCACGTCATCCACACCGGCGGCGACCGCGCGTCCTATCTCCAGCTGCCGGTCCAGGCACAGTGACCGGGCCGCTCACCGGCACCGTCGTCGTCGACCTCAGCCGGGCCCTGGCCGGGCCGCACGCCACGATGATGCTCGGCGACATGGGCGCACGGGTGATCAAGGTGGAGTCCCCCGGCACCGGTGACGAGTCGCGCCAGTGGGGCCCGCCGTTCGTCGGGCCGCAGGACGATCCCGTCTCCACCTACTTCCTGTCCGCCAACCGCAACAAGGAGTCCATCCAGCTCGACCTCAAGTCCGACGAGGGACGCCACGACCTCGAGCGGCTCGTCGCCCGCGCCGACGTCCTGGTGGAGAACTTCCGGCCGGGGGTGCTGGAGCGCCTCGGCTTCGGTCCCGACCGCCTGAACGAGCTCAACCCCCGTCTGGTCCTGCTGTCCATCAGCGGGTTCGGCCACGACGGCCCCGAGGCTGGACGGGCCGGCTACGACCAGATCGCCCAGGGCGAGGCGGGACTCATGTCCCTGACCGGCGCCGGTCCGGAGCACCCCACGAAGGTCGGCGTTCCCATCGGCGATCTGCTCGCCGGGATGTACGGCGCGTTCGGCGTGGTCGCGGCGCTGGTGGAGCGGGCGGCCACCGGCCTGGGCACGGTGGTCCGGACATCGCTGCTCGCGGCGATCGTCGGGGTGCACGCGTTCCAGGGCACCCGGCAGACCGTGGCCGGCGAGGTGCCCCGGGCGATGGGCAACCACCACCCCACCATCGCCCCCTACGGGGCGTTCGCGACGCAGGACGGCACCATCCAGATCGCTGTCGGGAACGACGTCCAGTGGCACGGGCTGGCGCAGGCCGCGGGACTGGACCCGGCGGACCCGCGCTTCGCCACCGCCCGCGCCCGGGTCCGGCACCGCGACGAGCTGACCGCAGCCCTGGAACACCGGCTGGCCGCGCACGGTTCCGCCGACTGGCTCGCCCGGTTCGCCGAGGTCGGGGTGCCGTCGGGGAAGGTGCGCACCCTCGACGAGGTCTACACCTGGGACCAGACGCTGAGCCAGGGACTGGTCATCGACGTCGAGCACGCCACCCTGGGCACGATCCAGCTCCCCGGCCCGCCCCTGCGCATGGAAGGCCTCGACGGCACCGACGCGGTGCGGCGGACCCACACGGCGCCGCCGGTGCTGGGCCAGCACGACCAGGAGATCCGCACGTGGCTGGACCGGTGATCGACACCGCCGTGGTCAGAACAGCGCGAGCGGCGTGACCGGGCTGCCGGTCGCGCCGTGGATGGGGAGCGGTCCCATAACGAGGCCGAAGGTGTGACGGCCATGCTTCGTACAGGCACCGGCCAGAGGTTCGAGGTGTGCACCGTCGACGATGGGCAGACCCATCAGCGCCAGCCCGATCTGGTGCAGCGGCAGCGCGAACGGGCCGTGGTGCGGAGGTGGGAACAGGTCGGACACGTCGCCGAGGTAGACGCTGACCTCACGGTGCTGCATCCAGCGCACCGCTGACGCGGCGATGCCAGCCCCGGAGGTCGGATCGGCCCGCACGACGAGCGCGTCGCCGGACTCGAGCGTCACCCCCTGGCGACGTGCGAGGTCCTCGAGGTCGTCTCCGCTGATGGGATGGTGCTGCTGCACCGAGTCCGCGGCGACGAAATCGAGGAGGACGCCGCGGGTGAAGATCGCCGGGCCCAGGTCGGTGACGTCGCTGACCGCCAGCCGGCCATCCTGGACGGCCTCGGCCAGCGGGACGCCGGGATAGACCGTCTCGCCGGTGGTGATGTGGCCGAGGGCGTCGATGTGGGTCAGCGTGTGGTGGTGGGTGTTGATCGTGAGCAGATCGGTCATCGCCCGTGGTGGGAACCCCGTGTAGAGCAGCGCGTGCCCTACCGGCGCGGGGACGGCGGACAGGTCGGCCGCGTGTGGGCCACCGGTCAGGGGGATCGGGTGCACCGGCCGGGCGAGGGACACGACGTCGCCGTGCCGGATCTGGGCAGCGGCTCGCGCGGCCACCTCGGCGGTGACGTAGTGCAGTGTCCCGCGGCCGCGATCGCCAGGCCACCGCCGTCGGTTGTCGCACTCTGCGGCGATGGCATCGACGTCGGCGGAGCCCGGTTGATCAGGCATGTGCCGACTCCTGTCCGCGCAGGCCGGGCAACCGGTCCAGGGCATCGCGGAGGCAGGTGTTCCCGGCGCCGCGGGCGCTGACATAGCCGTCGGGGCGGACCAGTATCCAGTGCCCCTCGGGCGCGGCCAGCGTGTCCTGGACCCGGCCGTCGGGATCCCACACCGCCCGGTCGTCCCCCTCGGGGCGCGACCTGCTGATCGTCACGGTGTCCAGCCACGGCGGGCGTGCGGTGGCGTCCGGGCTGGTGGGGCATCCGTTCCCGGCGACGACGAGAAGATGCCAGGCCGGGGTCCTGAGCACCGCGCGGAGCGCGATCCAGCCGGGTGACTGCGCATCGGCCGCGGAGATCTGCGTGAGTCGCTGCCCCGGTCGCGGCCCCTCGCCCGAGTCGGCTTCGGCGTCGGCCACCGTGAGCGGGCTGCCGGAGTAGGTGATGCCCAGACCCGACATGCTCCGGATGAGCTGGCGCATGAAGCCATGATCGGCGTCCCGCGTGTCGATGGTGCTGGAGTCGACCATGGCCGTGTCCATGACCTCGCCCGTGGAGGCGAGCAGGGCCTGGCCGATGGGAACGCGCTCGGCGTCGTAGGTCTCGAGCAGCCCGGCGTCGGCGTGGCCGTGTACGACCATCGCCAGCTTCCACGCGAGGTTGTACGCGTCCTGGATGCCGGTGTTGAGCCCCTGCCCGGACGCCGGGGAATGGACGTGGGCGGCGTCCCCGGAGACGAAACACCGCCCGACGTGCATCGCAGGGACCGCGCGCTGCTGGATGGTGAACTTCGACGCCCAGCTCGGGTTGTCCACGACGGTGTCGCGCCCCAGTGCCTGCGACAGCCTCGCACCGAACTGCCGAGCGATCTCTTCGGGGTGCTCAGGCTCCCCCACCCCGGTGGTGTCCAGCAGACGCCACTTGCCCGGATCCGGGAACGGGAACATCATCAGTGCGCCGCCGGCCGGGAACAGCCAGTGGACGCCGTCGCGGTCCAGGTCGGTGTGCACGACCGCGTCGGCGATCAGCCACGTGTGGGCGGAGTCGCCTGCCAGAGGGGGAGCTCGAGCATCTTGCGGACGGTCGAGTGCCCGCCGTCGCAGCCCCAGAGGTAGCGCGCGCGAACCGTCTCCTGCCCTGCGCCGGAGCTGTCGCGCAGCGAGACCGTGACAGCGTCCTCGTCGCGGCGGAAGGACTCCAGCCTGGTGTTCCACTCCACGGCGACCCCGGCCGATGCGGCATGTCCGCGCAGCGCCCGTTCGGTGATCACCTGATCGATGTTGAACATGTACGGGAACCGGGTCGCCAGATCGCCGAAGTCGTAGTCGACCCGGGCCGTCCGGGTTCCCTGGTGTCGGATGAACGCGTTGACCCTCGTTCCGTAGGGAGCGATGTCGGCCAGGATCCCGAGCTGATCGTAGATCTCCAGGCTGCGGGCATGAGTGCCCAACGCCCGGCTCGTCGTGGCCGGACCGGGCGCCGCGTCCACCAGACGAACCGACACTCCCCAGCGGGCCAGTTGCAACGTCGCCGTGAGCCCGACGGGGCCGGCACCTGCGACGAGCACGTCGACGTCATAGTCGGTCACGACAACTCCCTCTGTGTAAGCCATGCTGACACAGGACGCTACACCGACGAGAGGAACCTGGCCATGAGCGGCGAGAACCACTCCAGCGCAGACCCGCCGCTGCTGGCTCTCCTCCAACGAGCTGTGCGCCAGCTCTCCGACGCGCTGGTGGAACGCCTCGCCGACACGGGTGTCGAGCCCATCACGCCGGCGCACGCGGCGGTGCTGGCGAACCTCGACGACGAGGCCGCGCTGAGCATTGCCGAACTCGCCCGCCGCGCCGGTGTCACCCGCCAGACCATGCACCGCGCCGTCACCCAGCTCGTCGACGAGGGGCTGCTGGCCAACACGCCGGGACCCGGATTCCCCCGCAGCTCCCTCATCGAGCTCACCGCCGCAGGTCGTCAGCGTCGTGACATCGCATCGGGAATCCTCCGCGGCCTGGAGAATGATCTTGCCGCACGGCTGGGGACCGGGAGGCTCGCCGGGTTGCGTGAGAGCCTGACGCAGGCATGGCCGGGGTGAGACGCCACTGGGCAGGTCAGGAGCGTGCAGCGAGCATGCGCTGCGAGAGCCTGCCGATCCCGTCGATCTCGGTGACGAGCAGCTCACCCTCGACGAGGAACCGGGGCGGTGTCATCCCCGCGCCGACACCCGGCGGGGTACCCGTGAAGATCAGGTCGCCGGGCAGCAGCTCCACCACCTCCGACAGCCGGCTGATGATCTCCGGGACGGAGAAGATCAGCTGGTCGGTGAAGCCGTCCTGGACCACCGTCGATTCTCCGGCGGGGTCGGTGATCGTGCACGAGATCCGCAGGCGGTCGGCGTCGGCGAACTCGTCCAGGGTCACCAGGACCGGGCCGGTGGGGGCGAACCCGGCGAAGGACTTCCCGATGCTGAACTGAGCCGGCTGACCCTGCCACTGGACGGTGCGTTCCGAGAGGTCCTGGCCCGCGGTGTATCCCGCGACGTGCTCGTGCGCATCGGCGGCGGCGATGCGCCGGCCGCCGCGGCCGATCACGACAACGAGTTCGGCTTCCCAGTCGACGGTGTCACCCGCGAGCACGACGTCGGTGACGGGTCCGGTCACGGAGGACGCGAACTTGGTGAACACGACGGGGCGTTCGGGGATGGGCAGACCGGACTCGGCGGCGTGGTCGGCGTAGTTGAGGCCGATGCCGAACACCTGACGGGCGCCCGGCGACGGCGCTCCGAGATCGCGCTCGTCGAACGCCCTGGCGTCGGGGTCGCCGGCGACGGTACGGTCGGTGGCCCATTTCGAGAACTCGTCCCAGCGGGCGTAGATCGCGGCGGGGTTGGCGCTGAACGTCCCGCCGCTGGCCGTCTCGACGTCCACGGCGAGAGGGCCCTCGACGAGACTCAGCCGGCCTCGGATGGTGGCGATGCGCACGGTGTTCCTTTCGTCGACGGCCCGGCCGTCAGAGGGTCGCTCGGCTCGGCAGTGGAACGAATCCGCGGACGGCGGAGCCGATGATCGTGCGGGGGTCCGCCGAGGAACCGACCCACGCGATGTGCTGGTCGGGTCGGACGAGTACCACGTTCCGCCCGTCGACCGGTGCGAAGCCGTGGGCGACCGGGTCGACGTGCACGAGCGGCACGCCGAGATCGGCTGCGGCGTCGAGGATCGGCCACGCGACTGCAGAGGGTCCGAGCACGGTGAACTCGGACCCCAGCAGGTCGAACAGCGAACGGCCGTCGGCCGAGCGCGCGTGCGGCAACCGGTTGCCCGGCTGGACACGGGGGCGGTAGATGTCGGTGCTGGGCGCCTGCGCCGCGGCGTCCGGGCCGTACCCGTAGCCGAGCACGAGGCCGAGGCTGTGGAACTCGGCCCGCTTCGTCGCCCGGACGACCGCGGCCGCGGCATCCCGTGCGGCGTCACCGTCCGGGCCCGGCGCCATGATCGCGGCGTCGCCGAGCTCGGTCGGTAGAGCGCGCATGTTGGTGGCCGCGAGGGCGATGGTCTGCTCGGCGACGGGGCGGCGCTCGGCCTCGTAGCTGTCGAGCAGCTCGACCGGAGCCCAGCCCCGGATCACGGCGGCGATCTTCCAGGCGAGGTTGACGGCGTCACCGACGCCGGTGTTGAAGCCGTGACCGCCCCACGGCGGGTTCTGGTGCGCGGCATCGCCCACCAGGTAGGTCCGGCCGCTTCCGTAGGAGTCGCTCAGCAGCAGCCGGGCCTGCCACGGGTCGGTCGCGAGAACCTCGACGTCGACGTCCCGCCCGACGAGGCGGCGCACCACGGCGACGGCTTCCGCCTCGTCGGAGATCGACGCGGTGCCGGTCGCGATGGCCCACCAGGTGCCGGTCAGATCGAGCGGACCGACCACCCCCGGCGCGGCGGGGTTCAGCACCCAGTGGTGCACCGCGGGGCGATCGCGCAGCAGGTGGACGAGCTCGGTCGAGCGGAAGGTGATGTTGACGTTCGGTCGCCCGCCGGGCGCACCCACGTAGCGGGCCCCGAGACCGTCCCGCACGACGCTGCGCGACCCGTCCGCGCCGATCAGGTACTCGCACCCGACGACGTCGTCGTGCCCGAGCCCGTCGGTGATCGCGACGCTCGGTCGTACGCCGTCCACGGCGGCCGTCGTGGCACGCCACCCGAAGAGGGTACTGACCAGGGGCTCCTGCTCGATGGCCGCCCGGAGAGCCTCCTCGACGACCGGCTGTGTCACCTGCTGAGCGGCCTCCGACGTGAGGGGCGACCCGACCAGCTCGAGACCCAGCGCGCCCGTCAGACGGGTGATCTCGGCTCCGTCCACCGTGGTGCAGAACCGGATCTCGTCCGACCACTCGACGGGAAGGGTCGCGCGGCGACGGATCTCGTCGGCCACTCCCAGCCGGCGGAACAGCTCCATGCTGCGTGCCGACGTCGTCTTGGCCCGCGGGCGCCGGTGGTCCACGGCGACCCGGGGTTCGACGACGAGGCTCGGGACACCGTGGTGGGCGAGCTCGAGGGCTGTCGTCAGGCCGACCGGGCCACCGCCGACGATCAGGACCGGCGTCGCGACCATGTCACCGTCACCAGACCTCGGGAAGGAAGATGTCCTCCGGGATCTTCTCGGGGAGGTACTCCCCCGCCCGGGTGCGCTCGTGGATCTCCTGGAACGACAGCCCCTCCTGGCGCGCGACGACGAGCTTCCCGGGGTCGAAGAACGTGCCGATCGGGTTCGCGGCGAACTCCTTGGCGTTGGCGATCCACTCGGTGGAGTCGGCCCAGTCGCCGAAGCCGTCGACCTGGATCTCGACGCCGTTCCCGTCGGGGTCCTGGTAGTAGACCGACATCGTGATGCCGTGGTCGAGACACAGGAACGGCAGCACACTGTGATCGCGCAGCCGGACGTAGTTGTTCAGCCACATGTCGAACGTCGAGAACTCGAACGCCGTGTGGTGGATGCCGGTCTCGTGGCCCTTGTCGGTGGGGTGCTTGAGGCCGGGCGGGGAGAGCAGCGCGATCCGGTGGTTCGCCTCGTCGTTGGTCAGCCACGAGGCCTCGTCGCTCTGGAACACCGGGCGCAGCCCGCAGACCAGGCCGTACCAGGTGATCATCTGCTCCATGCGCAGCGTGGTGAACGTGGTGTGGTGCAGCGTGGGCGGGTTGGCCGGCCGGCTCTTGGCTTTGTTCTCGGGCATCTCGACTCCTCGGACCATGGATATATCCTGTACGTTAGCGACGGCCGACATGGCGTGGCAAGACGCACCGCCCACGAACCGACACGAGGAGGTCCCGTATGGCGCTCACAGGCCAGGTCCGGTCGGTGGCGGGCGCGAACAGCTCGGCCGTCGATCTCGTGACGGCCGAGATCCGCCGTGCCGTCCTCACCGGGGCGCTGCCGGCCGGCGAGCAGTTCTCCATCCGCGATCTGGCCGCGCAGCTGGGGGTCAGCCACATCCCGATCCGCGAGGCGCTGCGCCGGCTCGAGTCGCAGGGTCTGATCCTGCTCCCCCCGGCGCGCAGTGCCAGCGTCGTTGCCCTGAGCACGGGCGATATCGAGGCGATCTACCGGCTGCGCTACCTGATGGAGCTGCCGCTGGCCGGCGCGTCGGCCGGACGCCGCAGCCAGGCGGAGATCGACCGGCTCGACGAGCTGCTCGAGGCGAGCCGGGATCTCGATCCGGATGTGGCGTGGCAGGCGCACTACGACTTCCACGAGGCACTGGTGCACCCCGCCGCCAACGCCTGGGACGACCGCATCCTCCACACGCTGTGGGTGGCCGCCGAGCGCTACACCCACCTCGTCTTCGACCCGACGCAGATCTCGGGCGCCGAGCGTCGGCGCCGGTACGAGACGCATCGGCTGCTGCGCGACGCCGCGCTCGCCGACGACGCCGGCGCCATGATCGAGGCGCTGCGCGAGCACCTGGCGCTCAACGAAGCCCGGATCCGCGAGTACATCCGGGCGATCGAGGTGTCGTCGTGAGTGCGTGCCTGCCCTGCGACCTCGAGGGCGCGGACGAGGCGGCCGTCGTCTTCCGCGACGACGTCTGGGCGTGCGAGGTGACGGACGGCTACGACGTGCCCGGGTGGTTCTTCCTGCGGCTGCGGCGGCATGCGGAGGGATGGTCCGGGCCCACCATCGCGGAGCTGGCCGGCTTCGGCCCGGTGTCGCAGCGCATCACCGGGGCGATCCAGCAGGTCACCGGAGCGCCGACCGTGTACTTCATGAGCTTCGGCGAGAACTACCCGCACTTCCACTTCCTCGTCATCGCCCGCGATGCCGAGCTCGCACCGCACCAGCGCGGCGCCGGCATCCTCGCTCTCCTCGCCGAACACCGCGACCGAGCCGGCTCCCTCGCCGTCGCGGCGCGCGTGCGCGCAGCTCTCACCTGACCCCTGTTCCACCCCCCGACCCGATGGGACGACGATGTCCATTCCGTTCACCCACACCACGGCAGACGGCCGCGAATACACCGGCCGCACCAATATCGGACCCGATCTCGACGTCCGGCCCGGTGCGCCCCTGGTGCTCGCCCTGCACGGCGGCACCTACAGCTCCGCGTACTTCGACATCCCGGCCCACTCACTGCTCGACAACGCTGCGGCCCTGGGTGTGCCGGTGATCGCCCTCGACCGGCCGAACTACGTCGGATCCAGTCCACTGACCACCGACGGCTCGATCATCTCCGCCAACGCCGAGGTGCTCGGCGACGCCATCGGCTCGATCTGGGTGGATCACGGTGGCAACGGGCCCGGAGTCGTACTGGTCGCGCATTCGATCGGCGGCGCGGTGGCCACCGAGATCGCGGCGACGCCGCAGTCGTGGCCGCTTCTGGGCCTGGCGACGTCCGGATGCCTGGTCCGCGTCCCCGCGGAGTCCGCCGGAGCGTGGGCGGCGCTGCCCGACATCCCGATGATCGACCTGCCCGTGCCGCTCAAGGACCAGCTCATGTTCGGCCCCGAATCCACCTACGACGACGCGATGCCGGCGGCGAGCCACCCGTCGAACACGCTCGTCCCGAAGGCCGAGCTGCTCGACATCACCGGCGGCTGGATCGCGCGTCGCGCAGAGGTGTGCAGCCGAGTGACCGTGCCGGTGCACCACCGTCAGGGCGAGTTCGACCACCTGTGGATCACCGACAAGGCCGAGGTCGACGAGTACCGGGCCGGGTTCACAGCGGCACCGTCGGTCGACGCACACCTACTTCCCGGCAGCGGCCACTGCATCGACTTCCACCTGCCCAGCGACGAGTTCCAGCGGTCGCAGCTGCGATTCGCGCTGGCCACAACAGATCGTGCGGCAGAATGAACCGCACCATCCTGCGAGACGTCCGGGTCTACCGGGACGCGACGTTCGGCGAACCCGAGGACATCGTCATCGACGGCGGTGTGATCGGTGACGGTCCCGCGGACGGACAGGAGCTGGCGTCGGGCGGGTACCTCTTACCCGGGCTGATCGACTGTCACATCCACCTGAACGGGCCCGAGACCCTCAGCGCACTCGCCGCCCGCGGCGTCACCAGCGGCATGGACATGAGTTCGCCCGCTCCGCTCGTCGCGGCGCTGCGCGGGCGGCCCGGGGTCACCGACATCCGGAGCCCGTTGATGGCCGCGACTTCGCCGGCCAGTGCGCACGCGGCGCGGATGAAGGACATCCCCGCGTTCGGGGAGGCGCTCGTGGCCGGATTGGCGGACGCCGATGCCTGGGTCGACCGCCACGTGCAGCAGGGCGCCGACTACATCAAGGTCGTGATCGACCTGCCCGGATTCGACCAGCAGACCGTCGATGCGCTGGTCGCCGCCGCCCACGCGCACCACCTCAAGGTGGTGGCGCACGCGTCGCGCTCGGACGCCGTCACGATGGCCCAGCGCGCGGGGGTCGACATCCTCACCCACGCGCCGCTCGACCGCCCGATCGACGCGGCCCAGGCCGCCGAGCTCGTCGCCAACGGCACCGTCATCGTGCCGACCCTCACGATGATGCAGGGCATCGTGGACAACCTGGCGGCCAAGGGCATTCCCGGACCGGCGTACGAACCGGCCCGGGCGTCGGTGGCCGCACTCCACGCGGCCGGGATGCCGATCATCGCCGGCACCGACGCGAACGCGACCCCGGCCGCACCGGCGTCCCCGGTGTTCGGCGAGAGCCTGCACGACGAGCTCGCGCTGCTCGTCGCAGCCGGGCTCACGCCCGCCGAGGCACTCGACAGCGCCACGTGCGTAGCCGCGGACCACTTCGGTCTCACCGACCGGGGCCGGATCGCGCCGGGTCTGCGCGCCGACCTGGTGCTGCTCGCCGACGACCCGACCGTCGACATCACCGCGACGCGCACGATCCGCGGGGTGTGGATCGCCGGTGAGCGCGTCGCGGGCGCCGGATGATCCTGGTGACGGCGGCCAACGGCAACCAGGGAAAGCTCCTCGTCCTCAAGCTGGTCGCCCTCGGCCTCGACGTGCGGGCGGCCGTGCAGACGGAAGCGTCCGGGGCCCGCCTCCGCACCGCGGGAGTCGCGGACGTGGTCGTGGGCGACATCTCCGACCCCGACGTGCTCCGCGCAGCGATCCGGGGGGTGCGGAAGATCTACCACGTCGGTCCGACGCTGCACCCGCGTGAACGGGAGATGGGGATCGCGCTGATCGACGCCGCCCGCGTCGAGGGTGTCGAGCACGTCGTGTTCAGCTCGGTGCTCCACCCGATCGTCACCGATCTCGTCCAGCACGAGATCAAACGCGACGTCGAGGAGCACCTCCTCGCATCCGACCTCGAATTCACGATCCTGCAACCCTCGAACTACATGCTGCCGCTCAAGCTGCGGCCGGCGTTCGAGCGCGGCGTGTTCGAGCTGTCGTGGTCACTGGATCGGCGGCAGTCCCTCGTCGACCTCGACGACGTCACCGACGTCGCCGTCATGACGCTCACCGACAGCGCCCGCCACGCCGCCGCGACCTACGAGCTCGTGGCCCCCGGCCGCCACACGGCCTTCGAGCTCGGTGCCGTCATCTCCGAGGTGCTCGACCGGCAGATCACGGTGCGGGAGATCGACGCCGACACCTACGCGACGGCGTGGCTCGGCGACCGCGACCCGGCCGACTCCACCCACCAGCTCGCGGTCCTCCGCTCGATCAGTTCCCGCTACAGCGCGCACGACTTCCTCGGCAACCCGAACGTGCTGACGTGGCTCCTGCAGCGCGAGCCGACGTCCTTCGAGCAGTTCGTGCGTCGCGAATGGTGTGCCCACCAGGAGGCTCAGCAATGAAGCTCACCGGAAGCACGATACTCATCACCGGCGGCGGTTCCGGAATCGGCCGCGGACTGGCCGAGACCCTGCACGCCCGCGGCAACACCATCATCGTCGCCGGCCGACGGGCCGATGCACTCGACGACGTCGCGCGAGCCAACCCCGGCATCGAGACACTCGTGCTCGACGTCGCGGACCCCGCCTCGATCGTCACCGCCGCGCAGAAGGTACTGGCGAGGCACCCGGAGCTCAACGTCCTGATCAACAACGCCGGTGTCATGCCCCATGACGACCCGGCCGCGCCCGTCGACAACGAAGCACTGATCAGCGTCGTGGCCACGAACCTCCTCGGCCCGATCCGCATGATCTCCGCGTTCGTCGACCACCTGCGCGCGACCCCGGACTCCGCCGTCGTGAACGTCACCTCGATGCTCGGCTACGCGCCGCTCGCGTCGTCGTCGCTCTACTCCGCGACGAAGGCCGCGGTGCACTCCTACACGCTGTCGCTCCGCTACCGCCTCGGCGGCACCGGACCCGAGGTCATCGAGATCGCGCCACCGCTCACCCGCACCGGTCTCCAGCCGATCAACCTGACCGATCCGCGCGCGATGCCGCTCGAGGAGTTCCTCGCCGAGACCATGGTGGCGTTGGAGGCGGGGGACGCCGAGGCCTACGCGGTGCGCGCGAGAGAGCGCCGTGACGCCCAGCGCACCGACGACATCGGCGTCACCGAGCGGTTCAACGCCGCGCTCGGGTGGTCGCCCCGGCTCTCGACACCGGATGACCGCTGAACGGACCGCTACGCGGTCTCCTCGTGCCTGGTCCACGCGTCGGCACCCCGGCTCCCGACAGCGCTCATGCGGTCGAGCATCGTGGTCATGTTGGCCTCGAGGTGATGGCGCAGCTCCTCGCGCACGCGTTCGGGATCGCGGGAACGGGCCGCGTCGACCAGGTCCTCGTGCACCCGCTCGCGCCGGGCGGCGAACTCCTCCGGCTCGTCGACCGGGTCGAACACGAGACGCGTGTAGCGCTCGGACGCGTCCCACAACGGGCGCAGGAGCCGCAGGTCCCACTCGCTCGCCGCCGGCCCGATGAGGGCGGTGTGGAACTCGCGGTGCGGGTCCCAGAAGTCCTCGCGGGGCACCGTCTCGAAGGTCAGACGCACCAGCCGTGCGAGCTCGTCGACGTCGTCGGTGCTGCGGTCGCGCGCCGAGAGCGCGGCGAGCTCGGGCTCGACGGTCATCCGCAAGCGGTAGATCGCGCGCAGGTCGTCGGGATCGAGCGGGGTGACGATGGCGCTGCGCGACGGGCTCAACACGATCAGCCCCTGGGCCTCCAGCTGGCGCAGGGCCTCGCGCACCGGGACGTGGCTGACGCCCAGCTGCTCGGTCAGCGCCGGCACCGTGAACGGCTGCCCCGGCGGGAGGTCACCGCTGAGGATGGAACGGCGGATCTCGTGCAGCACGAGATCGACGGCCGAAGCCTTGCGGGCGGCCACCGACTGGACCGTGCGGCGGTCTCCGGACGTCACAGGACTCCCCCTCTGTGGAGCACGACAGCAGTGATCAGCATCGTAGCGCACGTTGACAACTTATAAGAGAGTCTCTAGCTTCGGCTGGTCGCCGCCGACCCGGTCGGCGCCTGATCACCCTCCGGGAGACACCGTGTCGACACCGACGTCCGACTACCTGCTCGACCGCCCCGGCATCTCCGACGACTCCCGCGCCCTTCGCGCGGAGCTCGTCGGCCGGGCCCGCGAGATCGTCCCCGTGCTCGCCGCCAACGCCGCGAAGACCGAGGCCGACCGCCGGGTCGCCGAGGAGAACATCACCCTCATCGACGAGGCCGACCTCTTCGCGATCATGAAACCGAAGCGTTTCGGCGGGTTCGAGACCGACTTCCGCACGAAGCTGGAGGTCTCCCGCGAGCTCGCCCGCGGCTGCGGCTCCACCGCCTGGGCCACCACGCTCATGAACGTGTGCTCGTGGTTCGGTGGCCTGTTCCCCGACCAGGCCCAACGCGACGTCTGGGAGTCCGCACCCGGCAACCGCATCGCCGGCGTCCTGGCCGCGTCGTCGGAGGCCGTCCAGGTCGAGGGCGGGTACCGCGTCACCGGCCGCTGGGGCTGGGCCTCGGGTTGCCTGCACGCCCAGTGGGCCGAGCTCGGCATCCCCGTGCCGAACGCCGACGGCGAGGTCGTCGACCAGGGCCTCGTGCTCATCCCGATGTCGGACCTGTCGATCGACGACACCTGGTTCGTCGCCGGCATGCGTGGCACGGGATCCAACACCCTCGTCGCCAAGGACGTGTTCGTCCCCGGCCACCGGGTGATCTCCCTGCCCGCCGCCATCGGCGGCCGCTACGGCACCGAGCACACCGACGAGGCGCTCTACCGCAGCGCGTTCGTCCCGGCCGCCGCGCTGGTGCTCGCCGGCCCGCAGCTCGGCCTGGCCCAGGCCGCGCTGGAGCTGGTGCTGGAGAAGGCGCCCAAGCGGACCATCTCCTACACGTTCTACGAGACGCAGACCGAGGCCCCGACCGTGCAGCTGGCGGTGGCCGAGGCGGCCATGCTCATCGACTCCGCACACCTGCACGCCTACCGGGCCGCCGCCGACATCGACGCCGCAGCCGAAGTGGGTGTCTACCCGGAGTACCACGCGCGGGCCCGCGTCCGGGCGGACACGGGCTGGGCGATCCAGCAGGCCCGCGAGGCGATCCGGGTGCTGGTGTCCGCGCACGGCGCGTCGGCGTTCGCCGAGGCCAGCCCGCTGCAGCGGATCTGGCGCGACTCCGAGGTCGCCAGCCGCCACGCCGTGATCAACCCCGCCATCTCCTACGAGGTCTACGGCCGGTCCCTGCTCGGCATCACCGATGGCGTCACCGCACTGGTCTGACGGCCGGCACCATGAGCATCGCCATCGACGCCGGCCCGACATCGGACCTCGACCCGTTCGCCGACGAGTTCCTCGTCGACCCGTTCCCCGCCCTCGGTGAGCTGCGGGCGACGGGGCCGGTCGTGCATCTCCCGCGCTACGACATCTGGGCCGTCGCCCGCCACCGGGACGTCAACGCGATCCTGCGCGACCATCAGCGGTTCTCCTCCGCCGCGGGCGTCGGCATCGGCGACCTCACGACGAAGGCCTACAGCTGGCGCAAACCCAGCCTCATCCTCGAGGTCGACCCGCCGACCCACACCGCCCATCGCGCGATCCTGGGTGGGGCCATGAACCCCCGGGCCATGCGGACGTTCCAGGAGATCTTCGACACCGAGGCCGCCGCGCTGGCGGACCGCCTCGTCGCGCTCGGCCGGTTCGACGCCGTCACCGACCTGGCCGAGCCCTTCCCGTCGGTGGTGTTCCCGCGGGCGCTGGGCGCCGACGGCGACACCCGGGAAGCCCTCCTGGCCTACGGGTCGTTGTCGTTCAACGCCATCGGGCCGGCCAACCGGCACCTGGAGGCGGCACTGGAGCGCGCCCGTGGTGTGCCGGAACGGATCACCGAGAACTGCCGGCGGGACGCACTGCGCCCCGGATCGATCGGGGCCGGGATCCACGACGCGGCCGCAGCCGCGGGCTTGTCCGAGGACCAGGCCGCCCTCCTGGTCCGCTCGCTGTTCTCGGCGGGTGTCGACACCACGGTCAGCGGCCTGGCGTTCGCGGTACTCGGCTTCGCGCGCAACCCCGAGCAGTGGCAGCTCGTCCGCGACGATCCCTCGCTCGCCCGCAACGCTTTCGACGAGGTGGTCCGGCACCAGTCGCCGGTCATCGGCTTCTTCCGGACCACGACGACCGACGTCGAGTGGGGCGACGTCGTCATCCCCGCCCGCCGCAAGGTCATGCTCTTCTTCGCCGGCGCGAACCGGGACCCGCACCACTGGGACCGGCCCGACGAGTTCGACGTCCGTCGTCGCACCGCCGGGAACCTCGGTTACGGCGCCGGCCCCCACATCTGCGCCGGAATGACCATCGCGCGAATGGAGGGCGAGGCGCTGATCCGGGCCCTGGCCGCCCGGGTCGACTCCTGGCAGCTCGACGGCGACCCCGAGCCACGGCTGAACAACAGCCTCCGCGGCCTCACGCGCCTCCCGGTGCGGGTGCAACCACTTGCCTGGTAGGCGGGCCATTCGTCGGCGACGTTGCCCGCGGGCGTCCCAGGGCCGCCCCCCGGTCGCGCTCCTCGGTTTCGCCCAGCCGTCACGGCACTTGCCACCTCGCCACGTCATCCACGCCGGCGGGCGGCCTGTCCGCCGCCACCTGATGTAGCCCGGCCAGGCCGATCTCCTACGTGCCACGCCTGGCGTCCCCCCTCATCGCTGAGCCCCGGCACAGCAGTTCTCAACGCCCACTCCTGCTCAACGGTGCACCGGGCACAGGCAACCTCATCAACGACATCCTCGACACGTCTCAGAACCGCGTGTCCGGTGTTCAGTTGAACACCAGCGGCAGTACGACCGCTGCCGTCACGAGCGAGACACCGCTCAGGAGATCGGCCCGGATGGGGATCACCCGCACCGCGGCCCTTCCGAGACACAGGCCGATCAACGACATCACGGCGGTCATCACGCCGAAGGTCACGGCGGGGACGACCGGGGAGAACCCGAGTATCCCCAGGCCCGTTCCGGCGAGCAGGTTGTCCACGCTCAGCGAGAGCGGCATGCCGAACAGCGTCACCCAGGGATGGTCCAGCTCTTCCGGCTCCGGCTTCCGGATCGCGCCGACCAGCAGGTACAGGCCGTAGGCGCCCATCAGGACCGGGCCGACGAGGTCCGCGAACGGTCCGATCGACTCGCCGAACAAGTGCCCGAGCTCACCGCCCACCAGGGGTGCGATGGCGTCCCAGAACCCGAACACCACAGCGATCTGCACGGCGCGCCGGACCCCGAACGGCACCGTGCCGAGCGCGATCGAGGACCGGAAGTTGTCCAGGCTGAGCACGAACGCCAGGGTCAGGAGCCCGAGGACCGAGCCGCCGTTCACGCCGAACCCGCCCGGTGGGGGCGAGGGACGAGGGGGAGTTCGACCGGGCCCGGCTCCTCGTTCGCGGCCCGCACCGCCTCCTCCACGAGGCCGTGGTCGGGCGAGAGGTGGCAGACCGGATCGGTGCGGCTCGCGTCCCCGGTGAGCAGGTAGGCCTGGCACCGGCAGCCGCCGAAGTCGATCTCGCGACGGTCGCAGTCGCGGCACGGCGACGACATCCAGTCCGTTCCCCGGAAGCTCTCGAAGAGCGGTGACCCGTCCCAGATCCGCGCCAGCGCATCGTCACGCACGCTGGCGCGCGGAAGCGGCAGCCCCTGGGCGGCCGGGCAGGGCAGCACGTCACCGTTCGGCGCCACCGTGAGCTGACGTTGCGCCCAGCCGCCCATGCAGGGCTTGGGGTAGCGGCTGTAGTAGTCGGGAAGGACGTAGATGACGTCCATGCGGCCCGCCAGGCGTCGGCGCGCGGCGTTCACGACCGGCTCGGCCTCCTCGAGCTGCGCCCGGCTGGGCAGCAGGGCGTCGCGGTTGCGCCAGGCCCACCCGTAGTACTGCGTGTTGGCCAGCTCGATCCGGTCGGCGTCGAGCTCCTCGGCCAGGCGCAGAACCGCGCCGACCCGGTCGATGTTGCGGCGGTGCAGGACGACGTTGAGCGTGAGCGGCCAGCCCAGCTCCTTCACCAGCCGGCACGCCTCGATCTTGCGGTCGAACGACGGCGTGCCGGCGATCCCGTCCGACAGCGCCGGCTCGTCGGCCTGGATGCTGACCTGGACGTGATCCAGTCCGGCGTCGCGCAGCTCGTCCGCGCGGCGCCGGGACAGACCGAGCGCGCTCGTGACGAGGTTGCTGTACATGCCCAGGTCGCGCGCGGTGGCGGCGAGCTCGACGACGTCCCGGCGCAGCAACGGTTCCCCACCGGACAGGTGCAGCTGCAGCACACCCAGCTCCTTGGCCTCGGTGAACACCCGGCGCCACTCCGCCGTGGTCAGCTCGTCGCCGTAGGAGGCCATGTCGACCGGGTTCGAGCAGTAGGCACAGGACAGCGGGCACCGATAGGTGAGCTCGGCGAGCAACCCGAAGGGTCTATCCATGGTCGATCTCCACCCACTGCTTGTCGGCCAAGCGCTGCAGGAACGCGCGGATCTCGTCCTCGGCCACGCGGTCATAGCTCCGCTCCAGCTCGGCGGCGATCTCGCCGACGGTCCGCCGCCCGTCGCACAACCGCAGGATGTCCGCGCTCGTCGCGTTGAGCACGGCGACGGTCTCCGGGCTGAGCAGCACGTGCCGGTCGCGTGCCGTGTCGAGGCTCAGCCGGACGTGGCGGGCCAGCGCCGGTCGGCTCGAGACGTCCAGCGGGGGTGTGACGGTGTCCATCGCCATCACTCCGGGTAGGCCCGGTCGATGCCGTCCAGGACGCTCCACAGCACGTCGCACTTGAACGACAGCGCGGCCACGGCGCGCTCCTGGTCCTGCGCCGACCGGCAGTGCTCGATGACGACGTCGAGGGCGTGTTCGGAGTCGCGGGGAGCCTGGTGGAGCCGCGCGCGGAAGTAGGCCAGGCCGTCCGGGTCGATCCACGGGTAGAAGCGTTCGAAGGCGCCGATCCGCTCGGCCATCAGATCCGGCGCGAACAGCTCGGTCAGCGACGAGGCGACCGCCTCCACCCAGGGCCGTGTGCGGGCGAACGTGACGTAGGCGTCGACGGCGAACCGCACCCCGGGCACGATGTGCCGCTCCGCCAGCATCTCGTCGCGGGCCATGCCTACGGCCTCGCCCAGCCGCAGCCACGCCTCGATGCCGCCCTCGCCCGGCCCGGACCCGTCGTGGTCGACGATGCGGCGGATCCAGCGCCGGCGCACCTCGACGTCCGGGCAGTTGGCCAGGATCGCGGCGTCCTTGCGCGGGATGGCGAGCTGGTAGCAGAAGCGGTTCGCCACCCATCCCTGCAGCTGGCGGCGGGACAGGTGGCCGGCGTTCATGCGCACGTGGAACGGGTGCTGGTCGTGGTAGGCCTGCGACTGCGCGCGGAGCGCCTCCACGAACCCGTCCGCTACCCGGGGTGCTTCCTGCAATGACGTCATGGCTAGACCTTCACCTCGAGTCCGTCCTCGGCCACTTCCAGGCCGCGGTCGATGACCATCCGTCGCTGCGGGGAGTCCTCCAGCAGGACGGGGTTGGTGTTGTTGATGTGGACGTACATCGTGCGTTCGATCGACAGTCCGGCGAGCTGCTCCAGGCTGCCGTCCGGGCCGCCGATCGGCAGGTGGCCCATGTCCTGCGACGTCTTGGCGGCCAGGCCCAGCCGGATCATCTCGTCGTCGTCCCAGCAGGTGCCGTCCACGAGCAGGCACGCACAGCCGTCCAGCTGCTCGCGCACCTGTGGCGTCAGCTGCTGCATCCCGGGCAGGTACACCGCCGCCCGCCCGGTGTGGGCGTCGGTCAGGCGGTAGCCCACGACCCGGCCCTGCCCGGTCGCGGCGCCGAAGCGGGCGCGCTTGGTGGTCGGGGCGTCGAAGGCCCGGTAGGACAGTCCCCCGCCGAGGGACACGTCCACGCCCGGCGTCACCGGGTGCCACTCCACCCGGCAGTAGCGCTCCAACGTCGCGAGCACCCCCGTCCCGTCGCGCAGCGTCTCGTGCACGGCCGGGGTGGCGTGCACCTGCAACGTCTCGGCCTCCCGCAGCAGCAGCAGGCCGAGGGTGTGGTCGAGCTCGGCGTCGGTGAGCAGCACCGCCTGCAGCGGCGTGTCCCGTGCCTCCCGCGGCTGCAGCGGGGGGAAGGCGCCGATCTGGCTGAGCACATCAGGTGAGGCGTTGAGCAGGAACCACTGCTGACGGTCGGCGCTCACCGCGACCGACGACTGCGTGCGGGGGAGGGCGGGCCGAGAGCCGTCCCGCACCGCGGAGCAGCCGGGGCAGCCGCAGTTCCACTGCGGGAAGCCGCCCCCCGCCGCCGATCCGAGCACCTGCAGCCACATCCCGGTCCTCCCTGGGTCGGACGGGCGAGGGGGTACCGGACTCCGGGTCCGGCACCCCCTCGCGCCGCTAGTCGTCCATCCGGGCGACGTACATCGTCACCTCGGGTGCGCACCCGATCTCGTCGAACTCGGGCGACTCCCACTCAGTTCGAGAAGTTGTCGATTCCACTGGTCACCTCCCGTCCCTCGACTCGTCCCACTCCGACAGCGCGAAGACGATCAGAGCGCTGCCGTGCCCGGCGCCGAGCATCCCGGGCAGGAACCCCTCGGCCCAGCCACCCCAGCCGACCGGCACGGCGACGTACTGCCGGCCGTCGACCATGTAGGTGGTCGGGCTGCTGTGGTGGCCGCTCCCGCACTGGAACTGCCACAGCAGCTCGCCGGTGCGGGCGTCCAGCGCATTGAACTCGCCGGACGGCTCACCGGCGAAGACCAGGTCGCCGCCCGTGGCCAGCACGGACGCGCACATCGGGAGCTCGTTGCGCCAGCGCCACTTCTCGTCGCCGTTGACGTCGAAGGCGCTGATGTACCCGCACATGTCCTCGATGTCGACCTGCACGCCCGCTCCCCAGTAGGGGATGCTCTCCTTGAACTCCCGACGCCGCCGGGTGGCCGTGGCGCCGACGTCCTGGATCGGGACGTAGAACAGCTCGGTCCTGCGGCTGTAGGCCGCGTGCGTCCACTCCTTGGCGCCGGCCGGCCCCGGGTAGAAGTGGACCGGCTCGCCCTCCTTGTCGGGGAAACGCGCGGCCGTCACCTTGCCGTCGCGGGTGATGTTCCCCCAGTCGATGCGGTCGACGAACGGGGTGATGTGGACCAGCGAGCCGTCCGTGCGGTCGAGGACGAAGAAGTAGCCGTTCTTGTCGAAGTGCCCGAGCAGCTTGCGTCCCTCGTGCTCGAACAGGATGCACTCGCTGATGCTGTCGTAGTCCCACACGTCGTGCGGGGTGCACTGGTAGTGCCAGCGGATCTGACCCACGTCGGGATCCACCGCGACGATGCTGTCGGTGTAGAGGTTGTCGCCCTCCCGGACCGCGCCGTCGAAGTCGGGCGCCGGGTTGCCCGTTCCCCAGTAGAGGAGGTTCGTCTCGGGGTCGAAGGTGCCGGTCAGCCAGCAGTTCGCGCCGCCACGCGCCCAGGCCTCGCCCTCGGCGGGCCAGGTCTCGGAGCCGGGCTCGCCCGGCTTCGGGACCATGTAGCAACGCCACTGGTGCTCGCCGCTGTCGAGGTCGAACGCGTCCATGTGGCCGCGCACCCCGAACTCGCCGCCGGAGCTCCCGACGATGACCATGTTCTTCACCACCAGCGGAGCGACCGTCGCGCTCTCGCCGGCCCGCACGTCCCCGTAGGTCCGGTCCCACACCTTCTTGCCGGTGGTGGCGTCGAGCGCGATCACGTGAGCGTTCGCGGTGACGAAGAAGACCTTCCCCTTGGCCACCGCGACCCCTCTGTTCACGTTCCCGCAGCACAGCGACACGTCGTAGGGCACGGCGTGCTTGTACCGCCAGATCTCCACGCCCGTCTTCGCGTCCAGCGCCCAGACCCAGCCGTCCCAACCGGCGAGGAACATGACCCCGCCGACGACGATCGGGGCGGCCTCGAACGAGTAGGTCGACGCGCCCGCGATGATGCCGCTGGAGCCGGCCTGGAAGACCCAGGCCGGGCCGATGCGCTTGACATTCTCGGTGTTGATCTGATCCAGCGGGCTGTAGCGCTGCCCGTCGTAGGCGCCGTAGTAGGTGAGCCAGTTCTCGGGCTCCGAGCGGGCGTCGAGAATGCGCTCGTAGGTGAGGTCGGCGGCCACCGGAGGCGCGACATCACCCCCCGGGGTCTTGCCGCTCAGCAACCCCTGGTCGATGGCCTCGCCCGCGTCCACGTAGTCGATGGCTTCAGTCATGGTCGGCTCCTCTCCGTGGCTCTACGGCCGTGGCTGGTCGGGGCGGTCGAGGCGGGCCTCGGGCGGGACGTCCCCGAGCACGACGATGGCCCCGGTCAGCCCCCGGCCCTCGTCGTTGCCGGTGGGCGAGCTGAACCAGTAGTAACCCGGACCGTCGAGGTTGAGGCTGGCCCGCCCCCGCGAATGGTTGACGAGCCAGATGAACTTCCGGTCGCCGTTGCTCGGCAGCAGCGCACAGTGCGTGTTCTGGTCGTCGTTGATGAGTTCGAGGTCGATGTCGCCCCCGTGGGGCATGACCAGGATCTGGGGATCCCACGTCAGCTCGTCCGGATTGATCCGGATGGTGGCCGCCATGCGGCCATCAGCCTTCTCCGTGGCCTCACCGATGTTTCCCGTCCCCAGAACCCGTCCGATCGTCGCTTTGTTCTGCGTGTTCAACCCGAGCTTGCCCAGCAGGTCGGATCGATCCTGCGCGGTACTGGTCATCGGGCTCACCTCCCATGCCGAAGTCTTCGTTGTCATCGAATGGTCTCCGGTCGTGTCCGACCCCCACGGTCGACGGAGCTGGCCGCGCCAGGCGGTTCCACGGGCGAGATTGCGCACCCTCGCTGTCACTATTCGATGCGAGCAGTGGGCGACCGGAATGCGGCCGACAGATTATTCCGGCCGCCTCGTGATATGTAGCCGAACTCGTGGAACTGTACGCGTGGAGAATTGTGTCGACAAGGGTCCGTCACTTATTCCGCACAGCCGTACCGTTCGTTGGTCGGACGCTACCGCTCGTACTCCGTCCGCCGCCGGACGCCGACTCCGGCCCACCTCGGGTGAGGTCGAACCGGTCGAGGTTCATGACCTTGACCCACGCCGCCACGAAGTCGCGCACGAACTTCTCACGCGCGTCGTCGGCCGCGTAGACCTCCGCGAGCGCCCGCAGCTCGGAGTTGGAGCCGAAGACGAGGTCGACGCGCCCGGCCGTCCACCTGAGCTCGCCGGTGGAGCGGTCGCGGCCCTCGAAGGTCTCCGCCTCCGCGCCGTCTCCGGCCGCCGGCGTCCACCGCGTGCCGATGTCGAGCAGGCTCACGAAGAAGTCGTTGGTCAGCGATCCCGGTGTCGGGGTCAGCACGCCGAGGGGCGACTGCCCGACGTTCGCGCCCAGTACCCGCAGGCCCCCCACCAGGACGGTCATCTCCGGCGCCGTCAGGGAGAGCAGGCCGGCCCGGTCGACGAGGAGGTGCTCGACCGGCAGCCCCGGGGCGCGGCAGTAGCTGCGGAACCCGTCCGCGGCCGGTTCGAGCGCGGCGAACGACCCGACGTCGGTCTGTTCCTGCGAGGCGTCCGTGCGCCCGGGGGCGAAGGGAACCTCCACCTCGAGGCCGGCGCTCCCTGCGGCGTGTTCGACGGCCGCGCAGCCGCCGAGCACGATGAGGTCGGCCAGTGAGATCTCCGTTCCCCCGCCCCGGTCGCGGTGGAACGACTCCCGGATCCCCTCCAGCCTGCGCAGGTCGTGCTCCAGCGTGACGGGGTCGTTGACCTCCCACCCGCGCTGCGGCTCGAGGCGGATCCGCGCCCCGTTGGCCCCGCCCCGCCTGTCGCTGCCCCGGAACGTCGACGCGGACGCCCATGCGGTCGACACCAGTCGCGACACCGACAACCCCGAGCGGAGGATCCGGGCCTTGAGGTCGGCGATGTCCTGTGGCCCCACGAGGTCGTGGTCCACGGCCGGGACCGGGTCCTGCCAGATCAGCGGCTCGGCGGGGACCAGCGGACCGCGGTAGCAGTGGATCGGGCCCAGGTCGCGGTGCGTCAGCTTGAACCACGCCCGGGCGAACGCGTCCTCGAGCAGCTCGGGATGCTCACGGTAGCGGCGTGAGATCGGCGCGTACACGGGGTCGAACCGCAGAGCCAGATCCGTGGTCAGCACCGTCGGGGCGTGGGTCCTCCCCGGGTCGTGGGCGTCCGGCACGGTGCCCGCCCCGGCGCCGCCGGCCGGAACCCACTGCCACAGCCCGGCCGGGCTCAGGACCGCGTCCCACTCGTGGTCGAACAGGGACTCCAGGAAGCTGTTGTCCCACCTCGTCGGGGTGGGTGTCCACGTACCCTCGAGGCCGCTCACGACCGCGTCCGCGCCCCTCCCGGAACCGAAGTCGCTCCTCCAGCCCAGCCCCTGCTCCTCCAGGCCGGCACCTTCGGGCTCGGGGCCGAGATGGCTCTCCGGGGCTGCGCCGTGGGTCTTGCCGAACGTGTGACCGCCCACGATCAGCGCGACCGTCTCGTGGTCGTCCAGCCCCATCCGCCGGTGCGTCTCGCGCATCTCCCGGCCCGCCAGGTACGGATCCGGAACCCGGTTCGGACCCTCCGGGTTGACGTAGACCAGGCCCATCTGGCTCGCGGCCAGCGGGCTCTGCAACTCCCGGACGTGGGTGTGGCGCTCGTCGGAGAGCCAGATGCGCTCGGGTCCCCAGTAGACGTCCTCGTCGGGCTCCCAGACGTCCTCCCGGCCCCCGGCGAAGCCGAAGGTCGTGAAGCCCATCGCCTCGAGCGCGACGGTGCCGGCGAACATCATCAGGTCGGCCCACGAGATCGCCCGGCCGAATCTCCTCTTCACCGGCCAGAGCAACCGGCGCGCCTTGTCGAGGCCCCTGTTGTCCGGCCAGCTGTTCAGCGGCGCGAAACGGAGCATCCCGGTCCGGGCTCCGCCGCGGCCGTCGTGGATGCGGTAGGTGCCCGCGGAGTGCCACGCCATCCGGACCATGAAGGGGCCGTAGTGGCCGAAGTCGGCGGGCCACCAGTCCTGCGAGGTGGTCAGGATCCCCTCGATGTCACGTCGTACGGCCTGCAGGTCGAGAGCCTCGAACTCGGCGCCATAGTCGAACTCCGCGCCCATGGGGTCGGCGCATCCGGAATTCCGGGCGAGGGTCCGCAGATTCAGCTGTCGCGGCCACCAGAAACGGTGGGATCCGCCCTGGGTCGGATGCGGGAGGACGTCGCCCTTCCGGGTTCTCGCCCGAATGACGAGGTCATAGGTGAGGTCATGGATGCCGGACACGGGAATCCCCCGGAATGCACGGGAAGTAATGGTGGACATGCACCCTTCATGTGCCCCGGAATGTACGCGCGGCGCACCCTCCGAACAAGGCCCGACGGCACGCAGGGCCCTTGTGGCCGTTCGTCAGCCGGAGGCCGCCGTTCGTACCCGGTTCGCGCCCACTGCGCAGTCCGGTGTCCTCAGATGCCGAGTGCGCGCCGCACCGCCGCGGCGTTGCGCCGGGAGACCGGGACCATGTCGTCGGCCTGGTCGCCCATGACGAGGAGCATCTCGCCCTTGCACCCGCGTCCGATCTCGCGGATCCGGTCGAGGTTGACCACGTACTGCCGGTGGACGCGCAGGAACCCTGCGCCGACCAGGTCGGCGTCCAGCCTGTCGAGCCCCTGGGTCGCGGCGCGCAGCCGGCCCTGGTCGGTGACCAGCCAGACGTCGTTGCCCTCCGACTCGGCGAACCGGACCTCCGCGTGCTCCAGCAGCACCAACCGGTTCTCGCGCATCCCGATCAACCGCCGCGACGGCGTCCTGGGGTGCGAGAGCCCCTCCTGAGGGGCGACCAGCCGTTCGCCGTCCGCGACACCGAAGACGACGAGGCTCCCGACCAGGTGCCCGCGCAGGAAGACCGGACGGAAGCTGACCGACGTCGGCTCCTCGGCCAGGTGGGTGAAGACCTGTGTCGAGCCGAGCCAGTCCGGGTTGTGCGCGGCCTGCTTGCCGGCGTATCGGGCCGCGGCGATCAGGTCCGGCAGGCCGGGGTTCCAGCGGACCGTGGGATCGACCGCGGGGACGCCGGCCGGGACTCCCATCAGGACGCTGGCCGCCTCGTCGGCGAGAACCACCTTGCCCGCGGTGTCGACCACCGCGATCGGCCCGCCCGCGTGCGCCTTGGCCTGGGTGAAGGCGGCGACCAGCTCCAGGCCGCTGTCCCGGGCGTGGCGCTTCAGCGTGCTCTGAGTCCGGGTGACGGCGTTCGCCAGCCACCCGCCGGTCGCCCCCGGGAGCGGGCGGCGCCAGCAGGACACGTTGAGCACCGCGAGGGGCTCCCTGGTGACCACGTCGCGTACCGCGACGCCCGCGCAGACCCAGCTGTGGAACGCCTCGCACCAGTGCTCGGGGCCGTTGACCAGCACCGGCCCGTGGGCCTCCAAGGCGGTGCCCATACCGTTCGTGCCGGTCGCGCACTCCGACCAGCAGTACCACGGCGCCATGTTGGCGTCGTTGGCCCTGGCCAATGTGGCCGGATCACCCCAGGCCGCGAGGATGCGGCCGCTGGCGTCGGTGACGGTGACGACACCACTCAGGCCGTCCACCTCGCGCGCGGCGGTCACCGCGAGACCGCCCAACTCGGCGAAGATCACGTCGTGTTCCAGGGTGTGGTCGACGTCGGCGACGGCGACCGGGGCCTCGGCGAGGTGCGGGTCGACGCGGTAGGTCTCCCGGCAGCGATGCCAGGAGATGGCCACTTCCGGCCGGACCCCCCGGACGTGGTCGTCACCCTGCACGAACCTCTCCCAGGCCGCCAGGACCGTGCTCCTGCTCGGGCTACCCGCCGCATGCCCGGACCGTTGTACGTCGTTCATGATGGAGAACCGCCTCTGGCCCATCATTCACACGCGGCCGGTCTCATCCCGATCCGCGCCGATGGCCGCGCATCGCGGGCCGACCGGTACCAGGCCCGGCACGCCACGTCGCGCGTCTGGTTGCGTCGTCGCCCGCTGTGCACGGTCGACTGCACATCCGTGTCTACCTCGGTGGTCGAGGCCGGGCAACCGCGGAGCAGGGCCCGTCCGGAACTACCGCTGATCGGCCGTACCGGCGTCGGCGAGAAGGCTCTGCATGGCCTATTGCAGCGGTGCACGAGCAGTAAGGTTCCTCCTCCCGTGCGGGCGGCCCCGCACACGTCGACGGGTAGGGCACCCACGCCTGTCTCGGGGCAGCGGCGACGAGGAAGCGGACACATCTGATCGGGCGGCTCGCCGACACCAGCGCGCAGATCCGGGTGCGGCTCACGGTGCTGCTCGTCGCCGGGCTCGCGCTCACGGCGCAGGAGCTCGGTTTCGAGGCGATCCTCGGTGCCTTCCTGGCCGGGCTGCTGATCCGGGCGCTCGACCCCGATCCACAGCTCACACACCCCCTCCATCCGGTGAAGCTGGAGGCCGTGGGTACGGGCTGCTGGTGCCGGTGTTCTCGTGACCAGCGGGCTCACCCCCGACCTGCGCGGGCTGGTCGAGCACCCGGCCGCGCTCGCCGCGGTGCCCACGTTCCTCGGGGCGCTGCTGCTGGTGCGCGGGCTGCCCGCGCTCGCCTTTCGGCGGGAGCTGGCCGGCTGGGAGCTGGCCGCGGTGGGGTTGCTGCGGGCCACGTCGCTGCCGTTCCTGCTGGCCGCCACCGCGATCGGTCGCGAGATGGGTCTGCTCGACGCGGCCGTCGGCGCCGGGCTCGTCGCGGCCGGGCTCGTGTCGGTGCTGGTCTTCCCGGCCGTCGCGCTCGCGCTGCTCCCGCGCGCCGCGGCAGTGCCTGCCGCGCGATGACGGCCTGGTCCCCCGCCATGCTCCGCGTCGCCCGGGCTCACGTGCACAGCGCCGCCACCGCCGAGGAAGTCGTCCAGCAGGCGTGGCTCGCGGTCGTCCGCGGGCTGGACGGGTTCGAGAGCCGCGCCCAGCTGCGCACCTGGGCGTTCCGCATCCTGGTCAACGTCGCGCGCAGGCACGGCAGGCGCGCGGCCCGCATGAGCAACGAGCTCGCCGCACCCACCGTCGATCCCGACCGGTTCCGCGGCGACGACGACCCCGGGTATCCCGGCCACTGGCGCGACGAGGCCGCCCCTGCAGCCTGAGGACCCGAGCCCGCTCTGCTCGCCGCCGAGTTCCGTGATCTGCTGTCCCGAGCGCTGGCCGACCTGCCCGAGCGGCAGCGCGCCGTCGTCGAACTCCACGACGTGCACGGCCTGGCCACCGAGGAGGTGTGCGACCTGCTGGCCCTCACCCCCGCCAACCAGCGCGTCCTGCTCCACCGCGGACGGGCCCGGCTCCGGGGAGCGCTCGAGGCGGCGATCGGATGAGCGGCCCGACGGTCGACTCGCTGTCCGCCGAGGCGCACGACGTGCTGCTGACCGCGTTCGCGCGCCGCAGCGCCGGTTAGCGGACCCGGAACCACTGGTCACGGAGGCTCCCGGCACCTGATCGGAGTCGCATCCGGCGGGCCGCCCTCCGTTCGCGCTTCGTCATCTCCGGAGACCCGCTGCAGAGCGCTCGGCGACCTACCGTCGTCCGGGTGAGCACCGCGCGCCGCCGGGCGCGGACGACATTCGGCGCCGTCGCCCTGTTCTGCGTGCTGCTCTCCGCGTGCGGCACCAGCGCGCCACCTCAGGTGGCCGGCGCCATCGTGGTCGGCACCCCGCTCCCGGGGACCGCGGAAGTTCCCGGGACAGCGACATGGGCGCCATGGCCGTCGGCCCAGCACGACGCCCGCCACAGCGGCGCCTCGACCGCCGACGGCCCGACGACGGGCGCGATCCGCTGGAGCCGCGACCTCGGCAGCGACACCACCCCCGGACCCGTCGTCGGGCCCGACGGCACGATCTACGCCCCCGCGAACGACGGCGTGCTGCACGCGATCGACCCCGCCACCGGGTCCGACCGCTGGACCCGCGACTCCGGGCACCCCGGCGGCGGCGACCTCTCGACCTCGCCGCTGGTCCTCCCCGACGGCACCGTCCTCTGGGCCACCCCCGGCAACGACCTCGTGGCACTCTCCCCGGCGGCACTCCACTATGGACACAGACCCTGCCCGGCTCACCGACCTCACCGGCGAGCACCGACGGCCGTCGGGTCTATGTCGGCGACCGCAGCGGCGGGGTGTCCGCGATCGACGTCGGCCCCGGCACTCACCGTCTGGTGTGGACCGTGGACGTCGGCGGCTCCTCCTACGGCTCAGTGGTCATCGACGGCGGCGGCCGGATCTACACGACCACGGGGTCCTCACTCGTCGCGATCGACGACCACGGCACCACCGCCTCCGTGGCGTGGCGGGCGGATCCCGGCGACGGGATCACGGAGGTCTCGGCCGGGCTGGCCGCCGACGGCACCGTGCTGCTGGGCACCAACGGCACCCACGAGTGGGCCTACACCCGTGACGGATCTCCGCGATGGAGCGCGCCGCGCGTCATCACCTACTCCTCACCGTCGGTCACCGCCGACGGGCTCGCCTACGTCGCGGACCACTCCGGGCGCGTCCGCGTGCTCGACGTGACGACCGGAGCGGAGAGGGCCGCCTACCAGCTCGACCCGCCCCAGCAGATCTGGACGGCTGTCGCCGTGGACCGCGCGCACCGCCTCTACTTCGGCACCCTCAACGGGCATGTCCTCGGTGTGGACAGCGGCGGCGCCACGCTCTTCGACGTCGACCTGGGCGACTCGGTGTACTCCTACCCGGCCCTGACAGCCGACGGCGCCCTCGTCGTCGCCGGCCGCAGCGGCCGGTTGGTGGCGATCGGCTGACCCGCGGGGGACTTGTACGGATACATGCCTGAGCCCGGACAGAGCGGCCATTGAGCGCTGGGTGCCGACCGGCCACGGCTGCACGCCGCGCGCCCTGCTCGTCGCAACCGGTCTGGTCGGCGATGGCCGAGCACGTCATCGCGATCTACGCCGCCACGGTGCAGCGCTACCTGACCGAGTCGCTGCCGGGGCAGTCGTAAGGACGAGGAAAGACCCGCGGCGCTCCCGCACTCCTATCGTCGAGGAGTGGTCGACATCCGCGTACTCACCTCTCCCGACGACCTCGACGCCGCGTTCGTCCTGCGCCACCGGATCTGCGTCGAGGAGCTGGGGTGGGTGCCCGCACAGCCAGGTGGACGCGAGCGCGACGAGTGGGACGACGGCGCGCTGCACGTCGGGGCGTTCGCCGACGCCGACCTCGTCGGCTACGTCCGGGTGGCGCCGGACTCGGTCGGGCGCGGGACCATGACCCACCGGTACTTCGCGGGCATGTTCCGCGTCACCGACCCGCGTCCGCCGATCGCGACGACCGGCGACCTGAGCCGGCTGGTCATCGCCGCCGGACACCGCGAACCGCACCTCGGCCGGCAGCTGAGCGTCTCACTCGTCGACCACGCCCAGCATCGCTCCCAGGACGCGGGCCTGCGCTTCTGGTACCTGGTCACCGGTGACGCCCAGCTCGGCCTCCTCCACCACCACTACGCCGACGTGCGGATCCTGGGCCGGGGCACGACCTCCGACGGAGGCACGAACTCCGTCGTGCTCGTCGACCTGGAGAGCCGGACGGCCACCGCCGCGGAACGCCCGGCCTGCTGATCGGTCAGACGACGAAGGACGCGATGTGGGCGATCGCCATGGCCCTTACGGTCAGGCGCGGGGACGACACCGCGTCCACTCCAACCCCCTTTCTGGAGTTGACAGTCCAGAAACGGCAGCGTACAGATTGGGGTGATCAGTCCAGAATTCTCCGGCGATGGAGCAGCCCATGACCAGCACGCACGAGACCATCGCGACCGCGCTCGGCATCCTCACCGCACCGTCCGACGACGTCCGGGCCGCCCAGAGGACGCTCGGCCTCGACCTCACCGCCGTCGACGCCGACGGCACCATCCGCTGGATCGACGTGCGCCCCGACTACACCACCCGCACCGAGCCCGCCGACGTGCTGGCCGCCGCCGACCGAACCCTGGTCTGATCCACCGGTGCCCCAGAACCCCGTCAGCCGGACCATCGCGGATCTGCCCGCCGACGTCGCCGCCCGCTACCCGTACCGGTCGCGGTTCACCACCGTCAACGGGCGGCGGATGCACTACGTCGACGAGGGCCCGCCCGACGCGCCGACGGTGCTGCTGCTGCACGGCAACCCCGCGTGGGGCTACCTCAGGCGCGACACCGTCGTGCCGTTGCTGGGGGCCGGGCACCGCGTCGTGGTGCCCGACCAGATCGGATTCGGGCTCTCGGAGAAGCCGCACGACCACCGGGTGCACACCCTGGACAACCACACCGCGAACATCGTCGCCCTGCTCGACCGGCTCGACCTGCGCGGCGTCCTGTTCGTCTGCCACGACTGGGGCGGCCCGACCGGGCTCGGCGCGCTGCTCACGCGCCCGGATCGGGCGGCGGCGGTCGCGGTGATGTCGACGTGGGCCTGGGCCTCCCCGTCGTCGGAGTTCCACCACCGGGTGCTGCCGTGGCGGCTCATGCACGCCCCGCTCGTCGGGCCGTACCTGCTCGGGACACACGCGGCGATGCCAGGCCGCGGCATGTACCTGTCGGTCGTGGATCGCGCCCGCTACGCCGAGCAGGCCATGGGCGCCTACACCGCCGTGCTCGACGATCCCGACGAGCGCGCGCTCACCTGGATCTGGCCGCGGTCGATCCCCCTCGGTTTGCCGTCCGACACCACCACCGAGCGCTTCGCGTGGCTGGAGGCCGGGGTGCGCGACCTGCGGCTGCCCGCCACCGTGATCTGGGGCCGCGAGGACGACGTCTTCACCCCCGACGTGTTCGCCGCGCACTGGCACGAGGTCTGGCCACACGCCGAGGGCACCCACCTCGTCACCGGCCGACACTTCCTGCAGGAGGACTCCGGCGCCGCGATCGGCGCGCTGCTGGTCGAGTTCGCCGACCGTACGGTCGGGGTACGCCGGTGACCGTGTCCCCTCACCACGACCGGCCGTCCGGCTACCGGGTCGTGCCGCTGCTCGCCGAGCACGACCTGGGCCACTACCCCGAGTTCCGCACGTTCCTCGCCCGCACGTTCGCCCTCGACGACGAGCCGTTCGGCCCGCCAGGGCTGCTGCAGGTCGACGACCGCGTCTACGAGATCACCTTCGTCGGCCGGTCGGGCCGCCCGTTCCCGGACGGGGCCGAGATCGGCGCGCTCGTCCCCGGCCTGGAGCCGCTCGACGAGACCGAGGCCGACCGCGACCTCTGGGCGATCCTCGGCTGGCTCGTCGACGGCGTCGGCGGCGAGTGGAACAGCGACGCGCTGACCACCACCGGACGGATCTACCGCATCCCCGCCACCGAGGAGACATCATGAAGATCAGCGACCGCAGGGTCATCGTCACCGGCGCGGGAAGCGGGATCGGGCGTGAGCTCGCCCTGCGGTTCGGCGCGGCCGGCGGCACGCTCGCCCTCGTCGGGCGCCGCGCCGACGCACTGGAGGACACCGCCGCACAGGTCCGCGCGGGCGGCGGGACGGCGCACGTGATCCCGGCCGACCTCGCCGACCGGTCGGCGCCCGACCGCGTCGTGGCCGAAGCTGTCGCGCTCCTCGGCGGTCTGGACGTCCTGGTCAACAACGCCGGCAACGTCCGCGCCGGGGACCTGGAGTCACTGTCGCAGAACGACATCGAGGCGATGGTCGACGTCGACCTGCTCGCCCCGATCCTGCTGACCCGCGCCGCACTCCCCCACCTCCGCGCGGCCGGTGACGGGCTCGTGCTCGGGATCGCCTCGGGCATCGCGCTCGTCGCCCTGCCCTACTACTCGGTGTACGCCGCGGTGAAGGCCGGGCTGGCCCACTTCGACGAGTCGCTGCGCCGGGAGCTGCTCGACACCGGCACCCGCGTGGTCACCGTCTACCCGGGCGCCACCGCCACCCCGATGATGGACAGCAGCGAGGCGGGCGAGGACCTCGGCTTCGGCCGCCGCCCCGTCCCCGACGTGGTCGACGACATCGTCGCGGGCATCGACGCCGACCTCCTGGACATCAACACCGCGCTGGAGTCCCGACGGTCGATGCAGGAGCTCAACCGTACGAACCCCGCCGCCGTCGACGAGGCGCTGCGACCCCGGCTCGCCGCTTTGCGGGCCGCGGTGTCGGGCCACCGCAGCATCTGATCTCAGGAGCGGTACTCGGGGTTGGGGAAGTCGAAACGGGCCGCGGCATCCCACTCCCGCGGCAGGTTGCCGTGGACGGACTGCGGCGCCACGCTCTAGCCGGTGTGCTGCAACGTCGACCTCCCAGCCGTGCTCGCGCATGTCCGGATACACCCCGCTGGCGATCGGATGGTCGCCCGCCCGTCGTGTTGACGAACAGGGCCGTGAGGCCGCCGAAGTCCGTGTCGGTATACGTCATCGGCGGACCGTGACGCTCGGCGTGGATCGGATCGACCCGGTCAGCCACGTCCGGGTCTGGGCGTAGGCGCGCGCGATCAGTTCGTCGGCGTGACCGAAGTCGGCCGGCGAGACCGACAGGTTGCACAGCGGCGGCGCCACCCGCAGATCGACGATCCCCTGGTAGCGCTCCACGTCGGCGGCCAGCCGGTGGTTGAGTGCCAGTGTCAGCGCGTTGAGGGCCATGCCCAGCACGGTCGTGGGCGCGGCGGGCCGGGCGAAGCAGTGGGCGGTCGGCAGCACCCACACCACGTCGGCGCCCAGCGCCACCGCGTGCGAGATCGGGGTGTTGTTCACGACCCCGCCGTCCATCAGCTCCCGCCCACCGATCGACACGGGCGGGAACACCCCGGGGATCGCGGTGCTGGCCAGGATGGACGCGACCGCCTCGCCCTCGGTGAGCAGCACGTCGTCGCCTGACAGCACGTCGGTGGCCACCACCGCCAGCCGTACGGGCGCGTCCTCGATCCGGTCGAACAGCAGGTTGTCGGTGAGGATCCGGGCCACCCCGGTCGGCGGCACGAGGTGTCGGCGACGACCGAGCACACCCAGCAGCCCTCCGACGGGGCGTCGGGGGAACACCGAAGCGGACGAGAGCGACCGCCACAGTGCGGCGAGGCCCGCCACATCGGTGCACCCCGGCCGCCCGGCGAGCCACCCGCCGTTCACCGCTCCGGCTGAGCACCCGACGACGAGGTCGGGTGACACGCCGGCCTCGATGAGCGCGGCGAGCCCGCCGACCTGGACCGCCCCCATGCTCGCCCCGCCCGACAGCACGAACGCGGTGCGGCTCATGGCGTGGTACCGCGGAACACATCATGGGCGGTGAACGATCGGCGTGCCATCACTGCGATCGGATCATCGACGACGGACCACATCGGACTCTCGATCCATTCGGATTTCTCGGTGCGTCCGATCATGGCCCGAACGAACGGCGTATCCCACTCAGAAGGTCACTCGTTCCTGATCGGAAAGACCTCCACCGCTCCGTTCCCGGACGGTCACCATCGAGGCGGGCGACGACGGCGAGCACTGTGAGAAGGTGACACCGTCGATGTCGAGTCCTCCACACACAGCTGAACCAGGAGTCCGGTGCACGCGATGACGGAGGTGCTCGCCTTCGACATGTACGGCACCCTCGTGGACCCGATCGGGATCACCACGGCGCTGGAGCAGGTCGCACCCGACGACGCCCCCCGGCTTGCGGCGATCTGGCGCTCCACGCAGCTCGAGTACACGTTCCGGCTGACGGCGATGGGCGCCTACGAGGACTTCGAGCACGTCACCCGCAAGGCACTCGACCAGGCCCTCGCCGTGGTCGGCCGCGAGCTCGGCGCCGCGGAGAAGGACATGCTCATGGGCCGGTACAACCATCTCGAACGCTTCGCTGATGTCGCACCCGGCCTCGACCGCCTCCAGCGGGTCGGCCACCCGATGGTGGTGTTCTCCAACGGTTCCCCGCGGATGTTGGAGCCGTTGATGGCTGCCGCCGGTCTGGACCGCTGGTTCGACGGCTTCCTCAGCGTCGACCCGGTGCAGGCGTTCAAACCCTCACCGCGGACCTACCGGTATGTCGCCGAGCGGATGGGGCGACCGATCGGAGAGATCCGCCTGATCTCGTCGAACCCGTTCGATGTCATCGGCGCCCGCGCGGCGGGCATGCGGGCGGCGTGGGTCAACCGGTCCGGCGGCCCCTTCGACACGCTCCGGCCGCCTCCGAAGGTCGTTGTCGGATCACTGGTCGAGCTCGCCGACACCCTCGCACCGCCCACCTGACGCCGAACACCGTCGACGACCGGGTGTTCGGTGACCGTCAGGCCGGACACCCATCGCCCGGGGCAGGCTGTGGTGACACTCCCAGAGCCGCTAGAGGGCAGGCGCCGTGACGTCGCCACCGTGGCCGGGTGGGTGCTGGCCGCGCTGGGTGGCTCACCGTTCGGGCCCTGGTCGGCGCGGGCGGAGCCCTGCTCGGCGCGGGCGGATGGATGGCCGGAGGCTGCAACCTCGGCCACGGCCTGTCCGGGGCGGCGCAGCTCAACCTGTCGTCGTGGGTGGTCGTCGTTGCCATCGCCGGAGGCGTCGGCATCGGGGCGGGCGATCCGGAAGCGCGTCACCGCGTCATGACCCCGGCACCGGGGCGAACCGTTCCAGCAGGGCATCGGCGACCTCGGTGAGATCGCCGCCGATCACCGTGGGCTGCGCCCCGATGGGGCTGGGCACCACGCCTGCGCGAGCGACGAACGCAGCCTGGCATCCGGCGGCCAGCGCGCCCGAGACGTCCCACGCGTGCGCGGCGACCAGGCACACGTCCCCGATCTCGACGCCGCTGCGCTGCGCGACCATCCGGTAGGGCGCGGGCGCCGGCTTCAATGCCTGAACCTCGTCGCCGGAGTACACCGCGTCGAAGTTCTCGATCAGCCCGGCGTGGGTCAGCTGGGCGGTGGCGACCTCGAGTACCGAGTTCGTCAGCGCGGTGAGCCGGAACCCCGCCGCGCGCAGGAGCGACAGGGCCTCGGGGACCTCGGGATGAGCAGGGAGCCGGCTCATGCGGCCCACCACGTCGTCGACGTCGAGGTCGCTGACCTCGCGACCCGCACGCGCCGCGGTCATCCGTAGCGCGGCGCGCTGCGCGGTCGTGAAGTCCACGTATTCTCCGGTGAGCCCCCCGACGAACGACAGCTGCAGCATCGAGCCGAACCACATCGGGCGCAGCGCGGCGTCACCGAGCACCCGCTCGAACACGGGGTCGAGCGCCGCGAGGTCGAGCAGGGTCTCGTTCACGTCGAACGCCAGGACCGGTGTCACGGGTGTCTCCTCTGCTCAGGTTCCGCCGAACCGTGCCAGGCGGTCGAGTATCGCCCGCATGGCCGGCTCGGCCGGGTCGGTGCCGAAGATGTTCTGCGCGTGGGCCGCGCGTGTCGAACGGCGCGCCGTGGGCGAGCACGACCCCGTAGCGCCCGCCACCCCATTCCAGGGCCCGCGACCCGGCGATGGTGATGCGGTCGCCCGTGCCGGCCGGTGCCGTGTTGAACGCGGCGACGGCGCCGGCCACGATGGCCAGCGCGGAGCACCGTGGTGTTCACGCCAGCCGGTCCAGCACGGTGCGCAGCTGCGCGGCGTCGAGCGAGCCGGCGAAGGTCTGCGCCTTCCCCGCACGGTCCACGAAGACGAACGCAGGCTGGGCTACCACCCCGAACCGGTTCCACAGCGCGCCGTCGGTGTCCTCGACATGTGTGAACCCACCGGTGCCGGTCTCGGACACGAACGCCTTCATCGCCGTGACCTCGCCGCGTCCTGGGATCCCGACGACCCGGACCCGCCCCTGGTACTGCGCGGCGACCGCCGACACGTCGGGCGCCTCGGCACGGCAGATCGTGCACCACGGGGCCCAGAACCACAGCACCACCGGGGTGCCGCTCAACGTCGCCGCGTCGAGGGTGGCGCCGTCGAGGGTGGGGCCGCTGAAGCCCAACGGGTCCGTGGCCGCCGCACCGACGGCCGGCGACCCGGCCACCGTGGACGACCCGGCCGAGCACGCGGTCAGGAGGGCCACCACCAGCACCGCCACCACGATGGCAGCCAGCGACCTACCGGGCCGGGTCGGTCCGGGTGCTCGGACGCCGCTGCTCATCGGTGCGATGCTCCGTCCTGTTCGGCGCCGGCCGGTCGACCCGCTCCTGCACCGTAGGCGGCTACCGACCTCCTGGCCCGGCGGGCCACAGCTGGTCACCGGACAGAAGGCGCCGCAGCGCTCAGAGGTCGCACTCCATGCTCGCCGGTTCCGCCGACCGGATCCGCACGACGGCCGTCAACGCATCCAGCAGGGCGGTGTCGTCGACCGCGATGTGGCCGAGCAGGTCCGCGAGAGCACCGTCGGCGATCTCGTAGCGCGCCGACCTGCCACCACGGTGGCCGACGACCGCTCCGTGGCCGCGCAGCAGCCGCAGCATCTGCACGACCGCATCACGCGAACGGCCGGTGGCCAGCGCCAGATCGGCGACCCGGATCGGGCCGGCGTACTGGATGAGCAGGAGCAGGGCCAACCGGTTCGGGTCCGTGAGGACGACGAAACGACGCGACCACGAGCGCACATCGGGGGGCGTACGGACCTCAGTCACGGCAACCGCCCAGCATCGTCGGGATACGGACCCACGTCTCAGACGACTGTCACGTCAAGCTTGTGATAGCCCGTGGCCCCCATCGGGACGATCCCGCGCTCCTCAGCGATCTGCGGCTGACCGGTCCGGTCGGTCATCCGCACCACCAGCTTCGCCGCACCGGGAGCAACCGGCCGCCAGTCGAAGCTCCACAGCGACCACGACAGCACCGTGCCCGGGTAGGTGATGGTCGCGTCCCGCCAGGTGGCGCCGCCGTCCACGCTGACCTCCACCCGCGACACGCCGCGGTTGCCGCCCAGCGCCACACCGGACAGCACCGTCGTGTCCTGTCGGCGCACCATGGCGTCCGCCGTGAGGCTGGTGAACTTCGACCGGTTCGGGACCTCGAAGGTCGGACCCCAGCCCTGTGTCTCGTAAAAGCCCTTGCGCTCCTCGGTGACCAGCTCGACCTTTGTGATCCACTTGAGGTTCTTCTCGCCGAACATGCCGGGGACGACGAGCCGGGCGGGGAAGCCGTGCCGCGTCGGGAGGTCGACGCCGTTCATCTGGAAGGCCAACAGCGTGGTGGGGTCCAGCGCCTTCCCGATGGCGAAGGTGTCGGTGTATCCGTCGACCGCGGTGAGCAGGATCTCGACGGTCTTGTCCGACGGCCCCGCCGCGTCGATCAGAGCGGCCAGCGGCACGCCCGTCCACATCGCGTTGCTCATCAGGCCGTCACCGACACCATTGCTGATGCACATCAGCGTGGTCTCCTGCGTGGTCTGCGGCATCGCCCGCAGCGTGGC
>JBBRLM010000047.1:0-53709 GCA_038231335.1 Mycobacteriales bacterium
CGGACTCCTCGGGAACTACGCTGAGCATGGGTCGTACCTTCCCGACCGGCGTTGGCGCGCCGATCTTGCTTGATGGCTGAGAGATCACCGGGAGGGTACGACCCCTCCCTGTCATCCACAGGTTTCAAGCATTGCTCGCCCGTTGCTCCCGGTGGCGATGCGCTGGAACGAGTAGATGACGTCGTCGGCCGTCATCGTCTTGCCGTTCTGGAACTCCACGCCCTGACGCAGCTCGATCGTGTACTCGCTCGGGTTGTCGCGCGAGACGTGCAGGGCCAACCCGTCCTCCACGAGCTTGTAGTCGTTGTCGAAGGTCAGCAGCGTCTCGAAGGAGCTGACCAGCCGCGCCTCGTCGGGCTTGGTGATGGTGACCTGCGCGTCGAAGGTGTCCTTCGAGCCGCCACCGGTGACGCCGAGCCGGAAGTTGCCGCCGCGCTTGGGCGGACCGGCCGCAGCCGCGTCCGCGGATGTGGTGCCCCCCGCGCCACAGGCGCTCAGGGCGCCGCCGAGCAGAACCGCTCCGACGGTGCCCGCGAGAAACGACCTGCGGGAGAGGCTCGCCTCGCCGAGGGAACGCTCACTGGATGAGGTCATTCGATCGCCCTTCGCGTGCTTGGGGGTGGACCGGCAGCCCCTGACCTGCACGGTTGGGGGCCACCGTAGGGCACCTTCGGCCCAAAATCAGCCCCGAAACCTGAAATTCATGCGTAGTGCGGTCCTGCTCTGCACATTATGCAAAATGACGGCGGTCTTGACACGCTGCGAATCGGAAGGAACCCTCTGCACCAGATGCAGGCACTGTCCGCATCGTGCAAAAGTTGGTCCCGATTCCTCACCCCACTCCGGAGGCGGCTGATGGCAGCCACCCGCAAGGTCATCATCACCTGCGCCGTGACCGGTTCGGGTCACACGCCGACGATGTCACCGCATCTGCCCTACACAGCAGAAGACGTCGTCCAGCAGTCGGTCGACGCGGCCGAGGCGGGTGCCGCGATCATCCATCTGCACGCCCGTGACCCGAAGGACGGCCGTCCCACCGGCGACCCCGCGGTCTTCCTCGACTATCTCAAGCCGATCAAGGCCGCCACCGACGCGATCGTCTCGATCACCACCGGCGGTGGCACCGGGATGACCACCGAGGAGAAGCTCCGGGTCGTCTACGAGACCCGGCCCGAGCTCTGCACCCTCAACCTGGGCACGTTCAACTACGGCAGCTTCCCGATGATCGCGAAGTACGACGAGTTCAGGTTCGACTGGGAGAAGCCCTACCTCGAGAGCACCCGCCACGAGCCGTTCGTCAACACCTTCGCCGACATCGAGCACATGCTCATCGACGTGCGGGCCCGCACCGGCGCCCGCTTCGAGTACGAGGCCTACGACGTCGGCCACCTCTACACGCTGGCCCACTACCTCGACACCGGGCTCGTCGAGCCGCCGATCTTCCTGCAGACGATCCTCGGGGTGATGGGCGGCATCGGGGCCGAGGTGGAGCACCTCGCGCACATGAAGGCCACCGCCGACCGGCTGCTCGGCGACTCCTACCGCTGGTCGGTGCTGGCCGGTGGCAGGCACCAGTTCAACATGGTCACCGTCTCCGCGATCATGGGATCCCACGTCCGCGTCGGGCTGGAGGACGGCCTGCACGTGGGCAAGGGGCGCCTGGCGCAGTCCAACGCCGAGCAGGTGCAGAAGATGCGGCGGATCCTCGACGAGCTGTCGCTGGAGGTCGCGACCCCCGACGAGGCCCGGGAGATCCTGGACCTCAAGGGTCTCGACCAGGTGGGCTGGTGAGCGCCGCGGCACGGCCGGCGCCGGGTGACGTCCGCACCGTCGTGGTGATCGGCACGGGTGTGATCGGCGGCGGTTGGGCGGCGCACTTCCTGCGCACCGGTTACGACGTGGTGGCGTGGGATCCGGGCCCGGACGCCGAGACCCGGCTGCACGCGCTCGTCCACAACGCCTGGCCGGCGCTGGTCGGCCTCGGGCTGCACGAAGGCGCCTCGCCCGACCGTCTCCGGTTCGTGGGTTCGATGGCGGAGGCGCTGGCCGGGGCCGACTTCGTGCAGGAGTCCGCGCCGGAGGTACTCGACTCCAAGATCGCCCTGCTCGCCGCGATCGACGAGGCCACGCCCCTGGGCGTGGTGGTCGCCTCCAGCACGTCCGGCTTCGGGATGAGCCAGATGGCCGTGGACTGCGCGACGCCGGGGCGCCTGGTCGTCGGGCACCCGTTCAACCCTCCGTACCTCCTGCCCCTCGTGGAGGTCGTCGGCGGCGAGCGCACGGATCCGGACACCGTGGCATGGGCGGAGACGTTCTACACCCTCGCGGGCAAGGTCTGCCTGACGATGGACCACGAGGTGCCGGGTTTCGTCGGCAACCGCCTCCAGGAGGCCCTGTGGCGGGAGGCGCTGCACATGGTCGACTCGGGCGACGCGACGGTGCAGCAGATCGACGACGCGATCATCCACGGGCCCGGCCTGCGCTGGGCGTTGATGGGCCCGATGCTGACCTACCACCTCGGTGGCGGCCCCGGCGGGATGGCGCACCTGCTCGACCAGTTCGGCCCGGCCCTGCTGGAGCCGTGGACCCGTCTGGAGGCACCCGAGCTCACCCCGCAGCTGCGTGACCAGGTTGTCGCGGGCGCCGAGGAGGCTGCGGGCGGGTGCACGGTGGCCGAGCTGGCGCAGGTCAGGGACGCGTTCCTGGTGGACCTGCTCGCGCTGCTGGACAAGCATCGCGCGGTGCTCGGCCCGGCCCGCGCCGGTGGCTGACCCGGGTGCGACCGTGCCGTTCGCGACGTACTCCGTCACCGTGCCGCCGGAGTGGACGGACTACAACGGGCACATGCACGACGCCAGCTATCTGACGGCGCTCAGCGACGCCAACGAGGAGCTGTTTGTCGTGCTCGGGCTCAGTGCCGACTACCGGGCCGAGTCGGGGAACTCCTTCTATACCGTGGAGTACCACGTGCGGTACCTCGCGGAGTGCAAGGAGGGGGAGGTGCTCAGCGCGTCGACGCGGATCGTGGAGGCCGACCCCGAGCGGATGCGGCTGGTGACCGAGCTGACCCGCGGCGATGGTGTCGTCGCCGCGACGGGGGAGTCGTTCTACCTCCACGTCGACGGTGGTCGGGGTCGGGTCTGTCCCCTGCCTGCGGAACGCTTCGCCCCCGTCGAGGCGCTGCTGGTCGCGCACCTCGCCTCGGGGTGACCGGCGTCGTTGTGCATCGGACAATCCGCCGGTCCGGGCCCATCATCGCGGTGAGTAGGCACGCTGGTCCGCCGTGCCTACCGTCGATCCGTGATGACGAGAAACCATCTGCGGGTGATCGTGCTGGCCGTCGTGGCCACCCTGTTCGCCGTCGTCCCGGCCACCGCGTCGGCCGCCCCGGCCCGCAGCAACAAGGATTTCCCCGTCAGCCGGGCCGACTTCGACGGGATGTTCCCGCAGCGCAGCGCGTTCTACACCTACGACGGGCTGATCACGGCCCTGGCGGCCTACCCCGCGTTCGCGCACACGGGTGACAGGAAGGTGGAGCGGCAGGAGGCGGCGGCGTTCCTCGCCAACGCCTCCCACGAGACCGGCGGGCTCTTCCACGTCGTCGAGCAGAACACCGCCAACTACCCGACCTACTGCGACACCACCCAGCCCTACGGCTGCCCGGCCGGTCGGGCCGCCTACTACGGCCGCGGCCCGATCCAGCTGAGCTGGAACTTCAACTACCACGACGCCGGTGAGGCCCTGGGCATCGACCTGCTCCACCACCCGTACCTGGTCGAGCAGGATCCGGCCGTCGCCTGGCAGACCGCACTCTGGTACTGGAACACCCAGGACGGGCCGGGCACGATGACCCCGCACGAGGCGATCGTCGACGGCAAGGGATTCGGCGAGACCATCCGCAGCATCAACGGTGCCCTGGAGTGCAACGGGGGCAACACCGATCAGGTCGACCACCGGGTGGAGCTCTACCTGGAGTTCACGAAGATCCTGAACGTGAAGCCGGGGGAGAACCTGGGGTGCTGAACGGGCAGCAAGTACGGTCCGGGACATGAACGATGACGAGCGGACCTACGACGTGGTCGTGTTCGGTGCTACCGGTTACGTCGGCGAACTGGTGGCCGCCTACCTGGCCGAGCACGCGCCCGCGGGCGTGCGGATCGCGCTGGCCGGCCGGTCGGCGGCCAGGCTGGAGCGGGCGCGGCAGGCGCTCCCGGAGCGGGGTCGCTCGTGGCCGGTCATCGTGGCCGACTCCACCGACGCGGCCTCGCTCGAGGCGCTGGCGGCCGCCACGCGGGTGCTCGTCACCACGGTCGGGCCCTACGCCCGCTACGGCCTGCCCGTTGTCGAGGCCTGCGCCCGGGCCGGTACCCACTACTGCGACCTGACCGGCGAGGTCCTCTTCGTCCACGACGCAATGGAGCTGGTCGACAAGACCGCTCGCGACGCCGGTGCGCGGATCGTGCACTCGTGCGGCTACGACTCGATCCCGTCCGATCTCGGGGTGTTCCTGTGTCACGAGCAGGCCGCCGCCGACGGCGCCGGTGAGCTGACCGCCGTCGGGCTCGTCGCGACCGCCCGGGGCGGGTTCAGCGGCGGGACGATCGACTCGATGCGGGCCCAGGTCGAGGCCGTCGGGGTCGACCCGATGCTGCGGCGGGTGGTGGCCGACCCACACGCGCTGAGCCCCGACCGCGCGGCCGAGCCCGCGCAGGCCCAGCCGGCCGACGCTCCGCTGCCGGGCCGCCGCGGCTCGCGCGGGATGTGGACCGCGCCGTTCGTCATGGCGTCCTACAACACCCGCATCGTGCGCCGCAGCAACGCGCTGCAGGACTGGGCCTACGGCCGGACGCTGCGCTACCAGGAGGTCATGGGCACCGGGCGGGGCCCGGCCGGAGCGGTGGCGGCCGCGGGTGTGACGGCCGGGCTCGGCCTGGCGCTGGCCGGGATGAGCTTCGGTCCCACCCGCTCGGTGCTCGACCGCGTGCTGCCGGCCCCGGGCGCGGGGCCGACCCCGGAGGCGCGGGAGAAGGGCTGGTTCCGCATGGACCTCGACGCGGCGACGACGAGCGGGCGCCACTACCGCGCGGTCGTCTCCGGCCCGGGCGACCCCGGTTATGCGGCCACAGCCGTCATGCTCGGCGAGAGCGCGCTCTGCCTGGCTCTCGACGGCGACCGCCTGCCCGACCGTGCCGGGTCGCTCACCCCGGCGTCGGCCATGGGGGCGGCGCTGATCGACCGCCTCCGCACGGCCGGCCACACCTACACCGTGTCGTCCGTGTAGTCGGCGGATCGCGCACGTCCGGGTTACGGTTCGGGACGGATCGTTAGCAATGCTTGGCAATCCGGAAGAAAGTGAGGACGGGTATGTCGGGGACTCCTGCCCAGGACGCACCGCGCTATCCGATGGAACGGGGGACTTGCCCGTTCGACCCGCCGGAACCGCTGGCCCGGCTACGTGCGGACCGCCCGGTCACGCGGGTGACCCTGTGGAACGGCCGCCCGGCGTGGCTCGTCACCCGCTACGCCGACGTGCGGGCCGTGCTGTCGGACCCGCGGATCAGCGCCGACGCCCGGCATCCGGACTTCCCGCAGCTCGGACCGGGTCGGATCAGCCGGCCGGACCAGCAGCCGTCGTTCATCGTCCTCGACGATCCCGAGCACTCCCGGTTGCGCAAGATGCTGATCAGCGACTTCACGATGCGCGCCACCGCGTCGCTGCGGCCCGCGGTGGAGGCCATCGTCGAGGACCTCCTCGACGCGATGGCCGCCGGTCCACGGGCCGCCGATCTCGTGCAGGCGTTCGCGTTGCCGCTGCCGTCACTGGTGATCTGCCGGCTGCTCGGCGTGCCCTACGCCGACCACGACGTCTTCCAGCACCTCTCGACGCGGTTGCTGACGTTCACCGCCGACCGCGGCGAGGTGGCCCGGGCCTCCGACGAGCTGCGCGGCTACCTGCGTGATCTGGTCCGGAGCAAGATCGCGGCCGCCGATCCCGGTGACGACCTGCTCGGCCGGCTCGTGGTGCGCCGCGTGCGCACCGGTGAGCTGGAGGTCGAGGAGGCCGTGAGCATGGCGTCGCTGCTGCTGGTGGCGGGCCACGAGACCACGGCCAACCAGATCGCGCTCGGCGCCATGGTGCTGCTCCAGCACCCCGAGCAGGCTGCGGCGATCCGCGACGCCGACGACCCGGCGGTGGTGGCCAACGCGGTGGAGGAGCTGCTGCGGCTGCTGACGATCGTCCACAACGCGCGGGCCCGGATCGCCCTGGAGGACGTCGAGATCGGCGGCGTGCTCATCCGTGCGGGCGACGCCGTGCTGCCGTCGGGGGAGACCGCCAACCGTGATCCCGGGGCTTTCCCCGATCCCGACCGGCTCGACATCCACCGGGCCGCGCGCCACCACGTCGCGTTCGGCTACGGGGTGCACCAGTGCCTCGGGCAGCCGCTGGCGCGCCTGGAGCTGCAGGTCGCCTACCCGGCGCTGCTGCGGAGGTTCCCGGACCTGCGGCTCGCCGCTCCGGTCGGGGACCTGACGGTCCGCGCCGACAAGGTCGTGTACGGGGTGGCTGCGCTGCCCGTCGAATGGTGACCGGCGTTACACCCCGTCGCCAGCCGACCGACAGATCGTTAGCATCGACAATGCTTAGTGTTGCTATGTAATCGACGAAAGGCAGGCTGGCGATGACGGGGACCCTCGCCGATCGACCGCTCTACCCGATGGACCGGGGCACGTGTCCGTTCGATCCACCGGCGCAGCTCACCGACCTGCGTGAGACCGAGCCGATCACGCGCGTCCGGATCTGGGACGGCAGCACGCCGTGGCTGATCACCCGCCACGAGGACGCGCGCGCCGTGCTCGCCGACCAGCGCTTCAGCGTCGACTTCCGCAAGGACGGCTACCCGGCGACCTCGCCCGGCCTCAAGGAGCGCCGCAAGCGCACCCGTTCGTTCATCTCGATGGACGACCCGGAGCACGCCCGCTACCGCAAGATGCTGATCTCCGAGTTCACGATGAAGCACACGCAGGGCCTCCGCCCGATGATCACCGAGGTGGTCGGGGAGCTGCTCGACGCGATGGAGGCCGGCCCGAAGCCCGTGGACCTGGTGGAGGCGTTCACGCTGCCGCTGCCGTCGATGGTGATCTGCCGGATGCTCGGGGTGCCCTACACCGACCACGAGTTCTTCCAGCGGATCAGCGCGAAACTGCTCAACAACACCACGGCCCCCGAGGTCGCCGTCGCCGCCAGCGACGAGCTGTCGGACTACCTGCTCGACCTCGTGCACGCCAAGGACGCCGAGCCCGGCGACGACCTGACCAGCCGGCTGGTCGTCAACCGGATGCGCACCGGCGAGCTCACCGACCACGACGTCGTCGGGATGCTCAACCTGCTGCTCATCGCGGGCCACGAGACCACGGCGAACCAGCTCGCGCTGGGCACCCTCACACTGCTGCGCCACCCCGACCAGGCCGCCCAGCTGCGCGACACCGACGACCCCGCCCTAGTGAACAACGCGGTCGAGGAGCTGCTGCGGCTGCTGACGATCGTGCACAGCGGCCGCCGCCGGGTGGCGACCGAGGACGTCGAGATCGGTGGTGTCACCATCCACGCGGGGGAAGGCGTGATCGTCGCCGGCGAGATCGCCAACCGCGACCCCGAGGTGTTCGACCACCCCGACGACCTGGACATCCACCGCTCCGCACGCCAGCACGTGGCGTTCGGGTTCGGGGTGCACCAGTGCCTGGGGCAGCCCCTGGCCCGGGTGGAGCTGCAGATCGCCTATCCGGCGCTGCTGCGGCGTTTTCCTTCACTTGCCGTCGCCGCGGAGCTGTCCGAGCTGCCGTTCCGGTCGGAGATGCTCGTCTACGGCCTGCACTCGTTGCCCGTGACCTGGTGAGTGCGCCTGCGGCGCCCGTGCGCGGATAACGCTGTTCCCACAGCGATATCCGCGCACGACCTCGGTTCAGGCCGGGGCGTGGGCGGCCAGGTAGGCGGGCCAGCTGCCGTGCTCGCTGATGTCGAGCGCACCCTCGGGTTCGCCGACGCAGACCATTCCCAGCGCGGCCCCACCGACCAGCTCCACGTGGCCGATCGCCAGCCAGGACGGCAGCTCCAGGATCAGTGCGCCCACCGCCGCCGTCGGCATGCGGTGCAGCTCCACACCAATGCTGCTGCCGTCGCATGCCGACGCCACGATCCCGCCGCGGAGCACCCCGGCCCCGGGCAGCGCGATCATCCGGTAGACGGGCGCGGTGACGGCGTCGCGCTCGAAGCGGGCCCCGAGGGCGACCAGCTCGCCGTTCAGGGGCTGGCCCCGGCGGTGCGCAGCCACGACCGCGACCAGAACGGAGTCCGGGGAGTGGGGGGCGGCGTGTGCCGCCCCCCGCCCCGGTTCACGACCCGTCATCCGAGAGGCACCTCGGACACGTGGGCCGCGACGATCCGCCACCCGTCGGCGAACCGGACCCAGGTCTGGCTCTGCCGACCCTCGATCCGTCCGTCGGGGTAGCCGAACAGGGTGGTCACGACGGCCGTCCGGTCGTCGACGGCCAGCACCCGGGTCTCCGACAGCCGACGGCCCGCAGGCACCGACGGGTGGTCACGTCGCCACGCTGCGATCTCGTCCGCCCCCTGCTGCCGGTCGGCGACGCCGAAGCGGACGCAGCGCCCGTCGTCCCAGAAGAGGTCGGTGAGCACGGCCACGTCGCCGTCGACGAGCGCCCGCTCGTACCGCCCGAAGGCGGCCGCAACCTCGGCGACGACGTCGGGGCGGCCGAGTTCTCCCCGACCGGACGGGCGGCCGGAACGAGGGCCGTGATGGTGGTCGGCGGAATCGTCGATCGGGATGTCGAGCCTCACGCGGTGGCCGGGCGGGTCGTGTCGATCGAGGCCGACATCGCGGCGGGCTCGTCCACCCGCTGCTCGGGGACCTCCGACTCCTCGGTGGCGGGGGCCTCGTTGCGCCGGGTGATCAGCCCGAAGGCCAGCAGGATGACGCCGGCGAACAGGTAGCCGAGCGCGATCTGCCCGCCCACGCCCCAGCCGACGGTCGGCGCGTGGATCAGCCCGATGTAGCCCACCGCGGCGCCGATGAAGCAGTAGATCGCCGCCGGGATGAACTTCTTGTCGATGATGAACGCGGTGATCGCGCCGAGCACCAGTCCGGCCAGGATCGCGCCACCACCGAGCAGCGACAGGCCCTTGTAGACGACGCCGGCGTTCACCAGCGCGGCCTCCCCGACCTGCGATGCCGACGTGTTGGCCGCGGACAGGGCGTTGTCGATCAGCCCGGACGCCCACGAGGCGATGTTCGGGATGATCGCGATGACGACGGCCACAGCGTGCGCCTTCGGCACCTCCTGGAACGCCTGGGCGCCGATCAGCAGGCCGATGTAGAGCAGGATCGGCACGATCGCGGGCAGCGGAAGCAGGGCCCCGAGCAGCCCGAACAGGCCGAGGAAGCACATCAGCGCGATCACGACGCCCGACGCGAGCGAGTACGACGTGCGGCCGCCCGCGGCCTTCCAGCCGGGGTGGCCGATGTACACGGCGGGCGGGAACGGGCAGCCGAGCACCGAGCCGACGATCGCGCCGACGCCGTCCGCGGCGAGGATCGCGCGCAGGTTGTACTCGTCACCGGCGACGGCGGCGCTCTCGACGTTGGTCATGCCCTCGGTGAAGTTGTAGATGCCCAGCGGGATGGCCGTGGCCAGCAGCGGGGCGACGTCGGCGAGACCGTGGGCGAGGCGTCCGAAGTCGGCGGTGGGCAGCGACAGCGCCACGTCCTGCGCGGCGGTGACCACGTCCGGCACCGACATGTAACCGCCGATCCAGCCGATCGCCGTGCCGACGAGCAGCGCGGCGAGGCCGACCGGGATGTTGCCGGGCAGCTTCAGGTCGGTGAAGAAGCCGATCAGGATGATCACCATGACGGGCAGCGCGATCCACAGCGCCTCCCACATCTGGGCGGCGGGGCGCATCGAGATGAACGCGATCGAGACGCCGGCCAGGGTGCCGAGCATCGCGGCCTGCGGCGTGTACCTGCGGATGTACGGCCCCACGAAGGCGCCGATCAGCACGATGATGCCGATGATGAGACACCACGCGAGCCCGGATGCCCAGGCCGCGATGGGGTCCTTGGTCTTGAGGTAGATCGGCAGCATGACCACGAACGTCACGATGAACATGTGCGGCACCGAGGGCCCGTAGGGCATGGCGCAGACGTCGGTGCGGTTCTCGCGTTGGGCCAGGCGTCGGGCGAGGTAGGTGTAGTAGACGTTGCCGATCAGCAGCTGGACGCCGAGCGCCGGGAGGATCACCCCGAACACCTCGGTGCCGGGGATCTTCACCACCCCGATGCACAGGCCCGACAGCACCAGCACGTTGACCAGGGTGTTGAAGCCCAGGCCGAAGAACGCGTTGGTGTCGCCGGACACCCACCAGGAGAGCCTGATCGGTTCTTTCTCTGTCGTCGGGGCGCTCATGACGGGACCTCCTGCGGGGTGAGTGCGGTGAGCAGTGCCTTCGAAGGAGCGACCCAGCCGAAGATGCCGCCCTGCGCGGCGATCATGGCGAGTCCGGCCTTCAGGAACTCGGGGAAGTACGAACCGGTGCAGTCGGACAGGACCAGGCACTCGTAGCCCCGGTCGTTGGCCTCGCGGACGGTGGTGTGCACGCACACCTCGGTGGTGACGCCGGTGACGATGAGGCTGGTGATGCCCCTGTGTCGGAGCTCCGCGCCGAACGTCGTGCCGTGGAAGGAGCCCTTGCCCGGCTTGTCGATGACGAGCTCGCCGGCGACGGGGGCGAGGTCGTCGATGATGTCGTGGCCGTACTCGCCGCGGATGAGGATGCGGCCCTTGGGCCCGGGGTCGCCGATGCGGAGAGAGGGCGCGCCGCGTGTCAGCTTGGCCGGCGGGCAGTCGCTGAGGTCGGGCACGTGGCCCTCGCGGGTGTGGATCACCGTCATCCCGATCTCGCGGGCGGTGGCCAGCACCTTCTGCAGCGGCGGCACCACCGACTGCAGCAGCGAGACGTCGTTGCCCAGCGTCTCGCCGAAGCCGCCGGGTTCGACGAAGTCGCGCTGCATGTCGATGATCACCAGTGCGGTGGTGGTCGGGTCGAACTCGAACGGATACGGATCTGCTGCGACGCTGGTCATGCGCTGGTCCCTTCGATGACGGCCTGGGAGGTGGCGACCGCGCCGAACACGCCACCCTGCATGGTCACCATGTGCAGGGCCGCGTCGTGATTGGACGGATCGGTGGCACCGGTGCAGTCGGAGAGGATCAGGCACTCGTAGCCGCGGTCGTTGGCCTCGCGCATGGTCGTGTGCACGCAGACGTCGGTGGTGATGCCCGTCAGGATGATGTGCGTGATCGTGTTCGTCCTGAGCACGAGGTCGAGGTTGGTGGCGTAGAACGCGCCCTTGCCGGGCTTGTCCAGCAGCACCTCTCCCTCGATCGGGGCCACCTCCGGCACGATCTCCCAGCCGGGCTCGCCGCGCACCAGGATCCGGCCGGTCGGGCCGGCGCTGCCGATCTCCGCGCCGATCCGGGCCGAGCGCCAGCGCTTGTTGGCGGGCAGGTCCGACAGGTCCGGCGCGTGCCCTTCCCGGGTGTGGACGACGAGCATGCCGGTGGCGCGGGCGTGCGCGAGCATCTCGGCGGTGGCCGGGAGGCCCGCCCGGGTGAGCGAGATGTCGTAGCCCATGCGGTCGACGTAGCCGCCGGGCCCGCAGAAGTCGACCTGCCAGTCGATGCAGATCAGCGCGGTGTGCGCGGCGTCGACCGAGCCGTCGAAGGGCCAGGGGTAGGGGTTGGCGGCGACGGGCCCTATCCGTGCTCTTGTGGTGGGAACGGTGGCGGTCAAGAGCCCTCCCTGGTGATGAACTGGCGTGCGGCGTCGAGCAACCGGTCCTCGGAGAAGGCCGGACCGAGCAGGGTGATGCCCACCGGGCGTCCGTCGCGGGTGATTCCGGCGGGCACGGCGACGGCGGCCAGGTCGAGCAGGTTCGCGAACTGCGTGAAGCGGCCGAGCACGAGGTTGCGGGCCAGTGGCTGCTCGGCGATCTGGGCGCGGGTGAACGTGGTCGGCACGGTGGGGAGCAGGAGGGCGTCGGCTCGCTCCCAGAGCCGGTCGCACCAGGCCTTCAGCTCCTGCAGGCGGTGGATGCCGCGGAAGGTGGCGACGCCGCTGACGTCGTGGCCACCCTCGATCACGGTGCGGGTGACCGGGAGGACGTCGTCGGGGTGGGTCCTGAGGAAATCCCCGAGATCGGCGAGCCGCTCGGCCACCCACGGGCCGGTGTAGAGGAGGTCGCTCGCCTCGAGGAGCGGGCCGATGTCGATGCGCGTGAGCCCCTCGGCCCGGGCCGCGAAGGCCTCGGCCATGGCAGTGTCACCCTCGAAGTCGAGGTTCTCGCCGGTGACGAGTCGTGCGCGGAAATCGTCGTCCTGACGGTGATTTCCGCGCACAGGCGCGCAGCGCGACCAGGGGTCGGCCGCGTCGGGGCCGGCGAGGACGGCCAGCACGTCGGCGGCGTCGTCGAGGTCCTGGGTGAAGACGCTGACGCAGTCGAGCGACCGGCACGCCGGCACCACCCCGCTCGCCCCGACGAGGCCGCGGGTGGGCTTGAGCCCGACGATCCCGTTCATCGCGGCCGGCACCCGGCCCGAGCCCGCGGTGTCGGTGCCCAGGGAGAACGCGACGAGCCCGGCGGCCACGGCCACGGCGCTGCCGGAGCTCGAACCGCCGGAGACCAGATCGCCGCCGAAGACGCTCTCGGGTGCCCCGTACGGCGAGCGCACGCCGACCAGCCCCGTCGCGAACTGGTCGAGGTTGGTCTTGCCGATCACCACCGCGCCGGCGTCGAGCAGGCGGCGCACGGACCCCGCGTCGACGGCCGGGGTGTAGGCGAACGCGGGGCAGGCGGCCGTGGTGGGCAGCCCGGCCACATCGATGTTGTCCTTCACCGCGAACGGCACGCCGAACAGCGGCGGCAGCTCGCCCGCCTCGCGCAGGGCCTCCAGCTCGGTGGCCCGTCCGTGCAACGTCGCGCGCTCCACGAGCGAGATCCAGACGGCGTCGTCGCCGCGGGCGTCGATCCGGCCGAGCACGTCGTCGACGACGTCGTGGACGGTGACGTCGCCGCGGCGCAGGGCCTCGCGCAGAGCCCGCACCCGCATCGGGAGGGCCGCCATACTGATTCGCATTCCGTCGATTGTCGACAGTTTGGTGTCAGGCGATGGTCTCTCCCGTTACGGACGTGTCACACCCACTGGTGGTTGCCCGGTCACTGGTCCGGACGGCGCAACGCGTCGGCTCGACCCCCGCCGTTCGTGCGCAGAACGTGCATCCGCTCGCATCGCCACGCGCGCGGACGCACATGTGGCGCGCGGACGGTTAGCCTGGGGTCGAGACCGAGAACCGGGGGTCCGGATGACACAGTCGCGCGCCGCACGCCACGCCGAGCCCGACGAGGACCTGCCGCCGCTGCCCGCCGAGCGCAAGGTGCCGGAGGCGGCCGACGACGAGATCCCGGAACTGGCGGAGGACGAGCCGCCGACGGTCGAGGCCGAGACCATCCCGCAGTGGCCGGAGGAGTCCCGCCCGCCGGCGTGATCGGCGCACAACGGTTCGGGCAGGAACCGAAGCCGGCGACCTGCGTCACCGTGAGGTCAGATCACCGCGCCATGGTTCGGGTCGGCGGCGGAGTCAATGCGCGCTCGGGTCCTGGGTGAGCTCCGGGGCGAGGTAGGTGCGGGCGCCGTGGTGGTCCAGCTCGGCCAGCACCGTGGCCGTGTCGCCTGTCGCCACGGCGTCGAAGAGCCGGCGGTGGCGCAGCGCGCCGTCGCGGGGCGAGCGGTCGTGGGCCTCGCGCCGCATGTTGGTGGCCATGTAGAGCTGCAGCTGCGACAGCAACGGCTCGTAGACGCGCAGCAGGTGGTGGTGCCCGGCCAGCGCGACGAGCGCGAGGTGGAAGCCCCGGTGGGCGGCGTCCTGGTCGAGCGGGGTGCCGCCGGTGGCGCAGCGCTCGATCTCCTCGACGGCCGCGCGCAGGGTGTCCAGCCGTTCGGGATCGGGCCGGCCGCCGCCACCGAACGTGCACCGCACCGCGAACTGCTCCAGGGCGTCGCGCAGGGTGAACAGCTCGTCCATGTCGCGGGCCGAGAGCTGCGTGACCCGCACGCCCCGCCGCGGGAGGTGCTCGACGAGGCCCTGCTGCCCGAGCAGCCGCAACGCCTCGCGCAGCGGCGCCCTGCTGATACCGAAACGGCGGGTGAGCTGCTCCTCGACGAGCCGGTCACCGGGCGTCAGCGCACCGCTGAGGATCTCGCTGCGCAGCCGGCGCACCGCGAGGTCGACGAGGCTGCTGGCCTCCAGCTCGGTGGCGGGCTCGGCGGTCACGGGACCAGATTGTCAGACGGGACGCCTATCCGCCGACGCTCACCCCGATCAGCATGCCCACGACGTAGGTGGCGCCCGCTGCGATCGCCCCGAACAGGAGCTGTCGCAGCCCGCTGAGCCACCACGAGCGCGTGGTGAAACGCGAGGTCAGGGCGCCCGCGATGACCAGGCCGACGGCGCCGACGCCGAGGGCCAGCGCGAGCGACGAGTAGCCGAGCAGGTAGGTGACGAGCGGGAAGATGCCGCCGACGGAGAACGCAACGAAGGACGAGACCGCGGCCGTCCACGGCGAGGGCTGGTCGTCGGGGTCGACGCCGAGCTCCTGCGTGATGTGCACCTTCACCGCGAGCTCGGGATCGGCGCTCACCTCCCGGGAGACCGCCTCGGCCGTCCCCCGCGTCAGGCCCATCTCGACGTACATCTCGGTGAGCTCGGCCTGCTCGGCGTGGGGGTGGCGGCGGATCTCGTCGCGCTCGACCCGGACCTCGTTCGCCACGGCGTCGTTCTGGGTGTCCACCGACGCGAACTCGCCCAGCGCCATCGAGAAGGCGCCCGCGACGAGCCCGGCCATGCCGGTCAGGATGATCGTCTGACGGTCGGCGCCACCGCCGCCCACGCCCGCGACCAGGGCGATGTTGGTGACGAGGCCGTCCATCGCGCCGAAGACGCCGGCCCGCAGCCAGCCGCCGGACACGTCGGAATGGTGGTGGTCATCCTTGTGGTCGGCGAACTCGGTGGGGCCGGGCACCTGCGTCATGCGCGGAAGCGTAGAGCGGGCGTGGTCCGTGCGAGCATCATCCGGACGGGCGACTCGCGGGCACGGAGACCCCGACTCGCGGGCATGGACGCCCCGACTCGCGGGGGTGTCACGGCAGCACGAGACTGGCGCGATGAGCGACGCGCCGCTGTGGATCTTCGGGGACCAGCTCGGGCCCCACGTCCACGGCAGCGAGGAGCACCGCGCGCGGGAGGTGGTGCTCGTCGAGTCGGAGCGGGTGTTCCGGCGGCGCCGGTTCCACCGCCAGAAGCTGCACCTCGTGCTCTCCGGGCTGCGCCACACCGCGGCCGAGCTGGGCGACCGCGCGATCCACCTGCGCACCGGGACCTACCGGGAGGCCCTGGAGCAGGTCGGACGACCGGTGGTGGTGCACGAACCGACCTCGTTCGCGGCCGCCGATCTCGTGGAGCGGTTGCGCAAGGACGGCCTCGTGGCCGAGGTGCTCCCCACCCCGACGTTCGCGTTGTCCCGCCGCGACTTCGCCGACTGGGCGGGCGACCGCGAGACGTTCCGGATGGAGGACTTCTACCGCGCCCAACGCCGCCGCTTCGACGTCCTGATGGATGCGGGCGAGCCGGTCGGCGGGAAGTGGAACCTCGACGCCGAGAACCGCGAGCCGCCGCCGAAGGGCCGCGCGACGCTGGACGTGCCCGGACCGTGGCTGCCCACAGAGGACGATATCGACGACGGGGTCCGGGCGGACCTCGACGCGATGGACCTGCCCTCCGTCGGCCGCGACGGCCCGCGCCTGTTCGCCGTCACGGCCGACGAGGCGCAGCGGGCGCTCGGGTACTTCGTCGAGGAGCGGTTGCCGCACTTCGGCCCCCACGAGGACGCGATGCTCACCGCCGACTGGGCGATGTCCCACTCGCTGCTGTCGGTGCCGCTCAACCTCGGCGTGCTCCACCCGCTCGACGCCGTGCGCGCCGCGGAGGACGCCCACCGCGCCGGGGCCGTGCCGCTGCCGAGTGCCGAGGGCTTCATCCGGCAGGTGCTGGGCTGGCGGGAGTACGTCTGGCAGCTGTACTGGCGGTTCGGGCAGGGCTACCAGCGGCGCAACGCGCTGGAGGCCCGCACGCCGCTGCCCGACTGGTGGCGTGACCTCGACGCCGACGCCGTCACCGCGAAGTGCCTGAGCACGGCGATCGAGGGCGTCCGCGACCGCGGCTGGACCCACCACATCCAGCGCCTCATGGTGCTCGGCAACCACGCACTGCAACGCGGCTACCGGCCGGCGGAGCTGTCGGACTGGTTCCGGGAGGCGTTCGTCGACGGGTTCGAGTGGGTGATGCCGCCCAACGTCATCGGCATGAGCCAGCACGCCGACGGCGGCATGATGGCCACCAAGCCCTACAGCTCCGGCGGGGCGTACATCGCGAAGATGTCCGACCACTGCACGGGCTGCGCGTTCGACCCGAAGAAGCGGCTCGGCGACGACGCCTGCCCCTTCACCGCCGGCTACTGGGCCTGGACCCACCGCCACCGCGACCTGCTCGCCGCCAACCACCGCACCGCCCGTGCCGTCGCATCGATGAACCGCTTGAAGGATCTCGATGCCGTGCTGGAGCAGGAGTCGGCCCGCGAGGAGTTCTGACCACCGGCCCCGACTAGTCTGTTCGCGTGAACCGGGCCCGTGCTCTCGACGTCGTCGGGACGCTGGCCAGGGTCGGCCTGGCCGCCGTCTGGCTGGTGTCCGGCGCGCTCAAGGCCGTCGATCCCGACCAGACCTTCGTCGCCGTCCGCGCCTACGACGTGCTCCCGGAGACCGGGGTGGAGCTGGTGGCCGCGGTGCTGCCGTTCCTCGAGCTCGCGCTCGGGCTGCTGTTGCTGGTCGGCGTCGGCACCCGGATCGTCGCGGTGCTCTCGGCCGTGCTGCTGATGGTGTTCGTCGCCGGCGTGTCGCAGGCCTGGGCGCGCGGGCTGTCGATCGACTGCGGCTGCTTCGGCGGCGGCGGTGCCGTCGACCCCGGCAACACCGCCTACGTGCAGGAGATCCTGCGCGACACCGGGTTCCTCGTGCTGGCCGCCTGGGTGATCGTGCGGCCGCGCACCCTGCTCTCATTCGACTCGCACCACAGCGGAAGGACCTGACATGGGCGGAGCGTCCCGGAACGACAAGAAGCGCAGGCAGGAGGCCGCGAACCAGCGGCTCGCCGCGGCCGGCATCCAGGTGCCGGCCAAGGCCGCCAACCGCACACCGCTGATCGTCGTCGGTGTCGTGCTGCTCGTGGCCATCGTCATCGGGGGGGCCGTCCTCTACTTCCGCACCACCGCGAACGGCACGGCGGCCGCGCCGACCTACACCGCCACCGTGAGCGGGGCCGTGGTCACCGCGGGCACGGGGAAGGTGGTGGTGGACACCTACGAGGACTTCCTCTGCCCGATCTGCAACCAGTTCGAGAAGCGCTACTCGGCCCAGACCGTCGACGCGCTGAACTCCGGGAAGATCAGCGTGCGCTACCACACCATCGCGATCCTGGATCCCAGCAGCACCCCCGCCGGGTATTCCACGCGCGCCGCCAACGCCGCGATCTGCTCCGTGTCGGCCGGCGTCTACCCCGCCTACCGGGAGAAGCTCTTCGCCGAGCAGCCGGCGGAGGGCAGCGCCGGGCTGAGCAACGAGCAGCTGGTCGCGTTCGGCACCGCGCTGGGGGCGAAGGGCGACTTCGCCGGCTGCGTCAACGGCGGTACGGGCACGAAGGCCGTCGCCGCCGAGACGAAGAAGGCGATCGCCGACCCCGCGCTGCAGACCAATGGCAACTTCGGCACGCCGACGCTGGCGATCAAGGGTACGAAGGTCGACCTCAACGACAGCAACTGGCTGAAGAACGCCATCGCGGCCGGCTGATCAGCTGCTCCTGCGCGACGGGTGGTCCCAGGTGATCTCGGGCCGCCTGCCGCCGAGGTGCCGGCCGAACCAGTCGAGGATGATCTCCGCGCGCTGCACGCGGTGACGCGGTGAGCCGCCCCGCGACAGGTCGTGGCTCTCCTCGGGGAACCGCCAGTACTCCACGGGCTTCCCGAGCATCCGCAGGGCGACGAACAGCTGGTCGGCCTGCTCGACGTGGCAGCGCAGGTCGTTCTCCGAGTGGAGGACCAGCACCGGGGTGTCGATGTCGCGCACGTAGGTGATGGGGGAGATCCGCGCGTAGACGTCGGGCCGTTCCAGGTGAGTGACGCCGAGCTCGTGCCGGAACGTGCCGGCCACATCCGAGCTCCACTCCTCGGAGGCCATGTTGTTCACCGCCCGCTCGCTGCACGCCGCGGCGAAGCGGTCGGTGTGGCCGATGAGCCAGCTCGTGAGGAACCCGCCGTAGGAGCCACCGAGCACGCCGACCCGGTCGGGATCGAACGAGGGCTCGCGGGCCAGCGCGGCGTCGAGGACGGCGAGCACGTCGTCGGCGTCGATGCCGCCCCAGCCGGTGCCCGGGTGCTCCGCCGCCTCGGGGGTGCGGATGGAACGCAGCCACGCCTCGGAGCGCCCCGTCGAGCCGTGCGGGTTGCAGTAGACGACGGCGTACCCGGCGCCCGCCCACAGCTGGAACTCGTCGAACCAGCTGTTGCCGTACTGAGCCATCGGGCCGCCGTGGATCGACAGCAGCACCGGCACGCTCTCGCCCTCGGGCACGCCGGGTGGCCGCACGATCCAGGCGTCGACGTCGCCGTCGCCCGCGGGGGAGGGCACCGTGAAGTGCTCGGGCACGGCGGCCGGCACGGCGGCGTGGAACGCGGCGCCGATCGTGGTGAGCTGCCGTTCGGTGCCGTCGGCGTCGCGGACGAACACCTCCGGCAGCGTGGTGGCGGTGCTCACGACGAACGCCAGCGTGCTGTCCGCGAGGTCGTAGGCGCTGACGATCCGGGTGCCCCCGAGGAGCGTCTGCTGCTCGCCGATCCCGTCGGCCGCGATGCGGTGCACGTGGACGTCGCCGCGGTCCTCGGTGGCGAACAGGAGGTGGTCGCCGTCCCAGATCGGGGCGCGGGCGCCGGGGAAGGGTGCGCAGGTCCGGTCCAGCGCGGCCGTGAGGATCCGCTGCTTCCCCGTGGCGATGTCGAGCACCGCCACCTGCCCGTTCGCCGGCACGAGCCGGACGTCGTCGGTGAGGGTGGCGATCTGCGTCCCGTCCGGGCTGAAGGAGGGGTGGGAGTGCGACAGGCCGCGGTCGGTGAGCGTCCGCCGCTCGCCCGTCCCGTCGGCGCCGCCTGCTCCGTCGGCGCCTGCTCCGTCTGCACCGACGATGTGAACGTCGGCCAGGAACGCAGCGTCGTGCTCCCCGGTGGCAGCGGTGACCGCCAGCGTGGTGCCGTCGGGTGCCCACGCGAACCCGCTGTGGTCCCAGGCCCCCGGCCACGAGCACCGGTGGGCCCGAGGCGTCGGCCGGGACGACGAACACTCCGCGCGGACGGTCGAGGATCCATCCCTCGCCGTCGAGGCGTGACACGAGCCGGTCGATGTGCCGTGGCGGCCGGGCGCGGTCGTCGTCGCCGTCGGTGTAGCGCCCCGTGCGCTCCCGGGAGGCGAACGCGATGCGGGTGCCGTCGGGCGACCAGGCCACGTCCTCGACCGCCTCCGGCCGCTCGCACACGACGACGACCTCGCCCGGCCCGCCGACAGGGATGACGTTCAGCGAGTGCGATCCGTCGAGGGAACGGGTGAAGGCGAGCCTGCGCCCGTCCGGGGACCACGCCGGCTGCCCGTCCCCGTGCTCGCCCGACGTCAGCGGATACGGGGCCGTCGAGCCGTCGGTGGCGGCCAGCCACACGGCACGACGGTAGCGGTTGCCCGCCAGGTCCACGCGGGAGACGACGAACGCCACGTGACGGCCGTCGGGGGAGAGGCGGGGGTCGGCGACGGTGACGAGACGACCGATGTCGGCAGGCTGCATGCCCGCGACGCTAGGGGACCCCGGTCGCCGGGGCAGGACGGGCTCGTGTAGCTTCTTTCAAGGCAAGGGGCTGTGGCGCAGCTGGTAGCGCATTTGACTGGCAGTCAAAGGGTCAGGGGTTCGAATCCCCTCAGCTCCACCCTTCACCAGCGGAAACGCAGGTTAGGTCGAGGTAACTTTCAACTCGGCTTGCCGCATTTTCGCCCCATGAGTCGCCCCACGGCCGGTCAAGTTGGTATGCCGCGGGCCGAGCAGTGCGCTCGTGATGAGCACCGTGCGGTGATCGGTCGCGTACGTGGCTACGTCTGATCTCCTGGAGACGCATTCGTCTGTCGGGCCGTCGCCGTGGCGGCGAGGCGGCGGCTCACGACCAGTGCGGAGTGGGAGTATCGGCACGACGAACGGGAGGTGACCGGATGACCACGACCCCGGGGCAGTCGGATCGGTGGCCGGTCGATGACTTCGTGACGACCGAGGAGCTCGTGCGCAGGCAGGGCGCTCGGCCCATCACGACGGTGAACGATGTCGCGGCCGCCATCGATCCTTTTGAGTCCGACGCTGAGTACGAGGAGTTCCTCGCCGACCTCTACGCGTCACGTCGCGCCGACGTCAGGTGAGCCTCGTCGTCGTCGACACCGACGTCGCTTCCACGCTTCTCCGACAGCGGGCCTCGGACTCCCTCGCATATGCGCTTGCTGGCCAGGTTCTCGCGATCACCTTCGTCACCGTCGGTGAGCTGACGAAGTGGACGCTCGTCCGTCGTTGGGGACCGCGGAACCTGGAGACGATGCGGGCGTTCCTCGCCGGTCTGGTCGTGCTGCCCTATGACCAGCGTGTCGCGGCCCGTTGGGGCGAGCTCCAGGCCTACGCGCAGCTGCGCGGCCGACCTCGCCCGACCAACGACAGCTGGATCGCTGCGTGCTGCCTCGTCCGCGAACTCCCGCTCGCTACGCTCAACGTCAAGGACTTCGCTGACTTCGAGCAGCACGAAGGCCTTGAACTGGTCCGCTGACGATCTTCGTCGTGGGGCGTCTCGTGGGGCGAACTTCTGGTGGCTGACGTGCGCACGGTGGACAGTGGGGTCAGATTGGATCCTGTTGTTGCTGGTGAGCGCCCCGTCGGGTGTGATCGTGTTCTCTGGCAGTCAAAGGGTCAGGGGTTCGAATCCCCTCAGCTCCACTCTTGCGCTGCACACCCCGTCTCCTGGGAGCTCCAGGCCAGACGGGGTGTTTCCGTTCCGAAGCTGTTCTCCGGTCGTGCTCCCAGGCCGGCCGCCGGGCCTTGCCCGGCCTAGATGTCAATCATCTGTCGCAGCCTTCAGGCGGCTCACCCTGGACCGCGTCCAGCGCCAGGTGGACACACACCAGAAGTGCCTCCGCAGCGGTCACGACGACGCAATGGTCCTCAGCCATCCCCGATCCTGAGGCGACGCTCGAGGCTCGCGACCTGCTGGCGGCCGCGGACGGGTGATCCGGGTGCGTGCTGTCGGGTCGACCCCGCTGATCACCATCGGGTACGCGTCCCATCGGATCGTCACGCCGGCGGTGCGGGTGTTGCGCGCGGAGTTCCCCGGTGCGGCGGTGCGGACGCCCGTCGCGTCTGGTGGGGCGGTCACGCTGGGGCCGGCGCGCGTGCGGAACACGACACTCGCGCGCATGACAGCACGGCTCGGTGAACGGCACTCCGTGGAGCGTGCCGCGTGCCGGTATCGGATCCCGATCGAGTGCTGCGGCCCGTTCGAGTGCCTGCTCGCCCATCAGGGTGGTGATCGCGTTGATGGACGGGTTGACGGCGGCGATCCGTTCGAGACGGGCCTGCACCATCTCGCGGGCGGACACCTCACCCCGCGCCACGAGTGCGGCCGTCGCGGTGGCGTCCAGACGGCACAGCTCGGTGGTGCCGACGCGCTCAGGGCATGGCGGCGCGCCGATCACCCACGGTGGTGGCGGTTCGACGGGCCAGGTGGCTGATGGTGTCATCGTCGTAGCCGAGCTCGCGCAGCACCTCGTGCGTGTGCTCACCGTGGAGTGGGGGAGCGGTGCGGACCTGGGGGCGAACCCCGCGGTAGTTGACGGGGAAGCCGACCTGACGGATCGGGCCGGCCTGCGGGTGCTCCACCGTCCGCACGATGCCGAGGGCATGGGTCTGCGGGCTGGTGTAGACCTCGGCGAGATCCCGGATGGGCGCCACCGGGATGCCGCCGCCGCCCAGCAGCGCGTGCCAGTCCGCGACGGTGCGCCCGCGCAGGACGCCCTCGAGCTCGGCGTTGAGCGCGTCGCGGTGGGTGACCCGGCCGGCGTTGGTGGCGTAGCGGGGGTCGGCGCCGAGATCGTCGCGTCCGAGCAGGCTGGCCAGGCGGCGGAACAGGTCGTCGTTGCCGACCGCGACGACCAGCCAGCCGTCCGCGGCCGGGTAGGCCTGGTACGGCACGAGGTTGGGGTGTGCGGACCCGAGCCGATGCGGTGTCTCACCGGTGGCGAAGTAGCCGGTGGCCCAGTTGATGTGCAGGGCGAGCTGGGTCTCGTACAGGGAGGTCGTGAGGTACTGGCCGCGGCCGGTGCGGCCCCGCTCGACCAGCGCGGACAGGATCCCGATCGCCCCGAACAGGGCCGCTCCGAGATCGCCCATCGCGTACCCGGCCTTCACGGGTGGACCGTCGGGTTCCCCGGTCAGCGACATCAGACCGGCGGCGGCCTGGGCGACCATGTCGTAGCCGGGCTCGTCGGCGAGCGGACCGGTGTCGCCGTACGCCGAGATGTGCAGCACGACGAGGTGGGGGTGGCGGCGGGCGAGGTCCTCGTGGTGGAAGATCCGCTGCAGGGAACTGCCGGGGCGGAAGTTCTCCACCACGACGTCCGCGTCGGCCAGCATGCGGTGCACGACGTCGCGGGCCTCGGGTTCGGTGAGGTCGAGGGCCACCGAGCGCTTGTTCCGGTTCGTCGCGAGGTAGTAGGTGGCGTCGTCGCCCTGGAAGGGCGGCCCCCAGCCGCGGGTGGGATCGCCTCCGTCGGGGTGCTCGATCTTGACCACGTCGGCGCCGAGGTCCCCGAGGGTCATGGCGATGTAGGGTCCGGCGAGGATCTTCGACAAGTCGATCACGCGGATGCCGGCGAGCGGACGGCCGGCGACCGGGAACGGCTCAGACATCGGCGAACTCCCCGCTGGTGAACGGCCCCAGCAGCGTCGCGGCGGCCCCGGGGCCGGGATCGCCACCCTCGGCGAGGACCTCGAGGTGGTCGAGCGCGGTCGCAGGCAGCGCGTCGGGGTCGTCGAGTCGTTCGAGGGTGATGGCGGCGACGAGCAGGGCCCGGTATCCCCGTCCGGCACCGAGCTGGTGGGCGGCGTGTTCGAGAAGCACCGTGGCCTGGATGGTCCGGGCGGTCGTGGTGGCGTGGACGGCGATGGCGACCTCGGCCTCGTCGGCGGGCAGGGTGAGGATCCGGTCCCCGTCGGCGCGAATCCGCCGCCAGTGTTCGGCGAGGCGGTGTGCCGCGGTCGCGAGCTCGGGCGTGACGGCGCCGGCGACCACCGTGTCCAGTCGCCCGAGGTAGGCCGCGGCCAGGGTGTGGTGGGCCGCGTCGCGGCGCAGGCACCGCAGCACGTCGAGCGCGATGACGTTGGACGAGCCCTCCCAGATCGATCCGAGGTGGGCGTCGCGGAGCAGACGTGGGTTCACGAAGTCGTTGATGTAGCCGTTCCCCCCACGGATCTCCATGGCCTCGGCGGTGACGGTGCGGGCCTGTTTGCAGATCCGGTACTTGGCGAGCGGGGTGAGCACCCGGACCAGCGCAGCGGCGTGGGCGTCGCCGGCGTCGGCCTCGTCGAGGCGGGCGGCCGATTCGAGCACGAGCGCGAGGGCGGCCTCGGCCTCGAGCACGAGGGGCAGCAGCGTGGCGCGCATGAGGGGGGCCTCCAGCAGCGGACGGCCGAACACCACGCGGGCCCGCGTGTAGTCGACGGACTCGCGCACCGCCCGTCGCATCAGCGCCGCCGCGCGCATCGCGTTCGACAGCCGCGAGACGTTGACCATCTCGGCCATCTGCGGGAAACCCCGGCCCAGATCGCCGACCGGTTCGGCGTGGGCGTCGACGAGCGTGACCTCGCCGGTGGCCATCGACCGTGCGCCCATCTTGTCCTTGAGACGGTCGATGCGGATCCCGTTGCGGGTGCCGTCGGGGCGCAGCCGAGGCACCAGGAACATGCCGAGCCCGCGGGTGCCCGTGCCCTGGCCGGGTACCCGGGCCAGGGTGAGCACGACCTCGCCGCTGACGTTGGAGGCGAACCACTTGCGCCCCGTGAGCGTCCATCCGGTGCCGTGGTCGACGGCCACCGTCTCGGTGCGGCCGACGTCGCTGCCGCCGTTGATCTCGGTCATGAACATCGCACCGGTGGCGAGCTCGTCGAGGTCGGTCGCGGTCAGGCGGGCGATCGCGTCGGCGTGGCGCTCGGGGTCGAAGCGGCGCAGTACGCGAGCTGCGGAGTCGGTCATCGACAGCGGGCAGGCGATCCCAAACTCGGCCTGGACGAACAGATACGACAGCGCGTACTTCGCGACGTGCGGCACCGGCGTCGGCCACCCCAGGACACCGGGGCGGTGCGACATCGCGGCGAGCCCGAAGCGGGAGAACGCGATCTCGCGGAGCCGGTCCTGGGCCGGGTGGTGCTCGACCTCGTCGATCCGCTCGCCGTCGGGGGAGTAGGTGCGCAGCGTCGGGGTGTGGGCGTCGGCGACGGCGGCCAGGTCGTCGACCTCGCCGGCGGCGGCGACGCCCATCTCGTGCAGAGTCGGTTCCAGCCGGGCGCGCTGGTCGGCGGGCAGCAGCGCGTCGAGCATGGGGCGCAGGGCGGGGTCTCGCTCGGCCCAGTCGGTCGGGGTGGTCATCGGGTCCTTTCCAATGCGGGAACGGCGCGGGTCACGCGGCGACGCCGGACGGCTCGGGCGTCGACGCCGGGTTCCACACGCTGCGCCGGATGAGCGCGAGGGTGCAGAGGACGGAGATCAGCACGTACGACAGGCCCAGGGCGACCACGGCCCAGATCGATCCGGTGGAGGAGAGCAGGAGTTGCGAGGCCAGCGGCGCGGTGCCGGCGAAGATCGTGGTGCAGAGCTGGTAGCACAGCGACATCCCGGTGTAGCGGATCTCGACCGGGAAGACCTCCGAGAGGATCCCGGCGAGGGCGGCGTAGAACATCGCGTGCGGGATCGTCGCAACGGCCATGCCGAGGATGGCGAGCGGTGTGGAGCCGGTCTGGACCAGCAGGAACATCATCGGCAACAGGATGATCTCGGGCAGCAGCATCCAGAGCACCGCCCGCCGCAGGTCGATGCGTGACGCGAGGACCGCGCCGAACGGCTGGACGATCACCTGCACGACCAGCGAGATCGTGATGATGGTGAGGAACGTGGTGCGGGTGAAGTCGAGGTCGGTGGTCGCCCACGACAGCGCGAACGTGGTCTTGACGTAGGTGAGGGCCACGCCGGCGGTACCGGCGCCCACACCGAGGACGACCAGCAGGGGATGATCGCGCAGGACGTCGCGGATCGGCAGCCGCGACGTCCTCTTGTTCTCCAGCAGCCGCGTCATCTCCGGGGTCTCGGACAACTGCAGCCGGATGACCAGCCCGACGACCACCAGTGCGGCCGACAGCAGGAACGGCAGCCGCCACCCCCATGCGAGGAACTGGTCCTCGGGCATCCACGTGATGACCAGGAAGGCGACGGTGGCGAGCAGGTTGCCCACCGGGGACCCCTGCTGGGCGAAGGCGCCGTAGAGGATCTTCTTGCCGGGGGGTGCGTACTCGGTGGCGATGAGTACGGCGCCGCCCCATTCGCCACCCATCGCCACGCCCTGGAGCATGCGCAGCACGATGAGCAGCACCGGGGCGAGCGCTCCGATCTGGGCGTGGGTCGGGAGCAGCCCGATGCCGAAGGTGCCGACCCCCATCATCAACAGCGTCGTGACCAGCGCGGTCTTGCGGCCCACCCGGTCACCGATGTGGCCGAAGATCAGCCCGCCGAGCGGGCGGGCGAGGAACCCGACCCAGAAGGTGCCGAACGCAGCCAGTGTGCCCAATGCGGGGGACATGGCCGGGAAGAACAGCGGGCCGAACACCAGGGCCGACGCCGAACCGTAGACGTAGAAGTCGAACCATTCGATCGTCGTGCCGATGAAGGCCGAGATGCCGGCCTTGCGCGCCTCTCCGGGCGATGGAACTCCTTCGTGCTGCACTGCACGCTCCCCTCGATGGGCGGTCGGGCCGCGCTCACCGTCGCAGGAGCTATTGAGTCCTGTCCAAGTCCAATTCCGGCCCGATCCGAGACCTGTCAGGCATAGGTGAGGGGAGCACCTCGGCGGCCACGTCCAGCACGGCCCGGACGGCGGGAGCCGGCGTGTCCGCGCGCCACGCGAGGGCGATCAGCATCGGGGGAACCGGGTCGCGCAGGCGTCGGTACACGACGTGGTCCGTGCGGATGTGTCGGGCGGACCCGACGACGAGCGCCACACCCACCCCGGCGCCGACCAGCGTGAGCAGGTTGTAGGCGTCGGGAGCCTCCTGCGCCACCGAGGGGGCGAAGCCGGCGTCGACGCACGCCCGGGCGGCGGCGTCCTGCACGGCCGACCCGCGCGAGGCGGGGAAGGAGACGAACGCGTCGTGCGCCAGGTCGGCGAGGGCGACGGAGTCCTCGGCGGCGAGCGGATGGATGTCCGGTAGTGCGACGACGAGTTCCTCGACCGACACCACCCGCGCCGCGAGCCCGGTACGGACGGGCAGGGCTACGACGCCGAGGTCGAGCGAACGGTCGGCGACCCGGTCGAGGGCGTCACCGGAGTAGACCGGGCACGCCAGCGTCATCTGGATACCGGGCAACCGGGAGGACACCGCGCGCGTCAGCCGGGGCACGAGGTCGTAGCTCGTGGCTCCGGCGAAACCCAGCGAGACGCGCCCCACCACCTCGGTGCTGGTCGCCTGCACGGCCCGCCGCGCGGTGTCGGCCTCGGCGAGCACGCGGCGGGCGGGCGCCAGCAGAGCCTCCCCGGCCGGGGTCAGGCGCACCGCACGCGTGGTGCGCTCGAACAGGACCACCCCCAGGTCGCGTTCGAGGAGCCGGACCTGACGGCTCACCGGTGACTGGGTCATGTGCAGCCGGGTGGCAGCCCGCCCGAAATTCCGTTCCTCGGCCACTGCGACGAACACGGCGAGATGACGTAGCTCCACCACAGCATTGTCGGGTACGAGGTCCCCGCTGCACGTCGCCGTGTCCAGCCGGGATCGGCTGCGCCACGACGACGGTCGTTCAGCCGGCTGCCGCCTCCGCGATGCCGATCTGTGCCCGGATCAGGATCTGAGAGCTGTACTCGATGTGTGCGGTGAGCTCGGCGACCGCGCCGTCCGCGTCGCGTGCGACGGTCGCATCGAGGATGCGCAGGTGCTCGCCGGCGACGTCGCGGCCGGGGCCGTCGCCGATCTTCGTCGACCAGCACCGGTACACCTCGGTGGCGTCGCGCAGCGAGCTCGCGATCGCTTGCAGACGCAGATTCGGTGACCCGGCCAGCAGCGCGCTGTGGAACTCGCTGTGCGCCGCCAGCCACTCCTCGCGGATCGACCCGTCCGCGGCGATGGGATCGATGCGGCTCAGGGTGTGGTGCGCCGCGATGAGCCGGGACTCGAAGGCGAGATCGCCGTGGGCGATGGACTGGCGCAGCGTCTCGGTCTCCACGAGCACCCGGGCCTCGGTGAGCTGCTGCAGGTCGTCGACCGACACGGTGGCCACGCGGTAGCCACGCTGGGCCTCGGTGATGACGAGCCCCTCGCCCGCCAGCCGGGGCAGGGCCTCGCGCAGCACCCCGCTGCTGGCTCCGTAGCGCTGGCACAGCGTCGCGGAGTGCAACTTCATACCGGGCGCGTGCTGGCCGCTGAGGATGTCCCCGCGCAGCCGCAGGTAGACCTCGTCCACCCGGGACGTGCCCCGGGATGCGCTCCGCTGCTCCGGCATGCCGAGAGTGAACCATAATCTCGCAGCGCCGCAAAATTTCGAGAAAAACTTGACTTTGCGATATTTGGTCTGGTCTCGTGTCCTCCATCACACGAGGAGCGGAGGCGTCGAGGTGCGAGTGGCGGAGGTTGCGGGACGGGCGGTGGTGCTGCGGCAGCCCGACAGTTCCCCGGAGGACGCGGTAGTCGCCGTGGACGTCGAAGCGGCGAGCGGCGGACGGTTCGGTCCGGACGTCCAGGCGCTCTACGGCCGTTGGGAGGAGTTCCAGACCTGGGTGGCGCAGCTGGGGCCCGACACCGAGGGGCGGGTGATCGATCCCGCGGCGTTCGGCTGCCCGGTCCCGTCGCCGTCGCAGGTGTTCGCGATCGGCCTGAACTACGCCGAGCACGCAGCCGAGTCGGGGATGGTCGGGGAGCGGGCGATCGTCCCGCCCACGTTCACGAAGTTCCCGTCGTCGCTGGCCGCGCCGAACGCCGCGCTCACGCTGCCCAGCGACAAGGTGGACTGGGAGATCGAGCTGGTGGCCGTCATCGGTACCCGGGCCGAGCACGTGTCCGAAGCGGACGCCTGGACCCACATCGCCGGGCTCGCCGTCGGGCAGGACTTCTCCGAGCGGGCCGTGCAGACCGCCGGGCCGGCCCCCCAGTTCTCGCTGGGGAAGTCGTTCCGCGGTTTCGGGCCCATCGGTCCGTGGCTCGTCACGCCCGACGAGTTCAGCGACCCCACGGACCTCGAACTGGTCTGCGAGATCAACGGCGAGCAGGTCCAGAAGGGCCGGACCTCGGAGATGGTCTGGTCGGTGGCGCAGCTCGTGGCGACGCTGTCCCGGATCTGCACTCTGCAGCCCGGCGACGTGCTGTTCACCGGAACCCCGTCCGGCGTCGGTGCGGCCCGGTCCCCGCAGCGGTTCCTCGAGCCTGGCGACGTCGTCGCCAGCCGGATCGAGGGCATCGGGGAGATCCGCCAGACCTGCGTCGCCCCCACCTCTCCCCAGGAGTCCTGATGCCGCTGCACCGCCTCGCATCGGTCACGATCGGCGTGCCCGACCCGGCCGTGGTCGGCGCCTACTACCAGGACTTCGGACTGGCCGAGACCGGGCCGGGGAGGTTCGCCACCACCGACGGGGGCGAGCAGCTCGTGATCGAGCACGCCCCCTCGCGCCGGCTCTCGGCCCTCGAGATCGCCGTGGACGACGCCGACGACCTGAGCCGTGCCGCGCGCGACCTGGAGCGGCTCGGCGTGGAAGTCCACCACGGCGACGGGGAGCTGCACGCCCTGGAGAAGGTCACCGGCATCCGCGCGGTCCTGCGCGTGTCGGCCCGCATGGTGAGCACCCCCGTCGCCGCTACCCCGTACAACGGCCCCGGCCGGAGCGACCGGCCGAACGTCCGCGCGCCGGGAGTGGAGCGCACGGAGCGGGTCCGGCCCCGCAAGCTCGGCCACGTCGTGGTCGGCAGCACCGACGAGGACACGACGCGCCGGTTCTTCACCGACGGCCTCGGGCTCAAGGTGAGCGACCGCGTGCCGGGGCTCGCCTCGTTCCTGCGGTGTTCCACCGACCACCACAACGTGCTGGTCCAGTCGGCCCCGGTGAACTTCCTGCACCACACCGCCTGGGAGGTCGACGACGTCAACGAGGTCGGCCGCGGCGCCACGGCGATGCTGCAGGGCCACCCGGACCGGCACGTGTGGGGGCTGGGGCGCCACCACATCGGCTCCAACTTCTTCTGGTACCTCAAGGACCCCGCCGGGAACTTCTCCGAGTACTACGCCGACCTCGACGAGATCATCGACGACCAGCTGTGGACGCCCGAGGCCGTCGAGGGCGCCCGCGGGCTCGTCAACTGGGGACCGCCGCCCCCGCCGTCGTTCATCCACCCCGAAGATCTCGCGGCCGAGATGGCCGACGTCCACGCCTCCACCTGATCACCCCACGACCGAGAAAGGACACACTGCCGTGACCGATGTGACCGATGAGGTACCCGTCCTGATCGTCGGCGGTGGAGGGGCCGGGCTGACCACCTCCATCCTGCTCTCGCGTATGGGTGTGCAGAGCCTGTTGGTGGAGCGCCACGCCACCACCTCGCACCTCCCGAAGGCGCACGTGCTCAACCAGCGGACCATGGAGATCCTCCGCGAGGCCGGCGTCGCCGACGACGTCTACAAGCGCAGCTGCCCTCCCGAGCACATGGCCTCGATCGCCTGGGCCACGTCGCTCGCCGGGCCCCGTCCGGAGCACGGCCGGGTGATCGGCTGTGTCGACGCGTTCGGCGGCGGTTCGGCGACCGCGACCTACGCCGTGGCCAGCCCGTGCGTGTCGACCAACCTCCCGCAGATCCGGCTCGAGCCGCTGCTGCGCCAGCACGCCGAGAGCCTCGCGCCCGGTCGCGTGCTGTTCCACCACGAGGTGTCCTCGATCGAGCAGGACGCCGACGGGGTCACCGCTGTCGTCGTCGACCGGGACAGCGGCGCCGTACGCACGGTCCGCGCCCGCTATCTCGTCGGGGCCGACGCGGGCCGTACCGTCGGCCCGACGGTCGGCGTGCGGATGGGCGGGCTGGCCGACCTGGTCGACATGGTCAGCTGCCACATCACCGCCGACCTGTCCTCGGTCGTCGACGCCGGCACGCTCATCCACTTCCTGATCAATCCCGACGGCGACGGCTCGATGGGCAGCGGCGTCCTGGTCAAGATGGGTCCGGAGCACTGGGACGAGCGGTCCGAGGAGTGGGTGTTCCACGCCCTCGTCCCGCCGGGTGACACCGCCTCCTACGCACCCGACTTCATGCCCGACCTGATCCGGCGCTCGCTCGGCCTGCCGGACCTGCAGGCCACGGTGCACGCGGTCTCGCACTGGCGGCTCGAGGCCTCGCTCGCCGACCGCTACCAGGTGGGTCGGGTCTTCCTCGTCGGCGACGCCGCGCACAAGCACTCGCCGACCACCGGCCTGGGCCTCAACTCCGCCGTGCAGGACGCCCACAACCTCGCCTGGAAGCTGCACGCCGTGCTGGCCGGCCACGCGGGTGAGGGACTGCTGGACACCTACGAGGCGGAGCGTCGGCCGGTGGGTCGCCGCAACGTCGAGCGGGCCACCACCACGTTCTTCCTCCACATGAACATCGACGCGGCACTCGGCCTCGCCCCCGACCTGTCGAAGGAGGCGTCCTGGGCCCGGCTCACCCGGTTGTTCTCCGACGCCGCGGAGGACGCGGACCTGCGGGAGCGGGTCGCCGCCGCGATCGCCGACGAGTGCCACGAGTTCGGGGCGCAGAACGTCGACCTCGGCTTCACCTACACCTCGTCGGCGGTGGTGCACGACGCGTCGGCCGAGCACGTGTACGCCGACGCCGTCACCGACTTCCACCCGCAGACCCGGCCCGGACACCGCATCCCGCACGCGTGGTTGGTGCGGGCCGACGAGCGCCGCTCCACCTTCGACCTGACCGGCCGCGGCCGGTTCACCCTCGTCGTCGACGTCGCAGCCGGTGCCGCATGGGCCGCCGCGGCGAAGTCGGTCGCGGAGCAGCAGGGCGTCCCGCTCGACGTCCTGGAGATCGGGGGCGACTGGCACGACAGCGACGGCACGTGGGCCGCGCAGCGGGAGGTCGCCCCGGACGGTGCAGTGCTCGTCCGGCCCGACCAGCACGTCGCCTGGCGGAGCATGACCGGGCACCCGGCGCCGGCCGACGTGCTCCGCAGCGCCCTGCGTTACGTGCTGTCGGCCGGGTAGCCGCCGGCCTCAGGAATCGCCGACGAGCTTGGCCAGCAGGATTCTGAGCGTCTCCTGCTCCGCGCTCGTCAGGCGTACCTGCGCGGCCCGCTCCACGGACCGCATTCCGGCAAGCCCGTCGGCTGCCGCCCGCCGGCCGGCGGGCGTGGGCGTGAGCAGTTTGCGGCGCCGGTTGTCGGGATCGGTCTCGGCCAGCAGGAGTCCGCGGACGCGAAGCCGGTCGACCAGGGCGCCGGGCGCGCGCGACGATCGAGATGGAGACCGACCTGTCGGTCAACGACGTCCGCGCGCTGGCCGACGTCAGCTACGGGCCGAAGGACCAGGCGGCAGCCATCTCGAGCGGTTCCTTCCGCACCGACGGCATGCCGTTCGGCGGCGGGACCGTCAACCAGACGATGCTGCAGGTGATGTTCCCCGCATTGCCGTTCGGTGGCGTCGGCGCATCCGGGATGGGGCGGTACTACGGCAAGGCCGGGTTCGACTCGCTCAGCCAGACCAAGTCGATCGTCTACTCGGATCCCGACGTCGCCATCGAGGAACTGCTTCCACCGTATTCCGACAGCGAATCCGAGCGTCTCTCAGCACTGCTCACACCCTGATGGCCGCTTCGGCGCGGTCCGATCTGCTGAAATCAGGCGGTCGACGTTCAACTTCCATGGAAGTATACTTTCATGGAAGTAGTCTCGGCGGAAGACGCGATGATGGGGATGGGTAGATGAGCATGTTCGACGAGTCGGCCGGGCGGTACGCCGTGAACGCGACCTCGCTCCCGCACTCGACGGTCCGTCACGCCATCGACGACGTGGCCGCGACCGGCGGGGCCGGGCTCGGGGTGTGGGAGCGCACGCTTCCCGACGGCGGCGCGGGGGCCGATGCCGAGGTGGTGGCCCGCCTGCACGACGCCGGGCTGCGCGCCACCTACTGCGTGCCGTCGACCCATCTGATCCTTCCGTCGCAGATCGACCCGCCCGGCGCACCGTCCGATCCGCGGCAGCGGCTCGAGGCGATCTGCGCCAGTATCCGGCGGTTCGCGCCGTTCGGGCCGGAGATGATCGTCATCGGTGCCGGGGCATCCGGGGACCCGGCCGCGCCGGCCGGCCCGATGGCGCGGGTGCTGGAGGCTCTGCCGGTCATCGATGCGGTGGCCGCCGAGTGCGGGGTGACGGTCGGGCTGGAGGTCCTCGCCGGGCGGCGTGGCTCCCCGCTGCCGAGGATCCGCGATGTCGTCGACGTGCTCGACCGGGCGGGCGTGGAGCACATCGGGGCCATGGTGAGCGTGTTCCACAGCTGGGACGAACCGGATCTGCACGAGCACCTGCGGACCCACGTCGGGCGGATCGTCGGGGTCCAGGTCTGCGACATCCGCGAGGTGGAGCGGTGCCCGTTCGACCGGGAGCTGCCCGGCCGCGGCCGGGGTGTGGCGCCGGCGATCATCGCGACGCTGCTGGACGCGGGGTACCGGGGCTGGTGGGAGCTGGAGATCTTCTCCGACGACGGCACCTACGGCACGACCCTGCCCGACTCGTACTGGGCGATGCCCCCGCGGGAGTTCCTCGCCGCAGCCAGGGACGCCTTCGACGGTGCGTTCGCGCGGGCCGTCGAGCTCTGCGGGGCGGCGAGCGGATGACCCGTCTCGTCACGGTCGATTCGGGAGTCCTCGCCGGCCGTCGTGACGGAGCGGTCGACGCCTTCCTGGGCGTGCCGTACGCGGCCCCACCGGTGGGGCGCCTCCGGTTCCGGCGACCACGGCCCGTGGCGCCGTGGACCGGGGTTCGGGCCGCGCACGAGTTCGGTCCCGCGTCGGTGCAGCCCGGCAGCGTGCGTGCCCGGCTCGTGCTCGGCGCCTGCGGACCCCACGACGAGGACTGCCTGACCCTGAACATCTGGACACCGGCGGACCGCGACCTCGCCGTGATGCCCGTGCTGGTGTGGATCCACGGTGGCGCGTTCACCAACGGTTCCGGTGGGGTCGCCGCGCTGCGCGGTGAGCGTCTCGCGGTCGCGACGCGCAGCGTGGTGGTCACGGTCAACTACCGGCTCGGTGCGCTCGGGTTCGCCCACCACCCCGGTTTGGGGGTCGACGCGAACCTGGGCCTCCACGACCAGCAGGCCGCGCTGCGGTGGGTGCGGGCGAACATCGGCGCCTTCGGTGGCGATCCCGGCAACGTCACGCTCGGCGGCGACTCGGCGGGGGCCATGGCGGTCGGCCTGCATTCACTGATGCCGAGCAGCAGGGGACTGTTCGCCAGGACGGTGATGCACGGCGGCGTGCCGTCGCCGGGTGCCGCCGGGGCAGGCGTGGAGACGGTCGAGGCGCTCGCCCGTGAGCTCGACGTCGCGGTCCCGGAGCTGGGTACGGTCGACGCGCACGCCGTGGTGCGGGCGACGGCCGCGATCGCGCCCCGCCACCGCTTCGGGCCGGTGGCCGTCGGTGAGCTGGAGCCGGCGCTCGAACGCCTGCACCGGGCGGCACCGGCGCTGCCCGTGCTGGTCAGTGGCGCCGCCGACGAGGGCACGTTCTTCCTCGTCGACGAGGCCGCGCCGCGGGTCGTCGCCGATCGCGAGGCGCAGGAGCTGCTCGCCGCCCTCGTCCCGGACGACGCGGCCGGCCGCTACCGCGCGGCCACGGAGGGCCTGAGCCAGGACCGGGCCGGGGACGCGCACTGGGCGTTCTCGGCCGCGGTCACCGCCGCCCTGTTCGACGAGCCCACCACCGAGTGGTGCGCTGCAGCGACCGCGCGTCACGCGCCGGTGTGGAGATCCCGGTTCCGGCATCCGGCGAGCCGGTGGGACGGCTGGCTCGGGGCCACCCACACCATCGACGTGCCGGTGCTGTTCGGCAACCACCACCGACCGGAGCTCGCCGCGCTGTTCGCCGGCGACGAGCACGTCGACCGGATCAGCGGTCGGCTCCAGGGCTGGTGGGGCTCCTTCCTGCACTCCGGCCGCCCGACCCGGTCCGGGGCCGGCTGGCCGCAGTGGACACCGGACGCGCCCCACGTGTTGACGGTCGGCCCGTCGGCCCGCATACTTCCATAGAAGTACGCTTCCACGGAAGGATGAGGTCATGCTCAGTGCCGAGGAGAACGACATCCTGACCCGGGTCGGCCCGGACACGCCGATGGGGCGCATGATGCGCCGGTTCTGGGCCCCCATCTGCACGTCCGAGCAGGTGAGCGCGGACGGCAAGCCGTTGCGTGCCTCGCTGTTCGGCGAGAACTTCGTGGTCTTCCGCGACACGGACGGCACCGTCGGGGTGCTCGACGAGCTGTGCATGCACCGCGGGGTCTCGCTGGCGTTGGGCCGCAACGAGAAGGGCGGCCTGCGCTGCCTCTACCACGGGTGGAAGTTCTGCGTCGACGGAACGATCCTGGACACCCCCAACAACACGAACGAGCGGTTCCGCCTGCGGATGAAGGCGCCGGCCTACCCGGTCGTCGAGGCCGGCGGCATGGTGTGGACCTACGTCGGTGACCGGAAGCAGCAGCCGGAGTTCCCGCACTTCGCGTTCATGGACGGGCCCGCCGAGAACCGCACCGTGCTGCGCCTGAACACCCCGGCCAACTACCTGCAGCTCTTCGAGGGCGGCGTCGACAGCTCGCACGTCGGGATCCTGCACAGCAACCAGGCCAACCCGACCTGGATGGACGAGGAGTTCACCGCGAACGAGGGACAGGACTTCAACCCCGGTGCGCTGGCCGTGGCCGACAACGCCCCGACGCTGGAGCTCGAGGACACCGACATCGGCTACCACTACGTGGCCCGGCGTCAGGGCCCTCCCGCCGCGGACGGCTCCGCCACCCACAGCGTGCGCATCACGCCGGTCATGCTGCCCTTCTGCCGTGTCATCCCGGCCCCGGCCTACCAGTTCTTCGTCTTCGAGGTGCCCCAGACCGACCACCTGACCGCCACGTTCATCATCGTGCACGGTCCCGCGCCGGTCGACCGCCAGCAGATCATCCACATCATGGGTCTGGACGACCCGCGGTTCTGGAACGAGAACGACTGCGACTTCCGCGCCTCCTGGGCGAACGGCATGAACCAGGACCGCGCCGCGATGGACGCCAACTGGACCGGCTTCTCCGGCATCGAGCAGGAGGACGCCGTCCTCGCGGTCAGCATGGGGCCGATCCTCGACCGCACGAAGGAGCACATGGTCGCCGCGGACCGCGCCGTGATCCACCTCCGGCTGCGGCTGCTGGAGTCGGTCCGCCGCCACGAGGACGGCGGGGTGCCCATCGGCCTGCAACCCGCCGACGTCGCCGTGGTCCGGTCGGTTCCGGACACGACGATCGGCGCCGACGACCGGTGGCAGGACCTCGTGCCGGGCAACATGGGCCCGTCCGTGCCCGTGGCCGCGCCGTGATCGCATGCGTCGTGGCCTCGACCACCGAGATCGCCGACCGGATCAGGCTCGTCGAGCTCGCCGCCGCCGACGGCGGCCTGCCCGGCTTCGACGCCGGCGACCACATCGACGTCGTGCTGGGCGACGACCTCCGTCGCAGCTACTCACTGGTCGGGACGCCGGACACCGCCCCCGACGGCTACCGCATCGCCGTCGCGCTGACCGACGACGGCCGGGGTGGCGCGAAGGCGGTGCACGCTCTCGTCCCCGGCCAGCGGATCGAGGTGAGCGCGCCGGTGCACGGGTTCCCGCTGGACGAGACCGCGGCGCACAGCGTCCTGATCGCCGGTGGCATCGGCATCACGCCCGTGATCGCGATGGTGGAGAGCCTGCAGAGCCGCGGTGCGTCGTGGGAGCTGCACTACGCCGTCCGGTCCCGCGCGGCGGCGGCCTTCCTCCCTGAGCTCGACCGGCTCGCCGCCGACGATCCGGGCCGCGTCCGCCTCTACGTGTCCGATGAGGACGGGGGAGCCCGACTGCCCGTCGGTGCCCTGCTGACGCAACCGGCCGCCGAGGGCACCCACTTCTACTGCTGCGGCCCGGCCACCCTGTTGGACGACGTCCTCGCCGCCGGTCACCCCGACCGGTCCCGCGTGCATCTCGAACGCTTCGAGCCCGTCGCGGCGGAAAGAGGTGGCGACCGGTTCCAGGTGGAACTGGCCCGGACCGGCGTCGTCCTGGACATCGGCCCGGACGACACCATTCTCGACGCCGTGCTCGACGAGGGCGTCGACATCGACTTCTCCTGCATGGAAGGCATCTGCGGAAGCTGCCGGACCACCGTGGTGAAGGGCACCCCCGAGCACCGCGACTCGGTCCTCTCGGCCGCCGAACGCGCGGCCGACACGGTGATGATGATCTGCTGCTCGCGCGCCACGGGAGACCGCCTTGTCCTCGATCTCTGAAGGGTCCTCGATCTCTGACGGCTGGCTGTGCCCGATCCTCGACCGGGCCGCTGCCCTGCTCCTGGCGTGGGAGCAGAACGGGCTCCATCCGTCCGAGCTGCGGGTCCATCCCGAGGTCTACGAGCGCCTCGCAGGCCTGCGAGCCCGCGAGATGCGGGCCGGCGTGCCGCTGCTCGTGCTGGGCACCGACGTGGTGGCCGACGCGGACCTGACGCGGGACGGGTTCGCCCTCACCCCGTGAGCGGTGGCCGGTCCGCCTCGTCGGTGTGTGCCTGCTCCATGTGGACCCGAAGCCGGTCCAGGGTGCGGTAGATCCGTTGCGACTCGGTGGTCGACAACGTCTCCAGGCCGCAGAAGGAGCCGACGAGCGACCGCATCGCGTCGTCGGCCAGCTCGTGGCCGGCCGGTAGCAGCTCGACGAGCACACCGCGCAGCACGTCCGGATCGGCGATGCGCCGTACGAGTCCGCGCTCGACGAGGCGATCCACCTGCTTGCTCACGGCCCCCGAGGTGATCAGCAGCTGCCGGAACAGCTCCTTGGGCGCCAGCGCGTGTCCGGGATTGGTGCGGGCCAGCACGAGCAGGATCCGCAGGTCCCCGGGCCCGACGTCGCGCGCCCGTGCCAGCGCGGTGAACTCCCGCTCCACGTACAGCGACAACCGTTGGACGGTCGCGGCGATGAGGAACGGCTCGGTGCGGATGTCGCCGAGCTCCTCGGTCCACCGCCTGGCCGTCTCCGCCAGATCGGGACGGTCCGCGCTCACGCCGGGGGCCCGTCAGGACACGTCATGACCATGTCTGGAGGGTAGTCGGACGTCCGGGGCGTCCATCGGGGCACGCCCGGGGCTCCGGCGTAGGACGAATGTCTCGTTCGAGCCCACCGTTACGCCTTGCCGGACAGCCGTCGGATGCGGTGTGTGGAGCAGGAGCCCGATTCGTAGCGTGACCTGCGCCACCGGATCGACACGGTCTTCCGTGATCGCGCCGTCGCTCACGACGACGAACAGGACCATGCATGTCTCACCGTTTCGATCGACCACTCCGGCGTCGCGTGTCGGTCGTGACGACGACCGTCGCCATCGCCGTGCTGGCGGGCTGCGCCGCCCCGGGTCCCGCGTCGTCGGCGTCCGGGGGTTCGGGAACCGCCGTCTCCGCGGCCGACCTCGCCACGCTGAAGCAGGAGCTCGCGGCCGCCTCCACCCAGCCCACGTTCGCGGCGCCGGGCCCGGCCTTCTCCGTCGCGGGCCTGGCGGGCAGGAAGATCCTCTCGATGCCGGTGAGCAGTCAGGTCACCACCTGCGACACGAACTCGCGGGAGATCGTGGACATCGCCAAGAGCGTCGGGATGACGGGCAGCACCTACTTCCAGAACAACGGCGGCCCCCAGGCCTGGGTGCAGGGCATGAACCTCGCGATCACCCAGCACTACGACGGCGTCGCGCTGGTCTGCGGCATCGACCCGGCCGCACTCGCCCCGCAGATGGCTGCGGCGAAGGCCGCCGGCATCAAGGTCGTCGACCTGCACCTCGCCGACGTCTCCCAGCCGGCCTCGGACCTGATCGCCGGGCAGACCGACGGTGAGTTCGACCGCGCGATGCGGATGGGCGTCGCCTCGGCGCTGACCCGGGCGAACGGTCAGGCGATCGACTCGCTGGTGATCACCTCGAACGAGAACCCGCCGTCGGCCGGGATGGGCGACACCGTCAAGGCGGAGATCGGGAAGTACTGCTCCACCTGCCAGGTCGACTCGATCAACGTCTCGATCCCGGACTGGCCGACGAAGCTGACCGGCGCCGTGCAGTCCGCGCTGGTGCGCAACCCGAAGATCAAGGCCGTGTTCACCGTGTACGACGCCCAGTCACCGTTCGTGCTGCCGGCCCTCAGATCGGCCAACCGCGGCGCGATGCTCTACGGCTTCGGCCTGACGCCCGACGTCGTCCCGCTCATGGCCGACCCGGCCAACCTGATGGGCACCAACATGGGCCCGGACGCGTCGTGGATGGCCTACAGCGGCGCCGACCAGCTGTTCCGGGTGATGTCCGGGCAGCCTGCCGTCGCCGCCGACAAGGCCTTCGCGCCGTACCGGCTGTTCACCCCGGACAACGTGGGCGAGTTCTCCGGCCCGTCCCGCGGCTTCGGCGACAGCTTCGTCCAGGGCTACCGCGGGCTGTGGCAGAACGCCGTGGTCTCCTGAGATGGGGTCTCCTGAGATGGGGTCTCTGACGGCGGCGCTCGAGCTGCGCGGCATCTCGAAGGTCTTCGGGGCCACCCGCGCCCTGTGGGACGTGGACCTGCGGGTCGAGCACCGTGAGGTCCTCGCGTTGCTCGGTGAGAACGGGTGCGGGAAGTCCACGCTGGTGAAGGTCCTCGCCGGAGTCCACGTGCCCGAGCCCGGTGGCTTCCTCGCCGTGGACGGCCGGGAGGTCGACCTGCCGATGGCGGCCGGCGCGGCCGGTGGCCTCGGTCTCAGCTTCGTCCACCAGGACCTGGGGCTGGCCAAACCCCTGACGGTCGTGGAGAACCTGCTCGGGAGCTCGCTCGGCGGCGGGGGTCCGGCACAACGGAGGATCAGCTGGCGCCGCGAGATCCGCGGCGCCTCGGAGATGCTCGGCGCGTACGGCGTCGATGTCGACCCCCGGGCCGTCGTCGACGACCTCCCACCGGTCGACCAGGCCCTGGTGGCCATCGCCCGGGCCGCCGACCAGCTGGGGCGGTACCGCGACCGGACGGGCGCCGCGTCGTCGGTCCTGGTCCTCGACGAACCGACGGTGTTCCTGCCCGAGCACGAGGTCGAGTTCCTGTTCGACCTCGTCCGGGAGGTCGTGGCATCGGGGTCGAGCGTCGTGTTCATCTCCCACGACCTGCCGGCCGTACGGGCGATCGCGGACCGGGTCACCGTCCTGCGGGACGGCCGGGTGGCCGCGACCGCCACGATGAGCGAGGTCTCCGACGACCGGATCGTCGAGCTGATCGTCGGCTCGGCGTCCGCCGCCGCGGCGACGCGGACGACCGCAGCCCCGGCCGACCGGTCGGGCTTCGTCACCGGGGTCCCCACGCTCACGGTCACCGGCCTGAGCGGCGGTCGGGTGCACGACCTGGACCTGGAGGTGGCCCCGGGGGAGGTCGTGGGACTGGCCGGGTTGATGGGCTCCGGCGCCGAGGACGTCCCCTACCTGTTGTTCGGGGCCCGGCCCGCCCGCGGCACGCTCCGGTTGGGCGACGCGGCCGTCGACCTCGCCCGCCACAGCCCGGCCGCCGCCGTGGCGATGGGCATGGCGCTGATCCCGGCCGACCGCCGGCGTGACGCCATCGCCACCGCCGTCTCGGTCGCGGAGAACATGATGATGCTCGTCGCGCCGCGGTTCCACCGGTCCGGCCGGCTGCGGCATCGCGAGCTGCGCGCCGCGGCCGACGAACGGGCCGAGCAGCTGGATGTGCGGCCCCGGCGCACGTCGGTCGCGGTCGGCACCCTCAGCGGGGGCAACGCCCAGAAGGTCGTGCTCGCGAAGTGGCTGGAGATCGGACCACGCCTGCTGGTGCTGCACGAGCCCACGCAGGGCGTGGACGTCGCCGCGCGCGCCGAGATCTACCGGGTGATCGACCGGGCCACCACCACGGGCATGGCCGTGGTCTGGGTGTCGAGCGACGTCGACGAGCTGGCCGCGGTGTGCCATCGCGTCGTCGTGATCAGCGACGGCCGGTGCGCCGGCGAGATCGTCCGGCCGGGCATCAGCCCGGAAGCCGTCTCGACCAGGGTGTACGCCGCCGCCCGGGCCGGCACCGAATCATCCCTCTCGACCGCAGGAAAGGCGCACCCGTGACGACCGCCCGGACCACCGAGCCCCCCGGGACGCCACCCGCGCCGCGCGCGCCCGTGCGCTCCGCCCCGTCGGCGGGCCGGTCGCTCGGCCAGTGGGCCGAGCGGTCCGCGCTCCCGGCGGCCTGGCTCCTGCTGGTGGTGGTCTTCTCGATCATCGCCCCGGACCGGTTCCTCTCGGCCGGCAACCTCACCAGCATCCTCGGTTCCCAGTCGATCCTGTTCATGCTGGCCCTCGCCGCCCTCATCCCGTCCATGGTCGGCGACATCGACCTCTCGCTGGGGGCCACGGGCGCGCTCGCCGCGATCGTCGTCGCGGTGCTCAACGTCCAGCACGGGGTGCCGGTGGGGTTCGCCTGCCTGATCGCCGTCGTCGTCGGCGCCGGCTGCGGAGCGCTCAACGCCCTGTTCGTGGTGCTGTTCCGGACCGAGCCGTTCATCGTCACGCTCGGCACGGGGACGTTCTTCACCGGCCTGGTCTTCTGGCTGGCGAACTCGACCACCGTCGTCGGCGTGTCCGGGGCCCTGGCCGAGTGGACCTACCTGCGCCAGATCCTCACCGTGCCCGTCCAGTTCTACTACTGCGTGCTGGTCATGCTGGTGATCTTCTACGTCGCGCGCTTCACCCCGATCGGCATGCGGGCCCTGTTCGTCGGGCAGTCACGCGAGGTCGCGACGCTCAGCGGGATCAGGACCACCCGGGTGCGGGTGGGCGCGTTCGTCCTGGCCGGAACGGTCGCGGCCCTGGCCGGGGTCCTCTACGTCGGCACCACCGGCTCGGCCGGCCCGTCATCGGTCGACACCTTCCTGCTGCCCGCCTACGCCGCGGTGTTCCTCGGCGCGACGTCGATCCAACCCGGACGCTTCAACGCTCTGGGCACCGGGATCGCGGTGCTGTTCCTCGCCACCGGCGTCGCGGGGCTGCAGCTGCTCGGGGCGCAGGACTTCGCCCAGCAGCTGTTCTACGGCGCGGCCCTCGTCATCGCCGTCACGCTGTCCCGGCTCGTCCGCCGCCCGTCGACGCGGTGACCACTCCAACCCTTCCGAGGAGAGAACCAGTGCAGACCACCGCAGCGGTCGTCGAGAAGATCGACGGACCGTTCATCCTGCGCGACGTCGAGGTGGACGAGCCGGGACCGGGTGAGGTGCTGGTCGAGGTGGTGGCCACCGGGTTCTGCCACACCGACGGCATCGCTCGGCGCGGCGACTTCCCGTTCCCCCTGCCGGGTGTGCTGGGCCACGAGGGCGCCGGTGTCGTGGCCGCCGTCGGGGCCGGGGTGACGTCGGTGCGGGAGGGCCAGGGCGTGGTCATCGGGTGGCCCTGGTGCGGTGAGTGCCGCAACTGCCTCGACGGCGAGCCCCGCTACTGCCTGCGGCTCGGCGAACTCGTCGGTGGCGGGCACCGTCCGGGCGGGCCGTCAGCGCTGCGGACGCTCGACGGGCAACCGCTGGCGAGCCACTTCTTCGGCCAGTCGTCCTTCGCGGGCTACTCGCTGACCAGCGCGAACGCGCTCGTCCCCGTGCCGGAGGGGATGCCGCTGGAGCTGATGGGGCCGCCCGCGGCCCGGTGCCTCGATCGTGGTCTACGGGGCCGGCACGGTGGGACTGGCCGCGGTCATGGCGGCGCGCTGCTCGGCGGCCACCGTGATCATCGCCGTGGACCGCAAGGAGTCGCGGCTGACGCTGGCCCGCGAGCTCGGCGCCACCCACACCGTCAACGCCGCCGAGACCGACCCCGTGCGCGCCGTCGCGGAGATCTGCAACGGCCCCGCCGACGCGGCGCTCGAGTGCACCGGCGTCGTGCCCGTGGTCCGGCAGGCGATCGACTCGGTGGGCATGCTCGGGCAGTGCGTCCTCATCGGCGGGGCCCCGGCCGGCGCCGAGTTCACCGCCGACCACCTGACGACGCTCTGGGGCAAGACGGTGCAGGGCACCCTCGGGGGCAGCGGCCGCAGCCCGCGCCTCATCGCGGCGTTGATCGATCTGCACCTCCAGGGCCGGTTCCCGTTCGACCGGCTCATCGAGACCTTCCCGCTCGACCGCATCGCCGACGCCGAAGAGGCGTCCTACTCCGGTGACGTGGTCAAGCCGGTCCTGATCATGCCCGGACACGGAGGAGCCGCCCGATGACCGCGCCCGACCAGCTGCCCGAGATCAGCACCGAGCTCTACATCGACGGCCAGGCGCAGAGCGGCGACGATCGCCTCGAGGTCGTCGACCCGGCGGACCGGCGGTCCGTCGTCGGGTACGCCGCCGCAGCCACGGCCAAGCAGGCCGAGTCGGCCGTGGCGGCCGCGCACCGCGCCTTCCCCGGGTGGTCACGGCGCACACCGCAGGAGCGGGCGGAGCTGCTGCTCGCCTCCCTCGCGCCGCTGGAGGCCGACCGGGCCGCCACAGCCGAGGTGCTCACCCGGGAGAACGGGAAGGTGCGGGGCGAGTCGTTCGTCGACTCGATCGTGTTCGCCCACCGCTTCGGGCTCGCAACCGGGCTGGCCGACGAGGTCGACCGGGTCACGACACTGCCCGCGCCCCCGTTCCGGACGGAGGTCTCGCACGTCCCGCTCGGCGTCGTCACCATCATCGTCCCGTTCAACTGGCCGCTCGCGATCCTGGCGGCGTCGTTGCCCTACGCGCTGCTGGCCGGCAACACCGTCGTGGTCAAGCCGCCGCCGTCCTGCCCGCTGGCCACGGTGCGCACCGTCGCGCAGGTGGCTGCACTCCTCCCGCCGGGCGTGCTCAACGTCGTCACCGGGGCGGATGCCCAGATCGGCAGCGCGCTGGTCGCCGACGACCGGGTCCGGAAGGTGTGCTTCACAGGGAGCCCGGGCGGAGGCAGCCGGATCATGGCGATGGCGGCGGGCACGCTGACCCGCGTGGCACTGGAGCTCGGCGGGAACGACGCGGCTCTCGTGCTCGACGACGCCGACCTCGGCCCCGGGGCCGTGGGCAGGTTGTGCACCGGGACGTTCGACTCGACCGGGCAGGTCTGCATGGCCGTGAAGCGGCTCTACGTACACCGGTCGCGCTACGACGAGATCGTGGACAAGCTCACGGACCTGCTCGCCGGGACGCGCCTCGGGCACGGCCTCGACGGGAACGTGACGATGGGTCCGCTGCACCACGCGGCGCAGAAGAACTACGTGGAGGGGCTGCTCGATCAGGGGCGCCACGGTGGCGCCGAGGTCCGCGAGCTCGGTGGGGCCGCTCCCGGTGCCGACCTGTCGCACGGCCATTTCCTGCGCCCGTCGCTGGTCCTCAACCCGGCAGACGACGCCCGGGTGGTGGTCGAGGAGCAGTTCGGGCCGACCCTGCCCGTCCTCCCGTTCGACGACGAGCGGGATGCGGCGGCGCGCGCCAACGACTCCCTGTTCGGGCTGTGCTCCTCGGTGTGGACGAGCGACCCCGGCCGGGCGGGCGGCATCGCCCGGCAGCTGCGCTCGGGCTACACCTTCGTCAACGCCCACGGCCCGGCGCACCTCGACGAACGAGCCCCGTTCGGGGGGCTCGGCCACAGCGGCATGGGCCGTGAGATGGGCATCGAGGGGCTGCGGGAGTTCATGGACACCCACTCGGTGGGCCACCCGGCTTGATCACGTCCGTGCGGACGGCCGGGTCGGTACGGTCGGGCCGGGCGGACCCGCCCGCGACGGGGAGGTGCGGCTGCGTGTCCGGTGACGTGTCGGGTGACGTGTCCGGTGGCACGGTGGACGATGGGGTTCTGCGTGCCATGGTGGACGTGTCCGCCGACGGGCTGGCCGAATTGGACGACCACGGTCGGTTCGTCGCGCTCAACGCCGCGGCGACGCGGATCCTCGGCCTGCCGGCCGAGGCGCTTCTCGGTCACCCGGCCCCGTTCGGCCGCGGCGAGCAGGACCGCAGCCGCACGTCGTGGACGGCACCGGACGGGCGCCGCCGGGACCTCGAGCAGCGGCTGGCCCCGGTCGCCGGCGGTGGGTGCGTCGTCTGGTTCAGCGACGTCACCGACACGGTGCGGCAGCAGGAGCGGCTGACCGCGATCACGCGGGCCGCCTCCAGTGTCGCCGACCTGGGTTCGCTGCACGCCACCCTGGACGCGGTGGCGAACGAGGTCGTCATGACGGCGAGCATCTCCGCCGTCCAGATTAAGGCCATCGACGACCCGCACGCGGACGTGCGGTTGCTGGGCATGGCCGGTTTCGGCGCCGCCGCAGATTTCGTCGAGCGGCTCAGCGCCTGCCGGCGGCTCGGCGCGCGGGTCCACTTCCTGGAGGCCTTCCAGGAGCGGAGGCCGATCGTGGTGTTGCACCGCAAGCCCGCGATCATGGCCGATCCGCGGTGGGCGCCGCTGCACGCGATCATGGACCACCCCGACTGGGACAGCTTCGTGTCGATGCCGCTGGTGGTGCGCGGCCGTCCCCTCGGTGTGATCAACGCCTACTACGCCCCCGGTGACGACCCCGGTGCCCACTCCCTCGCGTTCCTCGAGGCGATGGCCGACCACGCGGCCGTCGCCATCGACACCGCCGCGCTCCTCTCCCAGACCCGGTCGCAGGCCCAGCTCGACGAGCGCCGGCGCCTCGCCCGGGACCTGCACGACTCGGTGGTGCAGCAGTTGTTCTCGATGCGCATGCAGGCGACGGCCCTGCGCGCCCTGGTCGACGGCGCCGATCCGGCCCGGGTGCGTCGCGGGGCGGAGGAACTCGCGGAACTCTCGCAGAGCGCCCTTGCCGATCTCCGCGGGCTCGTGTTCGAGCTGCGTCCTCTCGATCTGGTCGAGCGGGGCCTGGTGGACGCCGTGCGGGCCCACGCCGCGGGACTGGAGGTGCGCAGCGGGCTGGTCGTCCACGTCGAGGCGTCGGAAGGCCTCGATCCGGCCTGCGGGGTCGACGTCCAGGAGGACCTCTACCGCATCGTGCAGGAAGCGCTGCACAACGTCGTGAAGCACGCCGGCGCCGGGTCGGTGGACGTCCGTTTCGGCGCGGCGGAGGACGGCGGGCTGGTCGTCGAGGTGGCCGACGACGGGAGCGGTCCCGCGCCCCACCCCGCGCCCGGCCCCCAGCCCGACGCCCAGCAGACGCTCGGACTGGTGTCCATGCGGGAACGGACCCGCCGCTGGGGTGGCCGGCTGGACGCCGGCCCCCGCCCGTCGGGTGGCTGGACGGTGCGGGTGACGCTGCCGGCTCCGGACGCGCCGGTGCTCGTCGAAGGACTCGTCGAGGGGGACGCGAAGCGATGACGGCGGACGAGATCACGATCATGGTCGTGGACGACCACGCGATCGTCCGCCGTGGGCTCCAGGCCTACGTCGACACCGTCGCCGCCCTGCGGGTGATCGGGGAGGCGGCCGACGGCTGCCAGGCCCTCGATGTGCTGCAGCGGTGGCGGACCCTCGGCGAGCCCCTGCCCGACGTCGTCCTGATGGACCTGCAGATGCCCCGCATGGGCGGGGTGGAGGCCACCGAGGCGATCACCCGGGACCATCCCGAGGTGAAGGTCGTCGTGCTCACCAGCTTCGGCGAGGTGGAACGCGTCCACGCCGCACTCGCGGCCGGGGCGGCGGGCTACCTGCTCAAGGACGCGGAGCCCGAGGAGGTGGCCGCCGCCGTCCGGGCCGCGGCGGCGGGGGAGGTGCACCTCGACGCGGCCGTCACCCGCCAGCTGACGCGCCGCATGACCTCCCCGTCGGTGGGGCTGACGGCACTGACCGGGCGGGAGCGGGAGATCCTGACGTTGATCGCGCAGGGGCACTCCAACCGCGACATCGCCGACCTGCTCGTGATCAGCGAGCGAACGGCGCGCACCCACGTCAGCAACGTGCTGGGCAAGCTGCAGCTCTCCTCCCGCACCCAGGCCGCCCTGTTGGCCGTCCGCGAGGGGCTCATCCTGCCGCCCGTCTGACCGGCCGCCGGAGCATCAGCTGCGACGGATGACGTAGGCGCCACCCGTCACGTCGGTCGCCGAGAGCTGTCATCGGGCCGATCCCGCGGGGGCGGGAACTTCCTACCGTGGTCATGAGCTGCACGTCGAGCGGTTCACCTGGTAGTGGACCTCCGACGCCCGAACCCGGGAGACCTGGAGAACGATGTCCGACAACACGATCCCGTCCGTGCTCGTCATCAGCGCGCACGCCGCCGACTTCGTCTGGCGCGCCGGAGGCGCCGTCGCCCTCTCCGCGCAGCGCGGCTCCGCCGTGCACGTGGTGTGCCTCAGCTTCGGGGAACGCGGAGAGTCACAGGGCCTGTGGAAGCAGGACGGGATGACCCTGGACGTGGTCAAGCAGACCCGCCGCGAGCAGTCCACCACCGCCGCCGATGTGCTGGGTGCGAGCATCGAGTTCCTCGACCTCGGCGACTACCCGCTGCGGGTGGACGAGGCGGCGCAGGAGCGCCTCGTGGGGATCCTGCGCGAGCACCGCCCCGACGTGCTGCTCACCCACGTCGCGGACGACCCCTACAACCGCGACCACAATCTGGCCCACGAGACCACGCTGCTGACGCGGATGGTCGCCCAGGCCGACGGGCACGACCGCGCCACCACGCCGTTGGGCGCGGCCCAGGTGCTGCAGTTCGAACCGCACCAGCCCGAGGTGTGCGGCTTCGTCCCGGACCTGCTGCTCGACATCTCCTCGGTCTTCGACCGGAAGGTGAAGGCGATGCAGGCGATGAGCGGCGCGCAGGGCCACCTGCTGCGGTACTACACCGATCTCGGTGCGCGCCGCGGCGTCCAGGCCGTGCGCAACGGTGCTCCGGCGACGGTCACCCACTCCGAGGCCTACCAGCGGACCTTCCCGACGGTGGGGGAGGAGCTGCGATGACCGGGCGGAACGTGATCGTGCGGACGCGGCGGCGCCCCGCCCCGGACGCCGTCGAGACACTCGGCCGCGTCGGGGTGGCGACCGCGCACGAGGCGATGGGCCGCCGCGGCCTGACCCACCCGGTGCTCCGGCCGGTCTACCCGGGTGCGCGGATCGCCGGCCGCGCCGTCACCGTGCTCAGCCAGCCCGGCGACAACCTCATGATCCACGCCTGCATCGAGCAGTGCGGGCCGGGCGACGTCCTCGTCGTCACCACGACGTCACCCTCCACCGACGGCATGTTCGGCGAGCTGTTCGCCACGCAGCTGGCCGCCCGCGGCGTGCTCGGGCTGGTCATCGACGCCGGTGTGCGCGACGTCGCCGAGCTGACCGCGATGGGTTTCCCGGCGTGGTCGCGTGCGGTGTCCGCGCAGGGCACCGTCAAGGCGACGCCCGGCTCGGTCAACGTGGCGGTGGTGCTCGCCGGCGCTGCGGTACGCCCGGGTGACGTGATCGTCGCGGACGACGACGGGGTGCTCGTCGTGCCGCGCGAGGAGGCGCCCGCGGTGGCCGCGGCATCGGTGGCGCGCGAGGCGAACGAGCAGGAGAAGCGGGAGAAGTTCCAGGTGGGGGTGCTCGGCCTCGACGTCTACGGCATGCGAGCCACGCTCGAACGCCTCGGCGTCACCTACGTCGACGACATGCCGGAGGGCACGTGAGCGCGAAACCGCTCGTCCTGGTCCACGGGGCCTGGCACGGGGGGTGGTGCTGGGACCGCGTTGCGCCGCTGCTGCGCGCGGCCGGCCACGAGGTCCACGCCCCGACGCTGACGGGCCTCTCGGAGCGTGCGCACCTGCTGTCCCCGCAGGTGGGCCTGGACACCCACGTCGAGGACGTCGTCCGGCTGCTGGACGTACTCGGGCTGACCGATGTCGTCCTGGTCGGGCACAGCTACGCCGGTCAGGTGGTGACCGCGGTGGCCGACCGGCGGCCCACGGTGATCGCGAAACGCATCTACCTCGACGCCTTCGTCGGGGACGACGGCGAGACGGCGGTGGCGCTGCAGCCCGAGACGGTCGCGCACCACTGGGCCGAGTCCGCGGCGGAGACCGGCTTCGGCTGGCTCGTCCCGGTTCGGAAGCTGTCGGTGCTCGGCGTGACCGAGCCGGCCGACCTCGACTGGCTGACCCCGAGACTGACCCCGCACCCGTGGAAGACCTACACCGACCCGCTGCGCCTCACCGGTGCGGTCGACGCCGTCCCGGCCGCGTTCGTCGAGTGCGTGAGCTGGATGCGGGTCTTCCGCGCCCACGCCGACCGCGCCCGCGAGCGGGGCTGGCCGGTGCACGACCTGGACACCGGGCACGAGGCGATGGTGACCGCACCGAAGGCGCTCACCGACGTCCTGCTCGGGCTGATCCGTTGACCCCGACCGACATCAGGAGTGACCTGTGGAGTTCCTCGTCCGTTCCGAGAACCGGCTGCCCGCCGACACCCCGGCGGAACGCCGGGCGGAGCTGCGGGCCGGTGAGCGCGCCCGAGCCGTGGAGCTGCGCGCGGCGGGCGTGCTGAAGCGGCTGTGGCGGGTGCCGGGGCGCAACGCCACGGTCGGGTTGTACGAGGCCGGTGATCCGGCCGAGCTGCACGACGCGTTGATGTCGCTGCCCATGGCGCCGTGGCTCGACGTCACCGTCGAAGCGCTGGCCACGCACCCTCAGGAACGCGCATGACCGCCACCGACGGAGGCCGCGATGGCGGGTGAACCGAGGTTCGAGGTACCGGGAACCCCGGTCTTCGACGGCCACAGCAGCCGGCGGGGTTTCGGGATGAACAAGCTGTTCATGAGCCTGCGGTTCGCCGGCAGCCGTGAGCGGTTCCGGGCCGACGAGGCGTCGTACTGCGCGGCGTTCGGCCTGGCCCCGCAGCAGCAGGAGGCGGTGCTGGCCCGCGACTGGCAGGGCATGATCGATCTCGGCGGCTCCATCTTCTACGTCTACAAGCTGGCCATGATGGACGGCCACTCGATGCAGTACCTCGGTGGTGTGTTCACCGGGATGACCGAGGAGGAGTTCGTGGCGGTCATGCGCAAGGGAGGACGGACCGATGGCTGAGGTGATCTGGGGTCTGGGGACCTCGCACGTGCCGTCGATCGGGGCGGCGATGGACCGGGGGAGGACCGAGGAGCCGCGGTGGAAGCCGTTGTTCGACGGCTACCGGCCGGCCCGGGAGTGGATGGCGCAGCACCGGCCCGACGTCGCGATCGTGGTCTACAACGACCACGCCAACGGCGTCGACCTGGACGTCGTGCCGACGTTCGGCATCGGCACCGCCGAGCGGTTCCCGGTAGCGGACGAGGGCTTCGGCCGGCGTCCGGTGCCCGATGTCGTCGGTCATCCGGAGCTCGCGCTGCACCTGCTGGAGTCGCTCATGGACGACGGGTTCGACATGACCGTCTTCCAGGAGCTCGAGGTCGACCACGGTCTCACCGTGCCGCTCTCGGTCTACTGCCCGGACCCGGGCGAGGCCTGGCCGTGTGCCGTCGTGCCGGTGATGGTCAACGTCATCCAGTACCCGCAGCCCACAGCGGCGCGCTGCTACGCGCTGGGACAGGCCATCGGGCGGGCGATCGCCTCCTTCGGCGCCGGTACCCGGGTCGCGGTGTTCGGCACCGGCGGGATGTCCCACCAGCTCGCCGGGAGCCGGGCGGGTTTCATCAACCCCGGCTTCGACGCGATGTTCCTCGAGGCGATCGAGTCGGACCCGGAGAAGCTGGCGGCCCTGTCCCGGGAGGACTACATCCGGGAGGCAGGCTCCGAGGGCATCGAGATGATCATGTGGTTGATCATGCGCGGCGCGATGAACGAGCAGGTCCGAAGGGTGCACGACACCTACTTCGTGCCGGCGTCGAACACTGCGGCGGCGTTGGTGCTGTTCGACAACCACGCCTCCTGAAGCCCTCAGCCCCTGAGGAAGGCCAGCAGTTCGGCGGTGACGAAGGCGGGGTTCTCCTCGGGTGGCCAGTGGCCCGATCCGGGGACCTCGACGGCGCGGCGCTGAACCCCGGGCCGGGAAGGGGTCCGTGCAGGAGGACGAGCGGCGGGCCGGTGCCACCGGTGACGTAGTGCATGCGCACGCCGTCGACGTCGGCGAACTCGTGGCGGAACGTGCGGTTGAACCTGGCGTCGTCGCGGGTGGCGGAGTCGAAGGCCCCGGTCCCGACGGCAGAGGCGGCTCCGACAGGCATGATCAGCACCGCTCTGTTGGAATTGCAAGAAAAGTTGCCGATCGGCACGATGAGGGAATGGGAAGAGTCGAGCAGGACGTGCTGGCCGGGGTCGGGATGCGACTGCGGGGTCTGCGCCGGGCGCGGGGGGTGACGCTGGCCGGCCTCGCCGAGGAGACCGGCCTGACGGCGAGCACCCTGTCGCGGCTGGAGAACGGGCGGCTGCGTCCGACGCTGGAGCAGTTGCTGCCGCTGGCGCGGGCGCACGGTGTGCCGCTCGACGACCTGGTCGAGGCGCCGCCGACCGGCGATCCGCGCGTCCACCTGCGTCCGGTACGGCGTTTCGGGCTGGTCTTCGTGCCACTCACCCGGCGGGCCGGGGGACTGCAGGCGTTCAAGGTGATCTATCCGCCCGCTGGTCGGTCGCCGAGATCGACCCCGCAGTCGCACGACGGCTACGAGTGGTTCTACGTCCTGAACGGCACCGTCCGGCTGGTACTCGGTGAGCAGGATCTGCGGCTCGGCCCGGGAGAGGCCGCGGAATTCGACACCCACGTGCCGCACTGGATCGGCAGCGTCGACGACAAGCCGGCGGAGCTGCTCATGCTGGTCGGCGCGCCGGGGGAGCGCGCGCACCTGTCCGCGGTCAACGACTGACCAGTCCCGATAATTTGCCGATCCGCAAGAATCGTTGCTGTTCGGATACGTGGTCGGTCACAGTTCGCCCGTGGACACCACCCGACACACCGACACGCACGCCGCCGCGACCTTCTGGGACGAGCACTACCGCGCTCGTGGAGGCGGGTGGGGCGGGCGCGCCAACCCGATCCTCGTCGAGACCGCGGAACCGCTCGTCCCCGGCACCGCGCTCGATCTGGGCTGCGGGACAGGGGGCGACACGGTCTGGCTCGCCCGGCACGGCTGGCAGGTCACGGCCGCGGACATCTCGGCCGTCGCCGTGGAGGGGGTGCGCCAGTGTGCCCGCGAGTTCGGCATCGCCGAGCGGGTCGTGGCCGAACAGCACGACCTGGCCGCGACGTTCCCCGCCGGCGAGTTCGACCTCGTCTCCGCGCAGTACTTCCACACGCCGTTCGAGACGGCCCGCAGCCAGGTGCTGCGCACGGGCGCCCACGCGCTGCGCCCCGGCGGCGTGCTCCTGATCGTCGACCACGGCTCCGCCGCGCCGTGGTCGTGGAACCAGGACCCCGACGCCCGCTTCCCTGCGCCCGCAGAGATCGCCGCCGGGCTGGAGCTGGATCCCGAGCAGTGGTCGGTGCTGCGCGCGGACGCGCCCTGCCGGGAGGCCACCGGGCCCGCCGGGGAGACCGCCACCCTCATCGACAACGTCCTGGTCCTCGGCCGGGCCGCCGGCTGAACCCACGAGACGGAGAACCACGATGTCCCGCACCGATACCCAGCCGCCCCGGACCGGCACCGACGAGAAGTCCGTCCTGCTCGGCTTCCTCGACCAGCTCCGGGCGGCGATCGCGGCCAAGGCCGAGGGAGTGCCGGAACCGCAGGTCCGCACGGCCGGTGTCCCGTCCGGCACCAGCCTCCTGGGGTTGGTCAAGCACCTGGCCTGCGTCGAACGGCTCTACCTCCTCGGCGAGGACGTCGACGACTGGGCCGCCACCATGCGGCCGAACCCGGGCGAGACGGCCGAGAGGCTGCTCGCCGACTACCGGGACACCGTGCGACGGGCGAACCAGGTCATCGAGGAGTGGGAGGACCTCACGCTGCCCGCGCCCCGGGCCGGGCGACGCCGGTCGGCGCCGTCGATGCGGTGGGTGCTGGTGCACATGATCGAGGAGACCGGCCGGCACGCCGGCCACGCCGACATCCTCCGCGAGCAGATCGACGGCTCGACGGGCCGCTGAGGTCAGCTCAGGCGGGTGGCGGAGATGCCGCCGTCGACGTAGAGGGTGATTCCGTGGACCATCGCCGCGTCGTCGGAGGCGAGGAAGAGCACGCCCTCGGCGATGTCCTCGGGGCGGATCACGACGCCGGCGGGCGTGGCGGCGGTCATGGCGTCGAGGCCCGCGCGGGCGAACTCGTTGCCGGGCGTGAGGGTCACGCCCGGTGCGACGGTGTTCACGCGGACGCCACGCCGGCCGTACTCGGCGGCCCAGCTGCGGGTGAGCTGCTCGTCGGCGGCCTTGGTGGCGGTGTACATCGCGGCGAACGGGCTGCCGACCTGCGCCATCCACGAGCCGATGGCGATGATCACTCCGGCGCCGCGCGCGGCCATCGCGGGCGCGAGGGCGGCGACGAGGACGTGCGGTGCGCGGATGTTGACCGCGAGCATCGCGTCGAGGTCGTCGTCGGGCAGGTCCTCGGTGAGGGTGGCCGGGTAGATGCCGGCGTTGTTGACGAGGATGTCGACGCGGCCACCGAGCACGGTCGTCGCGTCGGAGGCGAAGGTGCGGAGCTGCGCGTAGGTGCCGGCGAGGTCGGTGGCGACGACGTCGGCGCGGCCACCGGCCTCCCGGATCTCCTTGACCACGGCGTCGCCACGCGCGGCGTCGCGGCCGCTCACCACGACGTGGGCGCCCTCGTCGGCGAGGCTGCGGGCGATGGCGGCGCCGATGCCGCTGGTGGAGCCGGTGACGATCGCGGTGCGGCCGGCCAGGCGGCCGGTGGACGTGGTGAGGTCGGAAGAGGTCATGTGCCCCTTTCTAGGACGGCGCTGAAAAACTCGGTCGGGCGGTCGGTGTGTCGCTGGCTCGGGTCGTAACGGCTTGGGATGGTCTTCTCGTGCAGGGAGTGGAGCCCGCGGAGCGGGAGTTGTGGGAC